>PAZY01000042.1 GCA_002715765.1 Rhodobiaceae bacterium | reverse complement strand
TGCACCGCGCGCTCACCGAGCCGATCCTGATGGGCGGCGCGCCCCGCAACGCCGCCATCCTCAACGGCACGATCGCGGCCGCGCTGGGCCTGGGGCTTCAGGTCTGGGTCGCCGGTGTCCTCTACTGGATCATCGCACATGGCGCCTGCGTCTTCATGGCGAAACGGGACCCGAAATTTATGGACGTGGTTCTGCGCCACATCCGCCATGAGGGGTATCTCGCATGATGAATCTCAAGGAATACCGGCAGTCAAATAAGAGGCTTGTAGACTTTCTGCCTTGGGCCTGTCTGATTGCGCCTGGCGTCGTCCTGAACAAGGATGGGAGCTTCCAGCGCTCTGCGATGTTTCGCGGGCCCGATCTGGAGAGCGCGACGGCGGCGAGCCTCGTTTCCGTCTGCTCACGCATCAACAACGCTTTGAAGCGTTTCGGTTCCGGTTGGGCGCTCTATTTCGAGGCGGCTCGCGAACCGGCGACGGACTATCCGGAAAGCCAGTGGCGCGATCCGGTGGGTTGGTTGATCGACGAGGAACGCAGGGGACGCTTCACCGAAGCCGGCGCTCTGTTCGAAAGCCGCTACACGCTGACCTTCGCCTTTCTGCCGCCTGCCGACAGCGTCAATCGCATCGAGGATGCGTTTGTTGAAAAGCCGGCGGAAGAAGCCGGGCTCGCCGCTTTCGATCATCTCGCCCGGTTCATCGCCGAAACCGACCGCAGTCTCGATCTTATCGCCTCTGTGGTGCCCGAAGCGCGTTTTCTGGCAGACGATGAGACGCTGACTTACCTCCAGTCGAGCTTATCCTCCAAACGCCATCCGGTTTGCGCTCCTGAAACGCCCGCCTATCTTGATGCGGTTCTGGGAGGCGTCGATCTCGTTGGCGGATTGGAACCGATGCTCGGCGGCGACCATCTGCGCGTCCTCTCCCTGCAGGGCTTTCCGAACGCAACCGAGCCGGGCCTTTTCGATGATCTGAATCGCCTCGGATTTCCGTATCGCTGGATGACCCGTTTCCTGCCGATGGACAAATCGGAGGCGACAAAGGTTCTCGGCCGATACCGGCGTCAGTGGTTCGCCAAACGAAAATCTCTTTCGGCCATCGTCAAAGAGGTCATGACGAATGAAGCATCAGCGCTCGTCGATACGGATGCGGACAATAAGGCGGCAGACGCCGATGCGGCGCTCCAGGCGCTCGGGGAGGATCATGTCAGCTATGGCTATGTGACGACATCGGTCGCGGTCATGGATGGGGATGCGGCCGCCGCTGACGAAATGATCCGCGAGGTGGAGCGGATCATCAACGGGCGGGGTTTTGTTGCGATGAGCGAAACGGTCAACGCCGTCGACGCATGGCTCGGCGGCTTGGCCGGTCACGCCTACGCCAATGTGCGTCAGCCGATCATCCACACACTCAATCTCGTTCACATGATGCCGCTTTCAGCCGTCTGGGCAGGCCCAGTCGAGAATGCTCATTTGAACGGCCCGCCGCTTCTCTACGCAACCGCGAACTCGAACACGCCATTCCGGCTCGTGCCCCACCAGAACGATGTCGGACACATGCTGGTTGTCGGCCCGACCGGCGCTGGCAAGTCGGTGCTGCTCGCGTTGATTGCAGCTCAGTTCCGACGCTACGCCGGGGCTCAAGTCTTCTTGTTTGATAAAGGCGGATCGGCCCGCGCCATCACCGCCGGCATGGGAGGCGAACACTATGCGCTCGGTGAAGACAGGGGGCTTTGTTTTCAGCCGCTCGCCCGTATCGATACAGATGCGGAGCGGTCCTGGGCGCTGGAATGGGTTTCCGGTCTGCTCGCCCATGAAGGCGTCGCCATCGATCCCGACGTGAAAGACGCCGTCTGGACGGCGCTCACATCGTTGAGCGCCGCGCCGAAAGCAGAGCGGACGATGACCGGCCTGTCGGTGCTCCTGCAATCCAACCGGCTCAAACAGGCGCTTGCGCCCTACACGCTCGCGGGCGCCCACGGCGCCTTGCTCGACGCCGATGACGAAACACTCGGGCAAAACGATTGGCAGTGCTTCGAGATGGAGGAGCTGATGCACCAGCCCTCGCTCGTGCCGCCTGTGCTGACCTACCTCTTTCATCGGCTGGAGGCACGCTTCGACGGCCGACCGACCTTGCTCATTCTGGATGAAGCCTGGGTGTTTCTCGATAACCCGCTCTTTTCCGAGCGCATTCGCGAATGGCTCAAAGTGCTCCGGAAACGGAATGTCTCGGTCATTTTCGCAACGCAGTCCTTATCGGACATCTCCGGCAGCACCATCGCGCCGGCGATTATCGAAAGCTGTCCGTCGCGCATCTTCTTACCGAATGACCGTGCGCTCGAACCCCAGCAGCAGGACACCTATCGCGCATTCGGATTGAACGACCGTCAGATCGAAATCATTGCGGAAGCGAGTCCGCGGCAGGACTATTATTTCCAGTCGCGCTCGGGAAACCGTCTGTTCGATCTGGATCTCGGGCCCGTCAGTCTCGCTTTCTGCGCCGCGTCATCGAAAGCCGATCACAAGCTCATCGACGAAGTCCAAAGCGCACACCCCGAAGAGTTCGCCGTCCACTGGCTGCACGCCCGCGACCTAGCCTGGGCGGCTGACCTCATAACCGCCACCCCCGCAACAAAAGGAGATGTCCCATGCGCCGCAGAATAATTGCCGCTCTCTTACTGGCGGCCGCGCCAATGACCATTGCGCCGCCCGCCCACGCAATTTTCGGGATCGGAGACATCGTGATCGATCCCTCCAATCTCGCTCAGAACATCCTCACAGCAGCGAACACATTGGAGCAGATCAACAATCAGGTGAAGCAGCTTCAGAACGAAGCTGACATGCTCATCAACCAGGCGACCAATCTCGTCCGTACCGGATACAATCCGCAGGCGGAGATCAATCGACTCCTCAACGAGATTTCGGTCCTGATGGACCGGGCGCGATCGATCTCCTACGTCGTCAGCGAAACCGACCGGCTCTTTCAGGAAAACTTTCCCGAAGACTATTCCGCATGGTCGCGCACACAGATGGCGACCGCTGCGGAAATGCAATGGGTGTCCGCCCGTTCGGCGTTTAACGACACGCTCCTGGTTCAGTCCCAGATCGTTCAAACGCTTAAGGCGGACACGTCATCCCTCGACGCAATGCTGGCGGAAACGGCGATCGCTGAAGGCAATCTTTCGGTTTCGCAGACCGGTAATCAGATCGCCGCGCTCGGCGTCAAACAGACCATGCAGATGCAGGAAATGATGGCGGCGCAATATCGCGCCGACGCGCTGGCGCGCGCCCGCGATCTTCAGATCGAGCGAGAGGGCCGCGAAAAGCTCGCCCGTTTTGTTGGGGGAGCCAGCGCCTACACGCGCTGACAGGGGAGAGCGATGGAAGACCTCGGCATCATCGATCGGTTTCTGGCGACCTTTTCGACCTATATCGATTCAGGTTTCGGGTTGCTTGGTCCCGACGTCGCCTATCTGACGGCGTTCCTGATCGGCATCGATGTCGTCCTCGCCGGGGTCTTCTGGGCGATGGGGCCGGAAAACAACATCATCGGAACCTTCGTCAAGAAGGTTCTCTATGTCGGCTTCTTCGCCCTCATCCTCAACAATTTCGCCTTTCTCGCCAATGTCATCTTCGAGAGCTTCGCGCAGCTCGGTCTGAATGCGTCCGGCTCGACCATCACGGCCGCCGATCTGTTGCGTCCCGGTTTCGTCGCCGATACCGGATTCACTGCCGGGCACCCCTTGCTTGAAGAGATCGGCGATCTGACAGGCCCCGTCGGTTTCTTCGTCAACTTCGTCACCATCGCCATTCTGTTTCTCGCCTGGCTCATCACGCTCTTCGCGTTCTTCTTTCTGGCGATCCAGCTCTTCGTCACGGTCACCGAGTTCAAGCTGACAACGCTTGCTGGCTTCGTCCTCATTCCCTTTGCACTTTGGAACAAGACCTCATTCCTCGCTGAGCGCGTTCTCGGGAATGTCATCTCATCCGGGGTCAAACTGATGGTGCTGGCGGTGATTGTCGGCATCGGCTCCACTCTCTTTGGATCTGTCACGGCGGAAATCACGCCCGGAGACGTGACCCTGGAAGACGCCGCCACCGTCATTCTGGCGTCGCTCGCACTCGTCGCGCTTGGAATCTTCGGCCCTGGAATCGCCGCCGGCCTTGTTTCAGGCGCCCCGCAACTCGGCGCTGGCGCCGTCGTCGGAACCGCCGCAGGCGTTGGAGCGGGCGCTATTGCCGGAGGCGCGCTCGCGGGCGGCTCTATGCGCGCAGGCGCAGCGGCAACAGGCGGCGCCATCAAAGCGGGCGCATCTCTTAGCGGCGGCGCCGCGACTTCCTTTTCCCTCGGCAAGGCCGCCTCCGGCGCAAACGGATGGCGTGCAACCGCCGCCGGCGTCGGCGCGATGGTGGAGGCTGGCGCGAGGAGTTTCGCAAGCGGCGCTCGCTCGGCAGCGTCGCGGGCCGTTGCGCCTGTAAAGCGGAGCTTCGAAAGCGGAGGCCGCACAGCTTTCAGCGCCACAGGCGGAACGTTGGGCGACGTCGCCGCCGCCCCGGCCGCCACGGGCGGAGCGCCGAATTGGGCGCGGCAGGTTCAACGACAGCAATTGCAGAGAGACGCAAGCCTCGCAGCCGCATCGGCCTTGCGTGACGGCGATCGCGGCGGGTCGGGCGACGGTCCGCGTCTCAAACAGGATGAGGACTGATCGATGTTCTGGAAAAGACAACAGCAAAAATATGGAACCACGCCGGAAGCCGTCACGCCTTATCAGCGCGCCGCGCAGGTCTGGGATGACCGGATCGGATCGGCGCGCGTGCAGGCGGAGAACTGGCGCCTGACTGCGCTCGTCGCCTTGGCGCTCGCCTTTGTCATGTCAGGCGCATTCATCTGGCGGTCCACACAAAGCATCATCACGCCCTATGTCGTCGAACTCGAAACAGACGGCCGCGTCCGCACCGTGCAATCGGCGGTCGCCGATTATAAGCCGACCGACGCTCAGATCGCTTACCAGCTCGCGGAATTTGTCAAACAGGTGCGGTCGGTGTCGATCGACCCCATCGTCGTGCGCGAGAACTGGTTGAAAGCCTACGCCTTCACGACCGATCAGGCGGCGCTCACCCTCAACGATTACGCCCGCGAGAACGATCCATTCGCAGAGGTCGGCAAACGCTCAGTGTCCGTAGAAATCCAAAGCATCGTGCGGTCTTCTCAAGACAGTTTCGATCTGCGTTGGCGCGAAACGACATTTCGGTCGGGCGTTCAGGTGTCATCGGCGACCTATACCGGCGTTCTCGCCATCGTCTTCGATCCGCCTCGTGACGAAGAAACCCTGCATCGCAATCCGCTCGGGCTCTACGTCCACGGCATCAACTGGTCAAAAGATCTCACTCAAGGAGGCAATCAATGATCCGCACTCTCGTAATAATCGGCGCGCTCGTCTCATTGGGCGCCTGCGCTTCCACCAATCCCCACGACAACTTCGTTCTTGATGACGCCGAGTTCATGGAGGCCGTCTATCTGGCGGACGATCCGAACGGGGAACCTCTCATCATCGAAAGGATCGAGCCGCTCGCGATGGCCGGACAACTCAAACCGCTGACGGAATCGCCAATAGCGGCGGTTCCGGAGTTGAAACCCTATGAAGCCATTGACGAGGCGAACCGGAGCGCCGCCGTTGAACCCGACGCGACAAGCTTCATCAACGCCATCCAGATTTATCCCTATACGATTGGCGCGCTCTATCAGGTCTATACCGCCCCGGAGCAGGTGACAGACATAGCCCTTCAGCCAGGCGAGGAGCTGATGTCGGTTTCCGCCGGCGACACCGTGCGCTGGGTCTTAGGCGATACGGTCTCAGGCTCCGGCGACGCCAGTCAGACGCACATTCTGGTGAAGCCAATCGCCTCCGGTCTCAAGACCAACCTCATCATCACCACATCAAAACGGACCTACCACATTGAAATGACGTCCTACCGCGAAACCTATATGGCGGCGGTGTCCTGGCGTTATCCGCATGAAGAGCTGGTGACGGCGCGCGGCAACGCCGCCCGTCGGCAGGCGCAGGGGCGCACTGTCATTGATCGCGGCCTCAGTCTTGATCGCATCAATTTCCGTTATGAGATCAAAGGTGACGAACCCCACTGGCGTCCATTGCGCGCTTTCGATGACGGCCGAAAAGTCTACATTCAGTTTCCGTCACGGCTCGACCAGGGCGAAGCGCCGCCGCTCTTCGTCGTCGGGCGCAACGGCGACAGTCAGCTCGTCAATTACAGGATCAATGGCTCTTACTATATCATCGACCGCCTGTTTGCGGTCGCCAAACTGCGCCTCGGAGAAGACGATCAGGAGGTGGTTCGGATCGAACGCACCGCCGCTCCCAGAAATTGGATGGCGGGCCTATGAGCGCGGTTGAACAAGACGACAGCCTGGCGATCCGCGCCAAGCCCCGGCCGGTCAAGCGCTTTAACAAGCGTGTCCTGATCGGGGCGTCGTCGGTCGCCGCCCTCCTGATCCTGGGCGCCGCCGCAATGGCGTTGCGCACGCCGGATCGCGCTCAAGAGGCGCACACGGAACTCTACAATACGCGGCACAAACCCATGCCCGACGCCTTTGCGTCTTTGCCCGAGAGTTATGGCGACATGCCGTCAAGGCTCGGCCCGCCGCTGCCGGGTGATCTTGGCGCCGCCATGATTGGCGCGCCGCGGATCGAAGACGCGCCGGAAAACCCCTTCAGATACCAACCGGCGCGCGTGGCGAGCACAGGACCAGCAAGCGGGGGCCCCAGCGCCGCAGATGACGCGCGGACGTCTGACCTCTTCTTCATCAACAACAGCGCGCAGGGCGGACGGGTATTGGCGGCAGGCGACGGCGGCGCGCCCACAAGGCTCGACCAGCTTGCGTCCGTCATCAGTCCGGGCGTCGAGGACAGGACAGCTTCGACAGGATTCGCGGACCCGCTCGATCCGAATTTCCAGCAGCGCAAGGAAGGCTTTCTCGGCGCCGAGGTCGATGACGGGATCTACAACCCGCATCGCCTGCAAGCGCCCATCTCGCCCTATCAGGTCATGGCCGGAACGATCATTCCCGCGAGCCTGGTGACGGGGCTGAATTCTGATCTTCCCGGTCAGGTCATCGCGCAGGTCACGGAGAATGTTTACGACACGCCGACGGGCGCGCACTTGCTCATCCCCCAAGGCTCGCGACTGATAGGCCGGTATGACAGCGTCATCGCCTATGGCCAGTCCCGCGCGCTCGTCGTCTGGTCGCGCATCATCATGCCGGACGGCTCTTCAATCGTGATCGACAACCTGCCGGGCGTCGACATGGCCGGTTACGCCGGCCTCGAAGACCGGGTCGATTATCACGCTTGGCGCCTGTTCCAGGCTGCCATCCTGTCATCGGTACTTTCCGTCAGCGCCGAACTCGGCCGCGACAGCAATGATGACGAAATTCTTGAAGCCCTTCGCGACGGCGGCCAGCGCACGATCAACCAGGCGGGCCAGCAAATCATCACCAAGCAATTGAATGTCCAACCAACGATCACGGTGCGGCCCGGCTATCGGCTGCGCGTGATCGTCAACAAGGACATCGTATTGAAGCCCTACGGAGATTGAACGTATGAGCGCCACCACTCTCAAGATCGGACCCTTGCCCGACACGACGCCCGTCAAGCTGACCATTGCCGTCGATCCTGACGTCAACGCGGACCTGGAGCTGTACGCGCAGATTTATGAAGAGACGTACAAGGAAAAAGCATCCGTGGCGGTGCTGATCCCGTCCATGCTCGAAGCGTTCCTTGCGAGCGACAGCGGCTTCAAAAAAGCTCGCAAGGCGCGCGGCTCTCATCCCAACTCATCAAAGTAGCAGAGGAGTACATAACCATGGCGACCATCGGTCAGTTTCGTCTCACCCACGAAGGATATGAAGGCACCATCTCGACCTTGAGCATGGCGCGCAAAGTTCGCATCGTTCCGAACGGCAACAAGAAGAATGAAAAATCCCCGGACTTCTTTGTGAAGACCGGACAATGCGATCTTGGCTTTGCACATCGGAAGATGTCCGAAGGCCAGAGCCCGCGCCCCTATCTCAAGGTCTTTCTGGACGATCCAAGCTTTGTCGAACCGATCTGGGCGGCGTTGTTCGAGCAGGACGGCAAGGCGGATCTCGTCTGGTCGCGTCCGCGACCGACAGCGAGCTAATCAACCGCAACTGCCGATCATGCCTTCGCGTCGCACCATATCTGAAGAGGAGATCGAAGACGGCCTGAATGTCGTCGCGCAACTGATCGACAGATATGGCGACGTCTACTGGCCCGTATTTGAACGGTTGGAAAGGGAGCTCGAGGATCGCAGATCGCGGTCATTGCGCGTCAGGGCGCGACTTGCACGAGGCAAGCACGACGAGATCAGTATCGATGTTTCATCTTAGTGATAATGCACCAAACGCGGCGAAATTCCCCTATTTGTTCAAACGTAGGAAACCGATGACTTCTTATGGGGAGACATCATGGCTACGTACATTTGAGGTCTGTACTTCGGCCAGACTTGATCGAGGTTTGGGCAAGGTGTGAACTGTCAGCGCCTCACCGCATGCATATTTCGCGACATCAAGAAGGTGCTTGTGATGAGTTAAGTAGATCACCTGGCCGTGCTTTGACATCTCAGCCATCAACCTAAAAGTTTGAGCCGCCCGGTCATCGTCGAATGGTTCCAAAATATCGTCCGCAAAGAAGGGCAAAGGTGGGCGATTGGCAGCAAATGCGGAGTGCCCTGCAATGCGCAATGCCAAGTAAAGTTGGAACCGGGTGCCCCTGGACATATCATCAGCTGCAAGGTCCTTTCCTTCGCCTCTAGAACCGACGAGGATTTCACCGTCCTTTCCAGGAGCAGCATAAAGACCTTTGAAGCCTCCCTCCGTGATGGCGACAAAAGCGTTGCTTGCTTCCGTCATTAGGGCGCTCCGATGGGTTTCCCTAAAGGTTTGGAGGGCTCGCCTCGCGGCGTGAACACCAGCCACCGCTTGAAGATGGGCAACTGTTTCCTGTTCAATCTGAAGCAAGAGCGATTCACGTTGCTCGACCATCCTCGCGACGTCACCATCTTGTCCCACCGATTGAAAAGCGGCTTCAGCTGTCTTCCACTCATGATAGAGTCTACTGACTTCGGAGTTGCGATCTTCGGATGATGCTTCTAGAGCGTTGTGCTCTCTTTCTAACGTCTCAATCGCCTCTGTTGATGACGCATTCTCTTCAAGGGCGGCTAGAGCAACTTCAAAAGTTGCCACCGATACCGCGCGAGTGATTTGCGTTTTCAGCTCGCTCGTCTGTCGTTCAAGTTCTTGTTTTTTTATTGACGCTTTGACTGCGGAAGCAACTCCTGAAACACCCTCAGCACCGAAAAAAGACTCCATAGGCGAAAGTTCATTTTTTATACGCGCTAGAGCGACTTTGGCACCTTCTTCGGCTCGCTTGCCTCGGCCAATCTCTCTCTCAACAGGTTTTCGTTCCGCGATAGCATTTTGGGCATCTGATAGAGCAGCCCTTAGCGCATCGGCTGCCTTAAGGGGTTCATCATCGTCAAACTCCATGCTGCATGCACTGGCGATTCTGCGCACTTCATCGCGGTATGCCGCCTTGTTGGACTCCATTCCGAGCACTCGTTCCTCCAGGCGCTGAACTTCTCCTATATGGCTCGACAGATCTTCCAGCACCTGAAGTATAGCTTTGACGCTGTCTGGATCAGACTCGCCGGCACGCCCGCCAATCCAAATGGAATTGACTGTAGATTTCCAGTCTTCCCGCCACTTGTCAGCAGCTAGCTTCGAACGATTTGCTTGTTCTTCACGGCGTTGTTTGATTTGTCGAGATCGTTTGAGATTGTCCAATGCTGTTTGCTTGTTCGAAACGGCAGCTTGCCAAGCACTGATCGCAGAATCGCACATTGCGAGCAGGTCATCTTCATTATCCGCCGCCTCTAGGCCACAAGTGATGGCTCTGTCGCGAATTGCAGCCAAGGCGACGGTTTTCGCCTCAGTTTCTCTCTGTACATTAAAGGTGGTCTCTTCTTGCTCTGAAATCGCTTCCAACGCAGCTTTCCGAAGCTCCAGCCACCTCTCAAGCTCAGCCAAAGTCAGCGACGCAGCTAATTTGAGGGAAGCAAGCAAGATTGTTCTTCGTCCGTCTAGTGCTTCTTTTTCTTGAATGAGCGCGTGCTGAGTTTGTTCCGCGGCTTCGAGGTCAGATTTTGCGACAGCCAGGCGCCGGGTTGATTGTCGAAGATCCGCGATATCGCCTGCCTGAGCCAATTGCCTCGCATGAAGCGTATCTGTTTCTAAGACACGCGACCGAAATTCGTTCGCTGTTGAAAGACAGTTCTCCGCGTCCAGAGGTTTCTTGTCTTCCAATTCTGAAAGATGCGCGCGCCAAGCATCTTCGCGATTCTGCAGGGCCTCCTGCACACGTCGATCGTCAACAATCCCTGACTCAGACACCGCTGCCGTTGTCTCGGCAGTTAGTCTGCGAATTTCGTCCGTAAGCCGTGTAATTTCCTGATCATTGAGAACCTTTCGATTTTGGAGACCTGATTCTCCATCCCGCAAAGTCTCAATATCCTCCGCCGCTACGGTTCGTTGCCCCTTCAAGTCGTCGCAAGTTCCAGCCCAAGGCGATAAACCGCTGAGCCTTTCTTCAGCCTTCGCTTTCGCGGCGGCGAGCGTTGTTTTGGCAAGCTGAAGACTTCGATCGTCACAAGCAGTTCGGTTTGCCTCCAAAACCTGTTTGAGCGAAGTCATGTCCGGAAATTCGGATAACGCGTCGAGTTCTTCTTGCGCTTGGTTTTCATCACGAGTGGCGTCTGACAGCTCCTGATGAGCCGACGCCTCGTCAGCAAGGATCGCTCCCCGGTCGTCTAGTAAAGCACGAAGACGGGCGGCAACGGGGGCGGTCAGCAATAATGAATTAGGGTCAGTTTCTGGGTCGGTGCCTAAAGAAGATAAGAGTTTTGATATTTGATCATTCAGGATCCGGATTTCACTTTTGCGCTTATCAATATCGGCGGCATCTTTGTAACGCCCCTCTAATTGGGTCTCTCGAAGCAGGTTAATTTTCGTCGCAGACTCCAAAACCGTTTCATTAACGACGAGCTTTGAGAGTTCCGCTTCAGCAGCACTAATTGTCTCGACGGCGTCCCGGTGACGGCTTTCCTCAGTCGAATTGTCAATCTTTAAGCGCTCAATTTCATCAATCCACTCATCCGGCATACCAGACGGAACATCTGAGACTTCGAGCTCGGCAAGGATGTCTGTCAGGTCGCGCCAAAGTGGAAGCGCCTCAAACAATCGCTTGAGGAACACTTGTCGCCTGTTCATCTCATTGCGTTCGGCTTCTGCTTCCTTGTACGCGCTATCGGCTTGCATAGCCGTCCGTCGCAATTTTTCATAAGCACTTGCTTTGACATCAATGTCCTTGATGCCTGTATCTAGCTGTTTCAGCTCAGCTAGCAGATCATTTAGCCGGTATTTTCGTCCGGGTATCTTATAGAAACTATTTGCCTCGTTCTCGATATCGTCGATGGCAGAGGATAGCGCGGTGAGTCCTGACGCCGCCGAGAACAGAAGCGCCCCCAGATCTCCTTTGCTACTCAAGATGCTATCGCCGCCAGCCACCAACGAATGTTCATCAAGTGAGAACATTTGCACGTAGCCATCGCGAGTCACGCCACCCAAAGCGCTTTTCAATTGCGCGTCGCTGATCGGCTCATTGGAGAAGTCGCAAAAATCATTTTTCGAGCGCTTATGACGTCGTGCCTCGAAAGTTGTGCCGCCAAATTCAACCCGTGCACCAATTTGTAGTACATCGACCGGGTGTAAGAAATCATACTGAGTTGTCCGACCGAAACCGAACAGGAAGTCCAGACATGCTGAACGAAACGTCGATTTACCAGCCTCATTCGGGCCGTACACAATGTGCATGTCGCCCGCTGCTTTTCTTTCGCCAAGATCAATCGTGCGATCCGTGAAGATGCCATAGCGATCAAGATTAATCTGGCGAAATCTCATTGGGATTCTCTATCGTCGATCACCAGTCTTGCGATGACCTTCTGCATACCCCTTCGGGCCCATTCATTGAGCATCTCGCCTTCTATCGTGCCGGAGGGGGCCAAAGCATTGCGAACTTCCAAGGGAAGTTTGGACGTTAGGGGGTCGAGGATCTGTCTTAATTGTTCCTTTGTCGCTTGCAGCTCATCAACCTTCATTAGCGAAGCCAATTCGTCTATGGGAAGGGTGCTTTGGCGGCCCTGACTTTCATTCGAAACATCTAACTCAACCAGTTCGACAAATGCTTTTCCTGCGCGCGCTGCTGCCTGCCGAGCTTCTTCGAGTACAAGATCGAGGTCACGTTCAAGGCGAGGCGCGAGGGGCGTACTGCCTACCAGATTGAGCCTGGCGACAAGTAAGCCACACTCAATTCTGGGCACTGCTTCTCCGAGGGCAATATCCAAGCACTCAACGAGGTCACGCATGTCCGACAGACCTGATACATCGACCTCAATCCGCTCGAATTGTGCGACCTGGACTGGTCGTTCTTCGATATCGATCTGACCATTGTCATGGACGAAGCCTATCGTTACCGACTTTGGGCCACTCTCTTTAATGCTGCGACCTTGTGGGATGCCCGGCATAACGATAACCGGCGCACTTTGGTGATGAACTGTGCGCTTGTGGATATGCCCAAGCGCCCAATAGTCGTACCCAAAGTCGATCAGGTTTTGAACGCTACAGGGCGAATATGAGTCATGCTCTGCGTAGCCCGCCAGACTGGTGTGTAGCAGGCCGATGTTAATCCGTTCAGCCATGGGCGCAGGATACATCGGCAGCAGGCTATCAGGCGCAGATATATTTTTGAAACTTAAGCCATGGATGGCGATCCCATAGTTTTGCAGGTCTACGGTCTCGCCTCTTGCTGAGAAGATATGAACATTCTCCGGCAAAACGAGATGTCGCGTAACCTTCGATTCGGCGTCGTGATTACCTTTGACGATAAAGACCTGCACACCACCTTCATTCAAACGCCGCATTTCAGCGGCAAAGAAACCTGCGGTCTTTACGCTATTCATATCGCCATCATATAGATCGCCGGCGATCAGAAGTGCGTCAGCACCTTCCTCAAGGCAAAGATCTATAATTCCTGAAAAACTCTGACGTGTCGCGTTAGCTATTACTTCGCCTGCCTCTGGATCTCTGAGAGACAGAGACTTCAGCGGCGAATCCAGATGGACATCGGCAGTATGGACGAACTTGAACATATGTTTCTCCAACACAGCCTATTCCGTGAGACTTCTCCGTTGCGATGTTAAGAAACCCACAGAAATCGGAGCCTCCTCCTATTCGCAGTCAAACTGAGCCTTACGCTTCAATGTTTTATTGTGCGCCGAATTGCGAACAATAAGATCCTCATGCTGCAATCGTTCAAGCAGAAGGCCGGGTGAAATCCCTATCTCCTCTGCGAAATCCTCCAATTCTTCTTGTTCTAGATCGTTAGCGTATTCACCATACATTTCTCTAAAGGATGATATTGCATTCTCCGGCACAAGAAATTCGGCTGAATACGCATCTGCTTCGCGTTCTATGTCCCGATCTTCTGTGCCCGTCTTGTCTTGGTCTATGAATATCGATTTCTTGCTATGAAGTAGGATATGAGCGGCCTCGTGGAAGAAAGCGAACCAAAAGCGCTCCTCATATTTTCCCCGATCACTTAGAACGATTACAGCCTTGTCTTTGTGCGCCCAGAAGGCCGCTCCCCTTAATCCGGTATTTTTCAGACTTGGAACAAGGGCGAGCGCAACGCCTGCCTTTGCGCAAAGATCGACTAGCTCATATTCAATCGCCTGCCAGGGGCGCCTTGTCAGTGCACGAATCTCATCTAGCTGCACCCTGAAGTTACCTTCGTCATAGGGCGCTGTGTCTATCTGGTCCGCGAGTATCTCTCCCTGTCTCAGCCAGGCCGCAACTGCATATTGGTCAATTTCATGGTGGTTGTGTTGCTTGAAACGTGCGGGGCTAACCCTCACCTCCCAAAACTCCCTGAACGCATTGATGCTGCTGACACCAAAGAAGCGAAGCATCGTGTCAACCAAGTCCGCTTCTTTTGGTTTAGAGGGCAGGAATTTGGCCTTCACCATTTCAGCGATTGGGAACTCACGCGCCCATGCCATAGCCGCCGCGGAAACGCTCTTTATTCGTTCTTTGGCCCTAGCTTGTTGAAGTTGAAAGCGCGCATCTAACTGTAACCAATATCCCGCACTATCCCCAAGCACACGCTCAAACTGGAGGGCCGTTTCGGGTGAGATTGGGGCTTTGCCCGCAATAATCTCACTGATTGTCTTAGACGTACGGCCACAACGACGAGCGAAGTCTACCTTCTTTATACCACGCGCCTCCAAGACCCAGCTCAGATATGCTCCTGCATGCTCCTGATCGTAGTCGGGGAGGAATTCCGTATTTTTTGTGGCCATTATTTCGTCCCCTCTATGTCGTATATTTTGATCCGCTCTATCTCCGACAATGTTTGCGGTTCGGGCTCCATGTCGGCCCGAAAATAGATTCTGCCTGGGCCATTAGGACCAACAGCGAATGTTGATGGTGATCCCTTATCGACCCGACGCCGCGATACAGGAGGAGAGGCTGAAAGGTCAGCCAGATTTGGCGCCGCATCGAGCGACCAAAGAATGCGCTGCACATGGAGAGCAAGACGATCCCCGAACGTCTCTTGGAGACGCTTTGCGCTGTTGCACAGCGCGCGCAGACGCTGATCCTCAAATCCACATTGCATTCCACGCCGATCGCCCGCCGACGCGGCCGCCTGTTCCGAATCTTTTCGTAACGCAAATCGTTAAGAAGATTTGCCGCCCAAGTCAAACTCTTTTTTCTTTACCTAATGCGTTATGAAAAAGGTTGACTTGTCCTGAGAATGGGAAGATTAATCTTAACGCAACTCGTTAAGAAAAAAGGAGCGCGCCATGGCGCCTATTGATGCAGAAGATATCGAGGCGTGCGTCCGTGACGGTCGTGCTCCGCGACAAAACGGTCCCTACGCAATTAAGATTGCCGGACCCGACAGTGATGACTTTGAACGTTATCGTGTTGACGACCCGGTCTTGGTTGGGCGCCAAATTATTGCGGAAAAAGGCGTTACGCCTGCGGATGAACATCTCGTCTTTCTCGTATTGCGTGGCGGCGGCTTTGAAGAGATTCAGCTGGATGAAGCTGTGGACCTCCGCACGCGCGGTGTTGAAAAGTTCATCATCTTCGCCAGTGCAGAATCCCACCGGCTGGCGATCGAGGGGGAGCGGTACGAATGGGGCACCAAACTGATTACCGGTCTTAAGATCGCTGAGATTGGCCGTATTGATCTCGAAGCTTTCGAGCTGTGGAGAGAACGCCGCGGAGGTGAAGAGGACGATCTTATCGAGCCGGACACGATTATTAACCTCAGCGATCCGGGACTTGAGAGGTTCTACAAGAAAAAGCGCCCGCCAAAGAAAATTATCATTATCGTCAATGGGCGGCGGAAGTCGGTCGAACCTCAAGGGCTTTGCTTCGAAGATTTGATCGCGCTCGCCTTTGAGACACCGCCGGAAGGCGAACAGATCTGCTTCACCATCACGTACCGCAAGGGCCCAGCGGATATGCCCGAAGGCTCGCTGATCGAAGATCAGTGTGTGTCGATTATCGCAGGAATGGTCTTCAATGTTACAGCAACTGATAAATCATAGTCCGGATCTTCAGCGCCTCATCGAGGACGGATACGAACTCTCGGTCATTGCGGGACACTTGGTCGTCGACAATGTGCCTTACGTCTCCAGCGATCGGAGTGTAAAGCGTGGCCGACTTGTTTCGGAGCTGAGTCTTTCCGGTGACAGGACTGTTCAGCCGCATACACATATTATGATGTTCGATGGTGAGCAGCCTTGCGATCATCAAGGGAAGCCCCTGACCAAGATCATGCATCAGGCTTCGAAGCGCCGTCTGGGTGGCGGATTGGTCATCACGCATTCTTTCTCAAGCAAGCCAAAGATCGGCTATTATGCTGACTTCTATGAGAAGGTGACAACTTATGAAGCGATTTTGTCGAGCCAGGCTGCGCAGATAGACTCATCCGTCACAGCCCGGACGTTCCGGGTAGTTGAGAACACGGATGAGACATCGCCCTTCATGTACATGGACACAGCATCGACTCGCGCTGGGATTGGCGCAATAACGCAGAAACTCCAGCTCCACAGCATTCATATTGTGGGCCTTGGAGGTACCGGCGCTTATGTTCTGGATGCGATCGCCAAAACCCCTGTCAGTCAAATCCAACTCCATGACGGCGACATATTTGGTCAGCACAATGCCTTTCGTGCACCAGGCGCGCCTGGAATTGAAGACCTCCGACGGCGCGAACCGAAAGTCGATTATTACAAAGGCATCTATAGCCGCATGCATCGGGGGATTGTTGCAAATGCCGCGCATATTGATGCGTCAAACGTGGCGTGTTTGCGCGATGCCGATTTTGTATTCGTTTGCATCGACAACGGCGATGCAAAGCAGCTTATCATTGAGACGCTGGAAGATGCCGGCATTCCCTTTATCGATGTAGGTATGGGAGTTCAGTTTGCAGATGACGGACTCATCGGCATGATCCGTGTAACGACTAGTACACCAGCGATGCGTGCTCATGTTCGCGACAAAAAGCGAATCCCATTGCACTCAGCTAATGAGAACAATCTTTATGCGCGCAATATCCAGATTGCTGATCTTAACATGTTGAACGCCGCCATGGCTGTCATGAAATTTAAGAAGCTTTTCGGCTTCTATGTAGATCTTGAAGGCGAGCATTTTTCGGCGCTTTCAATCGACGGCAATCATTTGCTGAATGAGGACGCTGCATGAAAGCAATTTCGATGCTAAAGCACCAATTCGTCGGCGAAATACCGGGAAAGCTGTCGGCGGGCATTCTCTACATTTCGTTAGAGTTCGACACTATGGCGCATCTTTGCTGTTGCGGCTGTGGCCACGAAATCGTGACACCGCTCAGTCCAACAGATTGGAGGTTCACCTATAATGGCGCCGCAATTACGGTGCATCCGTCGATCGGCAATTGGAGCCATCAGTGCCGGTCTCATTACATCATCCGAAATGGTCGAGTTGTTTGGGCGGGAGACTGGACAGACGAGCAAGTAGCCGCCGGTCGCGCCCGTGATCGTGCCGCGAAAGCGGTGCAGTTCGGCAATACGCCTACACCGCTAGAAGTCAAAGGCGTTGATTCAGAGCCGCCTAAGACCCGGGGGGCAATCGCACGTCTTTGGCGTTGGATGACTAGGCGCTAATCCAACATACAATCGCCCTCCAAAGATCGCCTGCTGCTCTGGCGAAAATATCGATTCAGATACATCGCCTCGGCCAGCCGACCGACGATATCTTCTCGCAAGGCAGCGCTGTATCGGCTGCCTGAATTCATAGCCGTTTTACGATTGATGGATGGTCCAAGAGGTGGCGGAGCAAAATTTGCGTGGATGCACAACATTAATTCAGGTACGAAAAGTGGCTGAATTGGATTGGCGCGATTTTCCTACAAATCTCCCTACATTTGTGTTGGGAAATATATACAAGTGGTTGATTTGCATATGTATTTTGATTGATTTCGAGCGCATCGCCCGCTCCAATTTTTCCCGTTTCCAGACCTGTGTCATCAAAACCTCCCCCCAAGGGGCTGTAGAGGGGCTGTCGGGTTGTGGTGTGGTCAGGCCGCTGCCACGTCGTTCAGGAATGACGTGACTTTCTCTTTCAGTACATCTGCTTGCGCCTTGAGCGAATGAGACGCGCTTTGGACCTGTCCGGCTGCCTGGGCCGTTTCGTCAATCGCCCCGGAAATGCAGGTCAGGTTCTGTGAGACATCGCGTGTCTCGTCTGCGGCATCGCGAATGGTGTGAGAAATATCGCGTGTGGCGGTTGTCTGACTGGTGATGGATGTTGAGATATTGTCTGTCACCTCATGTATCTCAGTCATGGTACTGGTGATTTCGCCGATCGCCTCCACGGCTTCGGTGGTGGAGCTTTGCACGCGGGCAATATTACGGGAAATCTCCTCTGTCGCGCGGGCGGTCTGGTTGGCGAGCGCCTTGACTTCGCTGGCCACGACAGCAAACCCTTTGCCCGCTTCGCCCGCGCGGGCAGCTTCGATTGTGGCATTAAGAGCCAGCAGATTGGTCTGTTCAGCAATATCCTGGATCAGCGTTACAACTTCGCCGATCCGCTGGGCCGCCTGGGCAAGCTCTGCGACGTCGGTGTTGGTCCGGGAGGCCCGATCTGACGCCCGGTTGACCACTTCGCTTGCGCGCACGACTGCAGATCCGATCTGGTCGATCTCGACGGTCAGCTTGTCTGCCGCCTCGACCACCGATTGCATACGGGTTGAGGTATTGTCTGATGTGGTTCGCACCATCCCGGCTTTTTGTCGGGTGTCTTCCGTATTGCCCGACAGATGATCGGCTGTGTCGCTCATCGTGCCGGCGGCGTTATGAATTTCGGAGACCACGCTGCCGATAATGGTTTCAAAGGAGTTGACCAGCTCCCGCAAGGCGGCCTCGCCCTTCTTCCGGGTTTCCACTTCGGTCTTCTGCTCTTCCTGCAGGCGCCGTCGCTCCAGCGCATTGTCGTGGAAAATATGAATGGCGCGCGTCATCTGCCCGACTTCATCTGTTTTGTCCGACTGCGGCAGATCGATCTCCAGCTGATTGTCTGCAAGAGCCGTCATGGCATTGATTGTGGCTCCCATAGCGCTTGTGGTTCGCCGGGCAATGAAGATACCAATGGCTGATGCGGCGAGAAGGGCGGCCCCAAGCAGTGACACGGCGACCGCCATGATGAATGAGGATTGTCTGGTTGCCTCCCGCGCCTGATTGCGGGCCGCTGATTTGACGATACTGGAAATTGCAGCCACGTGTTGGCGTGCTTTGCTGCGCCAACTTTCCAGCAGGTGCGGAGCGGGAAGGGTGACCGTATCTTCACCCGAAATGGCAATGCGGGTCGCGGTCTCCCATTTGCCCAATGCTATCAGCGCGGCGTCTACTTCGCTTTGTATCTCGCCGGAGATTGCAAAATAGGCCACGGTCTCCATCCCTGCTTTGACGTCTGCAACGGCGCTGTCGAAATCCGGCAGGTAGGTGTCCGGATCGCGAAGCTGGGTCATGGCCAGAATGTCCTGCGACAGGCCCTGTGCATCAGACAGGCGCTGGAGTGCAAAGGCGGCATTCTGTTCGGAGAGGAGCGATTTGGTCAGCACCGCTTCGGTTTTGGCTATAGAGGTCCAGGCAATGCCTGCGACGACCGCCATGGCTGCGATGCCGACAAGCGACATCATTGCGATGATGAGCTGGAATTTTATGCGAATGGACATGTCTGGTCGTTTCATTTTCTCGCTCCCTCAGTTCGGCAATACAGGAATGGGCGTGTTGGTCTTTTCCGCTGTCAGAGACAGAAGGAAGGCCAGCAGGTTTTCCTGTTCGGTGCGGCTCAGTTGGAGCGGACGCATTTCGGGTGAGAGAGAGGGGCGCTTGTTGCCCCCAAAATTATAATGCGCGATGACGGCTTTCAGATCCGGCATGGACCCATTGTGCATGAAGGGTGCGCGGTAGGAGAGGTTGCGAAGCCCGGGTGTTTTGAAGGCATGGCGGGTATTATTGCTATCGCTTGTAATGCCGGCGCGACCTATATCATCCGTATCAAGACCAATGTCATGAAAAGCGTTGTCGGTGAAATTCCATCCGGTGTGGCAGCTCGCGCAACGTGCCTTGCCGACAAAGAGTTCAAACCCCTGCTTTGCTTCGCTGGTGACGGCGTTTTCATCGCCGTCGATCCAGCGGTCGAAGGGGGCTGTGCCGGAGATGACGGTTCTTTCGTAAGTGGCAATCGCGCTGAGTATATTGTTGCGGCTGACCCCTTCGCCGGGAAACAGTTTTGCAAACCAGGTGCGATATTCTTCAATATTGTCCAGGCGTTCAACGATTTCAGGGAATTTGCCGTTCATCTCCACCGGTGCGGTTATGGGGCCTGCGGCCTGATCTTCCAGCGTGTCGGCACGACCATCCCAGAACAGGCGTGGGGTCCAGGCCAGGTTCAAGACGGTTGGTGCGTGACGCCCTAATGGCGTGTTTGCGGCACCGATGGCTGTCGCTACGGGTGTTTCGTATCCGAATGAAGGATTGTGGCAGCTGGCGCAATTCATATTCTGCGCGCCAGACAGGCGCGGGTCATAGAAGAGCATTTTGCCGAGAGCTGCTTTGTGGAGCGAATAGGGTGTGTGGGAAGGAAAGGGAATTTCCGCAGGCCTTTGATATTCGCTTTTGATTGTCTCCAGGTCCGCGGCGGCGGCCGTGCCGGACAATAGCCAGCTCAACGCAAGAAGAAACACTGCAAGTGCGCGATGTGCTGACCGTAGGTTTGGTGATCCTGACATATGAAGCCCCCCTCGATTGTGAGTGCGTTCCCCTTTGCGTGTGCTCTACAGCACGTGCAAACCGCACCCGCCAACCGTATTGAGGGAGCTCCTAATGAACCGTGCCGGGTTGCAAGAATTGGTGATCACTTGGTGGTGAAGTCTCTCACGTCTATGTGATCATCAAGCTCTTCGGCCTCGCGGGCGATCGCCTCCAGCTTTGAGGTTTTCTTGAGAATGGCGCGCAGACACAGTTTGGCGGTGGCACAGGCCTGCGCGTCCGGTGGCATCTTTTGTGCGCCAGGTCCGGCGAGAATACTGGTCTCTGTCAGCTGGAAAAATTGTTCTGCTGTCAGTGCCGGATCGACCGGCTCGAACATGCCTTCGGCCACACCTTGCCGGATCAACATTTCATAATGTCCGATCATTGTGCGGCGTGCGGTCTGCGCCGGGCCAAAACCTTCGTGCGCAAGCTCCGGCAGGTAAAAGAGCGCCGGGACCGCACGGTCGGCTGACGCCACAAGCAGGACTTCTTCGTAGAGCGATTTGTAAAGCAGGACTCCCGGCTTCTCCTTGCGGGCGCGGATCCGCTCGTAAAACGCGATAGATGGTGTCGCGGCGAAGCAGATCAGCCGGTTGAGCAGGTCCTCCTTGTTTTTAAACAGATGGAAGAGTGAAGCGGGGGTGACTTTCAGTTCCGCGGCGAGTGCGCGCATGCTTGTGCCGGCGAAACCGTGGCGCGCGATCAGTTTTGCGGCCGGGCCAAAAACATCTCCTTCTGTCAGGTGCGGGCGTCCATCGGCCCGCGGCCTGCCCACGGGGCGCTTTGTTTTCTTTGCTGTCTGTTTGTGCTGGTTCATGGACGGGTCTCGCGCTTCTCGCCAACAGGGTCGGTCTGTCACCAGACTAGCATATGGATCGAAAATTCATATTTATTTCAACTGATCTAAATAAATTGACTCCCGAGCTCCGAGGGCCCTATCTTCTGTTCGCCACAGAGAAGGAACGGAGCGATGAAGCGAATGATACCCGGGCTGGAAGCAGCGGAACTGGACGCTGTCTCGGCAAAACAGGACGCAGCGTCCACCCTGCCAACCCGCGCCTATACCGACCCTACGCTTTATGAGCGGGAAGAAATGCGTCTCTTTCGAGCGGGCTGGATGCCGGTTGCACGGGTGGATCAGGTGGCTGAGCCCGGAGACTATCTCAGTCTGACCCTTCTGGATCAGCCGCTTCTCGTCGTTCGCGGGCAGGACGGGGTTGTCAGGGTTCTGTCCAATGTCTGTTTGCACCGCGCGGCCCGGCTCGTTGAAGGGGCGGGAAATCGCAAGCTTTTCACCTGTCCCTACCATGCCTGGGCCTATGACACTGAAGGGCAATTGGTGCGGGCACCCCTTATGAACGAGGTTGATGGCTTCGCCGAAAAGCAATGCCGATTACCGGCGCTGCGCACGGAAATCTGGCAGGGTTTTGTCCTTGTGAACCTGAACGGGGAAGCGGCACCGTTCGCACTATCAGTTACGGCCTATGATGCGCGGTTTGCCGGTTGGGGGCTGGAACGGATGGTGGTTGCGCGCACGCTCCATTTCGATAGTCCATGGAACTGGAAGGTGCTGGTCGAGAATTTCATGGAGGCTTACCACCATATTGCCGCTCACTCGACAACGCTTGAGCCTCTCTTTCCCGCCCGGGCTTCGGTTGTGCCTGTCAATGAGGGTCCATACTCCATTTTACATATGCCCGTTGCGCCCCATGCAGAAAGTTTTGAAGGCGGGTTCCCGCCCTTGCCGGGACTGGATGAGGGCGATGCGCATGATTTGTTTGCAACGGTCCTGTTCCCGCATTTCCTGATCGCCTATCAGGGCAATGGTGCCACCTGGTATCAGCTTCTCCCCCGTGCACATGACGGCTTCGATCTCTATATTCACGTTCTGGTGGACCGGGATCATTTGGCAGGTGCCGATTTTGACAGGCTTGCGGACGACGCGGCGGGTCTTCTGTCTGCCATCCATCAGGAGGATATAGCGGTCAACGATCTGGTCTGGGCGGGACTTAAAGCCCCCATGACCAAGCCGGGACGCTTGTCCACACTGGAAACATCCATCTGGCAGTTCAATCAATGGTGGCTGGAAAAAATGTCGGACGGGTGAGGCAACGGGTGCTTTTGCCACCATCCAGCCACAAAGCCAGCTGATAAGGGCGCGCCACCCGATGAGCGGGTGTTGCCGGTTTCTGCTGGAGCCTTCTGGATGTCCTCTTCATCTCCCCGTCCGTTGCCGACCGCGTTTGGTACTTTGCTTGGCCATGCGCCAGGCGGCGTGCCGGTCTACTCTTCTGATTATGACAGTGTGGACCCGGTACAGATGCCGAACCGGAGTGCTTTCAGAAATCAGATTGATGGCATCTATATGGGTTTCAAATGGCAATGTGTGGAGCTTGCCCGTCGCTGGATGTATGTGACCCATGGCTATGTGTTTGAAGATATTGCCATGGCCTATGACATTTTTCGCCTGACATCCGTGCGTGAGGTCGAGAGTGGTGCACTTCTGCCGCTCCATTCATTTCTGAACGGATCGAAACGCCGGCCGGTGCCGGGCGCGCTGATGATCTGGAATGAGGGTGGTGAGTTTGCCACTACCGGTCATGTTGCGATTGTGACCGATGTGACGGACACCTATGTCCGCATTGCGGAGCAGAATGTCGGCCATCAGGTATGGGCGACGGGTGCTGACTGGGCACGGGAGCTGCCTGCGCGGGTGGGCCCGGATGGTGGATACCGGGTTGACTGTACGTTTGACGACACGCGTATTCTGGGCTGGGTAGTGCAGACAGATGATGCGAAAGGCGCTGTCTTGCATGAGCAGGCAGATCCCCGTCTTTTCGATCTCGTCGCGCGTCGTGCTGACCGTCGGCTATCCGAATTTCTCGATGAAACAGAACCGGCAGACAAAGCGTTTTCTGATGTGATGGGCGGGCACCGTCTGGCCACACGGGATGCGGACCTTGATCGGTATTTTCTGATGGGTGAGACGGCGCGTCAGGAATTGAAGCGAGCGACAAATGAACTGCACGCCCTTTTTCTGCACGCGACTGACCGGGTGCTGCGTGAACCGGAGTTACTTGCGCGTTTCGGATTTCCCGATGCGCTTCTGCCCCGTATCCGGCAGAGCTGGCAGAACCGGCGGACCCATGCGATTACCGGTCGCTTTGATTTTGCGATGACCGCAAAGGGTCTCAAGGTCTTTGAATATAATATTGATAGCGCGTCCTGTCATATGGAGTGTGGCCGTGTGCAAGGGCTTTGGGCGGCCGCACATGGTGTTGACGAAGGCCGTGACCCTGGCGCGGACCTGTTCAACATGCTGGTGAAGGCGTGGCGCGATGCGCACGCGGAGGGGGTGGTGCATATTTTCCGCGACAGTTCTCAGGAGGAGATTTATCACGCTCGTTTCATGCGGGCCGCGATTGAAGCTGCCGGTCTCGAAGCACGGGTTGTCTCGGGTGTTGAGGGGCTGCAATGGGGTGCTGATGGTCGGGTGGTGGACGCACGCGGCACGGCGATCAACTGGGTCTGGAAAACCTGGGCCTGGGAAACCGCACTCGATGAATTGCGTGACGAGGTTGAAAGTGAAGAAGAGTTTCTGTCCAAGGGCGGAGACCCTCACACGCATGCCCCGCGTCTGATCGATGTTCTGTTTGATCCGGCGGTGATGGTGTTTGAACCCTTGTGGACCCTCATTCCTTCCAACAAGGCTATTTTGCCCGTGTTGTGGGAGATGATGCCGGATCATCCTTATCTTCTGGAGGCGCATTTCGAGCTGACGGACGGATTGCGTGAACAGGGCTATGTTGCCAAGCCGATTGTCGGACGATGTGGCCACAATATCACGCTGGTCAGTGCGCAAGACAAGGTGCTGGCGGAAACGGGTGGTGCCTTTGATGATCGCGATATGATTTATCAGGCATTGTTCAGGCTTCCCAAAATTGAAGATCTGAACGTACAGGTCTGCACGTTTTCGGTGGATGGGTATGATGGCGGCGTCTGCGTCCGGTGCGACCCTTCGCTGGTGATCCAGTCAGAAAGCGATGTGCTGCCGCTCAGGGTCGTGCCGGACGCGATGATCCTGCTTCAGTCCGGTTGAGCGGGCTCAGATTTGTGTGGCGCTTGGCAGGCCGACGCCACGGACCTTGCGGATCAGTTTTTCGTTCAACCTTTTTTTGGCCGACGCGAAGTATTCGAGATTGAGCTTTCCAAAGCCGGAAAGGGTTGCCGAGAGTGCATCCTGCATCTCCTCTTCTGTCCCGACATGGTCGAGATAGCCTGCTGATTGCGCCTCGCGTGGCGAGAAGAGCCGTGCGGTCGGGATGCCTGCGCGGCCTGCAGGGGTCAGCCGTTCTTCCGCCAGGGCCAGTGCAAAATCCGGCATGTTGATGTTGATTGCGGTTTCGTTCATGCCGATCCGGAAATCACCATCAAGGCCGAAGCGGATGTCTGCGCTCAGCATCAGGAAGGCCCCCATGGGGAACGCATGGCCGGTGCACATGGTCATGACCGGATAGGGTTGGGACAGGATCTGGAGGATCAGGTCGATCCCGGCCTGGACCATCTCGCGCGAAGGGTCTATGCCCCGGGCAAAAGTCCCCATGTCAAATCCTGCGGAGAAGATACCGGGGCGTCCTGTCAGGAGCGCAGGCATTTTGGCTGCGGCTGCCTGTTTCAATCCTTCGCTTATCGCATTGAGCATCGATGTTGACATGACGTTGACCTTGCCATCGTCGAGCTGCAATTGCGCCACGCCGTCTCTTATTTCAAATGTACATCCCATGATCGGACCTTTCTGTTGTTGGGTGACCCGGGTGAGGGGCTTTATTTCAATTATTAAAATTATAATGACCGGTCAACAAAAATATAAGTTGAAACCCTGTGCTGGATGGCGCATTTTGGCGGGAGAGAGCTGAATATGGCGGAGGTCCCTCCGTCCGAAGGGATGTAAAAAATGGTGAGAAAGTCAGGTGCGGATGGTTCGGCGAGGCCTGTAAAGCCTGTGTCCGGTGTCGCTGAGCGGGCGAAAACCTCCCGTCACAAGGACAGCCTGGTGCGCACTGCCATGCGCCTCTTCCGGCGGCAGGGCTATGCCGCCACCGGCGTGCAGCAGATCGTGACAGAGAGTGCTGCGCCGAAAGGCTCGATCTATTACTATTTCCCTGAAGGCAAGGAGGCGCTGGCCGCCGCCGCTGTGATGCTCGCGGGTGAGATGGTTGCTCGTGAGTTGCGGGAGATTGTTGAGTCCGCCGACAATCTCGACGATGTGGTCAATGGTTATTGTCAGCTTATGGCCGGGTGGATGGAAGAGGGCGGTTTTGCCTCAGGCTGCCCGATCGCGACGACCGTGCTGGAATGTGCTCCCCATTCCGATGCCGTGACGCAGGCGGGCGCAGCGGCCTTTGACCAATGGACACAAACGCTTGCGGATGGGTTTATCCGTCATGGCTATCGGGGAGTGGAGGCCCTTGGTCTGGCGCAAATGTTGATCTCAGCTGTCGAGGGTGCGCTGATTGTCTGCCGGGTCGCGCAGAACAGTCAACCGCTTGATAATATTGCGATGCGGTTTACGGCCCTCACAAAGAAGCATGAGTCGCGCTAGCTTCTATTTTGCAACGCGATAGTGCGATGTGACGAGGCCGGAGGGGAAGCTTTGCGTGCCTTCGTGGACCAGATCGATATCCCCGTCCAGTGCCCCGAAAAGAGGGATACCCTCACCGATCAGAATGGGAATGCGGGTCAGGATCATGTCATTGATCAGGCCGGCGCGCAGAAAAGATTGTACGATCTTTCCGCCATCAATATAGGCATGGGTCCATCCTTCGCTCTCCAGCATGTTCATCACTTCGCCCGGGCTGCGGTCTGTCAGGCGGACCTTGTCTGACAGGGGAGGAGGGATGTCTGCCTCGGTGAGTTGCTGGCTCATCACGATGACAGGTTTTGAGTAGGGCCAATCATCAAAGGTGAGGAGAGTTTCAAAAGAGCCTCGTCCCATCACCAGCCCATCCACACCTTCGATGAAGGTGTTGTAACCATGTTCCTCCCCGCTCGTGTTCTGCTTCATCAACCAGTCCAGTTGATGGTTTTTGCGGGCGACGTATCCGTCAAGACTGGTTGCGATGAAAACATGGCCCTGGATCATGCGGTTTCCTTCTGGCGTCATTTTTGCGTCATCAAATTTTTCAGCAGGCAGATTACCTTGTTCCATCCCTGCTGCCCGGCCCTACATGTGGCCCGGCTCTGTCTGAATGCTAATCTGCTTGTTGTGCTGACTGTTTGTCAGGTTTGGTTTGTGTGACTATTCATATTCACATGAATGTTAAAAGATAGGGGTTTGCTGACAGGCAACTGACACCTATTGTCAGCAGGTGACTTTTTGGGTCTGGCCATTTTTTTCAGTTTCTTTAGGGTCAAGCTCTGATCCCGCCGCCCCCCATGACTGAGGGAAACAAGATATGACCGAAATGGCTGCTGACCCTTCATCTGTTCCGATTTATCCGGCTCAAAGTGATATGCAACCCAATGCGCGTCGCTTGCTGGTTTTTGTTCGTGCGGCGGGTCGTGTGCGTGCGCTGTGCGAGGGGGAGACGGGTGCAGACAGTCAGTCGGCGCTGCTTGTGTGCGAACTGTCGCACTCGCGTGTCTATTATTTCCCGCGTGAAGATGTGCGGCTTGACCTCCTGGTCGGGGTCGCGCAGACGAGCCATTGTCCGCGCAAGGGTGATGCTTCCTATTTTGCCTTCCGGGCAGCCGATGGACCAGTGGTTGCATGGTCATATGAAGACCCGATTGAGAAGGCGATGCCTCTTGGAGGTTATGTCGCGTTCTACGAAGACCATGTTACACTCGACATAGAGGGCTGAGATGACCGGCAGTCGCAAACCTGAGGTGGTAACGGCACCTCTGTCTCTATCGCTTGATGCTTATCGTCATGTGCGAAGTCAGTCTCAAGCTTTGGCGTCGTCCCTGTCGGATGCGGATGCAACCGTTCAGTCCATGGAGGATGCAAGCCCCGCGAAATGGCACCTTGCGCATACGACATGGTTTTTTGAAACGTTTGTTCTCGTTCCCTCTGCACAAGATTATGCGGTGTTTCATCCGGCCTACAATTTTCTTTTCAACTCCTATTATGAAGCGGTTGGCGAACGGCATGCCCGTCCGCAGCGCGGTATGCTGACGCGGCCGACCCTCGACGAAATATGTGCCTACCGGGCACATGTCGATGCGGCGATGGCCCGTCTGTTTGATGGTGGGCTTGATGATGATTTGCGTCCGCTGATTGAATTGGGGTTGCATCATGAACAGCAGCATCAGGAGCTGCTTCTCACGGATATTCTGCATATGTTTGCGCAGAATCCGTTGCGGCCAGCGTTTCGCGCACCCCAACCTCTTGCAGTGCCATCACATCGATCCGCCGCGCTCGACTGGTTTGCGTA
This sequence comes from Rhodobiaceae bacterium, assembly GCA_002715765.1. Taxonomy (GTDB): domain Bacteria; phylum Pseudomonadota; class Alphaproteobacteria; order Parvibaculales; family Parvibaculaceae; genus Mf105b01. The sequence continues at coordinate 69,810 of PAZY01000042.1, read as the reverse complement.
TGAGGGTGGGGTTGTAGAGATCGGGGCCGGGGGCGATGGATTTGCCTTCGACTGTGAGGGGCCGCGTCATTCTGTTTTTCTTCGACCGTTTGAGCTTGCCTCGCGTGCGGCGACCAATGGTGAGTGGCTTTCATTCATGAAAGCGGGTGGATATGACGAACCTTCCTATTGGCTGTCTGATGGATTGGCTGTTGCCCGGGCGCGTGGCTGGTGTGCGCCGCTCTACTGGTTTGAGAAAGACGGGGCGTGGTGGTCCATGACATTGCGTGGCCCGCAACCGGTTGACCTTGAGGCTCCGGTTGCTCATGTAAGCTTTTATGAAGCCGATGCTTTTGCGCGGTATGCGGGTGCGCGTCTGCCCAGTGAGGCTGAATGGGAAGTTGCCGCGCGGGACCAACCGGTTGAAGGTAATTTTTCTGTTCACGGGTATCTCCGCCCGCGACCACAGAATAGTGGAACAGACGCACCGTGCGGCCTTTACGGCGATGTATGGGAGTGGACGCATAGTGCCTACTCCGCCTATCCGGGGTTTGCGCCAGCCGAAGGCGCGGTCGGCGAATATAATGGCAAGTTTATGAGCGGTCAGATGGTGTTGCGGGGTGGCTCGTGTGCCACGCCTGCAGGTCATATGCGGCCGAGCTATCGTAATTTCTTTCACCCTGACAAGCGCTGGCAGTTTTCCGGGCTGCGCCTGGCGCGCGATCTCGCGAAGGATGATGTCTGATGCTTGATACAACAAAGATCATGGATAATTCGTTTGCGGCTGACGTCTTGATGGGGCTTGCTGCATCGCAGAAGACGATCCCCTGCCGGTGGCTTTATGACACGCGCGGGTCGGAACTGTTTGAAGACATTACCGGGCTGCCTGAATATTATCCGACGCGAACGGAGACGAAAATTCTTCAGGCGCGTGCAGACGCGATTGCCCGTCTTGCCGGCGACGGTGCGCAGCTTATTGAATATGGTGCTGGTGCGTCGGTGAAGACCCGTCTGCTGCTGGATGCGATGGCTGGCCTGCATGCCTATGTGCCGATTGATGTATCAGCGTCTTTTCTTGCTGAAACGGCCCGGCAGCTTGCGTGTGATTATCCTGACCTGAATATTGTTCCGGTGGTGGGTGATTTTCTGTCTCCTATCGAGCTGCCGGCACTGGGTGCTGCAGGACGTAAAGTCGGGTTCTTTCCGGGTTCCACCATCGGTAATCTTTCTGATGCCGAGATTGCCGACTTTTTTGCGCGGGCGCGGCAGGATTTGGGAACCGGTGCGCTTTTTGTCCTCGGGGCAGATCTGAAGAAGGATGAGGCGATCCTTATTCCTGCCTATGATGACGCTGCGGGCGTGACGGCCCGGTTTAACCTCAATTTGCTGAGGCGGATCAACCGCGAGCTTGGCGCCACGTTCGAGCTTGACTGGTTTTCTCATGAAGCGCGGTGGAACGAGGTGTGCTCGCGCGTAGAGATGCATCTGGTGAGCCTGCGTGACCAGACAGCGCATGTGTGCGGCAAGCGCGTGGACTTTGCTGCGGGTGAAACCATTCACACAGAAAATTCACGGAAGTTTGCCGCGGGCGAGCTTTCAAAGCTGGCGGCCAAACAATCCTGGCGCACACAGGAAACCTGGACAGATGAGGACGGGCTTTTCAGTGTGATGGTGCTGGAGGCGGGCTGAAGAGCTCGCTCTCCTTGATCGTCAGCCGTTGGGGGCGAAAGCCTTGGCAGACCAGACACGACCTTTCGCCGACGCAAAACGGAACCTTGCNATTGTCTGGTAGGCATCGGAATTGTACCAGGCGTTGAGTTTTTCCTGAGAGGCGAAGCGNAGTATGACCGTTCGTCCGGTCACTTTTTCCCCTTCAATGGTTGTTGGCTCATCGTCGACCGCAATAATTTCGCCGCCATGCGGTGCGAGGGCTTCAAAAAAGCCAGCCTCATAGTTTGCGTAGGTTTCTCGGTCGGTAATTTCGATGATCCCGATTGCGTAGACGCTCATTGTCTTCTTCATCTCCCTTGTTTGTGTTTGGGGCCCAGCATGCCTGTTTGGAGCGGTNTTGGAAAGGCAAGTGCGGCCGGAGAGAAGCAAGAGCCGTAGGGCCTTCTGTTGTGNGGAATTAGAAAGGGCTTTCAACTGGNCGTCGGCCGGGATTGCAGAGGGTTGNGAGAGAGAGGTAGGGTTTCGTTCCTGCAGAGCCCGGTGGGCCGTAACGCGCACCGGACAAACAAGCGAGCTGATTTATGTCTGATCCCGCCTCCTCTCCGGTGCCNCGTCCGTTGCGCGGGGTTGTTGGTCCTGCTTTTTCTCACACATTGCGTGAGTTACTCACACCNCTGGAAATTGCGCGACTTGGCCTTTTGTGGTGGACGTTGCCATTTAATCTTCGTGGACGTGGCGAACCTGTCTTGCTCCTGCCGGGGCTGGGGGGTGGNGAGAGTTCCATGTTTGTGATCCGCGCCTATCTTCGCGCGCTTGGTTATGCGGTTTTTGACTGGGGGCTGGGGCGCAATGANGGCAAAGTTCAGGAGAAGCTGCCTCAGGTGATANCAGCGNTANTGGAGCGCTATGAAGAGACAGGTGTACCGGTTGCCCTGATCGGCTGGAGCCTTGGTGGATATCTCGCGCGGGAGGCGGCCCGTGACCATCCTTATGCCGTGTCGCGGGTGATCACCATGGGATCGCCGCTTGTTGGCGGACCCAAATATACNGCGACGGCGGGTTTTTTCCGTCGACAAGGGGTTTCGCATGATGCGCTCGAGGCGCGGGTCGCAGCGCGTTACCATGTGCCGCTGCAAGTACCGGTAACATCGCTTTATTCCAAAACTGATGGTGTTGTGGCCTGGCAGGCCTCCATTGATCACTGGAGNCCGCTTGCCGAGAATGTTGAAGTAGATACGACCCACTTTGGTTTCGGCTTNTCGCGTGAAGCCTTGTCACTGGTTGCGGAACGGTTGGCGGGCGTGGCGGGACCACAGCGGCCCGCTACAGAGCACGGCGAGATCTAGCTCTCATGCGCTGATCAGATAGATCCCGCGCAGGATACAGACCGTCCCGAGGGCGAGAACAATCCACTGGCTCCAGCGCCGAAAATTTATGTCTGACATTCGGTCGAGGACTCTTGTGCCAAGGGTTGTGCCCAGCATCGCGCATGGCATAACCAAAAGATAGATCCACCAGGGCAGCAGGGCGAGCCCGTTGCTCATTTCCGACGACGTGGCGCTGACCAGCAGGCCAAAATAGACGAGCTTCATCAAATGGCTGAGTGTCTGGGTGACGGCTTTTGTTGCCACTACCTGATGCCTGGTCAATTCTGTCCGCACAAAGAACGTATCCAATAATGGGCCCGCCACCCCTGCCACCAGATTGATCAATGTGATGGCAAAGCCGCAAACATAGGGCATGCCGGGGCGAGTAATGTCGAGGGACAGATTTTTGGGCAGCAGGGCGGCAATGAATGGAATGGCGCCGACAGCCAGAAAGACGACGGCCTTGTCTGGTATGAAGGCGATGGATGACAAGACGGCGAGAGAAAGCGCGGCACCACCCATGTAGCGCAGGAAGATCGACCAGTTGATATGGTCGCGGGTGAGAAAGGCACGATAGCCGTTGGAGACGGCCTGCGTTGTTCCGTGCAACATCATCGCCGCGCTGACCGGCAGAAGGGCGAGGAATATGCCCATCAACACGATCCCGCCCGCCATACCAAATATGCCGGAAAGGGTTGCGGTGAGGACGGCAGCCAGCGCGATGCCTGTGGCTAATATTGCACTCATTTGACGGCCCCTCGTTTCTGATCCGCTCTATGTGAGTATCTGGAACGAATTTCTATTCGACGCAGCATTTCACCAATTCAAACGTGAGAAAATCGATTTCTTCTCACACTCTTTGTGATTAAATATCACATGGACAAATCCTCATCACGCGCACATTTACCACCACTGACCGCGCTTCGAAGTTTCGAAGCGGCAGCGCGGTCCGGTTCCTTTACCCAGGCTGCGGCGGTGCTGGGGGTTACACATGGTGCGGTGAGCCGCCAGGTGAAGGTGCTGGAAGAATGGGCGGGGGTGGCGCTGTTTGACCGGGTTGGCAAGCGTGTCCGCCTGACGGCGGCTGGACGACGCTTCGCCGCACATGCGACGGAGGCCCTGGATGATCTCGCGCTTGCCGGGCAGACCCTGCGCGGAACGGGGGCCGTGGCCCGCGTGCTGACGATTAATGCGCTGCCGACATTTGCGATGCGCTGGCTTTTACCGCGCCTCTCCGACTTTCAGTCACGACACCCGGCTGTTGAGTTGCGTCTGGTGACATCCGTCGATCCCTTGGGGCGTGCCAAAGCCGCAGGCTTTGATATTGCCGTTCGTCGAGAGACAGGACGGGTGCCGTCAGGATATCGTCATGCAGCTTTTCTTTGGGAGAAAGAGGTTCCGGTCTGCAGTCCTGCGCTGATCGCGCCGGCGAAGGCGTTGTCGCTTGCGGACCTCCGCCGGTTTCCCTTATTGGCTGCGGACACGCGCCCCGGGGCATGGGACAGATGGTTCGTCCATGCGGGGTTGGAGGGAGGCGTCGATGCTGCCGTTCTTCGGCGGTTCGACCATTTCTATCTCGCGTTACAAGCGGCTGTCGATGGGCTTGGTCTGGTTCTTGGGCCTTTACCGCTGATCGCCGATGAAATCCGGACAAAGCGTCTTATCTGTCCGATTGATGTGCCGGGTCTGTTGGCGGACCCGTATTCCTGGTTTATGCCCGAAGGCCGATCGGATGATCCTCTTCTAGCGGATTTTGTCGACTGGCTTGCACGGTCGGCGGCTGGCTGACTTAGCGTCTGAGCGATCTGAGGGCCTGTTTCATGGTTTGTCGGGCCATGCGCCGCGTCGTTTCCAGAAACGTAAAGGCCCCGAAAAGAAATTTCGCGTTGGACTGGCTTGCTGTCAGCAGAACATCTCCCACGGTAATGGTGCCGTTCCAAAGAGTTTCCAGAACATGACCGGCGTCTGCGGCAGAATCCAGCCTGTCCGCCCAATTCCCGTTCAGAAAAGAGCGAATGATCGCTTCCTCCAACAGCAGGCCGGGTGACTGATGGCGGTAGCTCTCGTCGAAGGCGGATTTAAGGGTGAAGGCTGTCCGCCCCGCCTGCACTGACACGCTGGCGGCGATCGGCTGATCGTTGAGCATCAGCAGATCAATGCGTGTCTCTAAATATTTGGCTGTCTCCGTGGTGTGATTTGTGGGGCTGCCTATGGGTTGATTGCCGAATGCCATCTCCGCAAAGGCGCGGGTTTGCGGCGTGGAGGCGAGGGCTGTACCGGAACGTCCTTTCCAGCCTGATTGTTCGAGGCGCAGAAAATGTTGTAACGCCTCCTCCAGCTTCTCACCTTCGGTATAGGTTTCCAAAGAGAGGGGTCCTGCCTCCTCCAATCGGCGTCGATTGCGGTTCAATGACTTGCGCCGGTTTTTCGACAGATGGGTTTTCAGATGTTCATCAAAGGTGCCGGAGCGGCTGAGGGTGGCGCGCTCGAAAATATCGAAAGTCTTCGACCGGAGATCGAGGGTTGTCTGAGCTTGATGCAGATGCCGGAAGGCCGATCCTTTCAAGGTGACGTCAAGAAGCAACCAGGTTGAACTGCCGGTCAACCCTGACGCCATCGCCGACAGGAGTGCCGTGCTTGCACTTTGTGCGAAACGGGCGTCGATCAGCGGTACAGATAATGTCGTGTAGGGTGTGCTCCAGCTTTTGTTGACATACACAATCCCCCCCCAGCGCCATGGATCCTTCACAAACGGAAGGAAGGCGATAAGTTTATGATCCTGCCATACGGCCAGGGCCTGGACGGGGCGTCTTTCTATGTATGCCAGTTGAGCGGTTACGTAACGTCGCGTGTAGTACGGGTTCTCCTGAACCGCATGGGCGGCCAGTTCCTCCCACTCGGCACCCAGCGCCAGTATTTCATGCTGGTCGAGGATGGTGGCGTGGGGCTTGCCGACGGACCGGGCGACCCGCCCGGCGGTAACGTCACTTTTTCTTGTATAGATCATGACAGGTCCACCGCTGTCTGAAGGGGGACCACGCCATTGCGTGCGGAGGGATCAACCCGACATTTTGCAAACCGTCGAAAGCTCTGTTTCTTTTGGAGGCCGGCCAGGCGCCACGCGGCGGTGAGCGCAACTTTGCTCCAGAAAGCAGGTCCCGCTATGCGCCGCGTGCGGGGCGTGATACCCAACTCCCGGCGCAGAATGCCGTTGCCGTAGTTCATGGCAAAATGACGACGTGTTTCGTAGGTCCAATGTTCGAGGGTGACGGAGACATTCAGGCTCCCCAGATTTTCNACCCGATGGGGTGCATTCAACGGCCAGTGGAGAAAATCCCCCGCAGTCAGTTCAAAACTGTCGGCGTCGATATCAAAAGCCGGATCGTAGGTGATGTCTTCTTCGGTAATGCCCCGGATAATGTTTTCCAGCTCCGGCGTTTTCAGATAGGGCTCGCGGGACGGGTAGATATGGATACGTTTTTGCCCACGCACCTGCATCAGAGACTGGCCGGGGACNTCCGCGTGATAGAAAACCTGTGCGTCCGGAGAGGAAATCAGGACACCGATCGATGTCCGATACGGGTTGAACCCGGGTATGGCCGCGCGCAACTCGTCATAGAGTGTATCGAGCAATATCTTGAATGACGGGTCGCTTTCTTCCAGCTTTTGCAGGTTGATCCAAAGCCGACCGGTTTTTATTGCAGACAAGACTTCCATGCCCGAGAGGCCGCTACGGTCACAGTAAGTCCAGGAGGTTGTTTCATGCACCTTTGCGGCCATCGTATTGACCGGGCTGACCTGCTGGGGTACGCGCTCGATCAGCGCGGCCAGTGCGTCGTCCGAAAAGAGCGGGCTCTCATGCAGATTGTGGCGGAGCTCGACAATTTCCTGACCCCAGACCCCGGGGGTTGCCCGTTCCAGTTCATAGAGATGTGTGTGTGTCATGGTCTGTCCTCAACGTCCACGCAAACGTAGCCAGCCTGCCTTGGCCGTTTCGCGGATCTGGCGCCGCATGGTTTCAAGGCTTGCGATCAGGGCGAGGGGCAGAAGCATTTCCGGTCCATAAACCAGAAGATCGCCCATCGCGACGGTGCTGTTGTAGAGCGCGCCAATCATGTGACCGCTATTGGCGGCTGAATCCAGTTTGTTTGCCCAGTTGCCGTTCAAGAAGTTTCGGATCATGTTTTCAAACAGGATCAGACCGACGCCCTGGCTTCGGTAGGCTTCGTCGAAGGCACATTTGATCGTGAAACCCGTGGCGCCGGTTTGCAAAGTCAGATAGGCGGCGATTGCGGTTCCGTTCAGAAGCAACAGGTCTGCGCGTGCGAGGGACGTATCGCCCTGGCTGCCAAAAGCTTCGCGCGCAAAGGCACGTGTCTTTTTGTTGCTGCCAAGTGCGGTGCCGCGATCTCCTTTCCAGCCAGAGGCTTCTATCCGTAAAAACTCCTCTACAGCATGGTCCAGCTCCGGGCCACCAGTTGCGTGGGTTTCGGTAATCTCACCCAGGTCGCTCAAACGTTTGCGAACACGTTCAAGTTCCTTGCGACGTTTCTTGGAAAAAACCGTTCGGCGGTGGTGCTCGAAATCGTCCCCGTGCAGCATGATGGCGCGGTTGAAAGGATCAAAAACCTGCCGGTGTGTCCCTACACGGTTCCATTCAGCAGACAGGTGCATGTGGGCCGCTCCATCCAGCGTGAGCTCAGGGAAAAGCCAGGCCCCCTTTTGATTGCGCATGGCTTCTGCCAGCGCGGGAATGGCGGTCTCTTTGAAACGTTGATCGATCAGCGGCGCGGTGAGTGTTGAATAGGGGGTCTTCCATGCGATGTTGTCCGGCTGCAGTCCCAGCCAGCGCCAGCGTTCTGTCACGAAAGGCAGAAGTGCCACCAGATGTCCGTTTGCCCAAAGAGTGAGCGCTTTTACCTTCCGGCTTTCGATATGATTGAGGGATGCTTGCACATATTGACGTGCGTAATAGGCATTCTCTTCCAGTGCATTGTCGAGGAGTTCTTCCCACTCTGTACCGAGAGCCAGCCATTCGTGCGCGTTGAGGCATCGGACCGTGAGCACGGGGTTGCTTGTCTTGCTGTCTACTTTCGAAGGCATCATATTCATTCGGTTTACTCGCTGGGGGGTGTTGCCCGCGCAGGACGCAGAGAAAAGAAAACAGAAATTCCCAGGTGTTTTCTGACCGCGAATGTCAGCGTGAGACTTGCCAGCGCGAGGGAGAGCGCGGTTGCAATGGCTGCACCGACCGCCCCGTAGGCCGGGATCAGGATCAGGTTGAGGCAGATGTTGAGGAGAAGCGCTGCTGTGTATGTCAGGGCTGTGGTGCGTTCATGGCCGGACATGTTCAGCACGCTCTCTGCCGGACCGGAGAAAGCCTGAACAATCAGGCCGATCATCAGTATGGCCAGGATCGGCATGGCCCCTACAAACCCGTCGCCGAAAAGCTGTAGAAGAAATGGCGCCATCAGATAAATGGTAACGGCTGCGGCGGCTGCTGCCAGGAACGTCAGCCGCGTTGTTGTGCGCGCCAATGCTTCCAGCGCCATGTGGTGACCGGTGGCGTTGAGGGCGGAGAATTGCTGTGTGGTTGCGGCTGCCGCAGCGTATTGCACAAACGCGACCAATTGCAGAATGCGGGAGGCGGCGAAATAAAGCGCGATTTCCGCCGGGCTGACAAAGAGGCTGAGGATCAGAATGTCTGCGTTGGAAAACAGCAACAAGGTGCCGTCAACGAAGACGAGGGGCAGGGCCGTTTTCAACCAGGTACGCAGGTCGGTTTTGTGAGCGGCGGCAGGCACTGTTTTTCTGATCCGCCAGAAGACGAAACCTGCCTGCAGCGTCAGGCTGATCAGTACGGCGCCCAGTGTAATCGCGACAGCCGCTGCAGCGGTTAGCGGGACATCGAGGAGGAAGGCTGTGAGGACGCCTGCGCCGATCAGGCCGTGCCGGACGATGAAGGGTGGCGCGATCGCAAGGATCATCCAGTTGAATGACCGGGCAATGTTCTCCACGTAATCCTGTAGCGCAAAGAGCGGGAAGGCCAGAAGTGCGATCAGAAATGGCAGCGCGTAGATATTGTCAAAGTAATTCTGCCCGAAGAAGAGAATAGTACCGCCGATCAGCGCTGTGATGACCGAGAAAAGCGCGACCAGCCGCAGACCATGGAAGATGTATCCGCGCGTCAGCGCCGGTTGTTTCAGGGCGTGGTAGTGCGGGACGTATTTAAGCGCTGCCTGTGCCAGCCCGGCCGGGGTGAGGTGACCCAGCACAATGATCCAGACCCACACCAGCGCGAAGACACCGTAATCACTTTGTCCCAGCGCCCGGGAGAGAAGAACCTGCGTTATATAGGCGATGGCCGCTCCGAGACAGCGGATGGTCAGCACCTTCAACGCGGCAAAGGCGGTATCCCGCGTGTTTGCGTCGGCGCCCTTCAGACGTGCGTACAAGCCGGCAAGCCTGCTGGCGAGACCGTTTTGTACGTGACTGGTTTGCGAGGTAATGGCCATGCAGGCTATTCCGCCGGGCTTGGATGAAACGGACGATAGCCATCAGGGGCGGATGGGTCGACACGACTTGTCATGACGCGCTTGAAACTTGTCCGGCTTTGCAATCCGGCTTTTCGCCAAGCGACTGTCAGGGCAACTTTCGCCCAGAATGCAGGCCCGGCCAGTGCGCGGGATTTCGGTTTCCAGCCCAGTTCGCGCCGCAGGATGCCATTGCCGTAATTCATGGCAAAAGACCGGCGGGGTGTGGGTGTCCAATGTTCTGTGGTGACTGAAACATTGAGACAATCTGCATTCTCGACACGATGAGGCCCGTTCAGCGGCCAGTGCAACATGTCACCTTCCGTGAGATCGTAGGTTTGAGCAAAGGCATCAAAGCTTGGATCATAGCTCAGCTCTTCTTCCTGCACACCGCGTGCGATGTTTTCAATCTCTTCGTGACGCAGAAAAGGTTGCGTCGGTGGATAGATGTAAATCCGTTTCCGTCCCCTGATCTGCCAGAGGGACTGTCCCGGCAGGTCTGCGTGATAGGACACGGCATTGTTGGGGGAGGAGATGAGCAGTCCGATTGATTTTCTGAATGGTGAAAAGTCGGGAATAACAGTCCCAATCTCGTCAAAGATCGCTTCGAGCAGACGCTCAAAGCGTGGGTCGATGGTCTGGAGGGACAGCATGTTGATCCAGAGCCGGCCATGGCGGATGGCGTCCAGCACTTCGTGGCCGGTCAGTCCGGAACGATCGCAGTAAGACCATCGTTCGTCCCGTGCTTCCTTCGGCGGCATCAGCACGACAGGGCTCTCCATCTGCGGCAGGCGTTCGATCAGGTCCGCAAGACTGTCGTCGGTGAAGAGATCTGTCTGATGCAGACGGTGACGAAGGTGCAGCGGTTCCTGCCCCCATTTCGATACATCACTGCTTTTCAGGTTTTCGAATATCTCTGTTGTCATCACGAATGCCCACAATGCGCGTGCTTGATCGCCCGCGTTCTATCCCGATGGCCGGAAGAACAAATTTCCGTGTCCTATTGGTAGGGGATGGGGGTCAAGACGCCGTTAACGGACAGCGGGCTGTTGTCGCAAATTGTAGATTGCGCGTGTCTCTTTATGAGACAGGCTTCATCTTCTGTTAAGAGGTGACGAAACTGACGGCATCTTTCAGCTTGTCCGGATTGCGCATAATATAAATCCAGTTGATCCGGCCTGTTTGATCTGCGCTGAGTGTGACCAGCATTTCCGTATCATTGCCGCCGATAGACAGCAAAGCAGGTTGCCCGTTGACCTCCACCCATTCCAGCTTGTCGATCTCGCGTTCCTTTGCCGCGAGCGAGAGGAAGACATTTGCAATTTCTTCGGCACCGGTGAGGGGGCGCAAAGCTGCCCGTACCTTGCCGCCGCCATCGGACAGGGCGAGTGCGGTGGGCGAGAGGAGCGAGAGGATTTCCGTCTTGTCCTTCGCCTGCACTGCCATCATGAAACGGTTAAGCAGATCTCTCACATCGCTGGCGGGCGTTTCGTAGCGTGGCGCTTTATCCTCGATACGCTTTCGTGCTCGTTCGATCAGTTTGCGGCATGCGCTTTCGGTTTTACCGAGAATGTCGGCAATGTCTGCATAGTCTGTGTCGAACGCCTCCCGCAGAATGAAGGCGGCTCTTTCCTCCGGCGCGAGGCGCTCCATCGCCCACAGGAGGGCCAGCTCCACACTTTGGCTTTGTGCGAGCGTGTCTTCCGGGCTATCGACCGGGTTTTCCGTGATGAGGGGTTCAGGCAGCCAGACACCAACATAGATTTCGCGGTTGGCGCGGGCGCTTTTGAGGCTGTCGATTGCCAGTCTTGTTGTGACGGTTGTCAACCAGGCGGCGGGGGTTTCGATTGTGGTTTGGTCTACGCTTTGCCAGCGCAGCCAGGCATTTTGCACAATGTCTTCGGCGGCGCCTCGTTCTCCCAGCATGCGATAGGCAAGTGAGATGAGGCGCCGTCGTTCCGCTTCAAAAATGTCGGTCGCATTCCTATTCATGCGGCATGTTTTACCACAGACTCCATATTGTCGCCGATCTTGATTTTCTGACAAGCGGCCCCGTGGCCCAGACCGCGTTTGAGGACCGGATAGGTTCGACAGAAAGCGGTGGCGAAGGCGAGTGCGATCAGTGTGCGTTCGCCGTAGCGTTTCTGGATTTCTTCACGCAGCGTTTCAGCCTCAATATCATCGGCCATGACAGCTTCCGCGTAGCGAAAGCCGAGCGAGGCTTCTTCACCTGCCGCCGTCAGATCGCGGGCGACGAGTGCGCGCATGAGTTTGGGACTGACACCTTGTTTCAGGCCCTGGTCCACCATCAATTGGGCGCAGGGACCGCAATCGCCCTCCAGAACAGAAGCCATGGCCGCGCCGTACCATAGGGGCAACGGGGCATCTTCCTTGTGCTGGGAGAGAAGCGGCAGCAAAGAGAGTTTAAACCCGGCGGCTGTGGATACGTCGATTGCTTCGTGCATGTAGGACGCATCGTAGTTGGTGGTTTTTTCCATTTGGCGAGTACCAAAATGCATAAGCCATTTGAGCATGTTTTATTCCTTCAGTTTGAACGAGAAATAGAGCGCGACCCATGCGGGGAACATGACCAGGGAAATGTCCGAGGCTGCAATGTAGTCGAGAGAAAAGTCGCGCATCATCCACATGTGGAGATGGAAGACGCCGTGCATGCTCGGCCATGCCGCGCCGGCAATGGCGACGGCGGCATTGTTCTTCCAGATACCGTATCCCAGCGCCCCCGCTGAACTCAGGAAGACAAGAGCGACATCGCGCACAAAATGTATGTTGAAGGGGCCGGTGAGGGTCACGCCGGGTGTGTTGTTGTACCAGGGCAATGGTACAAACCACATGTAGAGTGCAATGCAGAAATAGAAGGCGGCGATCAGCCCGATGATAATTTTGGCCATTTGGTTTCCTTTCACGGGCACTTGTACCCACTCGCAGATATGACGAGGGAGGGGGTCTGTTTGTGACAGGCCCCCTCTTTTTTCGTTCATCGAGTGTCCGTGAAGGGTTTTCGGGCCCCAAGAGCCAATAGGAAGGTTTAGCGACCGGCCAGAATGTCGCTAGCGTTAACCTCGTTTTTTAGGGCTTTTCCGTCTGCAAACCGCGTCAGGTTTTCCAGAAAAAGGGCGGCGATACGCTTGGGCGTGCCGTCTGACTTGGGCGAGGCGTGGGGGGTAACCCTCACGTTTTCGTGGCTCCAGAGGGGGCTCGTGGTCGGCAGGGGTTCTGTCTCGAACACGTCAAGGAGTGCGAGTGCCGGTGTCCCCTTGTCCAGTGCGGCAAGGAGTGCGTCTTCGTCCACCAGACCGCCGCGCCCGACATTCACGAAGACCGTGCCCGGCTTCATGGCGGCAAAATAGTCCGCATTGCCCATGTGGTGGGTTTCTGCGTTGAGCGGGCTTGTGAAAACAACGATATCGGCTTCCCCCAGACGTGCCTTCATCTGTGCGGGGCGAATGGTTTCGTCTGCTTCAGGGCTTTCCCCATTTCGTTTGACGCCAATGATGTGGGCGCCGAACGCCTTGGCGCGTTTGGCGGTTTCGTTGCCAATGTTGCCGATCCCGACAATCATCCAGGTTGTGCCGGCAATCTCTCGGAAATAGGCGCTTTGCCACTCCTTGTTCTGCTGATGTTTCCGACGTTCCTCCACCTTCTGAAATTCTGTGAGGACCGCGCCCATAATGTATTCCGCAATCGCAACGGCCTGCGCGTCGGAATTGGTCAGGCGGATGCCCTTTTTCGCCAGCTCCGCAAAAAGAGGATGATCAAAACCTGCCGCACTTGATTGCAGCCATTCAAGGGAGGGGAGGGCCATGAGGAGTTCAACAAAATCAAAAACCCGTTTTGAGAGCAATACGTCCAGGCTCAGCCATGTGGCTTTTGGGGCAATCTCATCCCGGGTGACGGTTTCACCATTGCGTGTGAGCGTCCCATCGTCTTGAAAAAGAACAGTTGTGATGTTGTCGATCCCGGCGAGTTGTGGAGAGAGCGCCTTTGCGGCGGCTGCGGAGAGAAGAATTTCCATGGTTTGTTCCGATGCGCGAATTGTGTGAATGACAAGGTGGTCAGCATAGCTTTTCTCGGTCACACTCCCCAATAGTGATTTGAAGAGAAGGGTGATGTGTGAACGATCCGGAAACCAGTGCAGCCGGTGGGCCTGTTGCGTCCAAGGCGGGACGTTTCAGCTGGGCGTTTTTTGACTGGGCGAACCAGCCCTATTTTACGCTCATCACCACTTTTCTTTTTGCGCCTTACTTTGCCGCCGGGTTTGTCGGTGATGCGGTGAAGGGGCAGGAGCTGTGGGCCTATACGCAGTCCATGGCCGGGCTTGCAATCGCGATCGGGTCTCCGCTGCTGGGTGCTATCGCCGATCAAACCGGCGCGCGGAAGCCGTGGCTGCTCATGTTCTCGGTGATTTTCATTGTTGGTGCCTCGCTTCTCTGGTTTGCGGCACCTGGTGCGTCGGGGAGTGTGGGCCTGATCATGGGGGTTGCGGTCGCAGCCGCGCTCGGCATGGAGTTCGCTCTCGTCTTCTATAACGCGATGTTGCCGACCCTCGTTCCTGAGAAGGAAATGGGTCGTCTTTCGGGGTTTGGCTGGGGTATCGGATATGTTGGTGGTTTGCTCGCTCTTTTTATTGTGCTTGGCTTTCTTGCAGGCAGCAAGGAGACCGGGCTGACAATGCTGGGGTTTGTGCCCCTGCTGGGGCTTGATCCGCTTATGCATGAAGCAGATCGATTTACCGGACCATTGGCCGCGCTTTGGTACACGCTTTTTTCTCTGCCGATGTTTCTGCTTACACCTGACGTGCCAGCGCGACGGATGGCTCCCTTGCGTGCCGTGCAAAGTGGATTGAGGCAGTTACGAAACACTTTTGCCCGCTTGCCGTCATACAAGAATATCGCGCTCTTTCTGGTGGCGCGCATGACATATTATGATGGCCTGTCGGCTATTTTTGCCTTTGGCGGCATTTATGCTGCGGGCACGTTCGGCTGGGAAATCCAGACACTGGGCATCTTTGGTATTTTGCTTTCCCTTTTTGCTGCCTTTGGCGCTTTTCTTGGCGGCTTTGCGGACGATCGGCTTGGGTCGCGCAAAACCATTCTGCTTGCACTGACGGGCTTGATTCTTGGTACGTTACTCTCCGTTTCGATTACGGCGGACACGGTTCTGTTTGTGATTGAGGTGGCGCCCCGCGCGGCGGATGACCCGATTTTCGGCAGTGTGGCGGAAGGGTTTTATCTGTTTGGGGGTGTTCTGATCGGTTTGAGTGGTGGCCCGGCGCAAGCGGCCAGTCGGACTTTTCTGGCCCGGCTTGCGCCACCTGAAATGATGAATGAGTTTTTCGGACTGTATGCCTTGTCAGGCAAGGCAACGAGTTTTATTGCCCCTTTGGTGATCGGTCTGGTGACAGCCGCCGCGGGACATCAGCGTGCGGGTCTGTTTGTGGTGCTCGGGTTTCTGTTTGTCGGTCTGTTGCTGCTTTTGCCAGTCCGTGAGGAGGTGGCCCGCCCGGTGTGACGGGCGCTCTGGAGCAATGGATAAGGCGCGGCTGGGTGAGACTGACCGGGGGGTGGTGATTTGACGATGAAAGAGGATGAGCCCGTCAGGGTGCAGGTGCCCGGTGAGGTGAGCAGTCAGTTGCTCTCCGCCGTCGGTGGCGTGGCGGCCGACAGGCGCGGACAATATGCCTGGGTTGGTTTTGAGTGGGCGCGTAACCCCTATGTCATTTTGATCACCATCTATATTTTCGCGCCCTATTTTTCCAGCCAGGTTGTGGGTGATCCTGTTCGCGGGCAGGCGATCTGGGGCAATATTAACGGGATCGGCGGGGCGATCATCGCTTTGCTGGGGCCTGTTCTCGGTGCGATTGCGGATACGGGCGGACGCCGGAAACCCTGGATTGGCTGTTTTGTGGCGTTGATGGCGGTGGCGACGTATGCCATGTGGTTTGCGCTGCCGGGTGATGGCGGGATTGGCATACTGGGTGCGGCTGCTATGGTGATTGTGGCCAATGTCGCGTTTGAATTTTCCGCCGTGTTTCACAATTCCATGTTGCCGTATGTGGCGCCGACAAAGCGGGTGGCATTTCTTTCGGGCATGGGCTTGGCGCTTGGTAATCTGAGTTCGCTGATGATCCTGATCTTCATGCTGTTTGCCTTCATGTTGCCGGGACTGGTGGGATGGAGTTTTCTTCCGTCCCAGGCGTTGTTTGGACTTGATGTTACAGCGCATGAAAACAGTCGTATCGCAGGGCCGATTGCTGCGGTCTGGCTGGTTGTTTTTGCGATCCCGCTTTTTCTTTTTACGCCGGATGTTGCGGCGACCGGTGCGTCGGCTAAAGACGCGGTGCGGGATGGCATTCGCAATGTCGTGCGCACCATCCGTGAGCTGAAGGGGCACCGGAATGTGGCGACATATCTTGTGGCGCGCATGTTCTACAATGATGGCAAAACAGCCGTGCTGATTTTTGGCGGTGTTTATGCTGCGGGTGTATTTGGCTGGGGGGCCCTGACGCTCACCATCTATGGGGTGGTTCTATCGATTTTTGCTGTGGCCGGCGGGTTTGTCGGCGGTTGGCTTGATGACAAGTTCGGTTCGCGCAATGCGATCCTTGTCTCTATTGGCGGGACAGCTCTTGGGGTTGTTCTTGCCGTATCCATCACGCCCCATGAAGTTTTCTTTGTCCCTTACAATGCGGCGGATGCCACCCCGCTCTGGTCGCTGCCGTTTTTCCAGACCGTGCCGGAAGTCCTTTACGTGCTGGTCGTGATCCTGGTGGCGATTTTTATTACGGCTGCTTATGCCAACAGCCGGACCATGCTTGCCCGCATCGCCCCGCCGGAGAAGATGTCGGAGTTCTTTGGTCTTTATGCATTGTCCGGCACGGCAACAGCGTTTCTTGGCCCCTTGCTGGTGGGGGTGGCGACAAGTGTTTTTGAGAGTCAGCGTGTCGGGTTCAGCTCTGTGCTTTTGCTGCTGGTTGGCGGTATGGTGATCATGCTTTTTGTCCGCGACGGGCGGGAGAGTTGAGCGCTACAGGTGCCAGCCTTTACGGGTTATCCACAGGATTTCGCGCCGCAAGTTCTCCGCCATCGGCATGTCTTGTATGTGTGTCGGATCGCTCCAGGCGTAGGCATCATGCTCTGGTGACAGGGTAATCTCCCCGCCGGGATCGTCTGCAAGAAATGAAATGCCAACGCGGGCGCCCGCTGGGGTGAAATGATCCCAAGTGGAAAGGGGGCGGGCCTTGTTGACCACAAGACCTGTTTCTTCCCCGATTTCACGAAACAGGCCGCTGAGTGCCCCTTCATCCGGTTTCAGATGGCCACCCGGCGTGTCCCAGTGATTTGCAAATTCCTCATCATCGGCACATCGTTTAAGGAGCAGGCATTTTCCTTCCCGCCAGATATAGGCTTTAACGATGATGGCATGAGTGGCGGATGGGCTCTGCTTTTTCTGTTCCCCCATTTCCGCCTGCCTTTCCTGCCCGTGTACCTTTCCTGGTGGCCTAGTGGCGGAAGTGCCGCATGCCGGTCATGACCATGGCAAGGCCTTTCTCGTCGGCCGCAGCGATGACTTCTTCATCACGCATGGACCCGCCCGGCTGGATGACGGCGGTGGCACCGGCCTCGGCCGCGGAGAGAAGTCCGTCGGCAAAGGGAAAGAAAGCGTCCGAGGCGACGACCGAGCCCTGGGTCAACGGGATGGTGTTGCCTGCCTCCCTGGCGGCATCCTCTGCCTTACGCGCGGCAATGCGGGCGCTGTCGACGCGGCTCATCTGGCCCGCGCCTATGCCAACGGTTGCACCGTCTTTCACGTAGATGATGGCGTTTGATTTTACATGCTTACAGACGCGGAACGCGAATTTGAGGTCGGCAAGCTCCTGTGCGGATGGTGCGCGTTTAGTGACCACTTTCAGATCCAGATCGTCGATCACGCCATTGTCGCGTGTCTGAGCGAGAAAGCCCCCGGCCACGGTTTTCAGTGCGAGACCCGGTGTGCGGGGATCGGGCAAACCGCCTGTGATGAGAAGGCGCAGGTTCTTTTTGGCGCCGATAATCTTGCGGGCATTTTCGTCGGCGTCAGGGGCGATAATGACTTCGGTAAAAATTTTTGCGATCTCTTCCGCGGTTTCGCCGTCCAGCGCCTGATTGAGAGCGATAATACCACCGAAGGCAGAGACAGGGTCGCAGGCGAGAGCCTTTCGGTAAGCGTCCGCAAGACTTGTTCCCGCAGCGACCCCGCATGGGTTTGCGTGTTTGATGATCGCGACGGCTGGCCCCTGTTTAGGATCAAACTCGCCCACCAGCTCAAATGCGGCATCCGTGTCGTTGATATTGTTGTAGGAAAGTTCTTTGCCCTGAAGCTGGGTTGCCGTGGCGACACCGGGGCGGTTTTCGCCGGTGACATAGAAGCTTGCGGACTGGTGGGGATTTTCCCCGTAGCGCAGTGTCTGCTTCAATGCACCACCGAGTGCCCGGTAGGCGGGTGCTTCTTCTTTCAGTTCGCCAGCGAACCAGTTGGAAATGGCCGCATCATAAGCAGCAGTGCGGGCGTAGGCTTTTTGCGCCAAAGCCTTGCGCGTTGCCAGCGAAGTGCCCCCATTTGTTTTGATCTCATCGACCACACGACCATAATCGTCTGCTTCCACAATCACACTGACATATGCGTGGTTCTTGGAGGCTGCGCGGATCATGGCAGGTCCGCCAATGTCGATATTCTCGACGCAGGTATCGTAGTCGGCGCCTTTGGCGACGGTGGCTTCAAACGGATAGAGATTGACCGCAAGCAGGTCAATCGGCCCGATCCCGTGTTCTTTCATTGATGCTGTGTGGCCTTTATCGTCGCGCACGGCGAGCAGGCCACCGTGAACCATCGGGTGCAGGGTTTTGACACGGCCATCCATCATTTCGGGGAAGTTTGTGATGTCGGCAACATCTTTCACGGGCAGCCCGGCCTCGGCGATTGCTTTTGAGGTGCCGCCGGTGGAAATCAGTTCAACACCGGCGTCGTGGAGAGCTTTGGCGAAATCAATCAGGCCCGTTTTATCGGAAACAGAAATAAGGGCGCGGCGGATGGGCTGAATGTCGGCAGGCATGGGTAGGTCCTAATTGCGGTCAATGACGGGTGGCAAAGGCTGGTCCCGCGCCGGATAGCACGAATTGGGCGGATCGGGAAGTCACACAGCCCCTCAAAGGCTATAACCTTCAGATTTCAGGGTCTTTATCTGTAGGTTCCGGCATCGGGGTGAGAGGCGCGTCCGTCTCGCCAACCGGCAATTCGGGTTCGTTGGTCTGTGGCTTGGCGGTATGCCGACTGGACAATCTGCGCCAGGCCCAGTGCACACGGGCTTCATCCCGGAAAACACGGCCATTTACCGTGATCTGTTCGCTCCGGCGGGTCCGGTCGGCCTGGCCGAGATAGACGCTTTCTTCGAGCGCGATGGTACAGGGACCCACGTCGGTGCGGGCGCGAAACTGCCAGCCATCCCCATTGGGCAGGAGAACGAGGACGTTGGAACCGTCATGGGCCAGTGATGCCCGTGCGTCCGGGTGCAGATGGAAGCGGATTGTGTACGCGTCTCCCTCCTCATCCACAGGTTTTCTGCTTTTGAAGCGGTCAAGGATACGCGGTTCTTGGGGCAGGCGTGTCAGGCTGTCCTCGCCCCGCAAATTGTCACCTGCCTCGTTCAGAAACAGGCGGAGACGGTGAATGAGGTTAAAAAGCTTGCCGTAACCGTCATGGGCGGCGTCCACCCAGATACCGTCGTCACTTTCATTGCGGCGGCTCTCGACCAGCGAGGGGCCTTCCATCAGGCGCGAACCCAGGAGAATGTGAGAGAGGGCTCCTTGTGTAAAACGCGCCGACGAGGTGTCGTTGACAATGAGCGTGGAATGCGCGGCGGTCGCACGGCTTGCGGCCTGCCAGTCGGCACCCAGAATGCGGGTTGCACCGCAATTGACGACCAGCCGGCACCGCCCGACGCTCATCTCGAAAGACAGGGTACCCGCATGGGCAGAGTGTGAAAAAGCGGCCGGCGGTGGCGGTCCTGTGTCGATCACGACATAGGTGGGGCCTGCGGCCAGTCGCTGGTAGCCCGAATGGGGGGCCAGGCCGAACGGTTTTCCCTTTGCGTCGTCCTGATTGAGGGCGGCATCCACCCCGCCGTCGGGACCTTCGTCCGCGCCGTTGAAAAGGGCGAGCTTTGCGTCACCATGGCGGAAGAAACGCAGCATGGGCATCATGCGGTCCACCGCGTTGCGCACCGGTTTGGGGACGACGTGACCCCGGGCAACAAGTGTGTCGCGCAGTGAGATAAGATCGAGCAGGATCGACAATTGGGCAGCCGGGCTGCGACTTACATGTCCGCCGTCGGGCAGGATCTGTTCGGTGAGTTCCCGGCTGACCAGGGCCAGGCCTTTGTGGATGCGTTTCGTACCTTCTGAAAGGCAGAGCCCTGACATGGTGAGGCCGATGGCTGCTGTCAGGCGTTTTTCACCCGCCGGGGCGCGGTTGACAGTGCGTGCCAGATGGCGGGCCTGGCGCGCCATATTGCGCAGCAGGTTTGAGCGGTAGATCAGGTCGCTCTCCTCCATCAGTAGGGCACCGTTGGAGACCCAGGATATCAGCCGTCGTCCGATGACATGGGGGCGCCAGCCAATGTCATGCCAGCCGCCGGATGTTTCGATCCAGCTTTGCACCAGCGCGCGCGCGTGTGCGCGTGCCGCATTCCCACCGGCGGCCGAGAAATGCCGCACCCACATGAACCCGTGGAGTTCCTCCTCCCAGGTTTCGTTGGGGGCGTCTATGTCAAAAGGGGAATGACCTTTGGTGCGGACCTGCCCGCCGGGAAGGTCATAGCGACCCTGGAAAAGCGCATGGCTTTGTCGACTCTCGCGGGTCGCAATTCTTTCGGATAGAAGACGATCGTGTCGGGCATGGGGCCGGCAAGGGTGAAGCCATAAAGACGTGTGCCGTGAAAACGGGCAAGGCCAAGGTCTGTTGTCCGACTGAGCGCGGCGCCAGCAAGGTCAGACAGGCGATTGCCCGGCGGCAGCATATGCTTTTCGGCGCGGCGACGGGCCGTTTCGCTTTTTGCGATATGTGTCGTTTCCGTCATCTTAGACATGGTTATGCCTTCTTGCAGAGATGTTCTCTGCACCAAACGGGACTTCTATCTCAAGCGCAGGGCGTGTCAGTTGGTCCCGCGCAGCTTTTCAATATTCGCGGCATAGGCGGATGGTCCGCCCTTGAAGGTCGCTGTCCCCGCGACGAGAACATCTGCACCTGCTGCGATGACGCGCGGGGCCGTTTCAAAGTTCACGCCCCCGTCCACTTCCAGTTCGATCTTTTTACCGGTTGCCTCAATGCGTTTGCGGATTGCCTCGATCTTGGTCAACTGGCTTTCAATGAAAGACTGACCTCCAAAGCCCGGATTGACGCTCATGACCAGTACAAGGTCGAGGTCCTCCAAAATGGCGTCGAGCACGTTGACGGGGGTGGCCGGGTTCAAGGAAAGTCCGGCTTTCAGGCCACGGGCCTTGATCAACTGCACTGTGCGATGCACATGGGCACCCGCTTCCGGGTGAAAGGTGATGATGTCGGCACCTGCATCGGCAAAAGCATCGATATAGGGATCAACCGGCGCAATCATCAAATGCACGTCAAACGGTTTGTCGGAGTGGGGCTTCAAAGCCTTAACGACATCCGGGCCGATCGTGATGTTGGGCACAAAATGGCCGTCCATCACATCAATGTGGATGTAGTCGGCACCGGCTTCGGAGACGGCGCGCACTTCTTCGCCGAGTCGGGCGAAGTCGGAGGCGAGGATGGAAGGCGATATTTTGATCGTATTTGTCATGATGATTGATGATTATCAGCTCAGTTTCGGACGCGCAACGGATGGCGCATCAAGACTTTCGGATGAGGCGGGCTGCGTAGAAACCGTCCATGCCGCCTTTTTCGCTCAAATGAGATGGCAGAGTACGCAAGTCCCCATTGGGGGTGATGCATTCGGTGAGGCCGCCGATCTCGTCAGCGGTGACGGGTTGGCGCTCAAAATTTGGGTTCTTGCTCAGAAAAAGCCCGATTTGAGCGGGCCCTTCCAGTGGTTCGAGAGAACAGGTGCAGAAAATGAGGGTCCCGCCAGGGGTAAGCCAATGGCTGGCGCGGGTCAGGAGTTCGGCCTGCAATTTAGCAAGCGCGGTCACCTCTTCCTCTGACTTTCTGTACAGCACATCGGGGTTGCGTCTTGCTGTGCCTGTGGCGGTACAGGGTGCATCCAGCAGAATTTTTGACCATTTGCGCGCGGGTTCCCATGCGGTGAGATCCGCTTTGATGATCTCGGCCTCAAGGCCTGTGCGCTTCAGGTTTTCGCTGAGCCGCTCCAGTCGTCCACCTGCCCGGTCGATTGCTGTAACATTTGCGCCGCGGGCCGCGAGGGAGAGCGTCTTGCCGCCGGGGGCTGCGCAGAGATCGAGAACGTCTTCGCCGTTCACATCACCGAGCAGGCGCCCGGGCAGGCTTGCTGCCAGATCCTGCACCCACCAGGCCCCTTCCTTGAACCCGGCCAGTTCTTCAATCCGCCCGGCGTGGGACAGGCGGACGGTGCCCCCTGGCATCAATTCGCCGGAGAGCGTCTGCGCCCAATAATCAGGTGATGTTTTGACGGTGAGATCGAGAGGTGGTTCGGCGAGCAAGGCGTCGGCGATGGCGCGGGTGGTCTCCTCCCCATAGGCGCGGGACCAGCCTTCCCAGGCCCAGTCAGCGAGGTTAAGCCGGGCGGCATCCTGTGTCTTGATGATGGCATCGCCCTCGCGGATTACCCGTCGCAGAACAGCATTGATCAGCCCTTTGAAGCCTCGGGCAAATTTATCTCCGGCTGCAAGAGTGACCGCGCAATTGACAGCGGCATGGTGGGCGGAGCCCAGAAACAGCAGCTCCGCGACCCCAATTCGCAGGAGGCCGGTTGCGACAGGCGCTTTGTCGGTCAGTGGCCTGTCAAGCATTCGAGCCAGGATGTCGTCAATCTGCCCGAGCCGGCGCAGAACAATGGTCGCAATCGCGCGAACCAGGGCTTTGTCGGATGGGTGGTTTTTGAGTTCTGACCGGCTGAGTTCTTTAGCCAGTGCGTCGTCCAACGTCGTGCCGGTTTCCAGCACGGCCCGCAGAACACCCAGCGCCGCATGGCGCGCGGGGGTGCCATCTTCGCGGGGTTTGCGGGGGTTTCCTTTTTGGGGACGACCCTTGCTTTGAGGTCTCTGGCCTTTGCGGGGGGGGCTGGCTGGTTTTTCGGTCATGCTGTTCGTCATGGGCCCGCTTAGAGCATAGGCGATGGAGTGAGGCCAGTTGAATGTTTGCGTCCCTTGAAGGGGGACGGATGGTGCGGGCGTCTGATCATCAGGACCAGGGGCCGCTTTGGGGCATGCCAACCATATTTTTCAGCTTCTCGACACGGTTTGCGGTTGCCGGGTGCGTAGAGAAGAGGCTGTCGCGAGCATGGGCGTGCAGGGGGTTGATGATAAACATGTGGGCCGTCGCGGGGTTTTGTTCGGCCGCGTCATTGTCAATCCGGGAGGCCCCATGCTCGATCCGCTGGAGGGCCGAGGCGAGCCAGAGCGGGCGTCCGCAAATTTCTGCCCCCATCGCGTCCGCCCCGTATTCCCGTGTGCGGCTGATCGCCATTTGTACAAGGCCTGCGGCCATGGGCGCCAGGATCATGAGCGCGAGACTGCCAATGATGCCGCCATTGCTGTTACGGTTCCCGCCAAAGAAGAAAGCAAAATTGGCGAGCATGGACAAGGCACCGGCAAGTGTGGCGGTCACTGTCATGATGAGCGTATCGCGGTTCTTGATATGGGCGAGTTCGTGGGCCATGACGCCTGCCAGTTCCTCCGGGCTGAGCATTTTGAGGAGACCGGTTGTTGCGGCAACTGCTGCGTTTTCAGGGTTTCGGCCCGTCGCGAAGGCGTTGGGCTGATCTGTCTCGATAATGTAGGTGCGGGGCATGGGCAGGTCTGCGTTCCGGGCGAGCTGGCGCACAAGGCGGACATAATTGGGCGCATCTGTCTCGCTGACCTCGCGCGCACCATGCATGCGCAGAACCATTTTGTCCGAGTTCCAATAGGCAAAGACGTTCATGCCCGCAGCGACAAGAAGGGCGATGAGGGCGCCACCTTCACCGCCGATCATGAAGCCTACACCCATAAACAGGGCGGTCATGGTCGCCAGAAGAATGGCTGTTTTCATCATGTTCATCGTGGAATCTTTCTGCTCACAATCGGTTTAGGGGGCTGGCCCGGCTGATGGTGCTGGTCATGTGGTTGTCTGTTCCCTATATGCTATCGTGTGCTTAAGGCTTCAATAAGGTCAGAGATAGGCGTGCGGAGGGCAAGATGAGTGATCAGCAGACAGGCAAACAGCTTGCGTCGGGCGCCGGGATGGTCTGTGAACCCCGAAAGCCGTTAAGCGATGCCGCCAAGCGTGCGCTGGCAGAGGCGGAGGCGCGTCGCGCGGCCGCTGAGGAGGCATCTTTGCCCAAAGAATATCTCGGACGGTCAGGCCCTGAGCCGACCCGGTTTGGAGATTGGGAGCATAAGGGCATTATTTCAGATTTTTGAGTGTGTGATACCAGTCTAAAATTGCTAGTTTAGCGTGTATTGTGATTAACATACGCGTTATGAGTGATTTCCGATTCTTCATCAGCCTGGTTCTGGGCAGCCTTCTTGTCGCGGGTCATGGGTATCTGGGGTCTCCGGCGCTGGCGGGCGAGGTCCTGCCGGGGCCGATCCCGGCTCGGGTCGAGCGGGTGATTGATGGCGACACAATCGAGGTTAAAGCGCGGATCTGGATCGGGCAGGAGGTGCGGGTGCTGGTGCGTCTTGATGGTATTGATACGCCAGAGCTGCGCGGCAAATGTGAAGATGAGAAAGTCCGCGCCCGTGCCGCCCGGGATCATTTATCGTCTATTCCCGGGACGGAGGTTGCGCTGACCGGGGTCTATGAAGGCAAGTTTGCGGGCCGGGTCGTGGCGCGTGTCGGGCATGCAGAAATGGGTGACCTTGCCACATCGTTGCTCGCGGCGGATCTGGCGCGGCCTTATGAAGGCGGCAAGCGGCAACCCTGGTGTGATGCGCAGACTGCGCTCCGCTGAGGCAGGGCAGTCTGCAAAAAGCCGCCCCTGGCGGTGGCCTGGAGGCTCGTATTTCAGGGCCTCTCGGGCCGTTGGGACGGCTCTTGTTGTCTGAATGGTGGCTTATTTGTTCTGCCGGTTCTCCACCAGATCGTCCACGACCCCGGGATCGGCCAGGGTTGAGGTGTCGCCGAGATTTGAAAATTCATTTTCTGCGATTTTACGCAGAATGCGGCGCATGATTTTGCCGGAGCGGGTTTTAGGCAGGCCCGGCGCCCATTGAATGAGGTCGGGGCTTGCGATCGGACCTATTTCTTTCCGGACCCATTGCACGAGTTCTTTGCGCAGATCTTCGCTCGGTGTCTCTCCCGCGTTGAGGGTGACATAGGCGTAAATGCCCTGACCCTTGATGTCGTGAGGGTAGCCGACGACTGCGGCCTCTGCGACTTTTGAATGGGCGACGAGGGCGCTTTCGACTTCTGCTGTTCCCATGCGGTGCCCCGAGACATTCAGCACATCGTCGACGCGGCCGGTAATCCAGGAGTAGCCGTCCTCGTCCCGACGACAACCATCGCCCGTGAAATACATGCCGGGAAACTGGGAGAAGTAGGTGTCAGCAAACCGCTGGTGATCGCCGTAGACGGTTCGCATCTGGCCAGGCCAGCTGTCTGCAATGCAGAGATTGCCTTCAACCGCACCATCGAGAACCTTCCCATCATTGTCGACGATGACAGGCCTGATGCCAAAGAAGGGCTTTGTTGCAGAACCGGGTTTTTGTGCGATGGCGCCGGGCAGCGGCGAGATCAGAATGCCGCCGGTTTCCGTTTGCCACCAGGTGTCCACAATGGGGCATCGCTCCTCGCCCACAATTTTGTGATACCAGAGCCAGGCTTCCGGGTTGATTGGCTCGCCAACAGACCCCAGCAGGCGAAGGGAGGCACGGCTGGTTGATTTCACCGGTCCTTCGCCTTCGCGCATCAATGCGCGGATTGCGGTGGGAGCTGTGTAGAAAATGTTGACCTTGTGCTTGTCGCATACCTGCCAGAAGCGCGAGGCATCCGGGTAGTTTGGCACACCCTCAAACATCAGCGTGGTCGCGCCGTTCGCCAGCGGACCATAGAGAATGTAGGAATGGCCGGTTACCCAGCCGACGTCGGCTGTGCACCAGTAAATATCTCCATCATGATAGTCGAACACATATTCATGGGTCATGGAGGCATAGACCATGTAGCCACCGGTTGTGTGCATAACACCTTTGGGTTTGCCGGTTGAGCCTGATGTATAGAGGATGAAAAGCGGGTCCTCCGCGTTCATCTCTGTGGGTGCGCATTCCGCGCTCACTTTGGCGGCGGCGTCTGCGTACCAGATGTCGCGCCCTTCCTTCATGCTGACGGTGCCGCCGGTTCGCTTCACCACAATGACGGTGCTGACATCAGGACATTGTTTGAGTGCTTCATCCGTATTGGCTTTCAGCGGAACCGGGCGGCCGCCGCGCAGACCTTCATCCGCCGTGATGACGCAGGTTGAAGTGCAGTCGAGAATGCGGCCTGCGAGCGCGTCGGGTGAGAAACCGCCAAAAACCACGGAATGGACGGCGCCGATGCGGGCACAGGCCAGCATGGCGTAAGCGGCCTCCGGGATCATTGGCATGTAAATTGTGACACGATCACCTTTCTTGACGCCGCGTTCTTTCAGGACATTGGCAAAACGGCATACGGCCTCGTGCAGTGCCCGATAGGTGATGTGTTTGTCGTCTTTCGGGTCGTCACCTTCCCAGATGATAGCTGTCTGGTCGCCGCGCTTCTCCAAATGGCGGTCAATGCAGTTTGCGCTGGCATTGAGTGAGCCGTCTTCAAACCACTTAATCGACAAGGCCTCTTTGGCGTAGTTGACGTTGCGTGTTTGGGTGAACGGCTTCATCCAGGTGATGCGTCCGGCCTCCCGTGCCCAGAAAACGTCCGGGTCGGAAAGGCTTTCATCGTACAGGCTCTGATATCGGGCATTGTCGGCCAGGGCGCGTTGTGCCCATTCATCAGATACCGGGAATACGTTGTTCTCCGCCATTTTTCTCTCCCTAGTCGTTTTTCGGCTTGTCTGCGCCGGGGGCGATTTTGGGCTGCATTATGGGGAAGGGGCGAACGTCTCACAAGGTCGGGACCTGTATGTTTCGGCGTGTTGTGCCTGCGTTTCACCGTCTTTTCAGCACGGGCTTAGGGGTAATTTAACCATGACGGGATGCAAATTCTTGGCGCGGGCGTCATGAAAAGCTGAATTCAAGGATTCCTTCATGTTCGTGCCTCATGCTTACGCTCTTATAGAGATCTGTTGGTGTGAATATGGCCGAAGAGTTCAAATGGGATGAGTTGGAAGCTGGTGCGTCTGCGCCGGACGCGACCGCTCGTCCTGTCTCTCCTTCGGTAGAGCCTGTCGTCGGAGCGGAGGGCGCCCATGAAGCGAGCGTCCCGGTGACTGAGCCTGTGAACCCCCTGACCGGCGGTTTTGCCCGCGCGGCGCTTGAGCTTGCGGAAAGCCAGGCGGATTATGGTGCGTGGTTCTGGCACCTGCCATCGGGCGGGTTCTATATGACGCCCAACGCCCGTGCTGTGCTTGGTATCGCCGATGATGCCAATGATCTTGAGAGCCTTTTGGAGGCTGTCCATCCGGAAGACCGGGCGGATGTTTTTGCCCGTATCAGAGAGCATCTTGATGCGCGGGAAGATTATGATCTCACTTTTCGTATTCTTCGAGAAGAGAAAGTCCGCTGGGTGCGTGCGCGGGGGGCTGTGACCCATGATGAGGCGGGTGCACCGTCCATGATGGCCGGGTCGGTTGAAGATACAACGTACCGTGTGCAGACACTGAATGATTTACAGGCCAGTGAGCTTCGGTTCCGGTCATTGCTTGAGAGTGCGCCTTACCCCGTTGTCATATCGCGTGTGCGTGACCGGACGCTCAGCTATCTCAACCAGCGTGCGGAAGAATTGCTTGAACGACTGGATGTTCCATCTACTGATTTTACGATCACGGATCTTGTTGAAGACGTATCGATCAGCGCGAAAATTCGCGAAGAACTCCTGGCGAAGGGACGAACAAGTGATTACGAAGTTCCGCTTCGATTGGCGGACGGAGCTTCCATCTGGTTTGCCATTCGCGGCAGCCTGATTGAATATGAGGGCGAGCAGAGCGCCTATTATGCTCTTTATGATGTGACACATCGCCGGGAACTTGAAGAAAAACTCAGAACGCAGGCGACGACCGATCCCCTTACCGGCCTTGCAAACCGTGCGGAACTGCTTTCGCAGCTTGAATTCAGTACTGCACTTTCCAACCGGACCGGTGACGGGTTTGCGCTTTTGTTGCTTGATCTTGATAATTTCAAGATGGTCAATGACACGCTTGGTCATGGTATTGGTGACAAGTTGTTGGTTGAAGCCACGCGGCGTCTGCAAAAGGAATTGCGTGCGACGGATTCCGTTGCCCGGATCGGTGGTGACGAGTTTGCGGTGATTGCCCGCAATATCGACAAGACGCACGGTGTTACGGTGTTGGCTCGAAAACTGATTGCTGAACTTTCCCGGCCGTTCGAGATTGAAGGTCATCTCCTCAACACAGGATGCTGTATCGGGGTTTCCTTGTATCCAACAGACCGGTGTGATCCGGAAGTACTGATGCAGCATGCTGACCTTGCGCTCCACCGGGCGCGTGAGGAAGGGCGGGGTCAGTTCCACATGTTTGACAAGGCGCTAAGCCAGCGTATGCATGAACGATTGGAGATTGATCGCGACCTGCGGCTTGCTTTGTATACAGATCAGTTCTACATGGTCTATCAACCGCGCTTTAATGCCCGGACGCGAAAACCCGTCGCTGCGGAGGCGCTGGCCCGTTGGCAGCACCCGGAAAAAGGTTTCATTTCGCCAGGGGCTTTCATCCCCGTTGCTGAGGAAACAGGTCTTGTCGTTGACCTGGGACGTGTCGCGCTGGATCAGGTTGCGCGCGATATTGCGCGCTGGCGTGCGGATGGGCTCGACGTTGGCCCTGTCTCGGTCAATATTTCGCCGGAGCACCTTGCTGCCGGGACGGTACTTGAAGATGTGATGACGGTGCTTTCCAAGCACGATCTGCCGCCGTCCGCATTGCAGGTCGAGGTGACCGAAGGCACAATGATCACGGATGAAGAGGCCGCGAGTTCGCAGATCAAGGAACTGGCAGCAGCTGGCATTGAAATATTGATTGATGATTTTGGCACAGGCTATTCGTCGCTGTCATATCTTCATCGCTTCAAAGCACATGAGCTCAAAATCGACCGTAGTTTCGTCAATAATGTGATGGAGCCGACCAGTGCGATCCTTGCGCGCCAGATTGTTTCCATCGGCAAGTCACTTGATCTTCGCATTGTCGCCGAAGGGGTGGAGACGGAAGCCCAGGCTGAATTCATGACCGCGATCGGTTGTGACGAGCTGCAGGGCTTTCTGCTTGCCAAACCACTTGCCGGCGCAGAGTTTGAAAAATTGATGCGTGACAGTGCCGGCGCGGCTGATCAAAAGCCGTCTGACAAACAACGCGCCTAGATCACGGGGTTCCCCTCATGGGAGCTAAGTGTTGGTGGGCAGCAGCTTCTCTATTTCGTCGTCGTTTAACCCCAGTTCTCTGAAAACTTCCTGCGTATTCTCGCCGAGCAGCGGCGGGTCGCGGCGTATGCTTGCGGGTGTTTCTCCGTAAGTGACGGGGTGCCGGATGCTCCAGTAGGAACCTTCGACGGGATGGGTCCGTTTCTCAAACAGACCAACAGACTGGAGATGAGGGTCTTGCATCAGATCGCCCAGGCGATTGACACGCGCGCAAGGGATATCGGCGTTGGTAAGAAGCGTCATCCATTCTTCCGTGCTTTTCAGCGAGGTGACATCTTCCACCATTGCATATAGGTGGCGGATGTTTCTGGTCCGGTTCTCATAGGTATTGAAACGTATATCCGTCTCAAAGAGGTCCGGTTTTCCACCGAGCGAAAAGAAGTCACGCCATTGCTTGTCGGAATAGGGGAGGATGGCGATATAACCATCGGACGTGCGATAGGGTTTCCGGTCTGGTGCGGTGACACGTACATAGCCTATGGGTCCGGTCGGTGGCTCATAGGTGTGCCCATAAAGATGTTCCGTCAGGAGGAAGCTCACCATGCTTTCCATCATCGGGACTTCGACAAATTGGCCCGTGCCGGTCCGTTCCTTGTGAAAGAGTGCACTCAAGATTGCATTGGCCATGAAAAGGCCTGTTGTTTTGTCGGCGACGAGCGTGGGGAAGAAACGCGGACGAGGGTCGCCGTCCACCTCGCTGGCCATAGAGGCAATACCTGACGCGGCCTGGATCAGATCGTCATAGGCGGGGCGCCCTCCATAGACACCATCCTCGCCATAGCCGGTGCCGATTACATAAATGATGTCTGGTTTGACCTTTCTGACATCTTCGTATGAAAGGCCCAGGCGCTTGAGGCCCTCGTAACGGATGTTCGCTGCAAAAACATCGGCGGTGGAAATGAGTTTCAGGAGCGCCTCGCGCGCGCTGTCCTGTTTCAAGTCGAGCAACACAGAGCGCTTGTTCCGATTGATGGTCATGTAGATCGGGCCGAGGCCGTTGCGTTCGCCCGAGGGTGTATCTCCTGCCCAGCGCATGATGTCACCACCGGCTCCATTTTTGGGGCTCGGGCTTTCAACCTTGATAATGTCTGCACCCATGTCCCCCAAGAGAGAGGTGGCATAGGCTCCCAGAACCACACTTGTCAGGTCAATGATCCGGATGCCATCCAGCGCGCCGCGTTTTTTTCCGTCACTCATTTCTGCACTCATTTTTCTTCAGGTTCCGTCCGGTTCCCAAATCATGAGACAGTCCGGCATATGTTCTTCGTTGGCGCGACCGTCTGTTCGCCGGGCCAGTGTAAACCCGTGCGCGCTATAGAAGGCGAGGGCGGGTTTGTTCTGTTGAAATGTCCAGAGGCGAAGGTCGCCGCCCGAGCGCTCTTTTGCAACAGACAATAATGTGTGTCCGGCACCCATGTTCTGGTGTCGGGGGTGAATGTATAGATGGTCGATCCAGCCGGGACGCAGCGTCATGAAACCTGTGATGTGCTGATTTTCCAGCGTTACCCAGACCTCGTTCCGGCTTGGCATTGTGGTGAAATGATGCCACATGCTGCGCGGTCCATGTACCCGCCGCAAGAAGCCGAGCTTTGCCGTGCTTCGCAGATAGATAGATGCGAGGGCGGCTCCGTCATTGCACCGTGCTCGCCGAACTTCCTGATTTCGCCGCTCGTTCATTCGGACACTTCGCATGAACCCAAGGTATTTTGCAACCATGCGTCGCTCCTATATGGTTGGGCCTGTTGAAGGAGCGTTCATGATATTGCACCAATCCACCTGGCCAGAAGTTGAAGCCTATCTCACACGGCGAACGGGTATTGTGATCCCGATCGGCTCCACCGAGCAGCACGGGCCCAATGGGCTGATCGGAACGGATGCCATTTGCCCGGAGGTGATTGCGGCGCATGCGCAACGGGACGCTGATATGCTGATTGCCCCGACATTCAATGTCGGTTGCGCACAACATCATATGGCCTTTCCCGGGTCCATGACGCTTCGACCTTCCACGATGATTGCCGTAATCCGCGATTGGGTCGTGTCTCTTTCCAGACACGGGTTTGACCGGATCTATTTCTTCAACGGGCATGGTGGCAATATCGCGACGATCCAGGCGGCTTTTGCGGAAATTTATGCGGACCGCTCGCTGGCGCAAGAAGGCGGCAATGTGCGGCCGGTACGCTGTAAGCTGGCCAATTGGTGGGATTATAAACCGGTCTACAAATATTGCATGGACACGTATGGGCGTGCGCACGGCAGTCATGCCACGCCGTCGGAGGTTGCGGTCACGCAATATGCTTACCCGCATGCGATCAAGCAGGTGGCGATGAGCCCGGCCATAGCGCCGTCCGGACGTTTCACGGATGCGGAGAATTACCGGGCTACTTTCCCCGACGGGCGTATCGGCTCNGATCCCTCTCTGGCGAACCCGGAAGACGGGCAGAAACTCGTTGAANTGTCGTCTGCCGGTTTGATTGAGGATTTCAGTTCGTTTCTGCAGTCCTGATCCGGCCCATCAGAATTCTCTCACCTTCAATTTTGATGGGCAGCGGTTCCAATGATTTGCCTTCGCATGGGCCGCTTGTGCAGAAACCATCCTCCAGATTGAAGAGGGCTCCGTGGGTTGTGCAGAGGATCTGATCTTTGGCGCGGGNGAGAAACCTGTCAGTGAATGTTTCAAGGGTTGTGAAGGCGTGCGGACAGGCGTTCACATAGGCACGAACTTTTTTGTCACGACGCACCAGAAACATATCAAACCGTTCTCGCCCCTCTCCGAAGGTGAGCCCTTTTGCGCCTGGATTTTCGATGTCAGACAGGTGGCAGAGAAACGTATCTTGTGATGGTGCTTTNGCCCGCCATTTTTCCCGCCGGGCNGTGTCACCGAATGTGTTTGTCTCAGAATTTGTTCCAGGCATTGTCAGGCTTTGCAGGTCGGNATTTTTTTAAGGCCGCCCANCTTGCAGACCTGCTTCCATTCGTCAGGTGTCACGGGNTGTACGGAAAGGCGGGCGTTTTTGACCANTGCCATATCTGCAAGGGTCGCTGTCTCCTTGACTTGCTGAAGGGTGACAGGTTGAGGCAGGGTTTCGACGGCTTCGATATCCACCATGCCAAACCTGCCTTTCTCATCTGTGTGATCCGGATAATGCTCCCGGATGACGCGGACAATGCCGACAATCTGCTTCTCTTCCACGGAATGGTAAAAGAAACCGAGGTCGCCTGTCTTCATTGCCTTCATATTATTGTTGGCCTGATAGTTTCTGACCCCGTTCCAGTGTTCGCCTTTNGCACCGCGTTTCAACTGGTCTGCCCAGCCCCATGTGCCAGGTTCGGTTTTAAAGAGCCAATAAGCCATTTTCCCTCCTATGCCGCTGGAAACTCTTTGAACACGAAACCGGGGTGCTGATGTTGATGTTTCCAGACGAGCCCTGCCAGAAGATAAGCACCAGACTGGTTTTGCATCACGAACTTTTTTGCGTGGTTTTGCAGAATAGAAAACTGTTCTTCCGCCTCCNGCATTTCATCCACCTGAAACACCATAAGTTTCAGATCGGCGTTGGCAATGATCAGTTTCTCGAAATCGTCCAGGACGGCGCCGGGTCTCTGTTTCNTTGCGAGTGGCAGCTCGCATTCCATTGCCAGTTCCAGAGACCGGAACTCTCGCGTTGGTCCTCTGCCGTGATAGTCGATCCAGCACAGGTCGNAGAGCCACTCCTGATTGACGATGCGNCCGCGTCCATCGGNNCTGTCTTTTTCGTCCAGNCCCGATGCCCATACGGATTGGTCTTGCTGGAACCCGAGTTCTGCGATGGTGGTTTTGATGGGACGGGTCCATTCTGAAGGCCAGAAGTGTTGCGCATCGAAAGTGTTNGTCTGCGGCAACTGCCGCAGGGCCTCTTTAATGGCTGTGGCCTTGTCGAACGGTTTCGTCATTGCTCTTTCTATTTCAGCAGCCACTTCCAGGCACGCAGCTCACGGCTCTCAAACAGGCCAGCCGTTACATAAGGGTCGGTATCTGCCAGCTTTTGTGCGGCTTCCCGGTTTTCCACGNCGATCACCAACATGGATCCTTCCAGCCTGTCCCCGTCGTCATTGGTAAAAGGTCCGCCGAGNTTGACCGTGCCGCTTTCTGCCCAGTGCTTGAGATGAGCGTCGCGGTTTGCCATGCGCAGTTCGAGTGAGTCAGGCTTGTCGATGCCGATGATACAGAAGAGCATAGAGTTTCCTTTGGTGGTTCAGTTCAGATNTGGCAGGNTTGATTATTGTTCAGCCGTGAAAGGGCGCGCCAGCAATTCGGCGATTACATCATCAAGAGGTTTGGTGCCTGTGACAATGGTATTGATCGCCTCCATGATCGGCAGGTCGAGCCGCCGCTTGCGGGCCAAATCCGCGACAGCACTGGCGGTGTGGACGCCTTCGGCGACGGAGGTACGTCCCTCCATAATGTCCTTCAGGCTCTGTCCCTGTCCCAGCGCGTAGCCCAGCGACATATTGCGGCTTTGGCTGCTGGTGCAGGTGAGAATGAGATCGCCAAGGCCTGACAGGCCTGTGAGTGTTTCGCGGGCGGCCCCCAGCGAGAGGCCGAAACGGGTCATCTCAACAAAGCCTCTGGCTGTCAGGGCGGCGCGGGCACTTTCCCCGAGACCTTTACCGTCCACAATGCCACAGGCGATCGCGAGGACGTTCTTGATTGCGCCGCCGATCTGCGCTCCTTTGACATCTGCTGTCCAGTAAGGGCGAAAGCTTGGTGAGCCAATTGCNTTGGCAAAATTCTCCGCCGTTTTCTTTTCCGCACATGCCAGTGTGACAGCNGTTGGNAGGCCTTTAGCGACGTCGCTGGCNAAGCTCGGGCCGGACAGGATCGCGGGCANGGCGTCGGGCAGGCTTTCGTTCAGGACTTCACTCATCAGTTTNCCGGAGTTCTGTTCAATTCCCTTTGCGCAGATTGCGACCAGGGTGCCGCCTTGCAGAACGGGGGCAAGNTCTGATGCCACTGTGCGCAAATGCTGGGCGGGCGGCACCAGAAGGCAGGCTTCGGTTCCGGCCAGATCATTCAGGTCATCGGTAGCCCGGATTTTCCGGTCTAGTGGAATGCCTGGCAGGAAGGGTGTGTTTTCGTGGGTGGTGTTGATGGCGTCCACGACGTCCGTTTCGCGCGCCCAGATCAGCACATCGCGTCCGGCGCGGGCGGCCACGCTCGCAAGTGCCGTGCCCCAGGCTCCGCCCCCCACAACCGCTATTTTCTGCATTTCATCCCCGTTGCCGCTGTTTCCTGTTGGAAAAATGTTGCGATCCAACCTTTATT
Source organism: Rhodobiaceae bacterium (assembly GCA_002715765.1). Lineage (GTDB taxonomy): Bacteria > Pseudomonadota > Alphaproteobacteria > Parvibaculales > Parvibaculaceae > Mf105b01. The sequence continues at coordinate 35,188 of PAZY01000042.1, read as the reverse complement.
TCGCAGGTGCGAAATATTGAACGATTTGTTGATTATTCAGGATCGCCCTTTACACTGCATACCATGACAATGTTGGATGAGACCCGCGAAAAGATTATCGAAGCNGCGCGTGAGCGTTTTACGCATTATGGCTACGGCAAAACCACGATGGCGGAACTGGCGCGCGATTGCGATATGTCGTCGGGCAATCTCTACCGGTTTTTNCCCGGCAAGCTTGATATTGCCGAGGAAATCTGCCGGCGGGCCTCCNTCCAGACGGCTGATGAACTGAACCTTATTCTGACCTGCCCAGAGCGGGACGCGCCTGCGCGGCTGAGGGATTTCCTGTTTCAGGACCTGCGGGAAACCTTTGCAGCGCTGGAAAAAAATCCGCGCATTGTCGAACTGGCGCAGATTATTACCGCTGAGCGGCCNGAGTTTCACAATGAAGGGCTGAAACGAGAGCGCGATGTGCTGGCCCGGATCCTGGAAATGGGTGTGGAAGAAGGGGTGTTTTCGGTCGAAAATCCGCTGGAAACTGCGGAAATGATCCAGGCGGCGACGATGAAATTCTCCTACCCGCAACTTTTTACCCGGTTGACGCTTGAAAAGCTTGAGCGTGAGCTGGATGGGGTCTACCGGCTCATTGTTGCTGGATTGACACAGGGCGNCCACAGGCCCACNGGAAACCTAACTCACTGAAATATAATGTTTTTTNCCTGCTANTGAGCGTTTCAATGGTTAGGAAAGACTTATTTTTACCTGAACAGTGAACATTTTTCATTTCGTTCATTGTTTTTCTTTCAGCGCTTCCTAAATAGCTGTCATGGAAGCGCTGATACCGGTTTCCTCTTCTTCCCCTCCCCCCCTTTTATGGGAGAGGAACCGGTTCAGCTCTTCTCCAGATGAGAAGGAATGAGCCCATGACCTACGCCGCCCAGAGACTGTCCCTCGGTCCTCTTGCCCTCAGCGCCCTCACGCTGGCGGTTTATGGTCTGGGGCTCGTCCTTCAAGTCGCGACTACCATTTCGTTTTGACACTTCAACCTCTTGATATTCGAAAAGGTCAAAAATCATGATCCGCAAACTATCCACATCCACTTTTGAACGGTATAGCGCTCGCGCTGTCACTTTTGTTCTCGCTGCTTACGCAGCTGTTCTGATTGCTCATACGAGCCAGATCATTTGAGTTTGATACGACCCGGGTTCTTCCTCCCCCTCCCTGAAGGCCCGGTTGATGCCTCATGCGTCCCCCCGCTGATGGCATATTGAGACGCTGGTTCCCCGCCAGCGTCTCTTTTTTTAATGGATTGTCGGTGGGGCTCAGGTGCCGGTCGGCTGGTTGAGGGGCCAGCGCGCGCGCGGCGCGAGATCGAAGGTGGAGGTTTCACCCTCGGCCAGATGNTCCAGGCCTGCCCAGGCAATCATGGCACCATTGTCTGTGCAGAGACTAACAGGTGGCACTTCGAGTTCGAAGTGTGCTTCCGTACACAGGTTTGAGAGTGCTGCGCGGAGTGCCTGGTTGGCTGCAACGCCCCCGGCGACAACGAGTTTGGGTGTGTTGCCGAGGCTTTCTCTGGTCAGGGNCATGGCGCGGCCCACCTTCCTGGTCAAGACGTCCGCTATGGCTTGCTGAAAGCTCGCGCACAGATCCGCCTNGTCCTGTTGTGTGNTTTCGCCTGCGTCGTCCAGTGCGAGAATGTGCTTGCGAACGGCAGTTTTCAGACCGGAAAAAGAAAAGTCACAATCGTCCCGGTTGGCGAGGGGGCGTGGCAGGTCAAACCGNGTCTTGTCCCCATCTTTTGCCTGTCGCTCCACNGCGGGGCCGCCGGGATAGGGCAGGCCCAGCATTTTTGCAACCTTGTCGAAAGCTTCACCCACAGCNTCGTCNATGGTTGTGCCGAGCCGCTCGTAATCTCCCANTGCTTTNACGTGCAGCAGCTGGCAATGGCCGCCGGACACCAGAAGAAGCAAATAGGGGAAGTTTGTCCCATTTGTCAGACGGGTGGTCAGGGCATGCCCTTCCAGATGATTGACGCCGATAAAGGGCAGCTGATGGGCATAGGCAATCGCTTTGGCGGTCATCAAGCCGACAATTACGCCGCCGATCAGGCCNGGGCCGCTTGTTGCGGCGATNCCGTCCAGATCCTTATAGGTGAGGCTGGCTGTGTGGAGGGCGCGGAGNATGAGACCATCCAGATGCGACAAGTGCGCGCGGGCAGCAATTTCCGGCACGACACCGCCAAAGGGTGCGTGTTCGTCGATCTGGGTCAGAATTTCATTGGCCAGAATCTGTGTTGTGCCGTCCATACCACGCCGCACAATGGCGACCGCGGTCTCGTCGCAACTGGTCTCAATACCCATCACGGTAAGCGATTTCATCTGATCTTGTTTCTCCAGCCCCCGTCCAGGGGGCTTACTTTTCCGGTAATGCCGTTTTTTGCCGTCTTTTTCGGTTCCCCGGCTCGCATGCGCGGGCAAACACCCCTATAAGAAGCGAAACAAGCCCTACCACCCGGTTGAGTTTCAATGCAACGACCCATTCGTATCGGTACGCGCGGATCTGCGCTGGCCCTCGTTCAGGCAAATAATGTCGCCCAGGCGCTGATTGCGGCCCATGGGCTGGATCCGGCGCTTCTGGAGATTGTGCCTATCCAGACCACAGGTGATCGCGAAGCTGAACGCCGCCTTGCTGATATCGGGGGTAAGGGGCTTTTTACCAAGGAAATTGAAGACGGGCTTTACGACAAGACGCTCGATATTGCTGTTCACAGCATGAAGGACATGCCGACTGTCTTGCCGGANGGGCTGATTATTGATTGTGTGATGGAGCGGGAGGACGCGCGGGACGCGTTTATCAGCCCCGTCGCCACCACANTGGAAGCTCTGCCCNAGGGGGCGAAGTTTGGCACATCAAGTTTGCGGCGNGCTGCACAGGTTCTGGCGCGACGTCCTGATCTGGAAATTGTACCGTTTCGCGGCAATGTCGCGACACGGCTGAAGAAGCTTGAAGACGGGGTTGCCGCNGGCACTTTTCTGGCAATGGCGGGGCTGAACCGTTTGGGGATGGCTGATGTTGCGACGGATCCCATGTCGCCTGANATCATGTTGCCCGCTGTCGCGCAGGGTATTGTCGGCATTGAGCGTCGCGTTGATGATGAGGAGATGGCTCATCTGCTTGCTCCGATCCATCATGTGGAAACGGCGATTGTCATGGCAGCNGAGCGTGCCTTTCTNGCGGCTCTTGATGGGTCGTGCCGCACGCCGCTGGCGGGCTTTGCGCGTTTTGACAAGGGGCGGATCAAGTTTCAGGGTCANATTCTGACACCCGACGGCAAGATTGTGCATTTGGCGTCGCGGGAAGGCTCGCCGGCGCTGTCGGCGGCGCTGGGGGCGGANGCGGCGACCGAGTTGAAGGCGAAGGGCGGTCCTGCCTTTTTTGCGACCTGGTAGGGTTGGTCAACGCGAGAGGTGTGACGATGCGCTTTCTTGTTACACGACCGGTTGAAGACGCAGGCAGAACAGCGGACCGGCTCCGGGCGCTTGGCGCCGANGCGCTGGTTGAACCGTTGCTTACCATCCAGTTCAGGCAGAATATCCCTTTGAGCCGGGAGCGGCTGCAGGCTTTGCTGGTCACCAGCGCCAATGGTCTGCGTGCTCTTATGGCGCGGCCGGATGCGNAGAGCTGGGCAGAGGTTCCGCTTTTTGCNGTTGGNCCGACGACGGGCGGGCTGGCGCGCGCGATGGGCTTTCGTCATGTGCGAGAGGCAGGGGGGGACGTTATCTCCTTGAATGCGCTTGTGCGTGCNCACTGCCGGGNGGATCAGGGACGTTTGGTGCATCTGTCGGGCCTTGTCAGCGCGGGAGATCTGGCGGGAGATTTGCGCGCCGCCGGATTNGAAGTGGAGAAAGCCGTTCTCTATGAAGCGGTGGCCGCCACGCAGATGACGGCNGCAACGTGTGAGAGCCTGCGTGCTGCCAAGGTGGACGGGGTTTTGCTTTATTCCCCGCGCACAGCAGAAATTTTCTCCCGCCTGCTTGTGGCGGCTGGCCTTGCGGAGATCTGTTCCTCNCTTGAGGCNTTCTGCCTGTCTGCCAATGCGGCTGCCCCGCTGCGGTCATTGGGGTTCAAAGNGCTACACATTGCNGCTCAACCGAGTGAAGATGCGCTTTTTGCCCTGATCGAGCCCCAATTCATCCCTAAGTCTCGCCCTTAGTCTCCGTGCTATAATACNTAACCCGATAACAAGTGGATCAGCCCCATGACAGATCAGAAGCCGGACCCTATTGGCGAGACGGCGACCGCGGACAAACCTGATGCCGAAATGCGTGAAACCAGGGTGATTGACGGTGAGGCCGTTGAGATCGCGCCTTCGCGCGGGGTGGGGGTCGCGGCGCTAGCCGGGTTTGCAGGCGGTGTGGTTGGGGCCGGTCTTGTTGCGGCGGGCTTCTATTTTCTGGTTCCGGGACAGCCGGGCGCCCTTGTCGATCAGGTGGCTCNTCTGGATGNGCGTGTTGGCGATGCGGAAGGCGAGCTCTCTCGGGCGCTCAGCAAAAGCGCGTCNGAGGTCGATGGANTGAAATCTCAGCTGGCCTTGCTGGTGGGAGAGGTTGCCGCGCAAAATGCGGATGAAAAGATTGATGCGCTTTCCGCACTTGTTACTGCACTTCAATCAGAGATTGATACAGCGCAGGAGNCGCTTTCGGTGCTTGATCCGGCGGTGCTCTCTGCGCGGCTGGATGGGCTGGACGGGCGCGCGAANGCCCTGCTTTTTGAAATCGAAGAACTGAAGAGTGCGCAATTGCCTGCGGACCTGCCGGCGCGGGTTGGGTTGGTTGCACAAGGTGTCAATGCGGCGGCAGAACAGATCACCCAGCNTTCCCGGCGCCTGACTGTGGCGGAGGAAGCGATTGCCCGACCCGACCCGACAGCGGAAGCGGCGTTGGGCATTGCAATTGCCAATCTCAGCCGGACGCTCGATCAGGGGCAGCCGTTCGTGGCGGAACTTGACGCGATTGCCGCGCTTGCACCGGAAGACCCGGCGGTGGCTGCTCTTCGCCCGGTTGCGGTGACGGGGGTGCGGACGTTTGCGAAACTGGATGAAAATTTTGCCGGGNTGGTGACGTCTTTGCTGACGGCGGAACGCCAGGCGGGCCGGGAGGGCGTCTGGGACAAGCTTGTCGGCAATGCCATGTCGATCGTCACGATACGGCGTGTGGGTGANGTGGAAGGTGACAGTGTCGAGGCGATTGTTGCCCGGGTTGAGNCGCGGCTTGGTGATGAAGANCTGGCGGGNGCGGTTGCTGAAGCGGCCCGTCTGGACGGNCCGGCGGGTGAGCTTGTGCAGCCCTGGCTCGCGGCTGCAAAACTGAGGGTCGAAACGGACGGNCTGGTCAGAGCTCTGTCAGCNCGGGTGCTTTCTCATCTTGCACAAGGGAAGGGCTGATCCATGTGGCGAGTGCTCATTCTCTTTGGTGTGATTGCTGCGCTTTCGGGTGGGGCCATCTGGCTGGCGGACAATCCGGGTGCGTTGACCATTGTGTGGCGCGGCTATGAGGTTCGNACGAGTTTTATCACCGGGCTTTTTGCCATTTCGTTTGCGACCTTTCTGGTGCTGCTGGCTTATCGTCTGTTTGCGACGTTCATGAAAAGCCCGGCGGGCTTCACGTCTTTCCTTGCCTCGCGGCGNCGGCGCAAAGGATATCAGGCCTTGTCGCGTTCGATGGTNGCGATTGCGGCGGGTGACGCACGGGAGGCTGACCTTTATGCCGCCCAGGCGCACCGGCTTCTGGACGAACCAGCCATGACGTTGCTACTTGCTGCGCAGGCTGCCCAGTTGCGGGGGGACGCGGCGGGCGCAACCGGGTTTTTTGAGGAGATGCGTTCNCATGAAGAGACCGCATTCCTGGGCCTGCGCGGGCTTTACGTGCAAGCCGAGCGGGCGGGGGATAAAGCGGCCGCGCTTGACTATGCGCAGCAGGCGTTTTCTCTTCGTCCNNACACGGAATGGGCGGCGGATGCCAGTTTTGTTGGTGAGGTNGNGAACGGCGACTTTGATGCTGCTGCCACGACACTTGATAAAATGCTGCAGGTAAAACTTGTTACGCGCGATGTGGGGCGCCGCCGCCGTGCGGTTTTGCTGACAGCGCAGGCGATGGAGTTTACGCGCGGTGAGCGTTCCGAACGTGACCCGGTGCCNCTTCTTATGGAGGCTGTGGAGCTTGAACCGGACTTCCCCCCGGCAGTGTCTTTGCTTGCCCGGTTGTTGAGCGGCAGAGGGGATATCAAAAAAGCATCACGNGTGATTGAGCGGGCCTGGGCGACACGTCCGCATCCTGATCTTGCTGATGTTTATCTGACATTGGTGCCGGGCGAGCTGGCCGGGGACCGGTTGCGCCGGGTNAANGGGCTTGCGGCGCGCAANCCGGGGGCAGGTGAAAGCTATATGGCATTGGCTCGCGCGGCGATTGCGGCGGAGGATTTCAGCGCCGCGCGGGAGGCGATGGGGGCGCTTCTGTCTGGTGTGTCCAAAGAAGGACAGACGGTGCGCGTGTGCGAGCTGATGGTGGCGCTTGAAACGGCTGAGGGGACAGACGACGAGGCCGCGCGCCAATGGTTGACGCGGGCGCTGAGTGCTCCGGCGGACCCTTGCTGGGTGGGCGAAAATTATCAGAGTGAAGAATGGGTGCCGATTGTGCCGGGAACGAACAAGTTCGATCAGCTTGTCTGGCAGGTGCCGCCGGTCAGGGCCGGATCACGGCCGGCACTTATCCCCTTTGTGGTGCCGCAAAACGAGGGCATGGAAGCCCCTTCAGAGGGGCCTGATATCGTCGCCGATGCAGAGGCTGCGGAAGAAAAGCCCCGGTCTTTGGCGGACAAGTCTTTGGCGGACAAGTCTTTGGCGGACAAACCTTTGTCAGACAGGCCGGTTTCAGCCGCATCTGTGCCGGGAAAAGAGACGGGCTCACCCAAGCCGCATGAGCGTGCTATGCTGCCCGAGCATGTGGTGGTAGCGCCTGACAATCCGGGCATCGTTGATGATGAGGATGAAGAGGATCGGCGCGCCTGAACAGTCCGCAGGGATGGGGGTGAGCTATGGGCCGGTTTTTGAAACTTCTTTTCAGCTTGATTGTAGTCGCGCTGGTGGCGCTTTTTGTGGCGTTTGGTGCGCTCGATAAAACGTCGGCGGAACTTCGCCCGCTTTATGGTGACGGGGCTTCGCAATTCCTGCTGTTGCCATCGGGCGCGACGGTGCATTACCGCGATCAGGGAAAGGCGGATGGTCCTGCGCTTGTGTTGGTGCATGGCTCCAATGCCTCGCTTCACACGTGGGAGCCATGGGTCAAGCTTCTGGGCGATGATTACCGGATTGTGACGCTTGACCTGCCGGGCCACGGGCTCACCGGCACGCATGACGGTGACGATTACAGCCGCGCGGGCCAGGTCGCTTTCGTGAAGGAATTTGTCTCCTCCATCGACCTCAAGGGTTTTGTGCTGGGCGGCAACAGTATGGGGGGCGGGGTGACGCTGCAATATGCGGTGACCCATGGGGATGATCTGCGCGGCATTATTCCGGTTTCGTCCGGTGGTATGCCGCGGGACCCGGATGCGAAATCGCCACTCGCGTTCCGTCTTGCTGCCATGCCGGTGGTGAACATTGCGATGCGCTATCTTCTGCCGCGCTCGGTGGTGGAAGATGGGCTCAAGCATTCGATCGAAGATGATGCGCTGGTGACGCCAGCGATGGTGGACCGCTATTACAATCTCACGCTTTACGATGGCAATCGCGATGCGACGCGCAAGCGTTTTGCCGGCTATGCGTCGCAGGGTGCCGACACGCTGAAAGATGATCTTGCGGCGGTGACGCTGCCTGCGCTCATTTTATGGGGGGCGAATGACCCGCTTATTCCCGTGGCGAATGCGCATTTGATGCAGGCCGCTCTGCCACACGCCAAGCTCGTGATTTACCAGAATGTCGGCCATATCGCGATGGAGGAGGTGCCGGAGCAAAGTGCTGCGGATGTGCGGGCCTTCATGGAGAGCTTGGAACCTGAAGCGGCGGCCGCCGAGATTGTGCCGGAGCTGCAGGTCGGGCCTGCACCTCCGGTCGCCCTGTGCGGGGAGGGCGAGACCGCGTCTGATGGGGCGCATTCGTGTGGGGAGTGACGCGTTTTCCGCCCGCTCATGGCCTCATTTTGAGGGTTTAGAAGGGATTTTGCTCTAAACCATGTTGCCAAGGCTTGTGGAAGCGGGTAAGGGTTTCCCGCTTCAAGGGGCTCCCGTGCCCTTCATGGTTATGCCGCTTTAGCTCAGTTGGTAGAGCACATCATTCGTAATTAGCGGGTCCGCTAGAGAATGACGTTCGAAGCCAGCAGGTTGGGGCTGGTGAGTGAAAGTTAGTAGGGCCATAGTATGGCCGTGTGTGAAGGGTTAAGCCGCTTTAGCTCAGTTGGTAGAGCACATCATTCGTAATGATGGGGTCAGGTGTTCGAGTCACCTAAGCGGCACCATTCTCTGGTCAGCGGTCATTTTATGACTGCAAATTCCCTAGACTTCTGCCAAGCCACCATCTTCCTCTCTGCCATCGTTCGCGGCGGCTTCCTGTTCGTCTGGCCTTGGTGGTTGAGTGTCGGGTGAATCCGGGAGAATCGCAATACGTTCAGCCAAGAATGCGGCAATCGTTGTCAATCCTCCGCCTGTCTGCGTGATCGTTCTGTTCAAATTGATTATTACGCTGTCGTCCCCAAGCGACGCCTCAACCTTGTCAATGCGTGTCAGCCAGCACCAATAGACCGGCCTATGTTCGACGTGCAGCGGACCCGCGTGGAAGTTTGTAACCCGCAGTTTCACGTCGAGGCCGGGCAGCTCTCCAATCAAACGCTTTATTGTGTTCGGCTCAGCATCAAGCTGCGATATATGTATTTCCTGCTCTCCGACCGCGACTAACGATTTACACCAAGGTCGACCCCGGAACGTCAGATAGAACTTTGGATCGGCGTCATAGACGTGCAAGAAATAGCGACCAGCGCGCGTCTGATTTCCAGGCTCGGGAATGAGTAGGGCCAGCCGCAATAGATCGGCAAGAACCGAGCCAGTAATGGGAGACTTGTTCCCGGCGTGGCTGTCGCCGTTACCAGCCTGACCACGAAGGAATTTGCACTCCAGCCAGTTGTCATGTCGCCACCCATACTGGCTCAGTCGCTTATTGGCGACGTACAGGCGATTCACGTCGGCAAATAGATCTGCGCGTAAATAGCGAGGTTGTGCGCCTTGATTGTATATGCCGTCATATCGATATAGCCGCTCGCTCAGCAGGCAACCAATCGGGTTCGGCACGTTTCGCCCGTTCAGCACCTGAAGCAGTGACAGCGATAGCGCGGAGACGATCCCAGATTCGTAACTTTGGGTCTGGTACCCTGATCCATGAAGGACTTCGGGGAGTGAGAAAAACGCTTGTTCAATCAGCACGTTTAAAGTTCATCCGGGATTAGCGTTTGCACCGTGTTTTCGAGACTTACGCACAATAGCATTTGTGTTCAACGCGAGGAAGTACACAACGACCCGCCTCAGCGCCCTTCCAGCCGCCGCCTGACAGCCTTCCGCACCCGATACCAATAGGTCTGCTCCGCGCCGTCGCTGCGATACCACGCGCGCTCGTGGCGGGCGAAAGCCTCATGCTCCGGGTCGGGATAGCTGGCGATAATGTCGTCAGCCACGCGGTCGATGTCGTCGGCGGGAATGAGCCTCGGCTTTATCGCGTCGGTCCATGCCATCCACAGCATGAGCCCGATGAAGATGAGCCCTTGACCGCCGAAGAAGATCAGCAAGAGCCAGGAAACTGCCTGAAGAAGGATATCCCACATCGCGCCACCCCTAATGAAACGCGATGTAGCCTATAGTCAACAAACGCAAATCGAAAGCAAAATGAGACTCATCGTCCGTGGGCTTATCGTCTTCATTGCGGACCAATGGCGCACATGGAAAACGTGCGCGCGATACTGGCCCGGAACATTAAGGCAGCCCGGAAGCTCTTGGACTTGTCCCAAGAAGATCTTGCCGACCGTGCGCAGATCGACCGCACCTATGTGTCGGGAATCGAGCGGCAGGTGAGGAATCCGACGATCACTGTGGTGGCGAAATTTGCCGAAGCACTCGGCACGACCACGGCAGACCTCCTGACCGACCGGTCAGATTAAACCGTAGCGGTACGGAACCGGCCAAACCGCGACGCTCACGCGCCGCATAACCCAACCCGCCGCACATAACCCCGCCACGCTAGCCGTCAGAGCGCCCTACAGGCGCGCTTATAGTGGCGCTGGCACATCGGGGCCGCACAGTGGTGCCCACGCCTCCTGCAGCGTCTGAGGTGGCGGCAAAAAACAGGGGCGGCGGTGGACTTACCACCGCCGCCCGGTTTGAACAGGTATGGCAGGTTTTTGCGCGGCCATGCGGCCAAATAAAACCCGGCAAACCGGCGCAAACCTGTCCACCCGTCCCATCGATCAAAACGGCGTACTATCTGAGGGGTTCGGCTCCTCTTGCCGCCTGCCTACTTCAAACACGCGATAGTGCTTGATCCCGGAGCTGTCGGTCTCTGCCTTGAGGATCAACCCGCCAGCTATCCGCCCCATATGCTTCCGAAGAAATTTCCCGGCGCTCCGTGTGTTGAACACCCTGCCGTTGGTGTTAGCGATCAGCTCATTGATGATCGCTTGCGCACCTTCATGGCCTTCGTCCAAGGCCATGCGGCCAACTTCGCTGAGGCTCAGTTTCTGGTCCTGAAAAACATCGCGCCAGAGTCGAAGGAAATCGGCCAGAAGCGCCTTGTTCGGGTCCTCTGCCATCACCAGTTCGCGGGTTAGCTCCGGGTCCGGCTGATCGAGCCAGACCAGAGCTTCACGGATCACACCCCACTGCTCGAACCCGCCGATTTTCTTAAGCGGCTTCGGTCTACCCGCCACAATATACGCGCGCAGGATCGTCAGCGCCGCTACGACAAGCTGAGGCCGCGTCTCTGTGGTCTCGGCAATCGCGTCGAAGCTGTACTCGATCTTATCGGGCCGCTCCTCGCCGGTGTCGATCCGGCAAAAGAGCGTTCGGCGCGTTATGTCGCCCGCAAGTTCGATGTTATTGCCGGTGGCGATGACAAGGCTACCGGTAGGCACGTTGGCGACTTCGGATCGACCGAGGATACGCGGCCTCACCTTTTCCTGAGTCAACATTGTGCAAAGGAAATCTCCTTCTATCGGGCGATCACAATTGTCGATGACAATGACAGGGTCGCCCGCCATCAGCACTGACGACAGCCGCTTTTCGTTCTCCTCATCCGACTTGCCCTGAGACATCATCGCGGGTTTGTGTCCGGTTGCAATTATGCAGACGATTTCCGAGAGCAGCGACTTGCCGGACCCAGCGGTGGGCGCGTCGAGGGCGATCAGCGGAGCGGATGGGAACATGCGACGCACCAGTGCCGTCATAACGGCGGCGAGTGCGACGCTGCGATGCGGTTCGCCTCCGAACCGGACTTCGCGGAACGGGCGCTTCAGAACCTCCAGCGCCGCGCGAGCCTCCTCCTTCGTCGGGTTGTCGGGAATTCTCGCAAACTCCGTTCGCCCCGGATCGTAGAGAAGGCCAGTATCGGGATCGTAGCCCTTATCCTGAAGGACGGACCCGTCCGGTCGAAGTGTCGGCGCTTGAATGACGCCTTTCAGGAAACGCAGTCTCCAGTTGCCGACGCGCGCGAGATAGGCGGTGGCGGTCTCGCTCGGCGGATCGATGGGAACAAACTTCTTTTTCTGCTTTCTGGCCCATCGGGCATGGCGGGCGAACTGTTCCCGCAGCCAAGGTGACGTCACGGTTTGCAGCACCAGCGCGCCGGTTTCACGCTTGATCCCGTCGCTTTCTGCACTGGTCTGAATCCGGGCAACGCGCACCAAAGATTCAAAGCGCTGGAAGATTTCGACGTTATTGTCAATCAGCGCCTGCTCGGCCCGATCCACTGCCTGCGGAAGTTCGCCGGGCCGCACAACAATAGCGTTAGGGTCAACCCCATCTCCGTCATCGCCAAGCCATTTGCGTAATGTCTTTTCCATCGGCTCGATGCCAAGGACTTCGCACAGTGTGGGTAGCCCCCACGCTGCCTCGCCTGCGTCGATTTTCTCTCGACTCGCGGCTGCCTTGCCGCGCTTGTCCGCCTCCTCGTCGCCGGCAAGGCCAGCGAGGTGTTTCACCCACCCGTCAATTTCCTCGTCGGAGAAACCGGCGCGGACTAACGTCCCCGCTAGGGCAAGGCAGACACTGTCCCGATTGCCCGGCGAGCGCGGATAGCGATTCAGAATAACCGCCAGGAAGGCAGTACATCCGGCATAGCGTTCCAGTTCCTGTGCATCCTCGTCGGGAGCCCCGCGCGGATCGTCATTCCACCGCAGAAGCTCCCCGTTCGGATGGACCGAGGGTGGGACCATCGTTTGCAGGCCGTCGCCACGGAGTTCAAGAACCGTATCCTTGTCGGCATCGAACAGGTTCTTCGCGCTTGAAGGTATCTGATAGCGGATATTTTTCCGCACCGTGCCTTTGGCGAAGCGATGGCTGTTCGGCGAGCCGGGTCGCCCGAAACTAGGCAAGCGATGAAGCACAAGATCGGCGATCCGTGCAGCCTCCGGCCAGTCGAAATCGAGGTCGATCAAACCGCGCGAGCGTTCGCCCAGCGCGATACCGACATTGCTTACCGCACCATAGGCGAAGAACAGTTCCTCGTCGGTTCGTTCGACAACGGTTCCCCATTTGCCCTTTGGAGCTTTTTCACGGGCCGGGAGCACAAGAGGCTCCCAGCCCAGAGATTTATAAAAGACGGCGGCGTCGCCGGGCGTTGTGAACTGCTTTTCGGAAGTGAGGTTGAACGGTATCATTGGCCCACCTCCTCCGGGTTGCATTCGCGCCCTTGGAGGTATGTCAGGACGTCCGACCAGCGGTAGCGAATTGCTCCCGCGCTGAGCCGAAGGTACTTCGGACCCCAGCCGTATATCCGGCCCTTTTCCAACCAGGATTTGCTCATCCCGGTTAGTGTCGCCACCTGCCCGGTGGCCAGGAGCTTTTCGGGGTTGGCAGGTTGGCGGATTAAGACCGACGTGCTTGCGCCTTCAAGACGGGCGCGTGATTTGGTTTCCACATGCATTGCGGTGACCTCTGGGTAGCGCCGTGCCAAGGCGCGAACGGGAGGTGCAGGCCACCAGTCTCACTTGATTGGTCATCGTTGGGAGGACATGGCAGGGAAAGGTCCCCTAAGGGTGTGGTCCAGAGGGTCAGTGCCCAAGGTCACCCGCCGCGGAAATTCATCCGTTGGATGCTGTCAACTCATCCGTGTTCATAATGGCATAAGTCGCAGGCTGCCTCAATCTGTAACTGCCGTCAGCGAAATAGTGTCCAACAGTCTCAGCATAAGTTTCTGATCGCTCGAGGATTTTAATTCGGGCAGATGCTGAGATTGTCCCATTCGGCAAGTTCACCGATTATTCGCTGGACCGCCTCCGCTTCCAGCGCTTCCCGCACGGGGTCTGGCCCCACTTCATAGGCATTGCCACGCCTGCGGAACATTTCGCAAAGGACGCGGGCGGTCTGCTGCACATCGGCTGCATTGGTACAGCCCATGACCTCACGCGCTGCGAGGCTTGCCAATTCCTGCACCGTCCGTGTCGCTCCAACGGGCGCAGACGAGCAGGAGCGCAGCGCACGCATCTCGGCATCGCAGATATCGCGCTGTCTATGCCGCGCCATAAAATGCAGCGCGCGCTCCAGGTCGTGCCCAACCTGCTTCGCCGGTCCGACCAGCGCCGCCATCGCGGCGTCTAGCCGCTCCTGCTGACGGCCTTCGGTTTCGCCGGTCGTATGGGCATTGATGACGGCGAGCAGAACGCGTTCCAGCACCGTGTTGTCATCGCAGGAAGCCGCCAGATAAGTGGAGTCATTAACTGACATCGGCCAACTCCAATATCCGGGCCGCGACCAGTTCCACCGGGGCACGCAACCGTTCGGCATTGACGACGATGTAGCCACCCGTGACGTCGCCATTGGCGCGGTGGTTCAACAGGCGCTTGAGCGCGTAATAGGGAACGTCGAGGCTTTCGGCGATGGTGATAAAGGTGCGCCGCAGATCGTGCAGCGTGAAGTTCACGCCCGACCCGGTGCTGACCCGAAGCAGAAACTTCTTGGTTTCCACCAGATGCCCGTTCTTGCCGGGGCCGGGGAAGACCCAAGGAGACCCTTCGGTCTGTTCCTTACGCTTCGTCAGCAGGTCGGCAAGGAATGCTGACAAGGGCAGGTTCAGCGGGTCACCGTTTTTCGTTGTGGGCAGGTGTAGCGTGCGCGCCTGTAGGTCCACGTTTTCCCAGCGCAGCTTCATCAGCTCGCCCCGCCGCATTCCGGTGAACAGCGCCGTAAGGAGGAAGTCGCGGGAATAGTCCGGTTCGGCCATGACCGCCTTCCACCACATGGGCAGGTCTTGCGCGGTCACCAAGGTCTGCCGCCGCCGCTCGCGGTGCCATGCCCGTGCTTGGCTGAGGATCAGCACCGGGTTCGGCGGATAGTCGTCCTGCGTGGCGGCGATAAAATTGTAGACCGAGCGCAGATGGCGCATCGCATTGTTAGCCGTCACCTCGCCGCGCGTCCGGGCAATTTCCTGATGCTTGGCCAGCACCATTTGCCGGGTGATCTGGTTCATGGGCTTCTTGCGCCATGCCTTGAGGTAAAGCTTGGCGGTGCGCCCATAATTGGTGACTGTGTGCGGCGACAGCTTGTTGCGCGCCTCGAAGAACCGTTCGAAGGCCACAGCCAGCGTGACGCGCTCAGCGGTTTCCCTGCGCTTTTCCTCGTTGGGATTGCGGCCCTCGGCCATTTCCCCGAGCACCGCCAGCGCTTTCTTGCGCGCCACCTCCGGCGCGAATAGATCGGCGCGGCCAATGGTGACGCGGCGTGTCATGCGGTCAACCTGCTCTTCGGCGAAATAGACCTTGGAGCGGCTGCTGACCCGAAGGCCGAAACCGGAAAGCAGCGTATCGCGGTAGAGGACTTGGCCGCTTGCCGAGAACGGTATGTCGTCAATGGCGCGGCGGGTAAGACGTAAGCTAGGCATTGAGACCTCCTTTTGGCCTCAACTCAAACTAACCAATTCGTCTTGAAAAAACAAGCAATATCAGATACTTATCAAACACTGACCAGCCCGATCCAACACCAGGAAAGCCCATCCATCGCCTGCGCACGCGTGAGCGGACGAACACGAGGTTCGGCCGTTTCAGTTTAGCCAGTCGGCAAAGTAGTAGGTTATTGAGCCTGTTGCGCTTGCAGGGCCTCAATCTCATCCAGACGGCTCGCAGCCCGATAAATCGCACCTCGCAGCACAGCATCGCCATGCGCCGCATCATGCAATCCGTCTAGTAGGTCCAGCAGAGGCAGAATGTTCTCGAAATCGTCTGGCAGACCTTGGATCGCTCGTGCGATGAGCGAGGGTGCATGGCGATCACCTATACCTTCAATTTGGCCCGCCTGAATCTCAGCGGCAACCGGCACCGCCGCACCGGTTGGAGCTGTATAGGCACTACGCTCACCACGTAGCCGCTCCAAGGCACGTTGCTTTGAATTCTGGTAGACGCAGTCTGCGCCCTCTAGCGCCTGAACAGCGGCACCGGTTTCTTGACCGCTGAGGCGAACAAAATAGTGAAGCGGCAACCATTGGCGCTGCACGTGCGCAGAGAGGCAAACATACTCCATCGGCATCCGAACTTGCTCCCTACGCAAGTATGACTTCACCGCCATATCGGCGGTTAGAGCGCGCGCCTCGACCCGCTCACGCACCTGCCCGGCAGCATCGACCGCGCGAACATCCCCCACAAGCCGAAGCGTAGGTGCTCCCTCGCGCTCCTCAAACTCTCCTTCGCGAATGAACTCCAATTGCTCGGCTAGTTCCCGATCAATTGTTATCTGCCTCTCACCGGCATCCACCGTTCCTTCGCGGGTATCAACAATGAGGGCCTTGTCAGTGCCGATCTCGGACAGTCGTGCAGCGCTGGACAGGAGCAAGGCGTGCGCTGAACGATCACGTTCGCGCAGCATGGCGAGAAGATCGCCGTACTTAATTCGTGCAGATTGGCCGGGATAACGGAACAGAATAGTTCCGTCCGTCAGGCCATCGCCGTCTCGGCAGACGATCACGGGGGGCAAGGTGTGCTTCTCAACATGAAGCACACCGACTTCAACACCGTCCAAGTCGAGCAGACATTTTGAAAACACCGGCGTTGGCGTGAGAAACGTTTTCACCTTGTCCGCAACAGTCACGATGTCGGTATCACGGAAGGCTGCATCGGCCAGTCCAACGGCTTTGCATTCGCCATCGGCAACACCAATAAAGACAAAGCCGCCCCTGTTATTAGCCAAACCAGCGATCGCCTTGATTATCGGGTTCAGACGTTTTGGATCGAAAGTTTCTTTACATTCCTGCTCGGAAGTTTCGCCATCGGCGAGATACCAGAGTCCATCGGCGCGGCGCTCGAATCTGGCGCGCGCTTGGTCGGCTAAGCTTTGTCTTGCCGGGATAACGTTCCCATTGATGGCAACGCCGATTTCAGCAGGCGCGAAAGTAGCAAGAAAAGCATCCAAGTCCTCATTCGAAGCTTGCGGCACATCTGGTCCGTAGTCGCCAGTCCGAATGCCGGTGATCCGCCCTGAGTTCACCGGGCGATCCTGTCGATTGAAGTAAAATTGGATGTCCCGGTTGCGCATGTCGCGCGCAAGCATCGCCTTTATGAGGCCGATTTCCTCGTCGGTGATGCTGCGCTTTGCCATTACGCCTCTTCCAATGCAATTTCCTCACCGTCGTTAATTTCAGGAAGCGCTTCATCGCCCCGACCGTCGATGGCATTGTTGAATGCCATCATTGCGCTTCCCATTAAGTCTATTGCTTGCCGCTGCCCGTTTCTTGCTTCCACAAGGCGAGCGATTAGGGCCAGCTGGGCTTCGCGATCAGGCGGAAACGCAATCTCCAAGTCTTCAAAATCTCCGACCTGGGTGCGTCGGCGATTGCTGTGTCCAGTCGTAATCGCCCGGAAGGCCCGCTGATAGTAACGACTGCGCAGGAGGCAAGAGAGGAACACCGGATCCAGTCGGTCGTCGGTGATCTCGTAGATCGGAAATTCCTTCGTGACGAGCGCCCCGTCAAACTCGGGCGGGACGACCGCAACGCATCCTTTCCAGAGGTCAATGGAGCTGAACACCACATCGCCAGCGCGCGCGGCGAACCATGTTGAAGGTATATCCTCGAAATACATGCCGAGCCATTCCGGTGGGTTACGCCCCTTGCCAGCCTCGCGCGGTCGGATTTCGCCCGTCTGCCCAAGCGTCATCACAACGACGCGCTCGTCCGGGCGCGTTTCTGGGTTTACTTGAACCATGCGCCGCCGCAGCACATCCCGGATCGGCATCTTCACCCAGCCGTCTGGAACGACATTTTGCTCCTCTCGTTTGAACAGGTGGTATTTCGGATCGAGGCGATGGCTCGGATGAGCGCGCCAAAGTTCGCCTGCCGAAATTGCCATGCAGTCGGGCGATTTACGACCCGCGTAGTTTTCGGGGTCGGCGCGGAACGCTCGATACTCTCCGAGTATCGTCCCTTCCTGATCGTCCACCAATCTGCCGCCAGCAGAGCCGCGATATAAGTCGTTCAAATCCGAGTGAATGCCCGTGGACGTGTAGCCGACCCAATTTGCCTCTGCGAGAAACACTTTGTAGTCCATCGCATCGAGCGCCATCGCAACCGCTTCTTCCTCGGATGCGCCATTCTCAAGCGCTTCATCATAAACCTGATTAAACGCGGTTTTTTGCCATTTTTGGAACTTACGGAAATACAGTATCGACGTCTTGTTCTGTGCACCCGACTTGCGGAATGCGTAGTCAGGCAGCGACACAATAGCCTCGATCAAGCCATTCTTTGCGAGATACCTGCGCACCGAGGGGCAGTTGCTCTGCTCGCCCTGATTGTTGAACAGGCCATCGGGCAAGATCAGGCCAAGCTCGCCGCCCGGCTCAAGGAAATCGACCGACCGTTCTAGGATGACGTGCTCGGACGCGACCTTGGTCCGGTTATCGGCCACCTTAAACGACTCAAGCGTGTTAGCCCCGAGGTGGTCATCATCACCCGCCTGCACCTCGTCACCGAAGGGCGGGTTGCCAAACAGCTTCGTAAACTTGTCCTTCGGCGGGTTCAGACGCGGATGAGCGAATACAACGTCAAGGCACGATCGATCTGCCTCGATATTCGTATGGCCGTCATGGTGTAGCAGCAGATTGATCTTGCAGATGCGCCCGAGAATGTCATGTATCTCGATACCGAAAACGTTGGTGCGGGAGAAATCCATCTTCGCCCGGTTGATCTCGTTCTCCGATTGCCCCTCGTACTCGCGGTCGATCTTGTGCCAGACCTGCAGCAGGGCTTCTAGCAAGAATCCACCGCTGCCAGCAGTCGGGTCGATGACGTAGTCGGTTTCCCCGATGCCAAGCATGGCAACCGTGAACCGCGACAACTGGCGCATCGTGAAGTACTGCCCAAGCTCTCCGCGAAACACCGCTCCGAAGAAGTTTTCAAAGGCCGCGCCGATGCTATCGACGTCTGTCCGCAGGAAACTCACCTCTTGCAAGGTCAGAACGATCTCGTAGATCTTCTTGTCTGTCAGGCGAATGCGAGCGTTTGCGGGGAAGATTGTAGGGTCCTGCTTGCACGCCTGCGCAAATAGAGTGTGGACGCGCCCAGCGACGGCGGCGGTAGTCTCGTTGGTGCCGACCTGAAAGTGCCGGAACTCGCCGGAACGGCGATTGCGTTCGTCGACCACCTTCGCGAACAAGAGTTTGCTCCACTCATCGAACGAGGTCAGGGGGTCACGTTTACCACCGGCCCAGATAAGTGAGTGTACACGCTTGATCTTGGCTTCAAGCAGGTGTGAGGCAACGGGATGGATATCCATCTCGCTGCCCGCGACGTAGGCATAGGCCGGAACCTCACCAAACTGCTCGGGCACCGCATCGCGCCCGCCGAGCAGATTTCGCTGGCGTTCCGTAGGCTCGAAGTTGCCTACATCGTAGAAGCGTGACTCCCCATACTCCTCGTACAGGCCGAGGGGAATGCGCAGGGAGTTGGCATTGCCAAAAAGTTGCTCGACGCCCTGATCCCGCCCCGCCCTCGATTGCACATCGCTCTTACACTCAACGACGAGATAAGGATCGCGGCAGGCTTCGTCGCGGTAAACGACGATGTCGGCAAAGTCGCTTGGAGTACGACGAGGCACCTGTACCTCAACCCGCATCTGAGTCGCAGGATACTTCTTATCGATCACCAAGTTTGCGATAGCGATGCAGCGAACCCATTCTTCGGGGTCACTCCACGCATACGATTTCTTGTGGTTAAGGTGGTAAGTTACCTTTCCGCTGGCAATCTCAATTACTCCGCGCGCGACGCACTCCGCTACGTTGGCGTTCTCGATTGCAATTTCTGGCGTCAGCTTCATTTGTTCATCCCAGCCTTCTTCGCGGGGACAATCTCTGAATGCTGCTTTTGTGTCAAGAGCGGATATAAGAGATGTTCGCTCAGAAAGAACGGACGCCATCGGCGATTTTCTTTTATCTATCTGCATAATCGATGTTTTTTCCACAATCTAACCCCCTGTCACAAAAGCTATGTGCATATTTTTGATATTTCAGAGTTCGCTACTCTGAAAGTCAAAAGTTGGAGGGAGTTGGGATTGTGTGATGCTACCAGTTCGGGCAAATTGGAGGGGCTTGGGGGATATAATGAGTGACATCAAACTTTTCCGAACGGACAGCGCTTCAGTTGTCGAGCTGCGCGGTAGTGCGGTTGCACTAGAAAAATCGCTGCAGACCCTGATTGAACGCAACATGGAAGCGTTTCTGGGCGTGCGGTTTCTTGCCTCCGAGTTCATCACTACCAATGGCGGGCGCATGGATTCGCTCGGCATCGACGAGAACGGCTCTCCGGTCATCGTCGAGTACAAGCGCGCCAGTAATGAGAACGTCATCAACCAAGGCTTGTTCTACCTCGACTGGCTGATGGACCACCGCCGCGATTTCGAATGGCTGGTCTTGGAACGCTTCGGCGCTGAGCAGGCCAAGGCAGTTGATTGGACGACGCCTCGACTGATCTGCATTGCAGGTGATTTCACCAAGTACGACGCCCATGCGGTCAACCAGATGAACCGCAACATCGCGCTGGTTCGATATCGCCGCTTTGGCGATGAGTTATTGCTGTTTGAACTGCTAACCTCAGCATCAGAACGGCCCGCTCGGGAAATGTCCGTTGGGATCAACGCAGAGGGTGAACCTGCTTCAACCCGATCCCGATCTCGCCAGAAGACGGTCACGCAATATCTCGCAGATGCGGACCAAGACCTTGTTGATCTCTACGAGGCCACCAAGGCGTACCTGCTTGCGCTGGGCGATGATGTCGAGCTGAAGACGCTCGACAACTACGTTGCCTTCCGCCGGCTCAAGAATTTTGCGTGCGTCGAGGTCAAGCCGCAGATCCGGCATCTCAAGGTTTTCGTCAAGGTCGATCCGGATACCGTCGATCTTCAGCCCGGCTTTACCCGTGATGTACGCAACATCGGCCATTTCGGCACCGGCGACCTCGAAATCATCATCACCGACGTCGCCACGTTGGGCAAAGCCAAGCCATTGATGGACCGCAGCTATGACGGGGCCTGAGCGTTCCCCATCTGCGGTAGCTACAGTTCGTGACGAGGTCGAAGAACGCGGATACGTTCTTCTCAAGACCTACCGTCCCAATACCAGTGGCGAGGAAATCGCGTCAGCACTAGGGAAAGTTCTCACGCTTGGGGAAGGGTCGCCGGTACATCAGTTGAGACCGACCCCAAAAGATCAAACCACCCCGAACACGTACAGCGGGATTTATGGGTTAGATGTCTTCCCTTTCCATACAGACATGGCTCATTGGCGGCACCCGCCCCGATACATAATGTTGAGGTGTCTCGTCGGGTTCGAAGAGGTGCCAACGCTCCTTGCCGATGGGGCCGAAATTGTGCGTGAAGCCGACGACAATGTTCTTGCGCGTGCGTTGGTTCAACCGCGTCGACCGGTGAAGGGCAGACTGCCACTGCTACGCATCTTTCAGCCGAGTGAAGGCTTCGGCCTCATACGTTGGGACGACAAATTCTTCAGACCCGCCTCTCGTGCAGGTGAGCATGGAGTTGAACGCTTCCGCGCTGCGCTTGGCACGGTTTCAAAGCACAGCATCGCGTTGGTCGAGCGGGGCGACACCGTTGTCATCGACAATTGGCGAATGCTGCATGCTCGATCTCCAGTGCCTCCCGCTTGCGAGGGTCGCATCCTAGAGCGTGCCTATTTGGAGCAACTGCATTGAAGAAGACAATCAATCCCGGAAAAACACCCGCTGCATGGGACCCGGAAGCCCTCTTTGCGAAAGCACAGCGTTGTGCAGAGCAGATGATCGAAATGGATGCAGACAGTTGGCAGCATGGCCTAATGGCCAGCCTCTCCCTGGAGCTTCTGGCTCGTGCGGCCCTTGCCAACGTAAGCCCGGTCCTTCTCACCGACCCTAATCAAGCGTGGGTTCAGACTTATCACGCCCTAGGCTATCCCGCGCTAGAGGCGCGAGCGCCTTCGTCGGTCGCGACGGGAGAAGTGCTGAAAAGACTGGCTGCGATCTTCCCCACGTTCACCAAGGAGGTATCGAGTGCCTGCACCCGTATCACCGGGAATCGGAACGCCGAATTGCATTCCGGCGAAACTCCTTTCGATGACGCGCTGACCAGCACATGGCAGCCTCAATTCTATGAGGCATGTGCCGTTCTGCTCGCAACAATGGGCTATGAGCTCGACGAACTATTCGGCAAGGAGGAGGCCGAAATTGCGAACAAGCTGATCGCTGCCGCTGCTGATAAAAGTGCAAAGGCGGTCGCCGGCGACATCGAGGCACACCAAAAGGTATGGGAGGCAAAAGATGACAATGAACGCAAAGCGGAAAGTGAGGCAGCCGCGCTTTGGGCTGTAAGACGAAGCGGCCATCGTGTCGATTGCCCCGCCTGCGGATCGACTGCACTTCTGTTCGGCGACCCAGTTTCCACACCCCAGCTAAAACTCAAGGATGACGAGATAACAGAGACCCAGGAACACCTACCGACGCATTTCGAATGCGTTGCCTGTGGTCTCAAGATTAACGGTCTATCTCGCCTGAATGCCGCAGAACTGGGCGGCAGGTTCAAACGAACCAGCGTGTACGATGCGGCGGAGTATTACGCACCTGAAGAAACATATCCTGACTTTGAAGACGACAACAATGAGCGATTTTAGGTGAACCGCATATCAAGAATTCGGCTGATCCGGGACACCCCTCCACCCACGGGCTTGCTCCCCTGCCCAATCTGAGAGCGCCGTTGATAGGGGGAGGTCCGGGGGGAGCGGGACAGATTAGTAGGGCAATTCCTGATTTGTATTCTTCTAGTAGCGGGGCGGGGTCAAAGGGCTGGCAACGGGGTGATACCCCATGCTACCCCTCGACTCTCGAAAGTGGATTCTGGCCAAAGTGTTATCCAGTATCGTCCAACGATTTAGTAGAGCGTCTAAATCTCTGAAATCATTGCGAAAAACAATTCGTAATGATGGGGTCAGGTGTTCGAGTCACCTAAGCGGCACCATTCTCTCAAAATTCAGCGCGACTTCCTCTTTTTCGTGCCGCGTGGTTTCAGCCTGTCACGCTGTGCCGTGCCCGTTCTCCGGGCGCTAAGGGTGAGTTTTTGCGCGCGAATTTTAAGAGATGATAGCATTAGGTGAGAGCGTAGTGTCCAGGGTAGCCCCTATCGTTCAATTTTTGTAACGCCTCGTGTTTGTGTCGTTTTTCATTTGTAAACGGCGGAATTCATTTAAACTCAAGCGCATATCGTAGAAATTTTATAAAGAAAATGAATGGCTAATGGTGTTTTCGTTCATCGTGCTGACTCGAAGTACGATGATTTTCCGGAAGAGCGATATCAGTTTCCGAAGCGATACTTGAAGCGCGCAGAACGTTTTGAGAATGATTGGATTGTCTATTACGAGCCGCGTGGAGGCGGTGGCAGACTAGGCTACACTGGCATTGCAAAAGTTTCTTCGATTGTGCCTGACCCCGAGGAAGAGGGCATGTTCCTCGCGCGGATTGAATCGGGCTCATTTCTTCCTTTTGAGTGTTTTGTCCCGTTGCGTACAGATGAAGGGTTTAGGGAATCTGACCTTGCTAAGCCTGACGGGACTTTGAACGGAGGACTCATTCAATGGGCCGTTCGCCCAATTTCTGCCGACGACTTTAACGCTATTGTCTCTGCCGGATTTCCTGAAGATATTTCGTTTTTGCCGCGCGTTTCCACGATTAGTTTACAAGACTATCCGGAGGGTTTTGCTGAAGCCGGAACGATGTATGCTCACGACGAAGAGCGATTGCGGGTCGGAAAGTACATTTCACAAATTCCCAGAGATCGTGTTTTCAGGCGGCTTGTCCTTGAGGCGTATGATAGCCGGTGTGCAATCACCGGCCTAAAACTAATTAATGGTGGTGGGCGTGCAGAGGTGGAGGCTGCACACATCAAACCTGTCGGCAGCCATGGTCCGGATACAGTGAGAAATGGTATCGCGCTATCGGGTACCGTTCATTGGATGTTTGACCGCGGATTGGTTAGCTTGAGTGATGAGTACGATGTACTGGTTTCCCGCCAAGCGAATGATCCTGATCAGATTTGGAGTTTGGTCAATAGAACGAAAAAGGCAATTTTACCGGAGAATGCTGCGCACTACCCACATCCTAAGTATTTGCAGTGGCACCGAGAGCATTGCTTTAAAAACTAGCTTGCTTTGCAAGGTTACATGGATTGCCGGAACAAGTCCGGCAATGACGGGTGAGGGGGGCTATAGACCCCGGGCCAAACCCGGGGTGACAATCTCGGCGAGATTGGTGCTCCAAAGCTACTGATTAGACCTGTTTTGTCATTTTCTTGAGCAGTTCGGGGGCTTCGCGGTCAAGCGCGTGGGCGTAGTCGACAAACTCCAAAATGTCCAAACGGCGTTCGCCACCCTCAATCTTGGCAACATAAGATTGGGGCTTGCCGAGCCGGTCGGCGACCTGTTGCTGGGTCAGGCCTGCCTTGTGTCGGGCAGCCACTAAACCTTCGATTAGCTTGGCGTATCTCTCTGTGTGGAAGGCTTTCACCATTGCTCCTGCGAAAAGACTGGAGCATTTGAATAATCCCACTTTCGGATTATCCCATTTTGGGATATATTGGTTTCAGGATAGAAGACGCGGGAGGCGGGCCAATGGATCAGTATCATTTCGGGGCAGATTTGCTGGATGCGTATCGCGGGACGGCGGATTGGGTGAAGGCTGTGGGGATTGTCACCATGGCCGCCTTCGTTCTCGGGTTTTGTACGCTGATTTTCAAGTTCCAGTTGGCGCTGTATGAGGCGACGCAGCGCCATGCGCGACGAAGTCGGCCGGATGCAGAGTTTCGTGAACGGTTTGCCCGCGTGCTGGGGGAGCGGCAACTGGATTGCCGGAACAAGTCCGGCAATGACGGATGAGGGAGACTATGGGCCCCGGTCTTGTCCGTTACGGCTTGGCGAGCCAAGCCTTGGGTCCGGGGTGACGGGCGGGGTAAGTGGGTCATAGGTGCGTAGCCGAAAATGCTGTGCGTATGGATCGGCTCTATGGATTGCCGGAACAAGCCCGGCAACGGCAAGTAGGGTGGCGGGTGAGGTTTTGGGGGAGATTGCTCTTCTTCTGTGCTAAAGGGGGGCTTGATGTCCCCCCGTCGCCATGAGTTCCCCCGATGAATTCCCATTCAAGCCCTCAACCCGACACATCTGCGAACCTGTCGCGCGGTCACCTTTGGTTGCTGGCGCTGGCCAGCGCGCTGGTGACGGCGAATGCCTATTACATTCATCCGATCATTGCGCTGGTGGCTGCCGATTATGGTGTGAGTGCGAGCGAGATCGGCTTTGTGCCCGCGCTTAACCAGGCTGCGCTTGCCCTTGGCATCTTTCTGCTTTTGCCACTGGGGGACCGGTTCAGCAACCGCACTCTCTCCGCTCTCTTTGCCACCGGGCAGACGGCGGGGCTCGCGGTCATGGCGTTTGCGCCTGCGTTCTGGATGTTTACCGCGGGTTCCACATTGCTCGGGTTCTTCACCATCACGCCCTATCTTTTGCCGGCTTACGTATCAAAGCGGGTGGAGCCGAAACAATTGGGCTATGCGACCGCGACGCTCACAACGGGCGTGATTGCGGGCATTCTGGTGGCACGGGCGGGCTCGGGCATTGTGGCTGAGCATCTGGGATGGCGGGCGGTCTATTTCATTGCCACAAGCCTGATGCTTGGCATCACGATTGCGCTTCCCTTTATCATGGAGCGGCCACGCGGCGGCGACAAGCGCGCCACCCATCCTTATCCGGCGTTGCTTGTTTCTACGCTCGGGCTGTTGAAGGCACATCCGTCGGTCATTCTGTCGGGCTCGGTACAGGGGTTGAGTTTTGGGGTCTTTCTTGCTGTCTGGCTGGGGCTTGGGCTGCATCTCACCAGTCCGCAAATGGGGTACGGGGTGGATGTGGTCGGTTATCTTGCCGCTTTTTCCGTTCTTAATCTGGTGACGACGGCGCGGCTTGGCCGCTGGGCCGACGGGGTGGGGCCGCGCCGGGCAAGGCTCTACCTCTCCGTGGTTCAGGTGGCGGGTGTCGCGCTGCTCTATGTGTTCGGGCATTCGCTTTTTCTTCTCATGATCCCCATTGTCATGATGAATATGGTCGGGCCGGTGATTGACGTGACGGGGCGCATGACCTTTCTCAACCAGGCGCCGGAAATCCGCACCCGGCTGATGACGCTCTATATCGTGATGATGTTTGTCGGCGGTGCGTTCAGCTCCTGGGCGGGGACGACGGCATTTGAATATGCCGGCTGGAGCGGCAGTGTGGGGCTTGCCTTCCTTTTCTCATCGCTGGTGCTTTGTCTTTCGGTGTTTGATATGTGGCGTGCGCGCTCTGCCCGTGTCTGACAGCTGACATTGCCCGTGCGATCAGGCATCATCTGCGCCATGACCTATGATGAGTTCAACACCTATTGCGCCAGCCTGCCGTCGACCACCCATGTGGTGCAGTGGGGCGGAGCGCATGTGTGGAAGGTTGGCGGCAAAGTTTTCGCCATCGGGGGTTGGGCAGATGGCAAGCCGGGTATCACATTCAAAGTGTCAAAGATCGCGTTTGAAATGCTCAAGGGTGAGCCAGGCCTCCGGCCTGCGCCTTATCTTGCCTCGCGGGGCATGAGCTGGATCCAGCATTACGACAAGCCGGGTCTGAGCAAGAAGGAGTTGAAGGCCTATATCGCCGAAAGCCACAAGATCGTGGCCGGGGGGCTTTCCAAAAAGAAGCAGAAAGAACTGGGTCTGGTTTAGGCAGATTTTTTCTCGTGCCAGAGGAAGGTGAGCAGCATGGCGACGGCGATGCCTGCATAGCCAAGCGAGATGAAGGCAATCCCTTTCGCGCTCACGCCCCAGTCGATCAGCGCGCCGAACGTGACCGGGGCAAGCGCTGTGGAGAAAACCATGAGCGAGGTGGAGAGTGAGCGGATAGCGCCGAGGTGCCTCGTGCCGTAAAGCTCGGGCCACAGAAGCCCGCCAACCGCCATGGCACCACCCGTCGACAGGCCCGCCAGCCCAAAATAGAGGAAGACTCCAATGTTTGCGTCAATCAGTGCGAGCGACAGCATGGAAAGTGCCAGTGGCACCATGTAGAGCGCCATGAGCGGGCGGAAGCCGAAACGGTCGGCAAACGGACCGACAAAGAGCGAGGAGACCAGCTTGACGATTGCGAAGGTGGAGAAGCCCGCCGCCACCAGTTCGACCGGCCAGTCTTTGGAGCTGGCCAGAAAGCCCTGATGGACAAAAAAGCCGGTCAGAATGAAAGCGGGGGCCATCATAGCGGGGATGAGAACGTAGAAGCGCGGATCGCGCATGACTTCCGCGCGGGTCCAATCGCGGGTGGCGGTGAGGTTCGGATGGGTGCCGGAGGCTATGTTGCCGGTNGTCCGGGATTTTTCGTGGGCAGGCTCCCGCCAGACCAGCCAAAGCGCCAGGGGAAGAAACACGAGGATCAGCGTTGCCCCGTGTACCGCCCAGGAGAGCCGCCAGCCGACCAACGCGATAACGGCCAGCGCCATCGCCGGAAAGAGGGCCTCGCCCAGGCTGTAGCCGGTGGAGGCGATGGTGACAGCTTTTCCCCTGTTTGCCGTGAAGTAGCGCCCCATGGCTGTGCTGGATGTGTGGGACATCAAGCCTTGGCCGACATGACGCAAGACAAACAGTGCGACGACAAACAGGACAAAATAGGTGTTGAAAGCAAGGGTCAGTGCGGCGCAAGCCAGGATCAGGATCGTGGTGGCTGTGTAGGTGCGCAGGCTTACCTGATCGATTACGCGGCCTGTCCAGGGCAGGATGGCGGCGCTGATAAGCGTCACGGCGGAAAAGGCCGCCCCGAAGCCGGATGCTGACAGGTCGAAGGCTTCCCGCAACGGGGCCTGATAAAGGCCGACGAAAAAGGACTGGCCAAAGCTTGAGCCAAAAGCCATGAGCAGGCCAAAGCCCAAAAGGGCCTTGTTCTCACCAATGAACCTGAAATAACGCGAAACAGAGCCAAACATGGGAGCTCTGCTACTCTTTGCCCGCGGGTCTGGCAACTGTCTTTTGTCGAGGACAGGTTTGAGGGGCGTTTGAGACGTGGACCAGTTGGGGCGGGGTGCAGGTGATTTGTTTTTGTTCCGAAACGAAAGTGGTGGTGCTGGCGGTTCGACATGCCTCGTGTGTTATCCGGCCCGGCATGTCTTGCGCGAGATTGTTGCACTCAGACCACGATCATCCGGCTGCGGTGAAGGGGCGGGCCTGATGGGCGGGTTCCGTTCCGCCGGGGGCATAAGTGGGCCTGACTGTGCCTGAAAACGCCGTCATCGCTGGTGAAATGGCAGGCTGTGCACGCCGGAAGTGTATTCGTTTTGCACGTGTTGAGGTTTGACTAACTTTAATAAAGCAAAGGTTTCCTGATGTGACATTTATGTCATATCCGTCACGCAAGCGTGACCAAACTTGCGACAATTTTACTCATTAGCCTTGACTCGCCCGGCGTTTCCCGGTGGTCTTGCATGTGAGGGATGCTGACTGGCCAGGGGGGAACCGGTTTGCCTATGAGGGGACAAATCAACACCTCCCGATCCAGCTGCAATGTGTAAACGCATCGAGGATCGAGGAGGATCGTTCCATGATAAGAAGCAGAGTACGCTCTGCGCTATTGGGCAGCGCCGTGGGCGTTGGACTAATAGCGGCATCGGGCACTGCAAACGCTATCGAATATAATTTCGGTGACGTTCAAGTGTTCTTAGACACGACCGTTTCAGCGGGCGTGCAAATGCGCGTTGCTGAGCGCAATATGAACTTTGTCGCGGCTGGCAATGGTGGGCCAGTTGCAAATCCGATTCTTTTGACAACGAATAATGCGACGACCAACCTGTCCGCGGCAAATCCCGTTGTCACCGCGGGGGCTGTTGCCGCCAATAACCAACGCGTTACCCATGCGCCAAATGGTAGCGTTTCACCGGTATTCGCAACTAACACCGACAGTTATGCGGGTTCGATCAACTCCGATGACAGCCGTATGAACTTTGATCGCTGGGATCTGACATCCGGTAACGTCAAGATGACGAATGATATTCAGGCAAACTGGCAAAACTATACGCTGTTTGCCCGTGTCAGCTCGTTCTATGACGCGGTGCTGGGTGACGGTTCTTCCTATGAACGTTCCAAGCTTCGCAAGGAAGGGTATCCGGATGCGGTCCGCGATATTGATCTGCTCGACTTTTATGTGTCGGGTGACTTCAATGTTGGCGATCTGCCCCTCAACGTTCGCGTTGGTAAGCAGGTTGTAAACTGGGGGGAAGCGNCCTTCCTTCTGAACGGTATCAGCTCCTGGAACCCGTTTGACGTAAATGCGTTCCGTCGTCCGGGCGCGGAAATCAAGGAAGGTCTCCTGCCGGTCTGGGGTGCTTACGCTTCATTGGGTCTGCCTTATGACCTTTCTCTGGAAGCATTCTATCAGCTTGATTTCGAGCCACTTCAGCTTGACCGTCCCGGCACACCATTTGCCGGATCAGATGTTGCACGCGTTGGTTCGGGTACGGGTGGTAACGAACGGGGTACGTCCTGGCTGACCGGTGGTCGCTCAGGTGGCGGTTTCCTCAATCGTAACTGTTCAACGCCTGATCCGCTTTCATTGGCATTTGATGCGCGTTATGCGGCTGCAGGCGAGACGAACTTCGTTTGTGGTGCTGGCGGGACCAACCCGTTCATCGATTACGCAACGGACCTTCCGATTGGACAGAGTGAATTCTACCGTCTGCTGCTTCGCGGCGGTCAGGGTGATGTTTTCCGTCTGAATGATGATGAAGCAGATGATCAGGGCCAGTATGGCGTGGCTCTGCGCTGGTATGCCGAAGAGCTGAACTCAACCGAGTTCGGGTTCTACTTCATGAACTATCATTCGCGTCTGCCGCTCGTAAGTGAGCGTTTGACACTCAGCAGCGCTGCTGGTGCGTCTCAGGTCCGTTCTTACCTTGCCGTTGAAGACGAGGGCAGCACGACAGGTCGCGGAACAAATCTCGGTGGTTGTTTTAATCCGGGAGCCTTGAACCCGGCTCTGGGTGCGTTGCCAGCGAACACGCCTGGCGCAATCCTGGCTTTCCTTGACCCTGCCAAGCTTGCTTACATGAACTCTGTTCAGGTACAGGATTCGCTTGGTCTTGCGGCTGCTGCGGAAGCTGCCGTGAATGGTGGCGGGAGCACCCACGCTTCTGCGACAGCTCTCGGGTTGAATGCAGCGGCACCGGTTCTGAATCCTGCCAATGCCGGTCTTGTGGTTCAGGATGGCAGCTTGCTTGAGCTGCAATTGACAAACTGTCTTCTCGCGGGCGCTCAGTCAGCTGGTGGACTCATGGTTGATGGTACGGAGCTTCTGGTTCCCACCACACCAAACGGGCAGCAGTCCTCACTGGGTCTCTTCCTTGAATATCCGGAAGATATCAAACTCTATGGTGTCAGCTTCAACACGACTGTTGGCGACTGGGGCGTGCAGGGTGAAGTGGCTTTCCGTCAGGATCAGCCATTCCAGCTTGATACAGACCAGATCACCATTGCCGCACTCGGGGCTTCTTGTATCCTGGACAGCATCCTGGGCGCAGACGCCATGAGCGCTCTGCAGGGGCTTCAGTCCTATCAGGGTGGTGTGAACCGCTGTGGTCAGGTCGGTCAGGACTCTGTTACAAATCTGCACGGGTTTGTTCGTGAAGAGGTGTTGACCTTCGATATTGGTACAACGGCGACCTATACCAATTCCAACCAGTTTGTTGGAGCGGTTGGCGCTGATATCGGTATCCTGCTCACCGAAGTAGGTGGCATGTGGGTGCCGGATGTGCCTGAAGATGTTGGCGGTATCGCCAGTACTTCCCAGAACCCAGGGTTCTCGCGCTGGGGCAATGTTTGTACCTCAGGTTCCGACCTGCCGCTTGGTAGCTTCCTGGCTCTCAGCCCACGTTCCGGCTGCCGTCCAACGGAATTCTCCTACGGCTACGTGCTGGTTGGTATTCTTCAGTACAACAATGCGTTTGGTACACCGATCACACTGAGCCCGCGTGTTGCGTGGAGCCATGACGTGAAAGGTAACTCGCCTGCACCATTGTCCAACTATCGTGAAGGCACGAAGCAGATCAGCCTTGCTGTTGACGCTTCCTACCAGAACTCATGGCGTGGCGGTATTTCTTACACCAACATTTTTGGTAACGAGAAATACACGAATGATGGCGACAAAGACTTCATTTCGATCAATGTGAGCTACTCTTTCTAAGCTCAAATCTGAACGAAACATTACGAAGATTTAAGGGCCCGGGAGCGTTTTCCCGGGCCCTTTTCTTTGCCAGCGCGGAACCTTCTCTATAAAGTTTCTGTTTACAAGTGGGGCTCGCGCGAACATCGCATGTTGAACGAAGCGCCATATGTACTAGAGAGGGATCCTGTAATGAAAAAGATGACTGCGTTGGTTTCGATGGTCGCTGTAAGCGCTTTCGCAACCGCTGCAATGGCCGCAGTGCCTGCAGAGCAAGCAAACCGCCTCGGCGCGGACTTGACGCCAGTTGGCGCTGAGAAAGCCGGAAGTGGGGATATTCCGGCATGGACCGGCGGTCTCCCAACGGTGCCAAGCAATGTTTCCTATACGCCTGGTGACAAGCTGCCGAACCCGTTCGCCAGCGATGCGATCAAATATACGGTCACAGCCGGCAATATGGGTCAGTATGACGCCATTCTGTCGGATGGCTATAAGGCCATGCTGACGACATATCCGTCGTACAAGATGAACGTCTATCCTTCACGCCGTTCATGCGCATTCCCTGACAACGTCTATGCTGCGACGCGCTCAAACGCGACAATTGGCGAGCTTGTCGGTGGTGGTAATGGTGTGGGCAAGGCCATCATGGGCTTTCCGTTCCCCATTCCAAACAGCGCGCTTGAAATCATCTGGAACCACTCACTGCGTTTCCGTTCTTTCAAGCTCACTCGCCAGTTTACGGCGGCGGCTGTTACGCGCTCTGGTGATTATCAGCTGACCACGGTTCAGGATGAAGCCATTCTTCAATGGTCTGATCCGTCCAAGGGTGCTGCTGAAGATCTCAACAATATTTCGCTCTACTATATCGCGAACACTGTTGCACCCGCCCGGTCTGCCGGTAGCGTGATCCTGGTTCACGAAACACTGGACCGTTCGCTTGAGCCTCGCAAAGCCTGGCAGTACAGCCCAGGTACACGCCGGGTTCGTCGTGCGCCAAACATCTCCTATGACAACCCGGGTACAAACTCGGATGGTCTGTCCACGTCTGATGCGTTTGACGGCTATAATGGTGCGCCAGACCGCTATGACTGGACCGTTCTTGGCAAGCAGGAGCGCCTGATTGCATTCAACAATTATGATGCAGAAGCAGCACCATATGCTGAATTCATCACGCCTCTTCACCTGAACCAGGACAAGATCCGTTACGAGCTTGCTCGTGCATGGGTGATCGAAGCCAAGCTGAAGCCAGGCAATCGTCACGTTTATGGCCGCCGTGTGAAGGCTATCAACGAAGACAACTGGACGATCTCGGAATCTGATCTGTATGACGGTCGTGGGGAACTGTGGCGCGTTCAGGAACTGCAGCAGCTGCAGCGTTACAATGTGCCGCTTTGTGGCAGTGCCGCTGAAGTTGTTTATGACTTGCAGGCTGGTCGTTATCTCTCGCTCGCTATGACGAACGAAGAGCCACAGATTAACTATTTCGCTGATGAGCTGGATGCGAACCGGTATACACCGGCTTCTATCCGCCAGCTTGGCGTTCGTTAATCCTTTTCGTGGGCATTTCGGTGCCCATTTGAAGACAGAACCCCGGTTCCCTTGCGGAACCGGGGTTTTTCTTGTGGTGTAACTCTCATCCCGCCGCTTGGCGAGACGTCTCAGAACATATAGAATGTGCGAGAATAGAGCTCGGGATTGGGTTTCTATTAGCTAATTGGGTGCACTGTGGTGATGAGGCGATTTTGCGTTTTGTCGTAAAGTCGCTTCTGGTGTGAAGGCATACGAGAAAAAGAAGATCTTGTGCGCCAAATACCCCGGGGACGGAGAGAACCGGATTGCTGCATGGGCGTTCAGCGCATGGAATACCTTAAAGCCGGGAATAAAGGCTGGGATCAACGTAGGCCGTAAGAACAAGGAGCAAGAGCTCCGGTACCCGGCCACTAGCGGGGAAACGCGAGTAACAGGTCATGAAAGTATTAAAGTTTATTTCAACCGCAGCGGTGGCTTTGTCATTTGCTGCAGCACCGGCGTTTGCCGAAGAGACAGCGGGCGAGTTTAATGGCAAGCCGATTATGCTTGCGTCGCCTTCCGGCCTGGCAGCCAGCAAGCTCCTGATTGATGTAGCGAAGGCCAATGGCCGGATTGTTGCTGTGGGTGAGTTTGGCCATGTGGTTTATTCCGAAGATAACGGGATCACCTGGCAGCAGGCTGAGCGCGTTGAGACGCAGGTCACGCTTACTTCTGTTGTTTTTCCGTCTGAAGAGATCGGGTATGCCGTTGGTCATGACTCCATCATCATCAAGACAGAAGACGGCGGGAAGAACTGGCGTCTGGTGCATGAGGACTTCGAGGCTGAAAGCCCCTTGTTGACCGTGTTCTTCATGACGCCCGAGCGCGGCATTGCTATGGGCGCTTTTGGCTACATGCTGGAAACCACGGATGCGGGTGAGACATGGGAGCAGCGGCAGATTGTTGAAGGCGGGGAAGATGATTTCCACCTGAATGACAGTTTCCGGGACAAGGCCGGCTCCATCTGGATTGCGGCTGAGTTTGGCACTGTCTATCGCTCCGATGACGATGGCGCGACGTTTGTACGTTTGCAGACACCTTATGAAGGCTCCTTCTGGGGTGGTCTTGGTGTGAGCGATGGCTCTGTTCTGATTTACGGGATGCGTGGCAATGTCTTCCGCACAGAGGACAAGGGTGAAACCTGGACGCAAGTCGCGACGGGTGTAACCAAAAGCTTTGGTGGTAGCACCCAGCTTGAGAGCGGGACGATTGTGCTGGCCGGTTTGAGTGGGGCGATTGCCTATTCGACGGATATGGGCAAGTCCTTTCAGACTGTGAGCCGGGCAGACCGTGAAGGTTATAGTGGTGTTATCGGCATCAGCGATAACCAGATTGCCATTTTTGGAGAATCCGGCGTGAAGCGCATGCCTGACAATCCAGCCGCCGCCGTGAGCGAAGGTGGTACGGGCAGCTGATTTTTCAGCCTCTCATCATGAACAAGGCCCCGGAATTTCCGGGGCCTTTTTATTTTCTATGCCGTTGTAGTCGCGTTCAGGAGTTACACGGGGCTGTTGATCTTCTGAGATGTTCGGTTAGTTTCGACGTAACTGGAGAATGATGGATGAAAAACCTTCTGGAACCGTTTGGTGACTTCACGCGTATTGCGCGCAAAGGGCGGGTTGCGCTCGTCGAGTTTGATCGTGGCGATGGTCTGAACGCCCTGTCTGTTGCTGCCATGAAAGAACTGACCGCGGTTGCCGATCAGTTTGAAGATGATCTGGAAACCAGTGTCATTGTTCTCACCGGGTCGGAGCGATCGTTCTCCGCCGGGGCTGATCTTAAGGACCCTGAGCTCGCCACCCGGCCGACCGGCCTTCTGCATCGCCGCCACGCGCTCAAGGTTGGACCGAACATGTGTGATGCGTGGGAGCGCCTTGAGCAGGTCACGATCGCGGCTGTCGAAGGGTTTTGCATTGGCGGCGGGACCGCACTTGTTGCGGCCTGCGATGTGCGCGTTGCATCCGAGACTGCAGTATTCCGCTTGCCGGAGATCCCTCTGGGCATGAACATGAGCTGGCATTCCAATCCGCGACTGGTCAATCTGATGGGACCGGCCAAGGCAAAACTCTTCACGATCCTGGGGGAAGCCCTGCCTGCGCCCAAGGCACTGGAGTGGGGACTGGTGGAACAGTTGGCCCCCGCCGGGCATGTATTGGAGCAGGCGCTTGATATGGCTGCGCGTTTTGGTGCGCTACCACCTGTTGCAGTACGTATGTCGAAACAGTCGATCGATATGGCCGCCAAAGCCCTCAATCAGGCAACAACATATATGGATAGAGATCAGTTCGCGCTCGCTGCGACGTCCCATGATCAGCGCGAAGCGATTGCTGCCTTTCTGGAAAAACGGAAACCAAACTTCACAGGAGAATAAGATGGCTGAAGGGAAAGCCGGGCGTGTTGCCGGCAAAATGGCATTTGTTACCGGGGCCGCACAGGGCCTGGGGCGTGCAACCTCGCTTATGCTGGCGCGGGAAGGCGCCAAGGTAACAGTGGCAGACATCAATGCGACAGGCGCAGACAGTGTCGCCGCAGAAATCAATGCGCTTTATCCCGGTGCGGCTTTATCCGTCGCGCTGGATGTGACGTCTGAAGAGCAATGGCAAACAGCGCTGCAAACCGCGCACGATGCGATGGGTGGTTTGAATGTGCTTGTCAACAATGCCGGTATCGGCGG
>PAZY01000041.1:6116-75352 GCA_002715765.1 Rhodobiaceae bacterium | reverse complement strand
CCCGGACCCCCCCGCAAAGGGCCCCCAGGGCCAGGGCCCCCATAAAAAATCATTATATATTTATATATATACTAGTGCGGACCCGTGCATATCCATGCACTACCTTACTCTTACGATACCAATCATGCAGTGACCTTCATCACCGGCCACATGGCAGGTGGCGATGTGCCTGAAAATCTGGATTGGACTGCCATCGCCAAAGGTTCGCCCGCCATCGTGCTCTACATGGCACTGTCGCATTTGGATGCCATCACCAAGATCATGATCGAGGCAGGGCGTTCGCCGTCAGAACCCATGGCACTTGTGCGCAACGCTACGCTTCCCGATCAATTGGTGCTCGAAACGACACTTGGGCGTGCGGCAGTAGATGTCGCAAGAACCGGCTTTACGGGCCCGGCCATCATCGCCATCGGGGAAATTGTGCGGATGCGTGACAGTCTCGACTGGCTGGGTGCGATGAGTGGTAAAACCTTGAGAACAGACCCGCTCGGCACCAGAGGCGCCCTCAATGCTGGCTGATCAGAAAGCTGGATGATCAGGCCGGTTGTTCGACACCGGCCGCGATAAACCGGTCTCCAAGCTCGTCCATAATCAGATCACGCTCTTCATGACTATAGCGGCTCCAACCGCCAATTTCTTTCAGTGTCCGTCCGCACCCGCGGCAGAAGCCAAGGCGACCGTCAACGGCGCACAGGCGTTTGCAGGGGCTTTTGATCGGTTCGGTCGACAATGGGGCGTCCTCACATCCAGATTGAAGGCCAGACCATAAGGGCCGTTCAGCGCCTTGGCCAGTTTTTCAGGCCCTTACTCAAGAGAACTTGAGTGACAGGCCACGGGCCGGTATAGCCATCCAGCACCTGAACCCGGTATTTGGATCTTGGAGACAACATATGGCCCGCGCTGCCACCGGCCTTCCGTTTGATGATATTCGCCGCCTGATCGACGGCCCGCCACTGCCTGATATCGAGGCCGGTGACGCGGTGCGTGCGGCCACAGCGGGGCTTGGGCATTTGGGTGAGGTCGCGGAATGGCTGGCCGCCTGGCAGGGGAAGACTGCGCCGGCCATCACACAGCCGCTCGTCGCCGTCTTCGCCGCCAACCACAAGATCGTCGCGCGCGGCGTGACCGCCGAGCCCATGAGCGCCACCCAGGACATCGTGGAACTGGTGGCTGCGGGCGGTAAACCGGTCTCGCGCGCTGCCATGCAAAGCAATGTTGGTCTCAAAGTCTTCGATCTGGCACTGGACCTCCCCACTCCCGACATCGCCGTGGCAGATGCGCTCGACGAAGCCGCCTGTGCCGCCACTATGGCCTTTGGGATGGAGGCGATTGCCGGCGGCGCCGACCTTCTCTGCGTCACAGATATCGGGGTGGGCAACAGAACAGTCGCCGCAGCGCTCTCCATGGCCCTTTTCGGGGGGGATGTGTCTGACTGGCTGCCGGACGGGCAGGAAAATTCACAATTCGTCCAACAGCGTGAGGCCGTTGAATTGGCAATTGCACGACTGGGTCCCCCCCAGCACAAGCAGTTGCGTGATCCGCTGGAAATCCTGCGCCGGGTGGGCGGCAGAGAGTTTGCGGCCATCGCCGGAGCGATTCTCGCTGCACGTTATCAGAAGATCCCGGTTCTGCTGGATGGCATGGTTGCCGTTACGGCAGCCGCCGTTTTACACAGTCTCGCTCCTCAGACTATCGCCCATTGCCGTGTGGCCGATTGCGGGGCGGACAAAGGTTTTTCCAAGCTCTTGACCGAGCTTAAAATGAAGCCACTTCTAACAATGAGCCTGGGAGAAAACCACGGATTGGGTGGTGTTATGGCAACCGACCTGTGCAGAACTGCAGCCATCGCTGTTCAGCCCTAACGTCAACTGGGTCTTGCCCCGTGACACTTTGTCAGTAAACTCCCGGCAAAACAAAAAGCCAGGGTGCCCCCACCCGGCATGGAAGGAGATTTTCCAATGGATATGAGTTTCTCACCTGAGGACATCGCATTTCGCGAAGAAGTGCGGACCTTCATTGCAGACAATTACCCGCGCGATGTGATCAATGGTCGTTCGCGTGGTGACATGTCCCGCGACGATATTTTGGCGTGGCACAAAATCCTCGCCAAAAAAGGGTGGGTCGCACCGCACTGGCCAACAGAAATTGGCGGAACGGATT
Source organism: Rhodobiaceae bacterium (assembly GCA_002715765.1). Taxonomy (GTDB): domain Bacteria; phylum Pseudomonadota; class Alphaproteobacteria; order Parvibaculales; family Parvibaculaceae; genus Mf105b01. Next base: position 73,192 of record PAZY01000041.1, on the reverse strand, counting down.
GGACCATCTCGCAGCGCTATATCTGGAACGAAGAATGTGCCCGCGCTGAAACCACGCCGCTTCTGCCATTCGGCCTCTCTATGGTGGGCCCGGTTATTTATACATACGGCAATGAAGAGCAGAAGAAGCGCTTCCTGCCCGGCATCTACAACGGCACGGAATGGTGGTGTCAGGGCTATTCGGAGCCAGGCGCAGGTTCAGATCTTGCCTCGCTCAAGACCAAAGCGGTGCGCGAAGGTGACCATTACATCGTGAACGGTCAGAAAACCTGGACAACGCTTGCCCAGTTTGCGGATTGGATCTTCTGTCTTTGCCGGACAGACCCGGATGCGAAAATCCAGGAAGGTATTTCCTTCCTGCTGATCGACATGAAGTCACCAGGCATCGAAGTACGCCCGATCATCACAATGGACGGTGCCCACGAGGTAAACGAAGTCTATCTCGACAATGTGAAGGTTCCTGTTGAAAACCGGATCGGCGAAGAAAACAAAGGCTGGACCTATGCCAAGTTCCTTTTGGGGAACGAGCGGTCCGGGATCGCAGGTGTTGCGCGTTCCAAAAAGGCTATTGAACGTCTGCGCAAGATTGCCGCGAGCGAGCTGGTGGACGGCAAACCTTTGATCAGCGATGACGAATTTGTCCGCAAAATTTCCGAAGTGGAAATTGACCTGTCTGCGTTGGAAGTAACAGAACTTCGCACACTGGCGGCAGAGAGCCGTGGCCAGGGGCCAGGGCCGGAAAGCTCGATTCTCAAGGTGAAAGGGACCGAAATCCAGCAACGGATTACGGAACTCACCATGGAAGCCGTCGGGCACTATGCCTTCGTATACGCCCCGCACGGGGAAGCTGAAGGTGGCAACTCATTCGTACCCGGGCCGGAATATGCCAAGGGGGCGTCTCAGAACTACTTCAACATGCGCAAGACGTCGATTTACGGCGGCTCGAACGAAATTCAACATAACATTATTGCCAAAATGGTGTTGGGCCTCTAACACAGAGGCCAACCGGGGTCTTCTCCGCGCCCGCGGGCGCGGAGAGGGCAACAAAAACACCGCAGGGAAGGGACCAAGATGGACTTTTCATTCAGCGAGGAACAAACACTGCTCCGGAATACGGTGCAGAGCTTCCTTCAGGATAAGTACGACTTCGATACACGCAGCAAAATCGCCAAAAGCGCAGACGGCTGGAGCCGTGAGATCTGGACACAGTTCGCAGAACTGGGCCTGCTCGCAGCCCCATTCGCTGAAGAGCTGGGTGGTCTTGGCGGCGGCGCCATTGAAACCATGATCGTTATGGAAGAGTTTGGCCGTAACCTCGTGATTGAACCGTTCGTGGAAACGGTCGTTCTGGCAGGCGGTTTCCTTCAGGAAGCGGGTACAGACGCGCAGAAAGAAGCGCACATTCCAGGTCTTATCGGCGGCGAAACCGTTTGGACTTTCGCTTATGCGGAACCGCAGGGCCGCTATAATCTCGCCGACCTCGTCACCACGGCGAAGAAGGATGGCGATGGCTACGTGATCAACGGCTACAAGTGCGTTGTTCTGGGGGCTCCATGGGCAGACAAGCTCATCGTTTCGGCACGCACAAGCGGTGGCCAGCGTGACGCAGACGGCGTGTCGCTCTTCATCGTGGACAAGAACGCTGCCGGCGTATCAACTCGCGATTACCCGACAGTTGACGGCCGTCGCGCTTCTGAAGTGACGCTTGAAAACGTTAAGGTCGGAGCAGATGCTGTCATCGGTGAAATTGGCAAGGCATTGCCATTGATCGAAAAGATCACCGACCGCGCAATCGCCTCTCTGTCTGCTGAAGCCATCGGCGGCATGAAAATGCTCAACGATGCAACGGTTGAATATTGTAAGACCCGTAAGCAGTTTGGTGTGCCGATCGGCAAGTTCCAGGTTCTGCAGCACCGCATGGTCGATATGTTCATGGCTTATGAGCAGTCGGTTTCCATGACCTACATGGTGACGCTTAAACTTGACGAAGATGACGCGGAGCGTTGCAAGGCAGCATCCGGCGCCAAAGTACAGATCGGCAAAGCTGGTCGTTACGTTGGTCAGCAGGCCGTTCAGTTGCACGGCGGTATGGGCATGACAGACGAATTGAATGTCGGTCATTACTTCAAACGCCTGACGATGATCGACACCCAGTTCGGTAATGTTGACCATCATCTGAGCCGCTATTCAAACGCTGCCTGATCAGGCGCTTTGTGGCGAACAGACAAACCGCGATGCTCCGGCATCGCGGTTTTTTTATGCTTGGGATTTTAGCAAGCAGCCGGGATAATTTTTAGGGGTAGGCGACTGAGGTCCGTCTGATACCGTGGCCCGCCTCAGGGATCGTCAGCAACCGTCCGGTCGGAAAAACGGCCCGAACAAGAGTGCCGCGACCCACTTCGCTCTCAAGTTCAAAATGGCCGCCATGCGCTTCCAGGAGCCCCCGCACGATGGCAAGTCCCAGACCCGTGCCTGACCCCGGACGGGCTTTACCTTCCTTGCCTTGCCCGAACGACGAAAGAACCGTCTCGAACTCTTCTTCCGGTATGCCGGGGCCTTCATCTTCCACCCCGAAATAGAACCGCCCGTCAGGCAGATAATCGATAATCATGGTGACACGGCTGCCAGGGGGGGCAAATTTAACGGCGTTGGTCAGCAGGTTGAGCCATATCTGCCGCACACCGCGCTGATCGGCTTTAAGCTCTGGCAGAGGATGAACAAAGCGCTTCTTGATCTCAATATTGACGGCATGTGCCCGCAGATTGACCAGTCGCAGGCAATCATCTGCAATAATGGACAGATCCACCGCTTCCTCGAAGATCGTGTATTGCCCCGCCTCAATCTTGGACAGGTCCAGCACGTCATTGATCAGCGCGAGCAGATGTTGACCGCTGGAATGGATGTCGTCGGAATATTGCAGGTACTTTTCGTTCGTCATGGGGCCGAACACCTGCTTGTTCATGACCTCGGAGAAACCGATGATGGCGTTGAGCGGGGTCCGCAGCTCGTGGCTCATATTGGCCAGAAACTGTGACTTGGCCCGGTTGGCTTCTTCCGCCCGCATACGCGCGGCGTCAGATTCTTTCTTGGATTTGGAAAGGGCGGTGATCAGCTCGTTTTTTTCGACGGACAGGGCCGCAGATTGTCGCGTCGTTTCTGAGAGCTGAAGGCAGTGACCGGCAATAACGATCATGTAGGCGATGTACGACCCGGCAACCACGGTGAGCATGGAAAAAGCGTGCCATGCAAGCGCGCCCAGAAAGAACCCCGCCAACGTTATGGCGGCAATCAGAAAATTGCTGGGAAGGGGGCGGTTCAGAATGAGATTGGGAGAAACGGAGACGGCGGCAATAGCCAGAAGAAAAACATTGTTCCCGAATTTGTCGGGCATCCAGAAAAGGAAAAGCGCGGAAGACCAGATAGACAAATAGAGGAATGTATAGAGCCCGAAGGATACGAGCCAACGTCGCAGGGCATCAGGCCTGAGCTGCTTTTGCTGGTCGGTCACTTCAAGGTAAGTCGCGGCATGTCGTGCACTGAGATACAAGGACGCTGTGTTGGCGGCAAACCATATGGCGACAACTTGCCATTCCACCCATGTTGAACAGGCGATAGCGACAGCCACAACCATAAGCCAGTCGAACTTGTGTGAGAGGACATGAGCAAGCGCCAGGTCACGCAGACGCTGTTGAAACACAGCGTTGCTTCGACCTCCCATCGGAACGATGGCACTCAAAAGGCGCGCCCAATTTGACATCTAAACAAGTTCCCCAACCAGCAGCGACAACGGCAGCTCGGCCGCCGTTGTTGCGATGGGGAGCCTCGCTCAAAAGTGTTAACAAGCGCTTCGGGAAACTGGTTAACAAACACTGGAAGTTTCACCGAAAATCGCTGGATTACTGGGGATATTCATGCTCAGTTATGGTCGGGCGGCGTGCTAAGCCCTTGATGTAACCACTAAAAATGGCAAGTTTATATTGTCATTTGACTTGCCAGAACGAGCGGAGACGGAAATGTCAGATCCTTTGATTTTCGAAAAAAACGGTCATGTCGTGACACTGACCATCAACCGGCCGGATAGCCGGAACCCATTGGGCGAAGCGGAGGATGCGGATAATTTCACGAATGCGGCAGCGCGTATCAACGAGGACATGGATGTTCGGTGTGTGATTCTGACTGGCGCCGGTTCGGCGTTCTCGGCGGGGGGGAATATCAAAGCAATGCGCGAAAAGGGGGGCGGCTTTGGTGGCCCCGGCGTGCAGATTGCTGATCGCTATCGGAACGGGATCCATCGGATTGTGAAATCTGTCTGGGGTATACAGGTGCCAGTTATCGCCGCGGTGAACGGCCCGGCTATTGGCCTGGGAAATGATGTTGCATGCATGTGCGATACGCGGATCGCCTCTGACAAAGCAAAATTCGGTGTGACCTTTCTGAAAATTGGCCTCATCCCCGGTGATGGCGGCGCGTGGTTGTTGCCGAAAATTATCGGGATGGCCCGTGCCGCGGAGCTTTTCTATACAGGGGATGTGATTGAACCGCAGAAGGCGAAAGAATGGGGACTGGTTTCAGAAGTCGTGCCTCATGATGACCTGATGGCTCATGCCGACGCTCTGGCGCAGAAAATCTGCCAGCAATCCCCCAATGTTTTGCGTATGACCAAACGTCTGATGCGCGAAGGGATGATGAATTCCTATGACACGGTGATGGAAATGTCGGCGAATATGCAGGCACTGGCCCATCATACGGACGATCATATGGAGGCGTTGGATGCTTTCTTTGAGAAGCGTCCGCCGGTCTACAAGGGGCAATAGCTCGAAAACAGCGGNAAACAGCTGAAATGGGGCGTTTTGAGCGTCAAAAGGCTGATCATTTTTGATCGGCCCTTCGCACGCTCTTTTCGTTGCCGTAGGGGACGTGAGCCCTTAAAGTCCAGCTCAAAATAACCCTGAATAATCTAAAACAAATCAGACAGATATGAGGAGAGCGAGATGGGTGCGATTGGTGTTGTTGCAACATTGAAAGTGAAAGAAGGCAAGGAAGCCGATTTTGAGGCCGCCTTCAAAACATTGCGCGAACAGGTAAAGGCCAATGAGCCGGGCAATCTTCAGTATGACGTGACCCGTTCAAAAGCGGACGCCCAGACGTACGTGATCATGGAACAATACGCCTCGCAGGAAGCGCTGGAAGCCCATGGCAAGTCAGACCATTTCCGCGCTGCNGGCCCGACCCTCGGTGCCGTTCTCGCTGGCGCACCGGATATCCAGTATCTGGATATCGTAAGCTAATTNAATCCCCCCGTTTAGGAGACATTGATGGATCTGTCATTCAGTCCAAAAGATGAAGCCTTCCGTCAGGAAGTGCGTGACTTCATCGCCGAAAACTTTACCGATGATATTCGTGACCAGGTTGCGCGTACCAAGAACGGTTATATCGACAAGCATCTGCATGTGAAGTGGCAGAAGTCCCTGGCCAAAAAAGGCTGGGCGACGCCAAACTGGCCTGTAGAACATGGCGGACCAGGNTTCACACCGACACAGAAATACATCTTCAACGTGGAGATGAGCCGCGCCGACGTGCCACATACGATTCCGTTTGGTATCACCATGGTGGCGCCCGTGATCATGAAGTACGGCACNGAGGAGCAGAANCAGAAATGGCTGCCGGATATCCGCGAGACCAATGTCTGGTGGTGTCAGGGCTATTCGGAGCCGGGTGCAGGGTCCGACCTTGCCTCGTTGAAGACCAAAGCCGAAAACAAGGGTGATCATTATCTGGTCAACGGGTCCAAGATCTGGACNTCTGTNGCCCAGCACGCAGACTGGATTTTCTGCCTGGTGCGCACGTCCAACGAAGGCAAGCCACAACAGGGCATCTCCTTCCTGCTGATCCCGATGGACACGCCAGGTATCACGGTTGAGCCTATCGTGTGTCTTGACGGGTCGCCGGCACCTCATCAGGAAGTCAATCAGGTCTTCTTTGAAGACGTGAAAGTGCCGATTGAAAATCGGATTGGCGAAGAAAACAAAGGCTGGACCTATGCGAAATACCTGCTCGAGTTTGAGCGTGGTAACCCGTATTCACCCGGCCTCTATCACTCGCTGGGTAACATCCGCCAGATTGCATCTGAGCAGATCGTAAACGGTGAACGTCTGATCGATCAGCCCGAATTCAAGGCAAAAGTGTCGGACATCGAGAACCAGGTTCGCGCAATGGAATTCACCGAGCTGCGGATTTTCTCTGCGTTGTCGACCGGTGGCAATGTGGGGCCTGAAAGCTCGCTTCTAAAATGCCGTGGTACGGAATTGCAGCAGGCCTGCACCGAGCTCGCACTGGAAGCCATTGGTGCCTACGCCCAGCCTTATGTGGAAGATACGCTCATTCAGTCGAACGAACCGGATGTGGGGCCGTCTTACGCAAAGACGATTGCGCCTTACTATTTCTCGGTCCGCAAAACATCAATTTTTGCGGGTTCCAACGAGGTACAACGCAACATTATGGCCAAGGCAGTTCTGGGTCTCTGACCCGATATTTTGCGATTGGGCCACAATGTGGTTAATCTTTCAGGGGGCGGATGAAAATCCGCTCCCTTTTTCGTGAGTATCTGTACGGCTTCTGGAGGAAAGTATGGATCACGAGTGGCAAATCAGGGCCGCCAGGCCCGCCGATGTGCCGATGATCGGCAGGATCTGGCATGACAGCTGGCAGGCAGGCCATGCTGATTTCGATCCCGAAATCGCGGCCCTTCGGGATCTGCCTTATTTTATGGCGCGCGCCGGCGGCAATATTGAACGAACGCTGGTGGGCATTTGGGATGGCCGCATCTGGGGCTTTACCGGTTGGGAAGGGGACGGTGTTGCGCAGGTCTTCGTAGCGCCGTCAAATTTTCGCCGCGGCCTGGGTTCCGCGCTTTTGGCGGCGGTTGAAGATATTCTGAAAGAGCAGGGGCACGAGAAAATCTGGCTCCACTGCCTCGAGGGGAACGAACGGGCGCGCTCCCTCTACGAGAAGCACGGTTGGTCTGTGGCGAAGACGATTGATGATCAGATCGGGACACATATCGGTTTCAAACCCGTCCGCTCCTGGCATATGGAAAAGCGGTTCTAGGACGACGCTTGTAGGTTCGACAATAGTGATTGCGCCGGTCAGAACGTTTTCTTCATGATGAAGTTTGGTTCGCCATCCTTGGAAAACATGCCAACGATGGAAAGCCCACTTTTGAGGTTCAATCGCACCATGGCCTCATTGTCTTGGGCAACATGTGTCTCTACCGATTTGAAACGCGACGATTGCAGCCAGTTATGTTGTTGATCCATCAGCGCTTTGCCAATTTTCTTTCCGCGAAGTGAGGGAGCAACGCCACCAAGCCAACTGTAGTAGCGGTTGAAATGAGTGGCGTAGCCTGCTTTGTAAGCAATCCACTCAGAATCGACTTCAGCTACGAAGATGGTGACATCAGGCATTTTTTCAAGCCGCCACTGGAGCCTGTCCAGCCAGGCTCGGTCTGCACTTTGTTGAAAAATCCGCTCCGACAGTGCGACAAATTGAGCAATGAATGTCTCGGAAAATGGTGCCTCGACCAATCGGGTTTTCATTTATTTCCCTTTCATCTCAATCGCCTGACGAACCGTTGTACCAATAGGCTGGGCGACACGCGCTTGATCTCCCGCTTGCCGTAAGCTTGTGTAATCCGGTCAAACACAACAGCGAGCGCAACGATGGCAAGTCCCGCCGCCAGGCCCTGGCCAACATCCAGCCGTTGAATGCCAAGCAATACCTGCTCACCAAGGCCGCGCGCACCGATCATGGAAGCAATGACCACCATCGAGAGTGCCATCATGATCGTCTGGTTGATCCCCGCCATGATGTTGGGAAGTGCCAGCGGCAACTCGATATCACGCAGCTGTTGAAAGCGACTGGCACCCAGATCGGCGGCAACTTCGGTAAATGCATCGGCCACAAGCCGCACACCAAGGTCGGTCAGTCGAATGAGTGGCGGCGTCGCATAAATGATGGTGGCAAACACAGCCGGCACCTTGCCCAGCCCGAACAACATCAAAGCCGGGATCAGATAAACGAAACTCGGCAACGTCTGCATCGCATCGAGAACAGGTGTGGCAACGCGTCGGACACGGGGCAGTTTCGCCAGGGCGATACCGGTCGGCAGGCCAATCAGTAAGGAAAGACCAACGGAGACAAAAGTGAGGGCAAGTGTTTGCAAGCCCAGGTCCCAAAGTCCCAACACACCGACAAAGAAAAGTGCGGCGGCAAAACCGGCGGCGGCAAAAACATTGGCGGTCGCGTGATATCCAATCCCCGCTACCAGCAGCAACACAAGCCACCAGGGCGCAGAGGCCAGCAGCGCCTCCACCATCAAGATAAGATGCAGAACATAACCGCCGGCGACCTCAAAGCCGCCGCCATAGGCCGCTACGAAAGCTGCAATGCGCACATTCACCCAGTCCGTCACCGGCAGGTGCCAGGCTTGCGGGAAGTTGGTTTCAACATCCACCGTATGCGGGGCGGAAAGACGCGCGGCAATTTCAGCCGGCACCCATGCCCGCCAGATGTCGGGGCGGCGTTCAATAAAGGCTCGGGCCGCTTCCCGCGCGGTGCTGCCCGGCGTGGCCTGCAGAAAGGCAAGGGCTTCGCTCACAAGCTTGTTGTTGGTTCTGTAGGACTGGAAAAAGGCGACCAGCTGTGGTGCGTCTGCGGCGAAGCGGGTGTTTGCGCCAATCGCGACTTCCACTTGCGGATAAGCCGTCGGGGGATAGGCATCGGGATCGTTGGCAAACAAGCTCCAGCTCTCGGCTGAATAGGCTGGCTCCTCCAGCTTCACCAGATCATAAGCGCCCAGAACCCATGTTGGCCCCCAATAATAGGCTAACACCGGTTCGCCCTTCGCATAAGCTGAGGCAATTGCGGCAGCAAGGGCTGTGCTGGTGCCGGGGCGAAAGTTGGTGAAATGGGGCTCAAGACCATACGCGCGCAGTTTCGCACTGTTCAGCAGTTCGCATTGCCACCCCAGAATGCAATTGTAAAAGCGCCCCTTGTCGGGAACTTCCGGGTCTTGAAAAAGGGAGGCATAGCGCGGTAGGTCAAATACGGATTTAAGCTCGGGTGCAGCAGGGAGGATGCCGCGCGTGGCATCTCCTTCAATCAGGTAGCGCGGTACATACCAGCCTTGCACCGCGTCCGGAAAATTGATGCCCAGATCCACAACGTCCCCGCGTGCGAGTGCAGCCTGCCAGGGTTCCACCAGATTGTCCCGCCAGATCTCCATTAGAATATCAATGTCGCCGCGCCCCAATCCCGTCACCAGCGGCAGCGTTGATCCGGGGATCATATCGGTGTCGCATCCATAACCCTCTTCAAGGATGATGCGGGCAACCTCTGTATGAAAGGCGTTGGAGTCCCAGTCCAGACCGCCGAAGACAACAGGGCGCTCCAGCTCGCAGGCAGGTAATGGCGCACCGCGCGACGAGGAAGTCTGCGCCACGATCAGGCATAGAAGACAGATCATGAAAGAAAATTTGGACATGTGCCCGATGTTGGCACTAATGATCGCCTGTGAGAAGGTCACTGCGCGTAAAAGTGAACTTGGGTACAACAATGAAGCAGGAGTAATGGATGCAGGTAAACCTGATATGCGGGTCAACCGGGGCGGGCAAGACAACCTATGCGCAGACTCTGGCGTCTGAGCGCAGCGCCATTCGCTTCTCGATTGATGAATGGATGAGTGAGCTTTTCTGGCCGGACCAGCAGGTCGGGGCGGATTATCGTTGGGCTATTGAACGTGTGGAACGCTGCGAGCGGCAGATATGGGCCGTATCGCGCGAAGTGTTGGCGCGCGGGGGAAGTGTCGTTCTTGATCTCGGTTTTACAACCCGCGAACAACGCGGGCGCTTTCGCGTATGGGCTGATGAAGCAGGGGCAGAGACCATCATTCATTATCTGGCGGTTGATGAGGCAACCAGGCGGGCCCGTGTACACCAGCGCAATGCAGAAAAAGGGGAGACCTTCGCCTTTGAGGTGACAGACGAGATGTTTGACTTCATGGAAACAATCTTCGAGCCCCCGACCGGAGAAGAAGGGACACTCAAAACCGTTACGGCATAAAAAAAGGGGAGCGCGAAGCTCCCCTTTGCTTCAGTCAAAAAGGCGTGCGCCTTACTTGCCTGTTGCTTTCTCAAAAAACTTGCCGGTCTGCTCTCCACCCATAAAGAAGGCTTTGGCGGCGGACATGTCGGCGATCTTCTCGAAATTCTCCGCAACTTTTTCAGCTGTGAGGTCTTCACGGCCAAGGAACATGCCATCAGATTCCATGATCTTCGCAACGGAGAAAACACCAGCGCCCGCACAAAGGATCGTGCCCGTGGGTGCATCTTCAGACACAAGATAGATCACGCCAGGTGTCACGCTCTCTGGCGTCAGCATCTGTTCTGTTTCCGGTGGCATCAGGTTTGATGTCATGCGCGTGTAAGCAACCGGTGCGAGCGCGTTGCAGCGGATATTATCTTTCTGGCCTTCAAGCTTCAGCGTGTTGATGAAGCCGACAACGCCAAGTTTCGCCGCGCCGTAGTTGGTCTGTCCGAAATTGCCGTAAAGGCCGGAAGAAGAAGACGTGACCATGATGCGGCCATAGCCCTGTTCCTTCATGATCGGGAAAACGGCCTTGGTTGGCTTCACGGTGCCGAGCAGGTGAACGTCTACAACAAGCTGGAAGTCGCCAATATCCATTTTGACAAAGCTTTTGTCGCGCAGAATGCCGGCATTGTAGATCAGAATGTCGATGCGGCCATAAGCGTCCATGGTCTGCTTGACCATGTTTTCCACGCCCTTGTCGTCCGTAACGGATGACCCGTTGGAGATGGCTTCGCCACCGGCTGCCTTGATTTCAGCAACAACAGCATCAGCTGCTGAAGAGGAACCGCCGGAACCGTCAACGGAACCGCCCAGGTCGTTGACAACAACCTTTGCGCCGCGGCGCGCCAGTTCCAATGCGTGTGAACGGCCAAGGCCGCCGCCAGCGCCAGTTACAATAGCCACTTTGCCGTCGAAACGAATGCTCATGTCTGACATGTCTCCTTGAAGATGTTTCTTGCGGATGAGAGAGCTGCAAGGCGGCAAAACACGCCGATCCCCCGATAGCCCCCGGTATTTGGCGCTCTTTGTGCCCGAGCCTCCGCCCACGGTCAAGTGACAGGCACATGGGGGCGTGGAGCCGGAAAAGGGCTGGATGGCCGCGCGCGTGCCGGGAGAAAGGCATAGGACAAAAGTCGCAGAAATCCGGGGTTTTTCACACCAACTTCTTTGCCAACATGCCCCTGCACTGTAAGGTGGGCGTTTGGTGGAGGAAGGTGCGCCAGGTGGTGCACGGGGCTGAGCCTGAGGAGGGGTCGCATGAGTTTGCCGATGATGCAGAGCGCGTTGGGATTGTTGATCCTGACGATGATCGCCTGGGGGCTGAGTGAAGACAGGTCGCAGCGTCCCTGGCGTCTGGTGGCAACCAGTCTGGGGCTCCAGATCGCGATCGCATTGCTGTTGACGCGCGTGCCCTTTGCCCGTGAAGCCTTGATCGCGCTCAACGGTGTGGTGGATACGTTGATGGCTGCCACCAACAAGGGGACGGCATTTGTGTTTGGATATGTGGGTGGTGGTGATGCCCCCTATGATGTTACCCAGCCGCAACACGCCTTTGTTCTCGGGTTTCAGGCAATCCCGCTCGTACTGGTGATTTCAGCCCTTTCGGCGTTGCTCTGGTATTGGCGGGTTCTGCCGCTGGTGACACGTGGTTTTTCGATCCTGCTACAACGGTCTTTTGGCCTGGGGGGGGCTGTCGGCTTCGGCACGGCGGCAAACATTTTCCTTGGCATGGTCGAAGCCCCGCTTCTTATTCGCCCTTACATGGCGCGGCTCACAAGGTCGGAGCTCTTTGTGTTGATGACGGTTGGATTGGCAACCGTGGCGGGCACCGTAATTGTTCTTTATGCGTTTATTCTTTCCTCCGTGCTTGAAGGCGCAATGGGGCAAATATTAACGGCCTCACTTATTTCGCTGCCGGCCGCTGTTCTGGTGGCCAAGCTCATGGTGCCGGGTGGTGTGGCAGAAGAGCCAACCGATGGGCAGGTGACAGCAGGGGACCTGGGTTATCAAAGCAGCATGGATGCAATCACGCGCGGAACACTTGATGGTCTGCAGCTTTTCTTGAACATTATCGCGATGCTTATCGTGCTGGTGGCGCTTGTTGCGCTTGCCAACATTCTGCTTGGCTTGTTGCCTGGTGTCGCCGATGCGCCGCTGACCCTGGAACGTATTTTGGGCTGGGTGTTTGCCCCTCTGGTCTGGTGCATGGGCATACCATGGACCGAGGCCGCGATGGCCGGGCAGTTGATGGGGACAAAGACGGTACTGAACGAGTTTATCGCCTATCTGAATCTGACAGGCCTGCCCGAAGGAGCGCTTTCAGATCGGTCACGTCTCATCATGATTTATGGTCTGTGTGGTTTCGCCAATTTTGGCTCTGTCGGCATCATGATCGGTGGCCTGTCGGCCATTGTGCCCGAACGGCGGAAAGAAATCACAGAGCTTGCGATGAAAGCGCTGATTGGCGGCACATTGGCTGCGTCAATGACGGGTGCTGTGATCGGCCTTGTTTCCTGAAGCATATCTACTTGAACCCGATTGAGGAATGAAGACATGAAACTCTATGACGACAAACGTGCGCCCAATCCACGCCGCGTCCGCATGTATCTGGCTGAGAAAGGCATTGATGTACCGCTCGTGCCGGTCTCTGTGGCAGAGCGTGAAAACCGGAAAGAAGAGTTCAAACAGAAGAACTCACTTCAGCAGATCCCGGTGCTGGAATTGGACGATGGTACCTGCATTCCAGAGACGCTGGCCATTTGCCGCTACTTTGAAGTGTCACAACCCGCACCGCCATTGTTTGGCGAGACAGCGCTTGAGCAGGCACAGGTAGAGATGTGGAATCGCCGGATCGAATTTCAGCTTCTCTCGACCGTAGGAGCCTATTGGCGTCACTGCCATCCTTTCACAAAAGCCTTGCCAGGCCGGATCGAAGAGGCCGGTTTGCAGGGGAAAGAACGCGCTCTCGTTATTCTGAACTGGCTGAATGAAGAGATTGCAGGACGTGACTATATTGCTGGGGACAAGTTCACGGTCGCTGACATTACAGCGCTATGCGTGATCGACTTTGCAAGCTTCGTCGGTGTCCCAATTCCCGAAGGCGCAAAAAACCTGCTGGCGTGGCATGCTCGCGTTTCGGCTCGCCCCAGTGCAAAGGCTTGATTGCGAGAGTGCGCAGGGTTTTTTGAGGGGACACCCGGTCGAGCGACTGATGTCGGGCAAAATATGTGGGGAAAATAAAAGGGGCAAAGCGGTGTCCGGGGGTACATTCAAACACCGTCTTGCCCCTTTAAAAACCGGTAAAACACGCATGATATTTTGCCGGGTATTCCGGCCGCCGTTTCCAGCGGTTGATAAGACAATGCCAAAACCCACCTGAACGGTTTCTGAACCAAATGGGCCCGAAAAGCGGCTGGTTTCTGTCAATCTGTTCATCTTGGAATTTGGTATGAACATGTTACGATCTTGCCGCGGGAGTGCTGACGGGCGGGGGGAGATTGGTTTGGCGCAATCACAAGAGCGGGTTCAGGAGGGATCGCATGAGCGGGTACCACTTCGACGGCTGATAGCATATGCACAAATGGTGGTGCCGCTGGCAGTGATCGGTCTGCCGATTGCCATATATATCCCTCCGTTTTACAGCGGCACATTGGGGCTGGATCTCGCGGCGGTTGGCCTGGTGCTGATGCTTGCCCGTTTCTCTGACGTGATCACAGATCCATTGATCGGTCGGCTGAGCGATAGAACCAGGTCCCGCTTTGGCCGGCGACGTCCCTGGATCCTTGCAGGTGTCCCTCTCATGGTCATGTCGGCTTACATGCTTTTCGTGCCGAGCGAGCCTGTCAGCCTGATCTATCTATTGCTCTGGATTTCGCTGATCTATCTGGGCTTCACGTTGATCGGTATTCCATTCGGGGCCTGGGGTGCGGAATTGTCGCTTGATTATCACGAGCGAAGCCGGGTGACAGGCGCCCGTGAAATTTTCCTCCTGCTCGGTCTTCTGCTTGCTATCACCGCGCCGATTGTCGGCGTTTCGCTGCTCGGGGGCGAGAGTGAGGCAGACAAGCTCAATTCAGCCTCGCGCGAAGCCATGTCGGTGCTTGGGTGGCTTACGGTGGGCTTGCTTCCTCTATGCGCGTTCATTCTGTTTGCATGTGTGCCCGAGCCGAAGGAGCGTGGTGAGCAGACAATTTCCATGCGCGAGGGGATCAAGGCCATTTCGCGCAATGGGCCGTTTCGGCGCATCCTCTTTTCCTCCATGCTGGGCGCATTGGCAGGCTCCCTCAACGCAGCCGTCGCCATTTTGTTTTTCGATCACGTCCTGAAACTGGGGGAGGCAGGCTTCGTGCTCATTCTGGTTCTGTTTGGGGCTGCGGTCGCGGGGGCACCCTTGTGGGTGTCATTGGGGAAGAACCTCGGCAAACATCGTGCACTGTGCGTGGCAGCCATGTTTTCTCTGGGGGCTTTTGCAGCGGTGCCGTTTGTCGTCTACATGCTGGTGCCGACTGGCAACACGAACGGGGTCTTCGTTGCAATGTTCATCATCACCGCGGTGCAGGGACTGGCGGCAGGTGCCACACCGATCCTCGGTGCGTCCATGCTGGCTGATGTGGTGGATCTGGACACGATGAGAACAGGGGAACATCGTACCGGGCTTCTGTTTGCGTTTCTGGGTATGGTCCGGAAAATATTTGAGGCGGCAGGTGTCGGTATCGCGCTGCCTTTCATCGCGTTTTGGGGTTTCGACCCTCAAAGCGGTACGCAGACAGACCTGGGCGTCCTGAGCATTATCCTGATGTATTGCCTGCTCCCCCTGGCTCTTTGGCTGGGGTCATTGGCTATTATCTGGAACTTTCCGTTGACGGCAGAACGTCATGCCCGCATCCGCGCGGCCTATGACCGGCGGCTGTTGCGGGCAAACGTGCGACGACAACAGCCTGCGGACTAAAGATCAAAGGCTTCGGCGAGCAGCCGGTAGGATTTGACGCGATCGGCGTAATCATGCGTGATCGTCAGAATCACAAAATCATCGACACCATGTTCCTCGCCCAGACGGAGAAGGCGCCCCCGTACCTGCGCGGGTGTGCCGACAATGCTGCGTTGTTCAATGCCGCGCATCATGGTCTGCTCTTCCGCGCTGAGGGAATAGGCCAGCGCCTCCTCAACCGGGCGAAATGGTCCCGCACGATTTTGCAGCAAATGTAAAACCCAAAGATTTCGCGAGGCGGAGATGCGCTTGGCTTCCTCTTCGGTTTCTGCCACCGTGACAGACACGCCGATCGAGCCGAGCGGGCGGTCATCGACACTCTGTCGTGATGGTTTGAAATGCTGACGGTAAAGTTCCATCGGCATGGTGCCCGCATCTTGATTGATAAAGTGCGCAAAACAGAAGGGCAGGCCGAACTGTGCCGCGAAAACCGCCCCGTCATTGCTGGAGCCCAACATCCACGGTGCCGGTCCTTGTCCACCACGCGGGACTGCGTGAATACCGGTATAAGGGTGCCCGGCGGGGAAACCACCCGCCTCACCGGCAAGACCTTGTGCATCTTCCAGAAACTGGATGAGCAATTCCACCTGTTGGGGAAACACGTCTGTCCCATATGCCTGAGGGCCGGGTTGAAGCGCGCGTGCCGTGCGCTGGTCAGACCCTGGGGCCCGACCGACACCCAAATCTATTCGCCCCGGATAGAGGGCATCAAGCACCAGAAAACACTCGGCAACTTTAAGTGGGCTGTAATGCGGCAACATGACCCCGGCAGACCCAACGCGGATGGTCTGTGTAGCCGCCGCCAGGGCACCGATCAGAATTTCAGGGGCGGAACCGGCAAAGGAAGACCCGCTGTGATGTTCTGCTACCCAGTACCGCTTGTATCCGGCGGCTTCGCATGCACGCGCCAGATCGACACTCTCCCGCAATGCTTGCGCGGCTGTGCCTCCCTTGCGAATGGGCGACTGATCAAGCACGCTCAAAGTGACCATAATGCTCAGCCCTTGCGTGTGATGCGTTTGATGATACCGCTGAATGAGAGCAGGGTTTCATCCCCGCAGAAAATTTCACCCCGGACGAAAATCAGCGAGCGCGTATTGCGCACAACTTCGCCCCGAGCCTCGATAAAATTTCCAGCCCCCACAGCCGAAATAAATTCGGAGTTGAAGGAGACTGTGACACCTGGTCCGTCCAAAACATCCCCGGCGATAGCAAACAAGGCATAGTCCGCGAAAGTCATCAGCGAACCACCATGCAGGAAGCCGCCGCCATTGCAATGATAGGGCTTGGCTTCAAAGGCACAGGTGATGCTGCCATCATCATGCTTCTTGAAATAGTAAGGTCCCGCATGATCCTCAAACGGATCAGTCCCGCCGGCCCATGCCTGGTATCCGGTCAATCGTCCCGTCGGTGCATTCATGGTGGTTCCTCTTTTCTTCTTGTTTACCATGGTGGCCACATTTCACGGATGTTTGACGCAAAATGTAAGCAAAGCTCCCTCTATTTAGGTCTTCATTAGGAGAATTCCAACAGGATTGCTCCATGTAATATGGGTTAGGGCCATGGGTATTTATCAATCAAGTTTCTGGGACAGCATTTATAAGCCCGAATCGCGCGAAATTGCGCGGGTTCTGGGTGTTGATCAGATGCAACTGGTTGAAGGTGAGGCGTTGAAGTCAGCCGATCTGAAAGACATGCTGGTCTATTGGAACAAGGTGCGTGACGGGATGCCACTGCCGGTGGCTTCCAGCCTGAACCCGGCCCACATTTCCCGGCACCTGTCTCAGGTGTTTCTGCTTCAGGTGGAATATGATCCGCTGAAATTCACCTTTCGTCTGATCGGTGAAGACCCGACAACCGCTTTCGGGGTGAATGCCTCGGGTCTTGAGGTCGAGAGCATCATGTCTGAAGGTGTTCAGGCGGGAAAAATGATGCATGATTTGTACGCTTGGATTGTCGAGCAACGGCAACCAATGTCTTTCAGCGGGCCGAATCCCACACTGAAAGAAGGATATAATTTCCACGAAGTTGTCTATCTGCCCTTTTCCGATGGTGGTGCCAACATCGTGCGTATCCTTGGTGCTGGTGTCTACGATCGGGTCTGACCTCCCAAATAGCCCGCAGATAGCCCCAAGGTCGATATCGGGGCTGACGCGTAGCTGACAATTATCTCACAAAAGCGTGTCTGGACATACGCTTTGACGCGACGCTTATGCTTGACCTAAAGTCCCGCAAACTTTCTGGGATTTTAAGGCGGGATAGGCATGGCCCTTGATATTGAAACACGCGATCAACTGATTTCCACCATCCGGCGTTTTGTGTCGGAGCGGCTGCGGCCGATTGAAGACCAGGTGTCTGAAAATGACGAGGTGCCGGCCGAAATTGTGCAGGAAATGCGCGAACTGGGCCTGTTTGGTGTCTCCATCCCGACAGAATATGGCGGTCTGGGCCTCAACATGGAGGAAGAATGCCTCCTTATGTTCGAAATGGGTCGCACATCTCCCGCATTTCGCTCCGTGTTCGGAACCAATGTAGGGATCGGGTCTCAAGGCATCGTCATGCATGGACGGCAGGATCAGAAGGAAGAGTGGCTGCCGAAACTCGCTACAGGCGAGGCAATTGCAAGCTTTGCTCTGACGGAACCGGAAGCAGGTTCCGATGCCGCGTCGTTGAAAACAACGGCGGTGCGTGACGGCGACGAATACGTCATCAACGGTACGAAGCGCTATATCACCAACGCGGCCAAGGCGAGCATGTTTACGTTGATGGCTCGCACAGATCCGTCAACACCCGGGGCAAAGGGCGTCTCCGCCTTCATTTGTCCGGCGGACGCACCCGGCATCTCTTTGGGGAAATCCGAGAAAAAAATGGGTCAGCAGGGCGCGCACATCTGCGATGTGATTTTTGATAATGCGCGCATCCCGGCTTCCAGCCTTCTGGGAGAGACAGAAGGCAAAGGCTTTATGACAGCCATGCAGGTGCTGGAGAGAGGGCGCCTCCATATCTCCGCTGTCTGCGTCGGTGTGGCAGAACGGCTGGTGGAAGACGCGACAAATTATGCGGCGGAACGCAAACAGTTTGGTGTGCCGATCGGCAATCATCAACTGGTTCAGGCCATGTTGGCCGATTGCAAGACCGAGGCTTATGCCGCGCGCTGTATGGTGCTGGATGCGGCCCGTCGTCGTGACGCGGGCGAAGATGTGGGTACTGAAAGCTCATGCTGCAAATATTTTGCATCGGAAATGGTGGGCCGGGTCGCTGACAAGGCAGTACAGATTTTTGGTGGGGCAGGGTATGTCGCGGACTATGGCGTTGAACGCTTCTACCGGGATGTACGCATTTTCCGTATTTACGAAGGCACCAGCCAGATTCAACAAATGATCATCGGACGGAACATGATCCGCGCAGCCTCCGAAAGCTAGCAACGGGTGCTGGCCCGGAAGAAAAGGGTAGGGCTTAAATGGACGACAAAGCGGTTGCAAAACTCCTCAAGGAGGTCCGCGCCTGCCGTGTTTGTGTGAACACTGAAAAGCCCAAACCTCTTCCGCATGAGCCAAGACCTGTGCTGCGTGTATCAACCAATGCGCGCATCTGTATCGCCGGACAGGCTCCCGGTACACGGGTACACGCATCGGGTTTGCCGTTTGATGATCCGAGCGGAGATCGTCTGCGGGACTGGTTGGGGGTTGACCGCGATACATTCTATGACGAAAGCCTGTTTGCAATTGTACCTATGGGTTTTTGTTTTCCGGGACTGGATGCCAAAGGCGGAGATCTGCCACCTCGCAAGGAGTGTGCACCGCTCTGGCGGGAGCGGGTTTTTGAAGCCCTCCCGAATGTCAAACTGACATTGGTGATTGGCCAGTATGCCCAGGCCTGGCATCTGGGCGACAAGAAGAAAAAGACGCTCACAGAGACAGTGGAGCATTGGCGGGATTACATGCCGCGAACGCTGGCTTTGCCGCATCCGTCCTGGCGTAACAATGTCTGGCTGAAAAAGAACCCGTGGTTTG
This sequence comes from Rhodobiaceae bacterium, assembly GCA_002715765.1. Classification (GTDB taxonomy): domain Bacteria; phylum Pseudomonadota; class Alphaproteobacteria; order Parvibaculales; family Parvibaculaceae; genus Mf105b01. The sequence continues at coordinate 54,047 of PAZY01000041.1, read as the reverse complement.
AAGAGGATGTTTTGCCGGTCCTGCGGAAGGAAGTGAGCAAACACCTGAAAGCAGCGCGGAAAACCGCGTGAACCGCGTGCCGGGTTTCTCTCATGTTGCGGTTTTGCTCTGTCTGGCTGTGGGCCTCGCATCCTGCGCCCCGGTCCAACAACCCTTCGGTACGCCTTATCGCGCCCCGGCGATCACGGATGACACGCTGATCACGGCTGACGCGGCGCGTCTGCCGCTGCGACAATGGGAGGCGGAAAACCCTGCGGCTCTGATTATCGGGGTGCATGGTTTTAATGACTATTCGCGTGCGTTCGAACTGGCAGGCCCGTGGTTCGCCGCGCGCAATATCTCGTTCTACGCTTATGACCAGCGCGGCTTTGGCTTGGCGCCGGGCCGGGGCAGATGGGCCGGTCATGCCGCGTTGATGTCCGATCTCGCAACCTTTGTGGGACTGATGAAGACACGCTACCCCCATGTCCCGATTTATGTGGTTGGTGCGAGCATGGGAGGTGCTGTTACGCTCGCCGCTGCCACGCAGGAACTGGCCGTCGACGGGCTTATTCTTGCTGCTCCGGCTGTTTGGGGCTGGTCCTCGATGAACTTTTTCCTGAAAGCACCTTTGTGGCTTGGCGCGCATACAACACCAGCCTGGACACTGACAGGAGAAGGGCTGGAGCGTTGGCCGTCCGACAATATCGAGATGCTCCGAGCCCTTTCTCAAGACCCGAACATGATCAGGGAAACCAGGATAGATGCGATTTACGGTCTGGTGAGTTTGATGGACAAGGCATATCTCAGCGTTCCCGAAATCGAAAAACCGGTTCTCCTGCTGTACGGAGAAAAGGATGAGATTGTTCCTGCGGCCCCCATCGCCGAAATAGCAAAGCGCTTTAGATCACCATTGACCTTCAAGACCTATCCGGATGGTTGGCACATGCTGTTACGGGACAAGCAGCGAGAGACCGTATGGCGGGATATGAAAACATGGATCGACGACCGCCAACGGGATATGGCTCCACTTGCTTTGTCAGATGGCGGTTAGCGGGTTGCCTTGCGAAGCAAGGCCTCTGTCCGTTCTCCCAAATGAACGAGAAGGCTTTGTGAGAGCGTAAGGTGTTGGGCCTCGGCAGCCAGAATTGCGCGAAACAATTTTCCTTTGAACTGATCCCGGTCAATCTGCACGGTCCGCAGAGAGGGCGCGGCCGAACTTGCGACGAAATCAACCAGCCGTTCCGCTGCATGAAGGCGTCCCCACAAGTAATCGTGTTCTCGTGCCGACTCCGAGAAAAAGGCCCCAAAGTGTCCCAGCTCGCGACCACGCAGATGTGTGGGCCCGCTATCAGGTTGCAGCGCAGAGCTCTCCAGGGGGCTGACACGGGCAACAAGAACCGTATCAATATCGTCGGCCTTCTGCCATCGCAGCAGTGGAAAGGTCAGCACATCGAATAACGGGAAACAGACAAAAGCCAGAATGATCTCGCGTCGTTGTTCGTCCGGCAGATAGTTCATGGCAAGAATGGAAAACTCGTCATCCAGCTGTGTGTCGAGGGATACGAGAGAAAGCTGCGCCCGAAGCGCCTCCAGAAACGGGGTGAGCTGATCCGGGCTGGCACGGCATTCCGTTTCATTGAGAAGATGGCCAATCTCCTCCATCAGGTCCGGGGAGAAAAACCGGCAACTACCGCGCGCGCGAACGCGCTCCAGCCAGCCATAGAGCGCGCGTTTGAACTCATCCAGCCCTTTACTCTCAATACGTGGAGAATGGGCATCCGGGTTTTCATAAAGTTCGTTCAACCGCCGGATCACAAAACGGATACGTCGTTCGCGGTAATTGACGTCAAAGCCGCGCAGGAAGGTAACCCAGGGAGATTTGGTGATACTGGTTTCATCCGTATGATCCTTCGTACCAAACTCCACCGGAAAAATGCCGTTGGCGCGGGCCCAGGCCTCAATGGATCGTGTCAGCGTGAGGCGATGCGACGGATGAGCGACTTCCGGCGCAAGGTCGACCAGAATGTCCGAGACCCAGTGCAGCACGGAGAGAACCTTCATCTGTATGTAGCCGTCATAGGCATAACCGGCATCTTCTGCGGCATGTTTGTTGGCGGTTTCACGCAGGACGGCAATTTCCCGGGCTGTTGGTGTGGCGGGGATCCCGCTGGTGAAAATGCGGGAGATCGCCGTCTCGATGTGAGGTCGCGTCGCTTTGACGACCTCACGATAGAGATGGTTCTGTCGGCTGATCTGATTGATTTCGGCCAGCTCATCCCGCACGGGTTCGTTGCGCGGAATATCGGACAGCGAAGAACGAATGGTTTGGAAAAAACCCGGTGAGGCCCCGCCTCGCTCAAGCTCTCCACTTTCCGGGTCCGGATCGACGTAAATAATTCGCCGATCCACTTCGCGAAAGGCTTGCCGGTTCGCAAGCGCGCCAATTGCGTCAGCGAAAGGCTTGTTGTTCAGAACGCTGCCGTCAATGAACGAGCTTGTCCATGGGTTATGTCCAAGGTCAATCATGACTTTGAACTTGCGCTCAACGAAATCCTCGCGGTGCGGCCATTCTTCGCCACGTTCTTGCAGTACCCGGTCAATCTCGTTCAACTGCACAGGTGGAAACGCACCCGGAAACGAAGATGTGGCTCGGGCTGCAAACACAAGACCTGGAATGCGATCATTGGAAAAATCGCTGTCTGGGTCGCCATCGGCATGATTAATGTAATTGAAACGGAGAACATGGCGGTGTTCGCGCTCGGTCACAACCGGCGGGTCATCCAGCGGGATGCTCTGCTGATAACCGTAAAAATCAGTCACACTCACAAAGAGATCAAGCTGATGGCCAAGTGGAAGCAGGGATGCTGTGGAAGACCGGGGTTGGCCCATGGCTTGAGCCGCATCCATCAGCATGTTGGTCATCAAACGGCCGGAGAAAGGAGGTTCAAACCAGCGGGAGCGCATGAAGGTTGAGAGTTTGTCGCGCATCTCCCTGTCAGGTGCGATCTTTTTCAACCACCGGTCATTCATGTCCCAGAAGAGCGGTTTGAGGAAAACCTTGCTCCACTTGCGTGCAATCACTTCCTCTTCGATGAGGGCCGTAATGTCGGCTTTTTTCAGCCACATATGGCGGTGTGCATCAAGCGGCAGATCGTGCGCCAGCGCTCGCGCCAGCATGACGCCATTGATCCCCCCGGCAGAAGCACCGGCCACGACATCAATGACAACCCTGAGGTCCAGTTCCTGGCCGATTTCTTTCAATAGGTCAAAATAGACCCGTTCCGTGTCGGTTTCGCGCTCTTTGTCGGGGTTGAGGCCGTCATATGTGGTGTCATAGCGCTCGGTCGGGTCGGGCGAACGGTGATAGACAGCGGATGCACGAACCAGTTTTTGAAACTCTTTTGTGACCCCGTGCATGTAAACGGCAAGCGAAACGCCGCCATAACAGACGAGAGCCAGTCTGAGTTCCTTTTCCTTCATCGTTTTGGCCACTCCGTTCTGCGCCGCGTGTCACGAATCAAAGACTAGCGGTTTTCGGAGCTTAAGACACGTTGATCCCCGCTTTGTTACGGTCTTTGATCGGGCGCAGGGACCAAGCGGACGGTCGACATGCCTTTTGCGATGATCGTCCCGTCCACATCCGTCAATTGACCTTCGACAAAGGCTGTACGCTTGCCCAGACGTTCGATCCAGCCTTCAGCGCGCACAATGCCCGGATGGGCTGCGGCGTAAAAGGCGATCTTGATATCAAGCGATAGGGGAATAAGGGTTCCACCGGTCTTGGCGATAATGGCGTGGGCCATCGCGGAATCGATCCACCCCGTTACAAACCCGCCCTGAACAATATTACCGGAATGGCATTGGGAGGCTTTAGCTTCAAACTCCAAAAGCACATGCCCCGTCTCTTCGTCAAAACGGATTGTGCGTCTGTGACCCATCGTATGTAACAAAGTGCCTTCCGGATGGTCGGCAAGAACGTCCGTCGTCATAAATCTACCCTGACTATAAATTTCGATGCGTCATTTGGACGGAAATCAGCCATTTGAGCAAGCTTTATGGTTAACCATAAGTTTCGAAACCCCGTGCAATCAGGCGCTGGATGTTGGACCTTTGGGATGAGGGGAAGTCTCTGACAGGACTCAAGAGGAAGGCTTGGACGTTTTGTCCGGGCTGATCGCGGGATGGGTGTTTCGGTAAAGACTTCAGTATGCGTAACAAGTGGAAATGGGTTCGGAAATACGTCATGGCGTTTCCAGCAACTTTCAGCCGAATTTTTCTGATCGTGCTCGCGGTCATGATGGTGATGGGCTTTGTGCTTCAATGGGAACAAAGCCAGCGGCTCAAATTTCTGGGTATTTCCGTCGACCGTGATAACATTTCATTTGAAATTGCCAATTACGGTCGCTCCTTTGTCAGCAAGACCGATTATGTCGGCAGCGTCATGCTGGTGACGGAGGAAGAAAAGTCTGTATCGCTCTTCAAGGGGGCTATCGATATTATTCCACCATCGCGCTCTGTGGCAGCGTCTATCCGTTTCAACGAGGCGATCCTGCCTACCTCTCTGCGCGATGCGGAATCAACCGTCACCCAGCTTTGCCTCTATACAAGGGGAAAACTTTATTTCGATACGCACATGTTCAAGGTCTACTTCCGGCACGCATCAACGCGGTCTGATTATGCCGCGTCAGCCGCTCTGCCTGATCTGGAATTGACGGAATACAAGCACGTTTTTTTCGGGCGCCCTGCCTGCAATTTTACCGGTGCGGGCAATTATTTTACCTACGAGATAAATACATCCAGTATCGACTGTGAACCTGTGGGTGATGGAGTGGAGATGCTTTGCCGTACCGAGGGGGTACAGAAGGCGACCCTCGAAGGCGTATTTGATCCCGTACAGACAAGTGTTCAGTTTCGCGCAAATGAGCGCAGAGAGAATAATGCACCGGCCAATGGCAGCCGGAACAGCGGGAACAGCCGGAATATCGAACCCGGCCTCAGAAACTAGCAACCCGCTGAAACTGAAATCTCACTGAAATGAGAATCTTATCGGGAGAAATAGTGTCTCTGCTCAGGCAGCAGCGCCGCAAGGGCCGACGGCAGCGCATCGAAATGGTCTATCAGATGGTCCGCGCCCAGTTCATGCGCGGGCGTTTCTGTGTAGCCGAAACTCACACAGATGGAGGGCAGGGCAGCCGCATGCGCCGCATCAATATCCGTGGCGCTGTCACCCACCATAATGGCCGCGTCGCGGGATCCGCCGAGCCGGGTAATGGCTTCGGTCAGGTGGAGAGGGTCTGGCTTCTTCACGGACAATGTATCTCCGCCAATGACGACAGGAAACAGAGAGCGGATATCAAGTGCATTAAGCAGCTGATGTGACAGGCCTTCGGGCTTGTTGGTACAGACGGCCAGAAGGCAACCGGCATCGGTGAGCCGCTGAAGCTGTTCTTTCACGCCAGGAAACAGGACCGTGTGGTCCGCGATATGACTGGAGTAGTAGCTGATGAATTCGTCCAGCAAATCCGAAAGCTCCGCTTCACTCAAGGGAGATCCCGTCAGAGAGAAACCGCGTGCCATGATCTTCTGGGCACCGGCCCCTACCATGTGCCGAACGTGAGAGATATCCAGTGTCTCCCGTCCATATCTGGCCAGCAGCACATTCATCGTTGCGCTCAGGTCGCGGGCCGTATCGGCGAGTGTGCCATCAAGATCGAAAAGAACACTGGGACGAACCGTCATGCTGTTAGCGTGCCTTTGTTAAGAGAGAGGATAAGCAGTGCGCCGCTATAAGGAAAACCGTGCAAGCATGCCACGCCGCTTTGTGGATAAGTCGAAAAACGTCGGTACATCATGTGTTTGTTTTATGGTTCGGGCCTAAACTGGCAAGTCCAAAATCGCTCATTATCATCTGAAGAATGATTCAATATCTCAAGAACGACAGGTTAAACACATCAATCCGCTGCGTCAGCATATTGCCAGCTCGCCAGGCCGGAAATGGCCTGTGCGTAAGCGCGGGTCGAGTTGTTGATGACGTTGGTACGAAAGCTGGCACGCGTCGGCGCGTAATCTTCGCGAATTTCAGCTAGATAGGTTTGTGCCTCGGGCGCATCCAACCCTCCTTCAAAACGAAGCCATCGTTCCAGCATAGAAATGCGAAGGGCGTCGGCGGCATTCATCTTTGGTAATGACGAGCGGAACTCGATCACCGCCCCGGCACAGGTCCGGTCCGGACCCAGTGCTTGCTCCACCCCCCAGAAAATGATGCCGCGCCGTGATGGCCGCTTGGACCCCCACAAGGCATCCACATGATCTTTTGCAAGCGCAGCACGTCCCCACCAGCGTTCAGCTTGCTGAAAGGCCGGGCTGCGTGGTGGCGAGAAGCAGAGGAAAATCAGGTCGCCATCCCCGACAGGGCCTGTATGCCAGTCCATAAACCCGACCTGTTTGGCAGATTTGAGGTCTTCAGTAATAATTTTCTGCAAGGTCTGAATAGACCATTCCTGCTGATGGCCGCCAAAGTGAAAACCATCTGGATGCGTGTACTGACCGCGACTGATCGCGTCTTCGAGCGCCCATTGTCCATGTTTGGAAATGAGTTGCGCTCCTTCGCGCAATAGCCGGGAAACTGCTTTGTCATCCACCCGCTTGGGGCAAAGCAGGGGATGGACCTTGTCGTAAAGCGCATTTTCGGGCAATGGCTGGTCAAAATCGAGCCAGTTCCGGTTGAGGTCTACGTTATTCTCTGTGCCGCGAAGCCCCCAGGCAAAACCGAACGGGTTCACCGCGTGAAGCAACATAACCCCGACGTGAGGAGGCAGACTGCCGGGACCATCATTTTCCATCCAGTGAAGTTGTGCGGCTGAACCGGCATAGCCCTCCGCACCATGGACCCCGCAACTGTTCAACAGCACGGTTCCGGCATCATCCGGACCGAACCAGGCGGTTTCCATCGTCAGGACTTCACCATTTGGCCCTTTCGCGTGCGGATTGGTATGGCTTTTAACCCATGCACCAGATGACGTGGCGGCGGCAAGAAAGCGGTCGCGCGCTTCTGTATAGCTGGCTGAAAACGGATCTGGTGAAGTCATTGGGCGCGGATAGGCCTTTTTGGGGAGCCAGGGCCACAATGGCCGTGGGATTGTTGAATATTTTGCTCGCGAGGCGTGGAAAACACGCTGCCCGCACGATAGCACCCGTTAACGCGGGGCCCGCGAAATGATACCAAGAATGGAAGCAAAAAGCCTGCTTTTATAACCCTCGTTGCGAAACGGGTGCCTGACAGATGAGGAAATGCCAAATGGACCTTCGCGATCCGAAACTGCTGCGATCTCTTTGTTACATCGATGGAGCCTGGGTTGGGGAAACAGCGCCCAAAAAAGCAGTGACCAATCCCGCGACGGGAGAGACTCTGGCAGAGGTTCCCATGCTGGGCGCAGAAGAAACCCGCACTGCCATTGAAGCAGCACAGAAAGCGGGGAAGGCCTGGGCGGCGATGCCAGCAAGAGAGCGTAGCGCCATCGTTCGGCGCTGGTATGAGCTGATGATTGAAAACCAGGAGGATCTCGCCAGAATTCTGACCAGCGAGCAAGGTAAGCCGCTCGCTGAGGCCCGGGGAGAAATTGCCTACGCCGCATCTTTCCTTGAATTTTACGCCGAAGAGGCAAAACGCATTCATGGCGCAATGGTGCCGGCCCCCACAACCGACCGGAAGATTGTTGTGTTGAAGCAGCCGGTGGGAGTGGTGGCGGCTATCACGCCGTGGAATTTCCCGGCAGCCATGATCACGCGCAAGGCAGGCCCTGCTCTGGCTGCGGGTTGCACGTTCGTTGCAAAGCCGGCGACCCAGACGCCGTTGTCGGCTTTTGCATTGGCTGAACTCGCCGAGCGGGCGGGTATTCCGGCCGGCGTCTTCTCAGTTCTTACCGGCAAGGCGGGGGAAATTGGCGGGGAGATGACAGGGAGCCCGATTGTCCGCAAACTCACCTTTACCGGTTCCACCGAAATTGGCCGACTGCTGATGGAGCAGGGGGCTTCCACCATCAAGAAAATGTCGATGGAACTGGGGGGAAATGCGCCCTTTATTGTGTTTGATGATGCCGATATTGATGCTGCCGTCGAAGGGGCGGTCGCTTCCAAATATCGGAATACAGGACAAACCTGTATCTGCACCAATCGCTTTCTTGTCCAGGCCACAGTCTATGATGCATTTGTGGCAAAGCTCTCCGCCGCCGTGGCAGGGCTCAAAGTTGGCAATGGGCTGGAGGACGGCATGACACAAGGCCCTCTCATCGACATGGCAGCGGTGGAAAAGGTGGAGGAGCATATCGCGGATGCGGTTTCTGGCGGAGCGCGGCTTCTGGCGGGCGGAAAACGCCATAAGCTCGGACGGACCTTCTTTGAACCAACGGTGCTGGCTGATGTCACGCCGGGGATGAAGGTTGCGAGTGAAGAGACATTTGGGCCGGTCGCACCTGTATTTCAGTTTGAGAGCGAAGAAGAGGCGGTTGCCATGGCCAATGACACGCCGTTTGGGCTGGCAGCGTACTTTTACGCCCGCGATATCGGGCGCTGCTGGCGCGTCGCCGAGGCGCTGGAATATGTCCTGGTTGGTGTCAATGCCGGGATCATTTCGACCGAAGTTGCCCCCTTTGGCGGATGGAAAGAATCCGGTATAGGTCGGGAAGGTGGCCAATGGGGGATCGAAGAATTCCTTGAGGTCAAATATGTTGCCATGGCAGGCCTGTGACGCAACGCATGTGAAAGGTGCAAAGCACAATGAGCGCAGACGACCAGAAAAGACGATCCGCTGAAGGTGCGTTGGCCTATATCGAAGACGGCATGAAACTGGGTTTGGGAACAGGCTCAACGGCTGAACACCTGGTGCGTCTTTTGGGTGAGAAGGTAAAGGCAGGCTTCAACATATTATGCGTGCCGACTTCCGAACGCACAGCCGCCCTTGCGGCGGAGCTTGGGATACCCCTTTCCAATCTCAACGAGACCCCGGCACTTGATCTGACCATCGATGGAGCGGATGAGTTTGATGCCGCACTTCGCCTCGTGAAAGGTGGCGGTGGGGCATTGTTGCGAGAGAAGATCGTCGCAGCAGCCTCCAAAAGGATGATTGTCATCACCGACGCGTCCAAAAAGGTCGAGACGTTGGGTGCCTTTCCGCTGCCGGTTGAGGTCATTCCGTTTGGATGCCAGACAACGGCGGCAAAGATCGAGGCCGTCGCAGCCTCTCTTGGTTGCACAGGCAGAATTTCCCGTCGGGAAGACCAGTATGGTGAGCCTTTTCTCACCGACAGCGAGAACTTCATTTATGATTGCGCGTTTGGTCGCATTCCTGACGCTGATGAACTGGCAAAAGCGCTCAACCTCATTCCTGGCGTTGTCGATAACGGACTTTTTATCGGGATCGCGGATCTGGCTATTATCGGTACAGACGAGGGAATTCAGCTGGTTTCCAGGGATAATGGGGAGAGTCCGCGTTAACAGCGGACGGGGCGAGCTGTCGTGCTACGGATAGCGGCTGAAAAGGATGCCTTGCAAAAGGAATGATAAAACATAAAATTTGTTTTATCGGAGTTTTTGGGGGGGTAGCATGCAATTTCGACAAATGGCCATCTTGGCAATGTTGGGTGTCGTCGCGTCCTGCGCGGCCCCCTCTTATCAGATAGCCCAAAAGAACAATGGCGAACAGGCGCAGCCTGTCGCTTCGCAAGACGGGAGCCGCGCTCGTGTGGGCACAGCGGGCGCATTGCCGGAGCGTCAGGCACTCGCTCTTCGCTTCGTAAATGCAGTCATCGCTGAAGATGTGCAGCAGGTCACCAATTCTGCTGAAATTGATAGACTCGTGGATAATTTGCGCAAACAACATCCCGCCACAACGGATACGCAGCTGACGAGCTTCAGGCAGTTGATCACACAGAAGATGCCGGAGATGAAACAGCGTATCATTGAGGCGATGTCCCGCGTGTATGCGGAGGAGTTTACGCTCAGCGAACTTCGGCAAATTGTTGCTTTTCATGAATCTCCGACAGGTCGCAAGCTTCGGAGCCGCAATACGGCACTGAAGGATGAAGTCAAACAGGCTGCACAGGAAGAAGGGCGCAAGGCCGCAATTGAATTACTGACGCCTCTTCTTATCCAATGGGCGCTGGAAGCCAAAGGACAGGTTTCCTGAAGTTTCGAGCCTTCATACCTTTGTGAACTTGCACAAGCCCTTGTATACCTTGAAACAGCCCCGGACTTAACCCAGATGAGGGGCTTGTTGAAAGGTACGAAAACATGTCCGACACATACGATTATGATCTCTTTGTCATTGGTGCAGGCTCTGGTGGCGTGCGCGCGGCCCGCATGTCGGCGTCTTACGGCGCCAAAGTGGCTGTTGCCGAGGAGTATCGTGTCGGCGGTACCTGCGTGATCCGCGGATGTGTGCCAAAGAAGCTCTTTGTCTATGCAAGTGCCTTTCATGAAGAGTTCGAAGATGCTGCGGGTTTCGGCTGGACCGTGGGCAAAAGCACGTTCGACTGGGCAACCCTGCGCGACAATAAGGACAAAGAGATTGATCGTCTGAACAGCATTTATATCCGTAATCTGAAGAACTCCGGTGTCGAGATCATTGAAAGCCGGGCGGAGCTTAAAGACGCGCACACCGTGCACCTGGTTGGTGAAAATCGCGACGTGACGGCTAAAATTATTCTCATTGCCACTGGCGCGACACCCAACGGACATGATGGCCTGGAAGGCGCTGAATACACAATCAGCTCCAATGAGGCTTTTCATCTGGATACATTGCCCAAGCGTATCATCGTGGAGGGGGGCGGTTACATCGCGGTGGAGTTTGCAGGCATCTTCAACGGTCTGGGTGTGGAAACAACGCTCCTTTATCGTGGCGAGGAGATTTTGCGCGGGTTCGATCATGATGTCCGGGTGACCCTCCATCAGGAGATGGAGAAAAAGGGCATTCGCATCGTGACCGGCAACAGTTTCACCAAGATCGAGAAGGTCGCAGACGGCCTGAAAGCACATCTGAGCGGTGGCGAGGTGATTGAAACCGATGCAGTGATGCTCGCCATTGGCCGCAGACCAAAAGTGGATGGGCTCGGCCTAGACGAAGTCGGTGTCAAACTGGGCAAGAAGGGCGAGGTCTTGGTCGATGCCTTCTCGCGCACCAACGTGGAAAATATTTACGCAGTCGGCGATGTAACAGATCGGGCAAACCTGACCCCGGTTGCCATACGGGAAGGGGCGGCCTTTGCCTCGACAGTGTTTAATGACAAACCAATGAGCGTCGATCACTCAATCATTCCAACCGCGGTTTTCTCGCAGCCGGAAATTGGTACGGTTGGCATTTCAGAGGAGGAAGCCCGCGCGAAATTCGGCGAGGTGGATATCTACAAGTCGACCTTCCGGGCGATGAAACACACTCTTTCCGGTCGCGACGAAAAGACACTGATGAAGCTGATTGTGGACCCCGCAACAGACAAAGTGTTGGGCTGCCATATTCTGGGCCCGCATTCCGGCGAGATGATCCAGGCTTTTGGTATCGCCGTCACCATGGGCGCGACCAAAGCACAGTTCGACATGACGGTCGCCGTCCATCCTACGGCCGCCGAAGAACTTGTGACCATGAAGGAAAAATGGGTCGCCCCATCGGTTGAAGCAGCGCAGTGAGGGGACGCGGGCAGGACACCCCGGACAGTAGGGAGAAGGGGACTTTTCTCCCTTGCACCGGGCCAAGGGGCTAAGCATCTCAATGACTTAGCCTTTTCATTGGAAGGATTTCGGCCTATAAAAGCCGCCTGACGAGGAAAGGGCGTTCTGTCCCGCCCACAGGCCCATTGAACGGGCCTGCATATCGGCCCGGCGGATCAGAATTTACCCTTTGAAAACATGAGGTTAGTTATGGCGCAGGGTAGCGCGGCAAAAAATTGGACACCATCCAGCTGGAGAGACAAACCAGTTGTGCAGGTGCCTACATATCCGGACCAGGCTGTTGTTTCCGACGTGGAAGCAACACTTGCCAAATCACCACCGCTGGTTTTTGCAGGTGAGGCTCGCAACCTCCGCCGCGATCTGGCCGAAGTATGCGAAGGCCGGGCCTTCCTGCTGCAGGGTGGTGATTGTGCGGAGAGTTTTGCCGAGTTTCATCCGGATAATATCCGCGACACATTTCGTGTCCTGTTACAGATGGCCGTTGTTCTGACCTACGCCGCTGCGTCCCCCGTTGTGAAAGTGGGGCGCATTGCCGGGCAGTTTGCAAAACCGCGGTCAGCAGACACCGAAACGATCAACGGTGTTACATTGCCAAGTTACCGCGGCGATATTGTAAACGGTATCGAATTCACTGAAGAAGCGCGGATGCCGGACCCCAAACGTCTGTTACAGGCTTACAGCCAGTCCGCAGCGACGCTTAATCTCATTCGCGCATTTGCCTCGGGCGGGTACGCTGATCTTGATTACGTGCACCGCTGGACACTCGGCTTCATTGGCGATGGTGAGGGTAAAAAGCGCTATGAAGATATCGCGAGCCGTATTACCGAGGCGCTCGATTTTATGCGCGCATGCGGTATCGACGCTGACACCGTGCCGCAATTGCAGACAACCCGCTTTTACACAAGCCACGAAGCTTTGTTGCTGGGGTATGAGCAGTCCATGACGCGTATTGATAGCACGTCGGGCGATTGGTACGACACTTCCGCCCATATGTTGTGGATTGGAGATCGCACCCGGCAGGCAGATCATGCCCATGTCGAGTTTCTGCGTGGCGTAAAAAACCCGATCGGCATGAAATGTGGCCCCTCGCTTGAGCCGGATGACCTACTGCGTTTGATTGATACACTAAGCCCGGACAACACCCCGGGGCGCTTGACGTTGATCTGCCGCTTTGGGGCCGACAATGTTGAGAAACATCTGCCACGTCTGGTGGAGGCTGTGGAGCGTGAAGGCAAGAAAGTCGTCTGGTCCTGTGATCCGATGCATGGGAACACGATCAAGGCATCAACGGGCTATAAAACCAGACCGGTTGATCGCGTGCTGGCTGAGGTTCAGCAATTCATGGGCGTTCACAGAGAAATGGGTACCCATGCAGGTGGCGTGCATTTCGAGATGACCGGGCAGAACGTAACCGAATGTCTGGGTGGTGCGCAGGCTATTGGGGAGGAAGATCTTTCAGATCGCTACCACACCCATTGCGACCCGCGCCTTAATGCCAGCCAGTCCCTGGAGCTTGCATTCCTCATTGCCGAAGGGCTGAAGAAGGAACGTCAGCGCAATGCGGCAAAGCAGGTCGCGGTCGGCTGAATTTATTTGCGTGAGAAACAGGAAAAGGCGGCTCCCGGAGCCGCCTTTTTTGTGCCGGTATTGGAAGGGCCTAGCAGCAACCTTTTTCCGGCTCCCCGAAAATGACGAACTGGCTTGAGAATGCGCCGGCCCGAAGTGCGGATGCTGCATCGCCGGAAAGCTGTACGCGCTCACCCCGCCGGTAAATCCGCCCGGCCTCATCGACAACCTGTTCCCACGGGCCTGTATAGATGGCTTCCAGTCGCGCCTGCGCGGCTGAGGACGTGTCGGGCTTGTAAGCCACATAGGTTGCGGAACGATATTCAATATCTTCAACCACCTGCCATGGATTTTGCTCCAGCTTGTCGAGTGCGATACCGATAAAGCCTGCATCCGCCAGTGCTTCAGCAAAGCCAGCCTCGGTCAACGCACCCGAAATGCAGCCACTCCAAAGATCAGCATCCTCTTTCAGGTGCGCCGGTGTATCTCTGTCGGAGACAATGTCGGAAATCGCAATACGGCCACCCGGCTTCAGGACCCGGAAAATTTCCTGAAACAAGGTTGGCTTTTCATGGTCGGCTACAAGGTTGAGCACGCAATTGGAAACCACAACATCAATACTGTCGCTTGCGATCAGCGGGCGCTCGGTGCGCAGGCGCGCTATAGCACTCTCCAGCGCTTTATAGTCGCTGGCGGTTTTGACGGGGTTCCCGTCCAGCAACCGGTCAACAGCATCAAGATCTGTCTTCAAGTCCTGAATGCGACCATGACGAAACTCCACATTGTCATAACCAACAGCCGCCGTTACCGCGCTTTGTGCATTGCGGGCCAGGGCAAGCATGTCGTCGTTCATATCAACGCCGATCACGCGACCCGCCGGCCCCACAATTTGCGCCGCAATAAAGCAGATTTTCCCGCCACCCGCGCCAAGGTCCAGAACGGTTTCACCTTCGCGTACATAGGTGGAAGGGTCACCACATCCGTAATCTCTGTCCAGCACGTCCTGCGGAATGATTTTGAGAAATTTCGGGTCGTAACTTACAGGGCAGCACAGCGCGTCTTCCCGCGCGTGGGCCGCGGCGGCATATCTCTCAACAACTGAATCCATTGATCCTCTCCGTGATCATCGATAGGGGGCAAGAGGCATTGTCCGCACGGGGTGATCGGGATCAATGAAATCAGTGTTGAACTTTTCGTGACCGGTTTTCAGCTCACCTTAACCAGGCGGCGACCAAAATTCTCGCCTTCAAAGAGACCGGCAAAAGCCGCTGGTGCGCTCTCAATGCCCTCGGAAACATCTTCCGTGTAGATCAGTTTACCGGAATGGATCCACCCGCCCATTTCCACCTGTGCGTCNCGAAATTGCTTGAAATAGTCAAACACAACAAGCCCCTCCATNCGCAGGCGGTGAGTGATAAAGCGCAACGTGTTGCGAATGCCACGTGGCTCTGGCCTATTATATTCAGACACGGCACCCGAGATNATGAGGCGCGCCCGTTCATTCGTGTTGGCAATTGCTGCATCCAGCATTTCGCCGCCGACATTGTCGAAGTAGATATCAACGCCGTCCGGGCAGGCGGCCTTGANAGCCTCTTCCAGATTGGGAGCGTCTTTGTAATTAAAGCAGGCATCAAAGCCGAGTTCTTTGGTGACATAATCACACTTGTCTTTCGATCCGGCGATGCCGATAACTTTGCAGCCTTTCATTTTGGCAATCTGCCCGGCTGTCGCGCCGACAGGCCCTGCGGCTGATGAGATGAGTACGGTTTCCCCTTCCTTGGGTTTGCCAAGATCGAGCAGGCCGAAATAGGACGTAAGACCCGGAATNCCAAGAACACCGATAGCNGCNGTTACGCGCAAGGGACCATTGAACAAAGCCGTATCGAGCTTCACAAGCCCGCGCCCGTTGGAAATGGCGTGGGACTGCCAGCCATAGCCCCCTGTAACAAAATCGCCGACAGCAAACTTCTCATTGTTCGACTGAACGACCTGTCCAACCATCGCGCCTTCAATCACCTCGCCGATTTGAAGTGCTGCGGCATAGCTGTCTGCCGAAAGGCGAGAGCGCATGCCCGGGTCAACAGAGAAGTATTTCGCTTCAATGAGAATTTCATGCTCCCCAATATCTGGAAGCTCAACTTCTTCAAGGCGAAAATGATCGGGTGCAGGTTTGCCTTCGGGGCGTGATGCGAGCACCCAGCGGCGATTGATCGTTGGCACGTGGCAGGTCCTTCCAAACAAATAGGGCCGGGATCAGCNNCCCGGCCCGGATAATTTAACAATCTCCGTGGATGATTGCCAGTAGATCAAAGCGTTGATCAGACAGCCGGGTCATCGCCGAGTTTCACCAGCATCTTGCCGAAATTGGCGCCCGAGAAAAGATTGAGAAAGGCCTTTGGCGCATTCTCAATACCCGTTTCGATCGTTTGTTCGNTTTTCATCTTGCCGCTGGCAATCAGCTTCGACATTTCCGCATAGAATTCGGGGATAATGTCCAGATGGTTGGAGACGATAAAGCCTTCCAGCTTCAAGCTCTTGCCAACNATCTGAATAAGATTGTTCGGGCCCGGACGTGGCGCCTTGTCATTATATTGTTCAATCATGCCGCAAAGTGCTGCCCGGCCAAATGGCTTCATGTGGTTGATCGCGGCCTGCAGGTGCGCCCCGCCGACATTTTCGAAATAGACATCAATGCCCTTCGGGAAGGCAGCNCCGACAGCGGCATCAAGGTCGCCACAGGTTTTGTAATTGATNGCCTTGTCGATGCCGGCAACTTCTTCAAGCCACTTGCATTTGTCNTCCGACCCGGCGGAGCCCACGACATAGCAGCCATGTGCTTTGGCAAGCTGGCAGACAACAGCCCCCACAGCCCCGGAGGCAGCTGAAACGAACACGGTATCACCGTCTTTCAGCCCGGCTACTTTNAAGAGGCCTGCATAGGCGGTCATGCCGGGCATGCCGAGCACACCCAGATTGGNTTCGATCGGGCCCATGGAAGGGTCGATCTTGTTCACCATCATGCCGTCGCTCACATAGAACTCACGCCAGCCATTCATGGAATTCACATAATCGCCTTTGGCGAAGTTNGGATTGTTGGACGAAATCACCTGGCCGATAGCGCCGCCCTGCAGCACTTCACCAATCTGGAAGGGGGGAACATAGCTTTCGCGGTCCATCATGCGCCCACGCATGTAAGGGTCGACAGACATCCACAGGTTGCGAACGAGAAACTCATTGGCACCTGGTTCCGCNACATCTGTTTCAACGAGCTTGAAGTCGTTTTCTNTCGGTTCGCCATCGGGCCGGGCAGCCAGGTGGATCTCGCGGCTTTTCATGTTTGACATATAAGTCTCCATTAGGTTGGTGAGAAAAGGAATGTGGGAATAATTTAGATGACTTTGACCATNCGCTTGCCGCGGTTTTCGCCCGCCAGNAGGCCAACGAGGGCCGCGGGCGTGTTCTCCAGCCCGTCTATCACATCTTCCTTGACCNTGATCTTGCCTTCTGCA
The DNA here is from genome assembly GCA_002715765.1 of Rhodobiaceae bacterium. Classification (GTDB taxonomy): domain Bacteria; phylum Pseudomonadota; class Alphaproteobacteria; order Parvibaculales; family Parvibaculaceae; genus Mf105b01. The sequence continues at coordinate 37,272 of PAZY01000041.1, read as the reverse complement.
ACCCAGCCTTGAAGGTCGGCGAGGGCTTTTTCCCGTTCGGTCGGGAAGTCAGACATGATGAAGCCGCGCAGGTTNAGNCGNTTNGTNACAATNANNCCNGGCACACCGCGCGGGCCGGCAGCCGGTGGCGCGCCATCATATTGTGAAACCGCACCACAACAGGCGATGCGCCCGAACAGGTTCATGCGGAAGAGGGCAGCTTCCAGAATGTCACCACCCACATTGTCAAAATAGACATCAACACCCTTCGGTGCNGCCTCTTTGAGGGCCTTGTGCACGGGCTGTGTCTTGTAGTTGATGGCGGCATCAAAGCCGAGTTCATCCAGCAGCCATTGGCATTTGTCATCAGACCCGGCGATCCCGACCACGTGACAGTCNGGGATGGCAGCTTTGGCGATCTGCCCAACGATTGATCCAACAGACCCTGCGGCTGCGGACACCAGAATGGTTTCGCCGGCCTTGGGCTGCCCGACATTCAAAAGACCAAAATACGCTGTCAGACCTGCCACACCGTAAACCGACAGAAGATGGGTNTCAGGCTCCATATGGGGCACTTTCTGGGCCGCTTTGGCGGGGACAACGGCATAATCCTGCCAGCCCGTATCAGCGAAAACGAGGTCTCCTTCGGCAAATCCCTTTGCCTTGCTTTCAAGAACTTCCGCAAGAGCCCCGCCAGCCATAACCTGTCCGCTCTCAACAGCATCGCGGTAGGTTGCACCCTGCATCCAGGCGCGATTGGCCGCGTCGAGCGAAATGTATCGGGTGCGCAAAAGCAGCTCACCTTCGTTGGAAAGTGTGGGAACCGCTGCTTCCGCCAATTTGAAATGTTCGGGCCCCAGCTTGCCTTTGGGCGTTTCAACCAGTTGAATTTGCCGATTAACCGCTTGGCTCATGCCGTTTTTCCCCCATGAGTGATGATTTGTTTTGTTCACCATATAGGTGTGNCTGTGCCGATGCACCATATCTATCGCTGGAAAACGGTACGGAAATAGGCATCCCTATTGTTCATAAGCCAACAGCGGGCTAGAACGGGCCCGGCAGAAAAGTCAGACTTTTCGCAAGATTGATTAGAGTAAGCGGCGATCATGGCAGACAGTTTGAAAATTGCACTCGCACAACTGAACCCGACGGTCGGGGACATTGACGGCAATGTGACCAAAGCACGGGCNGCGCGNGCGGAAGCGTCGCGGTTGGGAGCAGACCTGGTCTTGTTCTCCGAACTGTTTCTGATCGGCTNCCCGCCGGAAGATCTGGTTTTGAAGCCGAGCTTCCAGCGCGCTGTGGATGCGGCGCTGGCGTCATTGGCAGAAGATACAAGCGATGGTGGCCCGGCCTATCTGATCGGCGCGCCCACGCGCGAAGGNGAGGCGCTTTATAACTCCGTTGTNCTGATCGATGGGGGCAGGATTGTCGGCCGGCGCCATAAAGTACACTTGCCTAACTATGGGGTCTTTGATGAGCCGCGTGTGTTTGCTGCAGCCCCGCTGCAAGGCCCGCTCGACTTCAGGGGCATTCGCCTCGGCGCGCCTGTCTGCGAGGATATCTGGTATCAGGATGTGACAGAGTGCCTGATGGAGACCGGTGCCGAACTGATCCTTGTGCCCAACGGATCGCCGTTTGAGAACGCCAAATTCGACGCCCGCATGCAGCACGCAATCGCAAGGATCAACGAGACAGGCCTGCCGCTCGTCTATCTGAACCAGGTCTGCGGGCAGGATGAACTCGTCTTTGACGGCACGTCATTTGTACTGAACGCAGACCTCTCGCTCGCGCATCAGCTTCCCGCATGGCAGGAGACTGTCAGATTGACCGAATGGTCTCGGGGTGAAAAAGGCTGGATCTGCAAAAAGGGAGAAGCCTCTGACGTCGAAACGGGTCTCGAAGCCGTCTACAATGCCTGCGTCCTGGGGCTTAGAGACTATGTGCAGAAAAATCGCTTTCCCGGTGTCGTGCTCGGCCTTTCGGGGGGGATCGACTCTGCTCTCTGTGCTGCCATCGCGGTGGATGCGCTAGGCCCGGAAAAGGTCTTCTGCGTGATGCTGCCCTACCGTTACACATCAAGCGAAAGCGTGAGTGACGCAGAAGCATGTGCCGCGGCGCTCGGTGTTCGCTACACCAGCATTCCCATTGAAGACCCCGTAAAGGGTTTTCTGTCGGCACTTGATCCGCTTTTTGCTGATACGCAAAGCGATACAACGGAAGAGAATTTGCAGTCCCGCACACGTGGTACCATCTTGATGGCCCTCTCAAACAAGTTTGGCCACATGGTACTGACGACGGGCAACAAGTCTGAAGTCTCAGTCGGGTATGCAACGCTTTATGGTGACATGAACGGTGGCTACAATCCGATCAAGGATCTCTACAAAATGCAGGTCTTTGCTTTGTGCCGCTGGCGCAACACAAACAGGCCACAAGGTGCGTTGGGCCCTGCGGGAAAAGTCATGCCCGAGAATATCATCACCAAACCACCCTCGGCCGAACTTCGCGAAGACCAGAAAGACGAGGATTCGTTACCGCCATACGAGGTGCTGGACGACATTCTGGAATGTCTGGTGGAGAAGGAAATGCCGGTAAGCGAAATTGTCGCGCGTGGCCATGAGCGAGATGTTGTCAAACGGATCGAACATCTTCTTTATGTCGCGGAATACAAGCGCAGGCAGGCGGCACCGGGTGTTAAAATTACATCGCGCAATTTTGGTCGCGACCGGCGCTATCCCATTACCAATGGTTATCGCGACGCGCGATAGGCAACAAGCTCAAGGAATATTATGTCCGTCTGTCTTCGATTTGCGCCAAGCCCAACCGGTCTCGTCCACGTGGGAAACATGCGGGTGGCCCTCTTCAACTACCTTTTTGCCAAGAACCATGGCGGCAAGTTCATCCTGCGTCTTGACGATACTGATACCGAGCGTTCGACAGAAGAATATGCAACCAGGATCCAGTCAGATCTTGCCTGGCTCGGCCTCACCCATGATGAACTGTTCCGTCAGTCCGATCGCTTTGATCGCTACGGCGAAGTGGTGGAAAAGCTGAAAGCCGCAGGCCGTCTCTATCCGTGTTACGAAACGCCCGATGAGTTGGACAAAAAGCGCAAGCGCCAGCTTGCCCGCAAGCAGCCACCCGTCTACGACCGGGCAGCCCTCAGCCTCACACCTGACGAAATAGCCGCTTTTGAAGCGGAAGGTCGGACGCCGCATTGGCGTTTCAAACTCGACCCGGAAGTGATCGAGTTTGATGATCTGTTTTTGGGGACGGTCAAGGTGGATACAAAGAGCCTCTCCGACCCGATCCTGGTGCGCGGCGACGGCACGTATCTCTACACGCTGCCCAGCGTGGTGGACGATATTGATTTCGGGATCACCCATGTGTTGCGGGGCGAGGATCATGTGACCAATACCGGGGCACAGGTGCAGGTCTTCCGCGCCATTGGGGCACGGGAACCGAAGTTTGGTCATCATTCGCTTCTCTTGAATGCTGACGGAGAGGCATTGTCGAAACGTCTGCGGGGTGATTATTCGGTAGAGGCGCTGCGCGACGCGGGTTTTGAGCCGATGAGCATCAATTCCCTGCTCGCGAAACTGGGAACGTCAGACGCAGCAACTGCCCGCCTGACGCTTGATGATCTGGCGGAAGAGTTTGACTGCGGGCAGGTTGGGCGTTCGGCTGTTCGTTTCGACCCGAAAGAGCTGGAACGGGTCAACGCTGCCCTGATGCACCTGACCCCTTATGAGGCGGTAAAGGAAAGGCTCAGCGCGCGTGGCATTACCGGTGGTGAAGCGTTCTGGAACCTCGTTCGGGCCAACCTCACGCTTTTTGATGGTGTGGCGGCATGGTGGCATGTCGTACAGGGACCCATCGAACCGGTTATCGGGAGCGAGGATGCACAGTTCATCGCCGGTGCCGTCGCAAGCTTGCCGGCGGAGCCGTGGGACAGTGCAACATGGGGGGCCTGGACCGGGGCGTTGAAAGAAGCGACCGGCCGCAAGGGCAAGGCGCTTTTCATGCCACTTCGTCTCGCTTTGACAGGTCTTCACCATGGACCGGAGCTGGCAAACCTGCTACCTCTATTGGGTCGGGAGCGGGTCGTGGCTCGCCTTGGCGGGCAAAAGGCCTGAAATCGCTATAAATCGAAGGTGTTTTGCCAGGTTTGAACGGAATTTGACGAGACTGATCCCATGAAAACGATAAAATGGATCATTAAAGGTCTGATTATTCGCGGCTGATATTCTTGGCTGCCGCCGTTCTCTCACGTTTTCTTCAGAAAATCTGACATTTCGAACTGGCCGGCGGCCCGGATTGGCAACCGGGGGCAGGCAAGCGCTCACGTAAACAGGCGCTCAGGAAATGGAACGGCAGATGAGTAAGGAACGGCTTTATCTTTTCGACACGACATTGCGCGACGGGGCGCAAACGCAAGGCGTGGACTTTTCGGTAGAAGATAAGCGGCTTATTGCGAGCCTGCTGGACAGGCTGGGCCTTGACTATGTGGAAGGCGGCTATCCCGGCGCCAACCCGACCGATACGGATTTCTTTTCCACCGATCCGGGCCTGAAAAAGGCCACCTTCACAGCTTTTGGCATGACCAAGCGGGCAGGACGCTCAGCCGACAATGACCCGGGTCTGGCCGCTATTCTCGACAGTGCCGCGTCCGCTGTCTGCCTTGTTGGCAAAAGCTGGGACTTCCATGTGGATGTCGCACTGGGCATCACCAACGAAGAAAATCTCGACTGTATTGCGGATAGTGTGCGGACGATCATCGCCCGTGGCCGGGAGGCCATGATCGATTGCGAGCACTTTTTTGATGGTTATAAGGCCAATCCAGACTATGCGCTGGCTTGTGTGAAGGCCGCCCTCGACAATGGCGCGCGTTGGGCGATCCTGTGTGACACCAATGGCGGTACCCTGCCGCACGAGGTGGAAGAAATTGTGACGGAAATTACCAGGCACGTCCCAGGCGACAAGCTCGGTATCCATTGTCACAATGACACGGAAAACGCGGTCGCGAACACGCTGGCTGCTGTACGCGCGGGGGTCCGCCAGGTGCAAGGCACGCTGAACGGGTTGGGTGAGCGTTGCGGCAATGCGAATATGGTTTCCCTGATTCCGACTTTCATGTTGAAATCGGAATTTGCGGACCGTTTCGAGATCGGCGTGACGGCGGAAGGTTTGAAAGAACTGACCCATGTCTCCCGCACCCTGGATGAATTGCTCAACCGGGCACCGGACCGTTATGCCCCCTATGTCGGTGAAAGTGCCTTTGCGTCCAAGGCTGGTATTCACGTCTCCGCCATCATGAAAAACCCGGCCACCTATGAACATGTCGCGCCGGAATCTGTGGGCAATAAACGCCGTATGCTTGTCTCAGACCAGTCCGGCAAGTCCAATGTGATGGCACAGTTTGAAGCGGCCGGCATGGAAGTGGACCCGAGTGACCCGCGCGTGAACCGCCTCCTCGATGAGGTCAAGGAACGGGAATATCTTGGCTATTCCTATGATGGTGCTGAAGCTTCTTTCGAGCTTCTGGCGCGCCGCATGTTGGGCAATGTGCCTGATTTTTTCACCGTGAACTCGTTCCGGGTGCTGGTCGAGCGCCGTTACAACGCACTGGGTGAGCTTGTCACAATGTCGGAAGCGACAGTCAAGGTCGATGTCGACGGTGAGAAATACATTTCCGTTGGCGAGGGCAATGGGCCGATCAATGCGCTCGACCAGGCGTTGCGCAAGGATCTGGGCAAGTACCAGTCCTTTATCGACGATATCCGCCTGGTGGATTTCAAGGTGCGTATTCTGACCGGTGGAACAGAAGCCGTGATCCGCGTATTGATCGAAAGCGCGGATGCGAAGGGCAATCGATGGTTTACCGTAGGCGTGTCGGCCAACATTGTGGATGCTTCTTTCCAGGCGCTCACGGACTCTATTACCTACAAACTTCTACGCGACAACGCGCCCGCACCCGTTGCTCAGAAGAAAAATGTTTCCCTTAAATCGCCCGGTCCATAAGAGAGCTTCATCATGGTTGAGAGATCAGACACACCGGCTCCTGAACAGAAGATAGAGGGGCCGGCTTTCGGTGTTGACGGCAGAGACGCGTTGATTGGCGGCTTTGCAGCGGCTGGCGGCTATTTCTTCTGGGGCCTGACGGTCATCTTCTACAAACAGCTGATCCATGTATTGCCATACGAGGTTCTGGCCCATCGCACCATCTGGAGTGTGGTGTTGACACTGGCGCTCATTCTTGTGTTCGGTCGGTGGAAGTCCCTCGTCGCCGCGCTGACGAACACACGCATTCTCCTGACACTCTTCGCGACCAGCCTGATTATCGGCAGTAACTGGTTTGTCTTTATCTATTCAATCAACGAAAGCCGGGTGCTGGAAACAAGCCTTGGCTACTATATCAATCCATTGATCAGTGTCCTGATCGGTGTCGTTGTTCTGTCTGAAAAACTGACCCGCGCGCAGATCGCGGCTGTGGCGCTGGCCGCGGCGGGCGTCGGGGTGATCACATTTGAAATCGGGACACTCCCGTGGATATCTCTCTTCCTGGCGGTGACTTTCGCGATCTATGGGTATTTGAGGAAGGTCTCTCGCGTGGACCCTCTTGAGGGTCTGCTGATCGAAGTTCTCATGCTGAGCCCATTTGCCCTGGCCTACCTCTGGATTGCGGAAGGTGAGGGGGGCACAGCCATCATGCATGGCGACCTCTGGACCCTCTTTCTGTTGGCGTTGACCGGTCCCATGACCACGATACCGCTTTTCCTGTTCAACTACGGCGCGCAGCGCATTCGTCTCGCGACGCTCGGGTTGATGCAGTACTTTGCGCCGAGTATTCAGCTGTTGATCGCGGTCACCATGTATGGTGAGCAACTGACCGACACGCATCTGATGACGTTCGGTCTCATCTGGGCAGGGCTTGCCCTGTTCAGCTGGGATACGTGGCGAAAGGAGAAAGAACTTCGGCGGGTTGCCAAAGCGGTTTGATATCAGAGAACTGCCTCGATCCTGGGAAGCACATCCTCAACGCGGTCAACCACGGCATAATGTCCGCGGATGCCGGATTTCATAAAACCGTTCGAAATCATGTGATCAAAGAGGCTGATAAGCGGATCCCAAAAGCCGGCAATGTTGAGGAAGATAATCGGATAATTGTGCCGCCCAAGCTGAGCCCAGGTCAGCATTTCGATCACTTCCTCCAATGTGCCAATCCCGCCGGGCAAAGCGACGAAGGCATCGGATTTGTCGAACATCAATTGTTTGCGCTCATGCATCGAGCGGGTGACGTGAAGTTCTGAAATTCCCTCATAGGCGATTTCAGCCGTTTGCAGAAAGTCAGGAATAATGCCGGTCACACGTCCACCGGCCTCCATAACCGTTCGGGCACAGATACCCATCAGGCCGATTTTTCCACCACCATAAACAAGGCCGACATTCTCCGCAGCGAAACGGGTCCCCAGCGCTGCCGCTGCCGTGCTGAATTTCGGGTCATCGCCGGTGCTGGACCCGCAATAGACGCACACATCCAGCCGGGTCGGCTTGCTGGCGCGGGACGGGGCGGAAGAAGCGGAATTGTCTGCGGACATGAGGTATCTTTCCTGGCCGGTTGGCGAAGGTTCAAAATGGTGCCGTAATTGCAATCTATCCTGATGAAAGATTACGTAAGCGGGGTTAATCCCGCTGTGAAACAGGTATTAACCAAACACGTCCCGCTGTGAAGCATTTTTGGGGACAAATGGGGTAGGCCGGGGAGGCCGTGTGCGAATGTCATCACGTATTGCACTGATCGCAGGGGGCGTTGCAGCGCTCCTCATCGCCGTTATCGTGGCGCTGTATTTTATCCTGGGTGGGGAGGACGAGGCAGAAAATGCTGTTACGACCTCTCAGCAGTCCGCACCGGCACCCGCCGAACAGGTTGAGCAGGCCGTTGAGCAGGTTCTGCCGACATTCGATATCGTCCGGGTCGAGCGGGACGGGATGGCGGTTATCGCCGGCCGCGCAACCCCGGGGGCAGAGATCACGCTGAAACGCAATGGCACAGCCATCGCGACAGTGGATGCGGATGCGCGCGGTGAATGGGTCATCGTGCTGGATGAGCCGCTGGCGCCTGGCGACATTGAACTCACCTTGTCTGCGGTGAACCCGCATGGGTCCACGGTCGATGGGGTTCAGTCAGTCTCTGTTTCCGTGCCTGCACAGGCCGGCGGACAGACCCTCGTCGTGTTGGCTGAACCCGGTAAGGCAAGCCGTGTCCTCCAGGGTCCCGGCGTACCGTCAGACTCCGGAAGTCTTATTCTGGAATCTGTGGACTATGACGAAAAGGGAAATGTCATTGTCGCGGGTCGGACCGACCCCGGCAGCACAGTACGCGTCTACCTCAATGGTGGGCCCATTGGTGACGCAACCGCTGACCAGAAAGGCCAATGGGAATTGCGGCCGTCTGTCGGTATCGAACCGGGTACATACACGATGCGGATCGATCAGCTGGACGCAAATGGTGCCGTTGTCGCCCGCGTGGAAGTCCCGTTCGAACGCGGTGTCCCGGAAGTCGTGCGGCAGCAGATCGCTGCGGGGCGGGTTGTCATTCAGCCAGGCAACAATTTGTGGAACATTGCGCGGCAGCTCTATGGTTCCGGCTATCGCTACACGGTCATCTATCAGGCGAATCAGGACCAGATTCGCGATCCAAACCTGATCTATCCGGGACAAGTGCTGGAGACGCCTGCCCGCTGACAAAGACCGGGTGTTGCGAAACCGGACATGACTTGGCAGAAGCGTCCGGCGGCCTTACATATACCCCGAACCTTTCCGTACCCCGGCCCGGTGTCCTGGCCGGGGTATTGGTTTTCGCGACCTGTTACACTCCCGTGGATCATTGCGGGAGGCGCGAACGCAGAAGGGTGAAGGAGGAGGTTTGACACCACGTATGCACACAAGCGGCGACACGCCAGCCCAAATGGGGCTCCCCACTCCGGCAAAGAGCACGTTTCGGTCGGTCCTGCCTCTTTTGTGGCCGGAGGGACGTCGGGACCTGCGAGCCCGCGTTGTTCTTGCCTTTCTGGCTATGATCGGCGCCAAAGTGTTCACGGTCTATGCGCCCTTTTTCTTTCGCGATGCCGTGGATGCGCTGACGGGTCAGGACCCGGCAGTGAGTTTTGTGGTCGTGCCGGTGGCGCTTGTTGCGTCGTATGGTCTGGCCAGGGTCATGATGATTGCGCTGGCGCAGCTCCGCGACGGTATTTTTGCGCGGGTTGGACAGAACGCCGTTCGCGTCTTGGCAATCACAGCCTTCCGGCACATTCATGCACTTTCGCTCAGGTTTCATCTGGAGCGGCGCACGGGCGGGTTGAGCCGCATCATAGAGCGCGGCACAAAGGCGATTGAATTTTTGCTGCGCTTTTCCCTGTTCAGTATTGTGCCCACCATCATCGAGTTGTTGCTGGTGGCCGGTATTCTCTGGTGGAATTTTGACTGGCGCTATGCGGCAGTCACCGTGGTGATGATCTCGATTTATATCGGCTTTACCTATTGGGCAACGGAATGGCGCACGGCCATCCGGCGGGAGATGAATGACAAGGACACCGATGCCAATACCAAGGCCATAGACAGTCTGCTCAATTACGAGACCGTCAAGTATTTCGGGAACGAAGCACATGAAGCCCGGCGGTATGACCGGGCAATGCAGGGGTACGAGGATGCCGCCATCCGGACTTCAACCTCGCTTTCTGTTCTCAATACCGGCCAGACCCTGATTTTCACCATCGGCCTGATCGCACTCATGCTGATGGCCGCCTATGGTGTGGCGGCGGGTGCGCTCTCGGTTGGTGAATTTGTGATGGTGAATGCCTTCATGATCCAGTTGTCTGCACCGCTCAATCTGCTGGGCTCTGTTTATCGGGAAATCAGACAGGCGCTGGTGGACATGGAAACCATGTTCGGCCTGATTGCCGTGCCACCGGAAGTGACAGACCGTCCCAATGCCAAAGATCTGAAGGTGAATGGGGGCGCTATTCGCTTCGAGAATGTCTCTTTCGCCTACGATCCGGCACGCGGCATTCTGAAAAACGTCTCATTCGATGTGCCGGCAGGCAAGTCGGTCGCACTGGTCGGGCCTTCCGGTGCAGGCAAATCCACTATCAGCCGTATTCTCTATCGCTTCTATGACGTGCAGGCGGGGACCGTCACAATCGATGGGCAGGACATTGCAGAGATCACGCAGTCAAGCCTGCGTGGCGCCATCGGCATAGTGCCGCAGGACACCGTCCTCTTTAACGATACAATACGGTACAATATCCGGTATGGCCGCCCGGATGCGACAGAGGCAGAGATTGAAGAGGCTGCGCGGATGGCGCAGATATCTGACTTTATCGCCCGTCTGCCTAAAGGCTTCGACACGATGGTCGGCGAACGCGGGTTGAAACTGTCTGGCGGTGAGAAACAGCGGGTCGCGATTGCCCGTACCATCCTCAAAAATCCGCCTATTCTTATGCTCGATGAGGCGACATCAGCCCTCGACAGTGCGACCGAGCGCGACATTCAGGCAGCCCTCCGGCAGATTTCAGCCAACAGAACAAGCCTTATCATCGCCCATCGCCTGTCCACCGTCGTGGACGCAGATGAAATTCTTGTCCTTAATCACGGTGAAATTGTGGAGCGGGGCACTCACGCAGCCCTTCTGGCCCGCGGCGGCATGTACGCCGAAATGTGGAACCGTCAGCAGGAAGAAGCGGCAGAGAACAGCGAAAAAGGCGGGCAATCAACACAAGCACCCCGGCTGGAGGCCGCAGATAGCGCTCATACGGAATATTGAGCTCGGCTCTTAACCTTGCCCCAATATAGAAGTAAGATAATCTGAAGGTCGATTGGGCCCCCCACATACAATCAGGAACCGTCAATGGACGTACTTACCTCCGTACTCGTGTCAATTCACAAAGAAGGGCACAAGTTCATCCTCATTTTTGCAGCCGTTACCCTTGGTCTGTTCCTTCTGTGGGAACCGCTGGGCTGGATCGGCGTCGTACTGACAGCCTGGTGTGTTTATTTCTTCCGCGACCCGGATCGCCTGACGCCAACCCGCGAAGGGCTTATCATCGCTCCGGCTGACGGTGTCGTCAGCCTGATTACCGAGGCTGCGCCGCCACCGGAGCTGGGTTTGGGAGAGGCTGTTCGTCCCCGTGTCTCCATTTTCATGAATGTGTTCAACTGCCATGTAAACCGCTCCCCGGTAAATGGCACCGTAACGCGGACTGCATACCGCCCCGGCCTTTTCCTGAATGCGGATCTGGACAAGGCAAGCGACGACAATGAACGCCATTCGATGGTCATTGATGGGGCAAACGGCAAAAGTTATGTCGTGGTCCAGATTGCAGGCCTGGTAGCCCGGCGTATTGTCAACGAAACCAAGGACGGCGATGCATTGCAGGCGGGAGAGCGGTTCGGTCTGATCCGCTTTGGCAGCCGCGTCGATGTCTATTTGGAACCCGGCGAAGCGCCTCTCGTCTCTGTGGGCCAGACCACAATTGCAGGTGAAACTGTGATCGCGGATGCACAGGCCAGCGAAAGTGCGCGTCTCGCCGAGGTTCGGTAGAAGCACATAGCCGCGTGAAACCACGCAGAGGAGAGATTGACTATGGCAATCCCCCCATTCGGTTCCGAGGATCGGCCTGAACGCTTGCAGCAACGCCGCCGTTTGAAGACCCTGCCGGTGCGCAGCATCATTCCCAACAGCCTGACGGTGATGGCGCTTTGTGCCGGCCTGACCGCAATGCGGTTTGGGCTGGACGGCAAGTTCGACATGGCTGTGGGGGCAATAATTGTCGCAGCGGTTCTCGATGGGCTGGATGGCCGGGTGGCCCGCATGCTCAAAGGGACGACGCGTTTTGGCGCGGAGCTGGACTCGCTCTCGGACTTTCTGTGCTTTGGCGTTGCTCCTGTGATGCTGCTCTATCTCTGGTCGTTGAATACGTTGGGCGGCCTGGGGTGGATTGTTGTGCTGGGCTTTGCGGTGTGTTGTGCCTTGCGGCTCGCGCGCTTCAACGTAGCGATTGAAGATCCGGACAAACCGGCATGGACAGCGAATTTTTTCGTTGGCGTGCCGTCACCGGCAGCGGCCGGGCTTGTCATGTTGCCGCTCTACATGTCGTTTCTGGGCGTCAGCTTTCTGCAGGACCTGCCACTTCTTTTGGCAGCCTATGTGGGCGGGATCGCTTTTCTGATGGTAAGCAAAATTCCCACCTTCTCCGGCAAGCGACTGGGGTTTCGTATCCGGCGGGACGAAATGCTGCCCGTATTGCTCGGTGTGGCAATGTCTGTTGCCCTCCTTTTCAACTACCCCTGGATCAGCTTTTGCGCCCTTGTGGTGGCCTATCTGGCTCTGCTGCCGGTTAGTATCTGGCGCTATCAGTATCATCAGGCCCGAACCCGCGCGGCAGCCGACCGGGAAGATGAGCTTCTGACTGATCCCAATGATTGACGCGCACGTTAAAGGGAAGCGTCCGCAATGAAACAAAAAACCCCGCTTACAGGAAGCGGGGTTTCCTTTTTCTGGCATTGAGCTTTTGATTACTCGGCAGGATTGCGGAACCGTCGGAACCGTTCATCCTCCGCCGCGCGTCCAGTCACATAATCAATGCCCCCTCGGAACGTCTGTTTGATGGCTTGCGGTGCGACCAGCATGACCGGGACCAGAACCAGGGTCAGCAGGGTAGAGAACCCCAGACCGAAAATAATGGCCGTGGACAATTGCACCCACCAGGCGGCAACCGGACCACCATAGGTCAGTTCCCGGCTGAAAAAGTCCACATTGAGCTGAATAGCCATCGGCAGCAGACCCAGCATTGTGGTGCCTGTGGTGAGCAGAATAGGCCGGAGCCGCTGTCCGGCTGTCCGTAGCGCCGCCTCAATCTCCTCCATACCGTCTTCCACAAGCCGCTGATAGGTATCAATCAACACGATGGAATTGTTCACAACAATCCCCGCCAGCGCGACGACCCCTGTTCCCGTCATGATGATCGAGAAGGTCTGCCCTGTAATCATCATGCCAAGTAGCACCCCGACCGTAGACAGAATGACGGTGGAGAGAGTGAGCACCGAGAAGTAGAAGCTGTTGAACTGCGTCAGCAGAATGATGAACATCAGGAAGAGTGCTGCCAGCATGGCCCTGGAAAGGAACTCGCCGGACTCCTGCTGCTCTTCATTGGCACCACGGAACTTGACGGTCACGCGCGGATCAATCTCCTGCGTTGACAACCAGTCCTGCAAGGCCTTGTTCACCCCGTCAACATTGACCTTCTGACCTGTTTCCGGGTCGGTTGCGGTGTTCGCCTTGATCATGTAACGGCGGTGTCCATCGATACGCGTGATGGTGGAGACCTGCTGTTGCGGTGTCCGTGTAACAAAATTGCTGATCGGCACCAGTCCGGCTTCCGTCCGAATGCGAAGCTGATCGAGCTGCGCAATCGAACGATACTCGCTCGGGTAGCGCACGCGGATGTCTACTTCATCTTCGGCATCATCCGGGCGGTAGTTCCCGATCAGAATACCATTCGTAACCAGCTGGACAGTCGCACCGATAGCGGCAATGTCCGCCCCGAAGCGGCCGGCCATTTCACGGTCGACGGTCAGAACCCATTCAATGCCGGGCAGGGGACGACTGTCCTCAATATCGATCAGTCCATAATCCGTTACGTTCAGATGATCGCGGATAAAGCCTGTCGTCTCCAGCAGCACTGCCGGGTTGTTCGAGGTCAGCTCGATCTGAATGTCCTTACCCGTTGGCGGCCCGTCTTCGCGTTTCCGCACCTCGACCGTAATGCCCGGCAGGACACTGGTACGCTGACGAATCTCCTCAAGAATGACGGCACCTTTCCGGCGCAACTCGTACTTCTCCAGCTCAATTGTCATCTGTGCGACCAGATCGGCNGGGCGGTCACCGCCGCCGCTACCCGGTCCACCGCCGCCAACCGATGTGCCAGCCTGCGAGAAAACAGTCCGCACGCCATCCGTATCCAGGATGATGTCTTCAACATCCTTGGAAAGCCGCTGCATGTCATAGGCAGAAAGGTTGCCGCGTGCACTGACCAGAATAATGGCCTGCTCNGGNTCGGTATCAACGAAGAATTCGACCCCGTTACCAAAGATACTNTAAGCAAACATCGTACTGATCAGGACGACAACAGAGCCCAACATCACGAGGAAAGGGTGGTGAACAAGTGAGTCCAGCAGACGCACNTAGCCACCCGTGAAACCGGGCAGGGCGCGAACGTCGCCTGTCTCGGCCCCCGCCAGAAGTTTAAGNACTTCATTGTCAGCATCTTCAGACTTGCCGACAAGNGACCCCAGAACCGGCAGAAAAAGCATCGCCGTGATGAAGGAAGCCGTGAGCACCACAATAAGTGTGATCGGCAGGTAAGACATGAACTCGCCACTCACGCCCGGCCAGAACAGCATGGGCAGGAATGCGGCCAGCGTTGTCGCGGTGGAAGANGCGATCGGCCAGAACATACGCTTGGCACCCAGCGAATAAGCATCCAGTCGGGACAGACCTTCAGCCATTTTCCGGTCCGCATATTCAACCACCACAATGGCACCATCGACCAGAATACCGACCGACAGCAACATGCCAAACATCACCATCATGTTGACGGTCATTCCCATGACGGAGAGGAAGAAGAAGGCCATCATGAAGGAGGTCGGAATAGCAAAACCCACCAGCAGGGATGAGCGCATGCCAAGGGCGGCGACGCAGACAATCATCACCAACGCAATAGCGGTGATGATAGAGGCCTGCAGGGAGCCCAGGGCCCGGAAAATCCATGTGGAGGCATCAAGCGTATAGTCGACCTTGATGTTGTCAGGCCAGGTCTTCGCGATCTCGTTCACCAGCGCAATCACCTGGGCATTGTTGTCGACAATGTTCTCCCCGATGCGTTTGGTGATTTCCAGCGCAATCGCCGGGCGTCCATTGAAGCTTGCAATGGATTCCGGATCTTTGAACGTGCGGCGGATATCGGCAATATCTGAAAGGGTAACAACACCGTCCCCGGATACTTTAATCGGTAGATTGAGGATGTCGTTGCGGGTCTCAAAAAGACCAGGCACTTTAACAGAGAACCGTCCCTCACTGCTTTCCACACTGCCNGCTGCCACCAACCGGTTGTTCAGCGTCACGGCATTGATCAGTTCGGTCTGGGAGACGTTGTAAGATTCCATACGCGAGGGATCGATGATGACTTCCAGCAATTCCTCGCGGTGCCCNACCAGGTCAGCGGAGAGAACGGTGGTGACATTCCCCTCGATCTCGTCTTTGAGGGCGCGCGCATGCTGATAGAGCGTTCGCTCCGGGACATCACCGGAAAGGGTGACGATCAGAACCGGGAAAAGGGATGTGTTGAACTCGCGGATTGTCGGTTCTTCTGTATCCGCAGGCAGTTCNGCCTGCGCCANGTCTACCTTTTCGCGTACATCAGCGAGCGCGTCATCCTTGTCGAAACTGACNTCGAATTCGAGAATAATGCCGGCATGCCCGGTGGAGGCGATGGCCGTCAGCTCTTCCAGCCCCTCCAGAGACCGNAGTTCCGTCTCCATCGGCTTGATGAGCAGGCGTTCAGCATCTTCCGGCGAAATACCATGATGGATGATTGAAACATAAAAGACCGGGATCTGAATGTCCGGGTCAGCTTCCTTCGGGATCGAAACATAGGCGGATATGCCCGCCATCACGATCAGCACCATAAAGGTGAGAACGGTTCTGCTTCGGCCAATGGCGGCGTCGATGAAACTGTTCATGAGCGGTCTCCTGAAGCCCCCGTGCCGGAAGCTTCTTCAAACGTNGCATCGACGGCCTGGCCTGGCACAACAAAGTCCTGCCCGACGGTAATCAGCTTGGCACTTGTTGGCAGTCCCGTAATCCATACGCCTGATGGCCCGTCTTCCAAAATCTGCACCCGTTGAAAATGAACAATGTTCCGGTCGTCCAGAATACGCAAACCAATGGTTCCCGCATCATCAAGCCCAAGAATGGAGGGGGGGATAAGATGAGCCATTAATTCTGCGCTNGGGACCTTTATTTCAGCCGTCACGCCGGAACGGAGCCGCCCGTCATCATTGGGAACTTCCAGTTCCACCAGAAAAGTGCGGGTTGCGGGGTCNGCCGTTTTGGCAACAAACCGAACATATCCTTCAACGGTCTCGCCGCTGACGAGTATGGCGGTGCCCACGGTGCCTTCCACAACCTGATCGACATCAGCTTCGGATACTTGGCCCACAACCAGGAACGGGTTCATATCAACAATCGTGGCGCACGGTTGCGAGGGTTGCAGGTAGTCACCCAGTTCCACGGGGCGCGCATCAATCACNCCGTCAAANGGTGCCAGAATGCGAGTGTGGGAAAGCTCGACCTCACGCTGTTTNACCTGGGCACGCGCCGCATCATAAGCGGCCTGGGCGGCGGCGGCCTGCGTCTCGGAGCGNTGCCCGCGTGCGGCAAGCTTGCGGGCCGCATCAAGTTCCAGCCACCGCTGGCGCATCAGNGCCTCGGCTTCGGCCATCTGGGCATCACGTGCATTGAGCGAAAGACGGCAGATCAGATCGCCTTTCTGGACATGTGCCCCTTTNTCCACTGGAAGATCGACAATCGTTCCCGATGTCTCAGCGCGAATTTCAACTGTCCGAAGAGCCTCTGTCCGCCCGCGGATCGTCAGAACAGACCGGCGTGGTTGAGCATGGAAGACCCGCGCACGCACATGCGGGGTTTTATTCTCCGTCGCAGCGCTCGCACTTGCGCCCGCGGAGGATTGCTCAGCTACCGTACTATCACCGTTCCCTATCTGTCCCGAAAGGATCCAGGCGCTGATAATGGCCGCAATANTAAGCGCCAAAACGTAGGACCGCCGCAATCTCATCTTTCAACCTTCCAAAATGACAGGCTTCCGTCGTTCCTTGACGGACAGCCTTTTGACCAGTGTCATTCGCGCCTGTGTTCAGCGCATATTTTCCATTTCGCGCATCGCATTCCGGTTTTCTACCAGGTGACGATTGTCGCGAATAAATTTGAGGGACGCTTCCACCACAGCCTCGCCGTACCGACGCACAAATTCCTGTCCGTTCGTCAGTTCACTGTCCCGTTCTGCCTGTATGTGAGAGAGTTCTTCCCTCAAATCCGCAACCCGGTTGGTGAGAAGGGCTGCAACCCGCTCCGCAGGTAGAACATCCGCAAAGAGCATGGTGAAGAGAAACTCCGACTTNAATTTNTCTACAGCCAGAGGGCGCAACAGCTTGTCTTTAAGGGCTTCGCGTCCTGCTTTTGTGATCGAGTAAATTTTTTTGTCGGGCCGTCNTTCCTGCTGTTGTGACGTGCAAGTCAGCAACCCCTCATCCGTCAGCTTGGTCAGCGCCGGATAGATGGACCCGAAACTGGCGTCCATGAAATGGGAAAACAGACCACTTTCGAACATTTTCTTGATTTCATAGCCCGTCGCGTCCCCCATATCGAGAGCGCCGAGGCATAGTGTGCCGACATCCATATCGTAAATGTCCGATTTCTCAAAAAAGGGCCGAAACATGCACGAAACGCGCATCCGATTTACTGGGGTATATATAGGACCGATATAGGGACGGCCAAGGCCTAATTACACCAAAATGTGCGATAAAGTGTAACGGTTTGTAACGTCACGACAGAAGAAACCGTACACCCGGGCGTATGAGGGGGAGTGCGGCGCGGCGGGCCGACAGCTCAGTCGTCGATAACCCCCAGCTCAGTTGTCGATGACCCCGGCTCAGTCGTCGATAACCCCCAGCTCAGTCGTCGATAACCCCCAGCTCAGTCGTCGATAACCATTGAGTCAGTCAGGGAGCGTTTGGGCGCCTTAAGCATCACGGCGCGCACTTTAATCAGCTTGAGTTGACCGGTCTTAAGCGCCTTCGAACGCGCCAGCCAGACCTGTCCCTCACTCATCAAAGTATCAACATAGGAGCGGGAGAAGTTACCTGTCTTCAGGTGATTGATGATTGATTTCCACCCGGCTTGA
This sequence comes from Rhodobiaceae bacterium, assembly GCA_002715765.1. Lineage (GTDB taxonomy): Bacteria > Pseudomonadota > Alphaproteobacteria > Parvibaculales > Parvibaculaceae > Mf105b01. The sequence goes on along the minus strand of PAZY01000041.1, from coordinate 19,255 downwards.
ATAGCCTGAACATACTCAGCNCTGACGTCGTCGATACTTTTGATCGAGTATTTGAGTTCGTTGAGAAGTTCCCGATATTCCTCAACTGTTGCCGGTGCCGGTTTGTAGGGGTCCGTCTGCCGCCAGGCGATAACGTCCTTGTTCTCGCTGGAGCGGTCCGCAAGGGCAAAATCCGTAAACATCAGTGTGCCGTTCCTGTCGAGAGCNTCGGCAAGAGACAGCAGCGCTTCGCGCCGATCAATAAGTGAGTAGAAAATCTCACGAGCAAGAATAATGTCGAAGGCATTCTTGTCGAACAGCGTGTCGATGCGTGCCGGCTCAAAATGAGAAATCGGCATCTTGTCGGCAAGGCCAAGTGCGCTGGAGAGGTCGTGACCNGCTTTCGCCAGGTCCTGGTCACGTTCAAAACCCGCAAAGGTCCCGCTTTGGGTTGCTTCCAGAGATCGCAGGCCACCACCCAGTCCCGCCGACAGGTCGGCAATGCGGGCGTTTGCGGCCGGTTTGCACTCGCGCACCATATCCGCCAGGAAGGTTGCCCCGCCCGGCGCGGAGTTTCCTTCGCCCCAGAGCTGCTGAATAATATCCATACGCTGGGCGAGGAGCGTGGCCGTATCATCGACCTCTATCTCCATATTTTTCTTTCGCGGTGATTTACGTGCCGGTCTGGTTTCAGCCTCCAGGTCGACACCGTCCCACCAGGCGCGCATCCGCCGCCAGAGCTTCACATACCCGTCATCTTCAGCATGAGCACGCACGGTCGCGGGTTTGGCTTTCGCCTTGCCCGCCTGTTTGGTTACGGCTTTAAGGGACTTGTTTTGCTGGTTGCCCCCGTCCGCGGTGAGCCGCTTGTCCGGNTTTTGCCGCAGAAAAGTGTTGAGGGCTTCTTCATGCTCTGGTTTCAGTTTGCGCATACGGCGAAAACGGTCGATGGCGAGCGGTGTCATATCCGCTAACTCGGCAGTCAATTCACGCTCTGACATTTTTCTGAGTTCCGCTGAACCTAATGTCGCCAAGCTCGCCATAGTTTTCGTTGCCTTATCGTCTTCAAAAAATATTCTCTATCGTCCGCGCAGGTGTTGGGGGGCTGACTTTTGAGCTTTGAAACTTCTTTAATCCGATCCGAATGCAGCGATGTCCAATGAGACCTTTGTGAATTGTGTCCCCAATTGCTTAATTTTTCCCTAGAAGACCTGTNTTCAGCAAAGCTGGCAACCCTTTGGANAGTNTTTGTGAAATCCTGNNCAGCAAAGCTGGCAACCCTTTGGAAAGTATTTGTGAAATCCTGAGAGTGATTTAGGCTCTCGCGTCGGACTAAAGGCTTCAGTCAAGATGGTGACTGAATAATAGTGAAATTTAAATGGTAGCAAGCGGGCGGAATGTGCGGGCAAGACATCCGCGAATTGCCTAACGAGTGAGACAGGCTGGACACGGATGCGTATGAAGCTGGAGGATCGCCTGAAACCAAGCGAATTGGCCCAAAAATTCCCAAAAGCAACAATAATTATCTGGTTGTTGCTGACCTTGGTCATGATGGCCGGAGGCTGGCAGCTGAGCGTGTCCTACGACACGCGGATTTTCTACTCAGAGCAGAATAGCTTTTTGTTGCATCTGCGGGAGTTCGAAAAGAAATTTTCACATAACAACAATGTATTATTTGTGGTGACCTTCAAAGATGAAACCTCATCGGAGCGGGTCACGTCGGTTGAAGTCCTGAAAGCAATCGCTGATATGACGGAGCGTGCCTGGCAGCTCCCTCATTCGACAAAGGTGGAGTCGCTGACCAACTTTCCGCGTGTTTTTTCTGAAGACGACGCGTTTGGCGTGCAGGAAATGCTCCCCTCAAAAGAAGGGCTGACACCGGAGGCCGCCGCAGCCATTGAAGATGAGGCCCTGGCGGACCCGTTGATCGTGAACCGCCTTTTGGCCAGCAATGCCCGCGCGACGGGGATTAACGTCAATTTTCAACTGCCGGTAAAAGCGTCCGACGAAGTACGCGACATCAGTCACCGTGCACTGGCGTTCGCCGACGAAATAGAGCGTGACTATCCGGACCTTCAGGTGGACGTGACAGGCAACATCATGCTGATGGCGACCTATAACGAAGCTTCGCATCTGGATGCACAATTGCTGGTACCCATTGCGCTTCTTGTGGCTGGTGGAATTGTGGTGATTTTCCTCAGGTCGCGAAATGGCAGCCTGGTTGTGATTTCCATTCTGGGTGTCGCCAGCGCATCGTCCATGGGCGTGGCAGGCTGGTTCGGGCATGTCATCACACCGGCCTCCATTGCGGCGCCGATCATCGTGATTTCGATCGCGCTGGCGTCCACCATCCATGTCGTGATTTCCGTCAAACACGCCATTGCGGAGGGGTTGGACAATCAGGCGGCCATTCGTGAAGCTATTTCAATCAATGCCAAGGCGGTGGGACTGACCAATCTGACGACAGCCATTGGTTTTCTCGCGATGAACCAGGCCGATGCGCCGCCGTTCAACGACCTGGGCAACATCGTTTTTGGCGGTATTGTGTTGAGCTATGCGCTGACATTTACCTGGTTGCCTGCAGCGCTGACCCTCTTGCCTCTTGGCGTATCGTCTGATCGGTCGTCGGCGCTGATGGCGGCTGTCGGCCGACTGATCAACTGGTTGCGTTGGCCGTTGCTGGCCGGAATGGTGATCGCCGTGCTGATGACGGTAAACGGCTTGAGGGAAGTGCGGCTGGATGATGACTTCGTTCGCTATTTTGATACCCGGTTTGATTACAGGAACGCGTCTGATCGAGCGGAGGAACGTCTGACGGGGCTTAATATCATGGAGTTTGATATGGAGACCGGCGTGGACGGCGGGGGCTATCAACCGGCCTATCAACAGACCCTTCAGGCATTTACGGCCTGGCTTCGAACACAGCCTGGTGTTGTCAGTGTTGCAGACATTTCCGAGATCACGCGACGTATTCACAAAGCAATGAACGTATCCGGGGAGCCGACCCGGAACGGAATTCCGGAAAACGGCGACCTGATTTCACAGTATTTTCTGCTCTATGAATTGTCTCTGCCTTATGGGGCGTCAATCACCGACAGGATTAATGTGAGCCGGAGTTCGAGCCGGGTCACATTGATCATGAAGGGCCTCACATCGGGTGACATAAGAGCATTGCACGAACGGGCAGGGGCATGGCTCGCTGCAAATGCCGCACCCGAAACAGTCACCAGCGGCATCAGCATCAATATTCTCTTTGCTTATCTGTCGAGCACCAATATTCGAACGATGATCCTTTCAACCCTTGTCTCGATTTTCATTATCGGCGGCATTATTGCACTTGCACTCAGGAGTGTGACTTACGGGGTGCTCAGTCTGGCAACCAACCTGCTGCCGGCAATCGTCGGTTTCGGTATCTGGGGTTACACATTTCGGGACATCGGAATTGCCGGTGCGGTGATCACGGCAATGACGCTCGGCATCGTTGTGGATGATACCATTCACTTTCTGATGAAGTACAAACGCCTTCGCGCCAGGGGGCTTTCAACCTCTGATGCTATTGCGTCTGTGTTTTCGACCGTCGGCGTTGCCATGATTATCACGAGCGTGTCCCTGGCGGTCGGCTTTGCTGTATTGTCTCTGTCGGGCTTTGAGATCAACCGGGCGCTTGGNCTTCAGACATCAATCATTGTGATTGTCGCGCTGGGGATCTGCTGGTTCATGCTGCCCCCTCTATTGCACATAATTGATAGGGGGAATGGTGTGAAATTGAACCATGAAAATTGAGGTAAACCATGGTTCGTTCAACGAAGCGTGGGACATACGCAACATCGTGGATGAATGACTTGAAAAACGAGCGTTAACCTTTCAAATTCGTTCACGTTCTCACGCAGCTTGCTTAGTATGAAACGCGAAACTCATTTTGCTGAGCTCATGAAGGGATATTAGTTGATGCGTACATATGAGCAGCTGACCGGGGCCAAGGGTCGCAAGGTATTCTACCGTGCGGAACGATATCGGGCAGATCACTTATTTAGGGACATGGTACCGGCGGTGGATCTGGGTGGCGATCGCGCCGCTTTGAANGATCTGTCGATGACGGGCCTGGCCGCACAAAGCGGCGATCTTGATTTCTGGGATGACCGGATCGGCGACGAGGTGCCGGTAAAACTCTGCATTGCGGATGATACGCTATATGAGGGGTCTGGCCGCATCCGCCGGGTGGAGCCCACCGGCGTCAGGACCATGGTCGCTGTAGAATTGACGACCGGCTATATCGATATTCCCTCCATTGTTACGGACCATGATCAGCTTCTTCTGTCCCGGTCTCTGACAGACCCCACATTTGGGTCCGCGACCAATATTTTGCCCGAATACCGGGAGTTGACTGCGGAAATTGTCTATCTGTTCCGATCATACAAGGACCTGTTGGCCCGCTTTGAAGCGCGTCTGGGCGATGTGTCGGAAACAGAGCGCGCGGCCCGCCTTCATGAAGCGCTGGTTGCCTGTGAAGAGAAAATGGTTCCGGCGTGGAAAGAACTTTGGTATCGGGGAAATGACATTACGTTCCCGATGATCAATGACCCGATCGCGCTCGCAGAACACAAGCGATATACCGAACAGGTGTTGACGCCGGACTTTATGCCCGGTCCCGTCATGCGCCGTTGTTATGAAAAGCCACTNGGTTATCCCGGTGACTACCAGATCATGAACTATGTGTACCGATGGGAACGGGTGGGCAATACCCCATACGAAAAACTCCTGCACCGGATTGGCGTTGAGACTGGCGCTTGTGTCGGCACGCGTCTGCGTATGACGCAGAAATATCTTGGCGAGAAAATTGCCGAAACGGCCGGTGACAAGGTGATGAACATCACCAATCTGGGCTGTGGTTCAGCCTATGAGGTCTCTGACTATCTGAAGATCAAGGATCTGCCCCGGCCGGTCAATTTCACGCTGATCGATCAGGACCATGATGCGCTGTCATATGCATATGAACATGCACACCCGGAAGTGGTTCGCCATGGGGGGAAAGCCCGTGTGCAATGCCTGCAGGCATCGTTTGCACAATTGCTGAAGGCGGGGCCGTTGTTCAACTCGCTGCCGCCACAAGACATGATCTACAGCCTGGGCCTTTATGATTATCTGTCTCAGCGCCGGGCAAAAGCGCTGACACACGATCTCTATGACCAATTGGCGCCCGGCGGGCATATGGTTCTNGCCAACGTGAAGGTCGGGCGGGAAACCTGCATGTGGCCGCTTGAGTTCATTACAGACTGGAGCCTGGTTTACCGGACAGAGGCAGAGATGTGGGACATGGTCGAAGGGCTTGACTGCGAACGTATCTCGCTTGAGGAAGATGAGACCAAGTGCGTCTATGTAATGACGGTTCGAAAGCCTTTGGCTGAATAGGCAGGCGTCTCAAGGAAGATCGGGGAACGGATTTTGTAAAACCGGAGCCCCGTTCGTCNNAAAGAAAACGCTGTTTGTCGCCNTAAGCCTGCGATGACCAGCGTTTTTCNACTTCCGGCCCGCGGGCAAACCGCGACACAGGGAAACTGATAATAGCTTTCGTGCCTTTACCCTTGGTGCTGACAAGCTGCACATCCCCGCCATGCAAAGCCATGATTTTGCGCACAAGTGGCAGACCAAGGCCGGTTCCCTGCTGGGTCCGGTTGAGCGCACTTTCCACCTGAACAAAGGGTTCAAAAACGCGCTCAATGTCGGCTTCATCAATGCCGATACCAGAATCCTCGATCGAAATTTCCAGACTTTCGTCAGCACCACGCCCTAATTCGACATTCACCTGACCGCCTTCGGGAGTGAATTTGAGTGCATTCGACGTGAGGTTGATGATGACCTGATTGAACAATCTGGCGTCGGCTTTCAGCCAGGGAATTTCGTCCCGAACGCGAAAAGCCAGCTTGATCTTCAGCTCCACAGCCCGAGGGCGGAACATGCGCATTGTCTGATTGAGCGCTTCAACAGGATCGATCAGGCTTTCATCCAGCTCCAGCTTGCCGGACTCTGCTTTTGAGAGATCAAGAATGTCATTGATAATGCTGAGCAGGTGAGAGCCGGAATTGCGAATATCAACGGCATAGTCTGCGTAGCGTTCATTGTTGATCGGGCCAAACATCTGCGTCGCAATAATATCCGAGAAGCCGATAATAGCGTTCAGCGGTGTGCGCAGCTCATGGCTCATGATGGCGAGAAAGTCAGTCTTCGCCCGATTGGCGGCCTCGGATGCCTCCAGCAGACGCTCCGAGCGTTCCCGTTCCTGTTTGAGCCATTCATGGTCGATAAACGAATGCCGCATCTGCCTTTCATGCATGTAGTTGAGGAAATTACAGGTGCCGATCCCCAAAAGCATGAACGCGGTATTGTTGATGAAAACATTGTGGGGCTGGGGGTTCACNCTCATCACCACGACTTCGTAACCGACAAATGTGACCAGCGCCCAGGCCAGCGAGTACCCGAAATTAAGCCGCCAGAGACATGCGCTCAGGCAGATAATGGCGACAAGCCCACCATAATAGAGATAGCTGCCAGGGGCTTCAGCAAGCGCGATCATGCCAACCACGCCAATGCCGGGCGCGGCCATCGAAACCGAAAGCCAGAAAATATGTTTGTGCGTAAACCACGGTGCGTAGGATAGAGCGATGATGCCCAGCAAAAGCGGACAGACAAGACCGAAGCGGATAAACCATGCTTCAAACAGAATGTCCGGGACAATAAAATAGTCGAGAATACCAAACAGGGAGAAGACCACNGCTCCCATCGCAATGGAGAACCGNGTAAGNCCNGCCTGNCTTGCGTAATTGTCCTTCTGGAAAGCGTCCTCTATGTCAGGGTCAAGGAANGTCATGGCGAACGGCTTCATGCGGTAGCGCGTCTCCGCAGCGTCCGACCGTCCACTCTGCCTAGATCCTGGTAAATGCCGGNGCGCATTTGTACGCGCGACCGACGCTCCAGGTCTGTATTGTGGCCCCTGCATTAAGAACAATACTCCGACGAAACCACGGGTGATTTGTCTTATTGTTGTATGGAAAAGAGAATAATGGGCCGTTAATTGTAATCGGTGTGTGAAAGAACAAACGCGATCGTGAACAACAAACAAAAAAGTACGATTGATTTGAAGTGATGTGGGTAAGAAGTACACCTCTATTTATTGTGGTTTAACAATCTGTTTACGGTGTAATGAGTGGAAAGGACGCAACGAGAGATGAAAATATATGTNGATGCGGATGCCTGCCCNGTGAAGGCNGAGGTGGAACGTGTTGCCGAACGTCACAATCTTTTCGTCCTGCTGGTCAGCAACAGCGGCATGCGGCCACGGCGTCATCCGCTGATTGAACAGGTGGTCGTACCTGAAGGGCCGGACGTGGCGGACGACTGGATCGCGGATCATATTCAGGAGGGGGATATAGCGATCACCGCAGATATTCCATTGGCTTCCCGTTGTCTGGAAAAAAAGGCGCGTGTCGTCAGCCCGACGGGCAACCCGTTTACTGCAGACAATATCGGCATGGCCTTGGGCATGAGGGAGCTTAAACAACAGGTTCGTGAAATGACGCAATCGCAAACCTATAATGCAGGCTTTACCGACAAGGACCGTTNGCGGTTTCTGAATACACTGGAAAATGAAATCCAGGCGCTCAAACGGCTGGCGGTGAATTGACAGGCTCTTGCGTTCTAGAANGCGCGGGCAGCCGCAACNGCCGANGACCAGGCCCANTGGAAGTTATATCCGCCCAACCAGCCGGTTACGTCGACCACTTCTCCGATGAAAAAGAGACCGGGCACCTGCTTGGCAGCCATGCTGACAGGGTCAAGATCGGCCGTCGAAACGCCCCCCACCGTGACTTCGGCGGTGCGATAGCCTTCCGTACCGACAGGCTGAACNTCCCAGCGGTTGACCATATCAGCGAGCGATTTGAACCGCTTGTTGGATTGATCAGCAAGGCGNCTCCGCCCGCTCAGAGGGTCGGTCAGCAGCTTGGCCAACCGTTTGGGAATGAACGCGGCAAGAACGGTCGCANCCTCGTTTCGCGGTCGGGNTTCCCGTGCCGCGAGCAATTGCTGATAAAGATCCGCATCCGGTGCGAGGTCAATATGGATAGGCATCCCCGCCTGCCAGTAGGAGGATGCCTGCAACACAGCGGGGCCTGANAGGCCACGATGTGTGAAGAGCAGAGCCTCCCGAAAGGCCGGCCCCTGGGCGGTAACGACCGCCTCCGTCGCAAGGCCGGCAAAAGGGGCNTATGTCTGTTTCAGAACTGGGTCGAAAGTAAAAGGCACCAGACCGGGCCTCGTGGGTTCGATGCGCAGGCCAAACTGTTCGGCGATGGTATAGCCAAACCCGGTCGCTCCCATTTTAGGGATGGATTTACCCCCTGTCGCCACAACAAGGCGATCACTGGTAAAACACCCTTTATCCGTTTCAACCGCAAACAGCTTGTCTTGCCGCCCGACATGGCGAATGGAGGTGGACATGAAAAGCTGGGCTGGGCCGCCCGTCGGACAATCCCGCATCTCGCTCAGGAGCATATCGATGATTTGCTGGGCGCTTCCGTCGCAGAACAGTTGACCAAGGGTCTTCTCGTGGAAGGCAATCTTGTGACTTTTCACCAGTGCGACAAAATCCTGCGCGCTGTAGGCTTTGAGTGCAGATCGCGCAAATTTCGGATCCGCTGAGAGAAAACGGGTGGGCTGCGTTCCCGTATTGGTAAAATTGCAGCGACCGCCGCCGGAAATACGGATCTTCTCGCCGGGCTTTTTCGCGTGGTCCAGAACGGCAGTGCGAAAGCCTCTTTGTGCAGCCTGGCCAGCACACATAAGACCGGCGCCACCAGCCCCCAGGATCAGAACGTCAAAATGTGAAGACGGGGGTGACATCAGTCTTTTCCGGTGAGAGGAGAAACCCGCAACGCGCATGCGTTGGGTGCAGGCAAGACTTAGCTCTTTGGCAGAAAACGATCAACCAGCGGCTCAAGCCCTTTTGCCGAGGCAATATGGAGGTCTTGTTGCGGGAACGGAAACTCAATACCGTTNTCGTGAAACAGGTCCCAGACGGCAAGGCGTATGTCGCTCGCAACATTCATCAGACCTTTTTCCGGGTCGGCGATCCAGATACGCAATTCAAGNGTAATGGCCGAGTCGGCAAAATCCACAAGTCTGACCTGTGGCGCGTGNTCGCCCGCTTTTAGAACACGCGGCTGGGCGGTGGCNGCCTCAACCATCAGTTCAATGGCGCGGCGAACATTGGAGGTGTAGGAGATCCCGACAGCAATGCGGCTGCGCACAGCCTTGGAACTATANGACCAGTTGATCACTTGCTGGGTGATAATGTCTTCATTGGGGATCAGGTATTCCTTCCCGTCGCGGGTCGCAACCGTGAGGTAGCGCGCGCCCATGTTTTCAATCCAGCCATAGGCATCCCCAACCTCGATTACATCGCCCGGTTTGAGAGAGCGATCCAGCAGCAACAGAATACCGCTGATGAGATTGGACACAACTTTCTGGAGACCAAAGCCGAGNCCAATACCAATAGCACCGGAGAAAACGGCGATGACCGAGAGGTCGACCCCGACAGAGGACAGCGCAACGACAAATGCGATAACAGCAAATACGACCCGCAGGACCTTGACCACCAATACCCGCGCCGCCGCGCTGACACCTTCCAGATGGCGCATGCGATCATCAATCAGCCGGACCAGAAGGGTAGAGACAACAAGAAAAACCGCGAGCAGGAAGAGTGTGTTGACGAAGTCGAGAACCGAAATACGAAACTCGCCGGAATTGAAGGCGAGNGTATCCAGAAAGTTCAGNCNGGCTTCAAACCAGCCNAGAATGCCAAGTGCGGCAACAAGCCACCCGGTCGTGGCAATAAGCGACGCCCATCCCGGTGTTCTGAGATAGGCCGTTGCAAAGCGGATCAAAACCCAGGCGGACAGAAGGTTCGCCGCAACGCGCAACACCTCCTGTGGCCAGTTGAACGAGAGAGCAACGCCATAGCTGATCCAGGTGAGCAGCATTGCAACACCCACCATCAAGGTCAGNCGCCAGCGCTCCAGTCGGTCGGCCGTCTGAAACAGTTTCCTGGTGATGTTTGAAAACCGGTCGACAGGCTCTGCAAATACTNTGGCGACGAGATAAACACCTGTACCGATGACGATGAGTGCCGCGATTTGCTCAAACGATGAGAGTGTAAAGACATGGGCCAGCAACCAGGCGTTTGCNTTTTCCAGCTCAGTTTGAAAGTCAGTCATGGGGCGACCTTTTCGCGGTTCAGCTCCCCTCTGCCGAGAAGGATGCGCCCGTCAGAATGCCACACAAGAGCGGGAAAAATAAGAGCGAAGCGTGCGAAAAGTGAAGCAGGTTGCCAACCGTGCGACGTTTGCCATGGCGATCAGGATAGGGCAGTTTCAGGTCTGAAACGCAATAGGGGAAAACAACAGGCAGATGTCGAACAGCAGCAAGATTACCGTCTTTACGGCGCGAAAAATTCACACAATGGAACCCGCCTTGCCGGAAGCAACGGCCATCGCCGTGCGGGACGGGCGTATTCTGGAAGTCGGCACACTTGAGACGTTACAGCCCTGGCTGGACTTGCATGANTACGAGCGTGACGATCAGTTTGCCGATAAAGTTCTGCTACCCGGTTTCATCGACCCTCATCTTCACCCCACCATGGCGGCAGTTTTGCTTCCCATGTATTTCATCACGGCGATGGAATGGAAACTNCCCTGGGAGACGGTGAAACCCGTTCAAAGCAGGCAAGCCTATCTGTCACGTTTGAAAGAGATCGAAGCAGGGATGGAAGACCCGGATGAACCTCTCTTTGCCTGGGGCTACCATCGGAACTGGCATGGGGAGATCACCCGAAATGATCTGGACGGGATCTCGGCCACACGTCCCGTCATCGCCTGGCATCGCTCTTTTCATGAAGTTATCGTCAACAGCGCGACGCTCAAATGGGTGGGGCTTGATGCGGAAAATATTGGCGACAACCCACAGGTCGATCTGCCGAACGGGCGTTTCTACGAAATGGGCCTGCGCGTCATCGTGAATAATTTCATGGGTTATCTTCTGGCACCGGANCGCTATGCGCAGGGGCTGAAGCGTATGCGCGATGTNGTGCATTTTGGAGGGCACACAACCATTGGCGACATGGCCACAGGGCTTTTCTATCTCGACATGGAATGGGAAATGACAAAATCCGTTCTGGATAATGACGAGACACCCTTCAGAGTGGATCTGATCCCNGATGGCAACAGCCTGGCCGGTGTGGAGAGAAAGAACGAGGANGCGCTGGCATTGATCAAATCTCTGCCCGAGCGCAATACGCACCGGTTACGCTTTGGCGACCATGTGAAACTGTTCACAGACGGGGCCTTTTTCTCACAGCTGATGCAGTTGAATGAGCCTGGCTATATTGATGGGCACCATGGTGAATGGATTATGGTGCCGGAACAGTTCGAGGACGCGGCGCGTGCTTACTGGAATGAAGGCTACAAAATTCACGTACATTGCACGNGGGATCTGGGGCTGGAGCTGGCGCTTGATGTCCTCGAAAAACTGCAATGGGAGCGTCCGCGTTTCGGTCACAGATATACGATTGAGCATTTCGGGCTCTCAACACCGGAGCAATGTCGTCGCCTGAAAGAGCTGGGCGGTCAGGTGTCGGCGAACGTCTATTATCTCTACGAGCTGGGGGCTGTCTATGCCCGCGAAGGGCTGGGGCATGAGCGTGCTTCCCAAATGGCCCGGTTGGGCTCCTTGGCCCGGGCTGGCGTGCCGACNGCGCTGCATTCCGATTATACNATGGCNCCAGCGCTCCCGTTAAACAGTGCCTGGGTCGCCGCCAATCGCATAAACGCGGAAGGGGAGGTGATGGCGGAGGCTGAAAAACTCACCCTCGATCAGGCGTTGCGGGCGATCACCATCGACGCAGCCNATATTCTGGGGCGCGAGAGCGAGATCGGTTCGTTGCGCGCCGGAAAAATGGCAGACTTCGCCGTTCTTGAAGCAGACCCGTATGAGTGGGGGGCAGAGCGGCTGAAGGATGTGCCGGTATGGGGAACGGTTTTTGAAGGCAAACCCTATAAGGCCAATCGNCCATGACGCCGAAAACACCGCTGACGATTATCGGTGGATATCTCGGCGCNGGTAAAACAACGCTCATCAATGCGCTGCTCGCGGGNGACCATGGGCAGCGCCTCGCCGTCATCGTGAATGACTTTGGGTCGATCAACATTGATGCGGCCNTGATCGAGAATGCGGACGGTGAAACCATCAGCCTCGCGAACGGGTGTATCTGTTGCCGGATTGCAGACGATCTGGCGACGACCTTGATCGGGTTGGCATCGCCCGATCGCCAGCAGTACGATAACAGGATCGATCATATCTTGATCGAGACCAGCGGCGTCGCCGAGCCGGAAAAAGTGGCGGCCTATGCCTCCGCACTTCCGGCTTTTCAGCTATCCAATATTGTTGTTCTTGTCGACGTGGAGACCTTTCGCGCGCGGGCAAAAGACAAGTTCGTNGGCTCACTGGTGCAGCGTCAGGTGAAGGCCGCCGATCTTCTGATCCTNACCAAGGGCGACATGCTGGATGAAAAAATACGGGCCGAAAGACANGCGGAGATTGTGGACGGCGTAAAGGCCGNCATCATGGAGGGAGAGGAGGCCCGCTCCGCACCGGAAAGACTTTTGGGCCTGTCTGCACGTGCGTCGGTCGCATNATCTGACAGGCATANGCATGAGGGTNATGTGCCTTTCGGGGAACACAGTTTTACAAGCGATACACCCGTGGACGTGGAGACGCTCAAGAGGCACTTTCAAGGTCGGCCCGCAGGCCTTCACCGGGCGAAGGGGATACTCCACATCAGCGCAGACAGAGATCGTCGCTATGTGCTGCAATTCGCCGGAGATCGGCTGTCGGTGGAGCCAGACCGGGCATGGGGGGCAGACAGGCCTCAAACCCGACTGGTNGTGATCGGTCCAAAAGGCGANCCCGATTTCGACGTGTGGTCACAGAGAATACGCGAACAGCTTTTTTCACTTTGAGTTTGGCAGGATGGCTGGCTGGGGAACTAGGATTCGAACCTAGACAACCAGAGTCAGAGTCTGGNGTCCTACCATTAGACGATTCCCCAACAA
>PAZY01000041.1:0-6079 GCA_002715765.1 Rhodobiaceae bacterium | reverse complement strand
GNNCNTTTGTNCTTANTNCGTTNNCTNNAGCTTCAATNTCNCCGCGCTNGCCATCGTGNCTTGCGANGCTTGTTTAGTGGAAGGTGAAGCGTGTTTCAAGCGCTTCTGCGGCGCTAAACATGTTTTTGGGCCGGAAATGGTGGTCATCAGGCCTGTTTCCGCAGAGAAAGACAGCCATTAAAGGCTGTTTCCAGCGTTTCGTGATCAACATAAAGCTGATACATTGGGCTCAACTTAAATTGGAGGGCCCGGTAGAGACGGACGGAATGGTTGTGCAAGCAGCTGCCTCGTAACCTGCTCCCGGGTTGAAAATGTGACGGTAACGGGAGACCGGTCTGTGTGTGCTTCAGACGAAGCCACATCAGGGAAGGCTGCTTCGGGGGAGGCAGCTTCAACCACCGGGATGCAGAGCCAGCAAACAGGTTCTGGGTCCGGTGGCGCTCTGCAACAGAGGGCCGACAAAACCGATCAGGCGCATGGAAGCGCATCTGCCGCCGGTGGTCCAGCTCCCGCGGAGCAAGNNCCTGCGTCCGGCTGGACAGACCCACCCGTTTCCCGCTCAAAGAAACGTCGNCAGCGCCGTCGGCGTAAGAGGGCTGATGTGAGAGCCGGGCAAGGTCNGCCTCAATCCGCGAANGAAACNCCGACGCAGAAAGCCACGCAGCCTCTCGGGCGGCATGCCGGTGCCGACATGCACGGTGCCCAAAAAGCAAACAATCATGTCTACGCCGCGATTGACCTGGGTACGAACAATTGCCGCTTGTTGATTGCNAGGCGNAGCCATGACGGGTTCAGGGTNATTGATGCCTATTCACGCATTGTGCGCCTGGGGGAGGGGTTGGCACATACCGGGCGTTTGTCCGACGAGGCAATGGACCGGGCACTCGCGGCGCTGGCCGTTTGCGCCGACAAGATGAAACGCCGCGGTGTGACGCGCGTGCGNTCCATCGCGACGGAGGCCTGCCGGACAGCCGAGAACGGTGCAGCCTTCGTNACNCGCGTTNTTGAGCAAACGGGTATTGATCTCAACATCGTNTCAACCGAGGACGAGGCCAATCTGGCGCTTTCGGGGTGTTCGCCCCTGCTCGATCCTGAACATGAGGCTGCCCTGGTATTTGATATCGGGGGAGGCAGCACCGAACTGATGTGGGTNAGTCACGACGAAGGGGCAAAGCCCGTCATTCGGGACTGGACAAGCCTGCCTTGTGGCGTGGTCACCTTGGCGGAAACATATGGCGGTGCCGAGGTNAGCAATGATNTGTTTGAACAGATGGTGGGCGACGTCACCGCCCGGCTGAAACCTTTTCTCGACCGTGTGAGTGCCAATCAGGACACGGGTGGGCATTATCATCTGCTGGGCACATCGGGCACGGTCACAACCATTGCCGGTGTTCATTTGGGTCTCAAACGTTACGACAGGGCAAAAGTAGATGGTGTCTGGGTTCGGCGGCAGGATGTGGCCCAAGTCACCAATGCGCTGCTGGAAATGAACCTTGCAGAACGGGCCGCCCATCCATGCGTTGGTCAGGAGCGGGCGGATTTAGTGCTTGCAGGTTGTGCCATTTTGGAGGCAATAAGCCGGGCGTGGCCAAGTGACCGTCTGCGAGTGGCAGATCGCGGGCTGCGGGAGGGCATTCTGTTCTCGCTGATGAAGGCGGACGAGGGACGCTCGCGCCGTCGGCGGCGGCGTAGACGCGGCAAGCCAAAACAGCCGCCAACACAGGCTGTTTCCCAGAGCTGATGGGTCGAAAGATGAGCTGACTGGTCGAGAGACAGACTGATCTTTCGCGAACTGACCTGCGAGGATATGGCCCGCAGATGTCAGATCTGGTGTATGTAGAGCGGCTTTAAAGAATGAGAACGGGAGATTGTGATGTCAGGCGAGAATGGAGCCGGAGGAAACAGCGGCAAAGGTGGCTCAAGCCGCCGGGGCGGCCGNAAAAATCTCCGCGAGCGNGTGAAAACCGCTCGGGGCCGTCGCCTGTCCTCGACCCGTTGGCTGGAACGTCAGTTGAACGATCCCTATGTNATGCGCGCAAAGGAAGAGGGGTATCGCTCCCGTGCNGCCTTCAAACTGCTCGAAATGGATGAGAAATATCATTTCCTGAAGAGCGGGGCGCGGATCGTCGATTTGGGATGCGCTCCCGGCGGCTGGACGCAAGTGTCTGTTGCCCGCGCCGGATCCGACAAGGGAAANGGCAAGGTTATCGGGGTTGATCTTCAGGAAATTGACCCTGTACCCGGGGCTGANATCTATGTTCTGGACTTTCTGGAGGCCGGTGCCGATGACAAGGTAAAGGAGTGGCTGGGGGGCGAGGCAGATATTGTTCTCTCGGATATGGCCGCCGCATCAACCGGTCATAAACAGACCGACCATATGCGGATCATGGCGCTGGCAGAGGCCGCGGCACACTTTGCCCATGATGTCTTGCATATCGGCGGCACCTATTGCGCCAAAGTTTTGCAGGGCGGGGCGGAGCACGAATTGTTGACCCTCCTGAAGCAGGATTTCAAAACGGTCCGACATGTAAAACCACAGGCAAGCCGGGCCGATTCTTCTGAAATGTACGTTTTGGCGACAGGTTTCAAGGGACGCCGCGATCAGGAAAATGGGGCAGACGAAGGGTCTCTGGGGGCTTGAAACGTTCAAAACCTCCAAAACCTTCAAGCCAGCCAAACCCGAAACCAGCCACCCCGTCCGCCATACCTGAAGCCTGGCCTGCGGCACTTTGGCGAAAACGGCGTATCAGGTCATTTTGTCATAATATCGTCCTTTGCATTTCGCCAATGAGGTGTTACACACCAGCGCCAACATCACATTCCCGCCCGAGCCGGAGGTTGGCCCTATGTTCCGCGAAGCCCTCACTTTTGATGACGTCCTGCTGCAACCAGCTGAAAGCTCGGTTATGCCCGGGCAGGTCAATACATCAACACGCCTGACACGAACGATCAGTCTGGGTATTCCCCTTATTTCTTCTGCGATGGATACCGTGACCGAAAGTCGGCTGGCCATTGCCATGGCGCAGGCTGGCGGTATGGGCGTGCTTCATCGCAACATGACCCCAGAGCAGCAGGCGGAGCAGGTTCGTCAGGTTAAGAAGTTTGAAAGCGGCATGGTGGTCAATCCGGTCACCATTACACCGGAAGACACGCTGGCCGACGCATTGGCCCTGATGGAGCAGCATTCCATCTCCGGTATCCCGGTTGTGGAAGCCGGGTCCCAAAAACTGGTTGGCATTCTGACCAACCGCGATGTGCGCTTTGCAAGTAATCCCAAAGAGCCCGTGCGCAAGCTGATGACCCATGAGAATCTTGTGACCGTTCATGAGGGGGTAAGTCAGGAGGAAGCAAAAAAGCTCCTGCATCAGCACCGAATTGAGAAACTGCTAGTCGTGGATCAGCAATACCGGTGTGTCGGGCTTATTACAGTCAAAGACATAGAGAAGGCCAAGCTTCACCCCAATTCCTGCAAGGATGCGCAAGGGCGTCTGCGCGTTGCTGCGGCCTCGACCGTGGGCGATGACGGTTTTGAGCGGACTTCGCAATTGGTGGATGCCGGGGCGGATATGGTGGTGATCGACACAGCCCATGGCCATTCCGTTCACGTGGCGGAAGCCGTACGTCGTGCAAAAAAGCTTTCCAACACGGTGCAGATCGTTGCTGGCAACATTGCAACTGCGGAAGCTGCCCGCTCGCTCATCGATGCGGGGGCAGATGCGATCAAGGTCGGTATCGGTCCTGGCTCAATCTGTACGACACGCATCGTTGCCGGTGTCGGTGTGCCGCAGCTCACAGCGATCATCGATTGTGTGGAAGAAGCACGTAAAGCCGACATTCCTGTGATTGCGGATGGCGGTATCAAGTTCTCCGGCGATCTGGCAAAGGCGCTCGCCGCCGGTGCCGAGGTAGCCATGATCGGCTCCCTGTTTGCAGGAACAGAAGAGAGCCCCGGCGAAGTCTTCCTCTACCAGGGGCGTTCCTACAAGGCCTATCGCGGGATGGGGTCCGTAGGGGCGATGGCGGTAGGGTCGGCCGACCGCTACTTCCAGAAAGACGTTCAGGACACGCTGAAACTCGTGCCGGAAGGGATTGAAGGTCAGGTGCCGTACAAAGGTCCCATTGGCTCGATTATCCACCAGCTTGTAGGTGGTCTTCGCGCAGCAATGGGCTATACAGGGGCAGCAACCCTGGCGGACTTCCGTGATCGCGCCACCTTCGTCAAAATCTCGTCGGCTGCCTTGCGCGAAAGCCATGTGCACGATGTCACCATTACAAGAGAGTCGCCAAATTACCCCGGCGCACTTTCATAATTACAGAGCTGGATAAGCAAACAGATGACACCCGCTGCTCGCCTTTCGGCGGCTATCGACATTCTTTCTAGCATTGAGCAAGGCCAGATGCTGATCGTGTGCTGGCGGGTTGGGCGAAAGCAAATCGCTACGCAGGTTCGAAAGACCGTGCGGCCATCCAGAGCCGCGTCTTCGATGTCTTGCGAAATCGTGCCCGCTATGTCAGGGCGATGGGGATGGAAACCCCGCGTGCCTTGATTGTCGCGTCCCGTCATATTGGCGAGAGTGCATCATTTGAAGATGTGATGGAGGATTTCAGCGGGGCACGTTTTGCACCAGAGCCGTTGAGCAAAGAGGAAGAAGCAGCCCTCTATGACGCGATCGCCAAGCTGGACCATCTGTCAGAAACCGAAATGCTCAATCTGCCTGACTGGTTGTTGCCACACTTCAAGGATGCATTCAGTGACAAGTGGGTGCAGGAAGTTGAAGCTCTCAATGAACGCGCACCAGTGGATCTGCGTGTGAATGCTGCGCGCACGCATCGTGAAAGTGTGCAATTCCAGTTGAAAGATGAAGGCATCGAGACAGCTCTCTGCGCATATTCGCCATGGGGGTTGCGCACCGAGATGGCAGCCCGGGTAACGCATACCAAGGTCTTCAAGCAGGGCCTGCTTGAGATACAGGATGAAGGTTCTCAATTGTCCTGTCTTCTCGCCGGCGCAAAAAAAGGCGAGCAATGGGTTGATTTGTGCGCCGGTGCTGGCGGCAAGACTTTGGCGCTGATGGCGGCGCTGGACGACGAGGGACGCCTGGTTGCTTGTGACACGGATCCGCGGCGACTGGGGCGCTTGCAGCCGCGTGTTGAGCGGGCAAGCGGGCGCAGCGTCGAAATGTGTGTCCTGAAACCCTTTGACCCGGCATTGCCCGACCCGGACCTGGGGGCATTTGAAGGGGCAATGGATGGCGTGTTTGTGGATGCGCCATGCTCCGGTTCCGGTGCGTGGCGTCGTCAACCGGAAGCTCGCTGGCATTTGAGCGAAGAGAAGCTGGGCACCTATCAGACAGCGCAACGGGAAGTGTTGGCGCGTGGGGCACGCCTGGTTCGGCCTGGCGGGCGGATGGTCTATGTGACCTGCTCATTGTTCAAGTCTGAAAACGAAGACCAGATCTCCCATTTCCTTTCAGCGTTTGACGAATTTTCCCTGAGCGACTGGCAGGCACATTGGCCCGAAAAGGGTGTGAAGCCTGATGTTGCCAGCGGTGGCGCTTTACGGCTTTCACCCTGTACAACGCAAACTGACGGCTTCTTTATTGCCATTCTGGAGCGTCGCGCATGACCTTTCTTCTTAGACCCTCGCAAATGATGGTATCTCATGACCGATAGTGTGAACGATCGTATTCTGATTATTGATTTTGGCAGCCAGGTCACTCAGCTGATCGCGCGGCGTGTGCGAGAAAGTGGTGTCTACAGCGAAATTGTTCCCTTTAACTCGGCAGCCGGTGTGCTGGAGAGTTTTGCACCCAAGGCGATCATTCTTTCCGGTGGTCCGGCGAGTGTAACGGGCATGGATACCCCCCGCGCACCTGAGGCAGTGTTCACCATGGGTGTGCCTGTACTCGGTATTTGCTATGGCGAGCAGACCATGTGTGCCCAATTGGGCGGGCGGGTTGAGGCTCATGATCATCAGGAATTTGGTCGCGCCACCATTCAGGTTGTTGAAGACAGTCCGCTGTTTGACGGTCTCGCGAAGCCGGGCACGTCAGAAACCGTTTGGATGAGCCATGGCGAC
>PAZY01000040.1 GCA_002715765.1 Rhodobiaceae bacterium | reverse complement strand
TGGGCCACCAATTTCCGCAAGACACAAGTGACCGAAACAACCGGTGGCGGCGGCGGGAAAGGGGGCGGTGGTGGCGGGCAAAGGGTTGAGACGACGACCTACATCTATTCTGCCTCGTTCGCGATTGCGCTTTGCGAGGGGCAGATTACCCGACTGGGTGCGGCGTGGGCCGACGGGCGCTTGCTCGACCTGTCGCGATATACATATCGTCTTTATGCGGGGAGTGAAGGGCAAGGGCCTGACCCGTTGATTGAGGCAGTTGAAGGCGCAGGGACCGTACCTGCCTATCGTGGCACCGCTTATCTTGTTTTTGAAGACATGCCACTTGCCGAATTTGGCAATCGTATCCCGCAATTGAGTTTCGAAGTGTTTCGGGCACTGGGTGGCGTGGAAAACGAAATCAGGGCGGTGACCATCATTCCCGGTTCCACCGAGTTTGGTTATGACACTCTGCCGGTCCGGCGTATTTTTGCAGACGGCGTGAGCCATAGTGAAAACATCAACAACCGTCTGGGTGGCACAGACTGGTCGGTCGCCATGGACGACCTGCAGGCGACCTTGCCCAATTGCAGCGCTGCTGCCCTGGTGGTGAGCTGGTTCGGGGATGATCTGCGTGTAGGCGAATGCAACATAAGCCCGCGCGCAGAGACCGCAGACAAACGCCCGACACCGGAATTCTGGTCGGTGGCGGGGCAGAACCGCGGATCAGTGCCGACGGTCAGCACTGTGGACGGGCGCGCCGCCTTTGGGGGCACGCCGTCCGACACGAGTGTCAAACGTGCAATCGAGGACATGCGCGCGCGCGGTCTCTCCATCCTGTTCTATCCGTTTTTGATGATGGACATTCCCGCGGACAATCTTTTGCCGGATCCTTATGGGGCGAGCGCGCAGGCCTCCTATCCCTGGCGGGGCCGGATCAGCGTCTCGCCAGCACCCGGCTTTCCCGGATCACCGGACAAAAGCGCAAGCGTTGCAGCCGACATCGCGACCTTCTTTGGTACAGCCGCTGCGAGCGACTTCAGCATCGGCCCTGCCGGCATCAGCTATACCGGACCGGCTGAATGGTCCTATCGGCGCATGGTGCTGCACAATGCCGCTCTCTGCGCCTGGGCGGGCGGGGTGGATGGTTTCCTGATCGGATCGGAATTACGCGGGATAACAACCTTGCGCAGTGACACAACCACTTATCCCGCCGTCGCGGCCCTTGTCGCCCTGGCGGCAGAGGTAAGAAGCCTGCTTGGCCCGGCGACCAGAATTTCCTACGCGGCAGACTGGTCCGAATATTCTGGCCATCAGCCGCAAGACGGATCGGGCGACGTGTTTTTCCATCTGGACCCGTTATGGTCAGATGCCAATGTCGATTTCATCGGGATCGACAATTATTTTCCGCTGAGCGATTGGCGGGATGGGCACACGCATCTGGATGCCGTGGCCGGTGCCCCCAATGTCTATGATCTTGACTATCTGCAATCCAACATTGCGGGGGGCGAAGGGTTCGACTGGTTCTACGCCTCAGACATTGATCGCACCAACCAGCTTCGCACGCCGATCACAGATGGTGTCGCGGGTAAAGCCTGGACATTCCGCCCCAAGGACCTGAAAGCCTGGTGGGAGAACATACATTACNACCGGCCAGGCGGGCTGGAGAGCGGCACACCGACGGGCTGGGTGCCACGCTCCAAACCGTTCTGGTTCACCGAGCTGGGCTGCCCGGCAGTGGACAAGGGGACAAACCAGCCCAACGTATTTGTCGATCCCAAATCGTCGGAAAGCCATCTGCCTTATTTTTCNTCAGGTCGGCGCGACGATTACAGTCAACGTCGTTTCATAGAGGCCCATCTGGCATACTGGAAACAGAGCGCCAACAATCCGCTTTCGCCTGCCTATGGCGGACCGATGGTTGAACNGTCGCGGATTTTTATCTGGACCTGGGATGCAAGACCGTATCCGTCTTTTCCGGTTCTCAAATCTGTCTGGGCGGATGGTGACAATTGGAAACGGGGACACTGGATCANCGGGCGTCTGGGGGCGGTGCCGCTCGGGTTGCTGGTCGCGCATATTGCAAGTGCTGTCAGCGGTGTGGAGNCGGAAACAAGTGGNCTTGGCGGGACTGTAGACGGGTTTGTGATTGACCGCATCATGTCACCACGGCAGGCGATTGACCCGCTGGGCCTGGCCTATTTCTTCGATGCGGTGGAGACCGAAGGACGGATTCGCTTTTCCCACGAGGGGGGGCAGACCGTCCGGCATGTCACAGCGGAAGACCTTGCCGTTCTGCCAACCGGCGCGGGGGCAGGATACAGGCTTACACGAGGACAGGAGAGTGAACGTCCTTATAGCGTAAAACTCACCTATATCGACCCGGACACAGGCTATCGGCAGGCCGCAGTTGAAGCCCGTCGTGCCAACGTAAAGTCGGAGCGCGTCTCCGCAGCGGCGCTTCCCATTGTCCTGCGGCAGGAGGAGGCCCAGCGCATTGCCGATATCTGGTTGCACAATATCTGGGTAAAGCGCGACACGGTGACGGCAACGTTACCCCCGTCTGCTCTGGCGCTGGATCCGGGGGATGTGGTGACGCTGGATCTGGGCACGCGCCAGACAGATTACCGGATAACGGGCATGACCCTTGAAGGCATGATGTCGATCGAAGGACAGCGGACGGAACCATCTGTCTTCGGCCCTCTCGCGGCCCCCGACCGCGAAGGTGAGGCCACACCGGTCGCGACGTTTGGCACGCCGGATATCGCCTATCTCGACCTGCCACTTTTGACAGGTCAGGAAGAGCCTCATGCGCCTCACATCGCGGTGAGTGCAAACCCGTGGCCGGGCGGCGTCGCGCTTTATCGCACCACGACAGGCACCGGGTTTGAACTGGATCGCATCCTTCCAAACCCGGCAACGATGGGGCGCACGCAAACACCTCTCGCCCGGGGGCCTGTTGGTCGATGGGACCGTGCGGCCAGTGTGCGTGTGAAGCTGGCAAGCGGAACACTGACAACCCGCGACAGGCTTTCAGTGCTGAACGGGGGGAATGTGGCTGCCATCCAAACCGGCCCGGACGATTGGGAGGTGATCCAGTTTGAACGCGCAGACCTGGTGGACGTGGATACTTATGTCCTTTCGGGCCTGCTGCGCGGACAGGCGGGCACCGAGCGCGCCATGGCAACATTGTTGGCGGCAGGCGAACGTTTTGTGCTGCTGGACGGCGCAGTGATGCAGATCGGTCTCTTGCGGTCTGAACGTGACCGCCCGATTGCGTGGCGGGCAGGGCCGCGCACATATGCGCTCGACCATGACACCTATCTGACCCAGACGAGAAGCTTTGCCGGTATAGGGCTCCGGCCTTTGTCTCCGGTGCATGTACGCGGCAAACGTCTTGCCAATGGTGACATTGCATTCTCATGGATACGGCGCACCCGTCTGGACGGGGATAGCTGGGCGGGGCTCGATGTCCCGCTGGGAGAGGAGGTCGAGGCTTACGCTTGTGATGTCCATGATGGTGCGGCGGTGAAACGCACAATCGCAGCCGCGGCACCGCACTGTCTTTACGATGTCGCGTCGCAGATCGCAGATTTTGGCGGGCTTGCCCCGTCGCCGCTGCGTATTGCTGTCGCACAACTCAGCCACAGCTTCGGTCGTGGCACAGCAAGAGAGGTATATCTTCATGTCTGACACGGCTCATTTGGGCCTGCCATTCTTGCAGGCTGCGCAGGCGCAGAAACATGTCACCGTAAACGAAGCGCTTCTGCGGCTTGATGCATTGGTTCATCTCGCCGTCAAGGACGAGACCGTCACCGCCCCGCCTCCAGGCCCGGTGGAAGGGGACAGGTGGATCGTTGCCACCCCGGCCTCGGGGGACTGGAGCGGCCATGAAGGACAGGTAGCCTGCTGGATGGATGGCGCATGGCTGTTCATCGCAGCGCGGGCCGGCTGGACAGCCTTTCTTGAGGCAACAGGTGAGCAGCGCCTGCATGATGGCACCCGTTGGCGCCGCGGTCCGCAAGCCTCTGCACTGGGTGAAAGCCTTCACGCGGCACGGCTCAACGCCCGGGTGCGCGAAACGGATCACACGATAACAAGCGGGAGTTACAATGACACGAGCCTCCTGATCCCTGATCGGGCTGTTGTGCTGGGCGTCACGGGACGCGTGCTCACGAGCGTGGCTGGCCCGACAAGCTGGCAATTGGGCGTCGCGGCGGATGCCAGCCGATATGGAAACCTGATCGGGACCGCCGTCGATAGCAGCGTGAATGGTGTGAGTGGCAGCCCGACCGCTTATTACGGGGCGACCCCTGTCCGGATCACAGGCACGGACGCGCCTTTCACCGGCGGCAGCCTCCGCCTGGCACTCCACTATTTCCAGCTTGATGTGCCGAGCGCATAAAACAAACTAGGAACATAATCCTATGTATGTTAGACTCAGCCCATGATCCAGTTTGCCGCACAATCTGAAACAACTGGCGAGGTGGCGCCGCTCCTGCGTCCGGTGACATGTCGCGAATTGATTGTTTACGCGCGGGCTGTGGACTATTTCGGGCGAGGACAGAGCGCAGAAACCCTGCAAGCGCTCGCATGGGTCCTGCTCAACCGGCGCCGCAGCGTCGGGGACGAAAGCGCGTATGCGCGCCCTATGCCCGGCTATTTGGGCGAGTATGATCAAGTGGATGCGCACCTGGCACGGGGACTGGGGGCCATGGCCCAGGCGCTTTCGCCCGGTGCGACAGATCCGACATGCGGCTCAACCCGTTTTCATCACCACCATGAATGTCCGGGCTGGGCGGCCCATATGCAGCTTCAGGCGATTGCCGGATCTTATCTGTTTTATAGCCAAAAGTTCTAAGTGCTTATTATCATTAAATTATTTCCAAATGGAAATGAAGATTTTTGCATTTGATTAGGGTTTTGTCCGTATTCTGATGAATGAGATAGAGGCATCGTACCAGCACATCAGGATAGAGCGAGAAGACCATGACGGACCGGATGATTTTCTTTCCCCACAAGAGACGCACCAATCTGCGCCTTGTTGCGAAAGTAACGGGGCTCATGGCGCTTACTGCGGCTATCTTTCTCGCGGGCCTTCAGGTCGGGGTGCGTGTCGGTGCCAAACACGCCGCCATCGCCGAAAGCCCGGTATCGCTCGTCACGGTCTCGCTCGCAAGCACCGAAAACTGATGACCCAAAACTGAGTATGGGGCACAGCGCGTGCCGCGCTGTTGCACGTGGCGCATCACATCTTCCCAAACCTATTTCCCCAACCTATTTTCCAAGCCCATTTTTCATCGGCCTTGGCACCTGCTATCAATGTCCCCAAAACAAGGGAGACATTATGGACCTCAACCTCAAAGGCCGCACGGCCCTTATCACCGGCTCCTATCGTGGCACGGGCGAGATCATCGCCCACACAATGGCTGCGGAAGGCGCGCGCGTTCTGGTGCACGGGCTTGAGGCCGGCACGGCAGAACCGGTTGCGGACGCCATTTGTGCAAAAGGCGGGGCGGCAGATGCTGTCACGGGTGATATCCGTCATGATGACGGCGCGGCCGCGCTTCTCGCAGCGGTGGACAGGATCGGTCCGGTCGATATTCTCATCAATAATTATGGTTTGGCCGATCGGGGCTCCTGGACAAGTGCGGGCAGCGCAGCCTGGCACGAAGCCTATGACGTGAATGTCGTGTCGGCTGTGCGCATGATCCAGCATTTTATGGAGCCGATGAAAGAGCGTGGCTGGGGGCGTATCATTCAATTGGGCACGATCGGATCAACCAGTCCCGCCGCCCGCACGCCGCATTACTACGCCTCAAAAGGTGCACTCCACACGATGACGGTAAGTCTTGCGAAAGAGCTGGCGGGAACCGGCGTAACCTCCAACATCGTCAGCCCCGGCCTCATCAAGACCAAAGAGGTGGAAGCCTGGTTTATGACCCTCGCGAAGAAGAACGGGTGGGGTGAGAGCTGGGACGAGATCGAAGCCAAAGCCATGCAGGAAGTCACAGGCGGCCTGACGGGGCGTATCGCCCGGCCTGCCGAGGTGGCAAGCCTGGTGGCCTACATTGCAAGCCCGTTGGCAGATTCGATCACAAGCACCAATTTCAGGATCGACGGTGGCGCTACGGCAATCGTGTCTTGAGGGGCATGCCTTGCCTAATTGATTGATCTGCCGGACACTCACGCTAAATAAGCGCCAAGGAAACATTTTGGCGAAACAAAAACAACGGAGTGCGCCCGAGCCCATGCATGAGTTTCGATTTGACCCCTGCCGATTGCCGCCAGAGGCGGAAACCCTGCGCCGCGAAGTCCGGGCCTTTTTGGCGGAGGCTTTAACGGATATTCCCGCTGTCACCCGCGCCCAGACATGGAGTGGCTATGACCCGGCTTTCTCGCGCAAGCTGGGTGAGATGGGCTGGATCGGCATGACNTGGCCAAAAAAATATGGCGGCCACGAACGAACGGCGCTGGAACGTTATGTTGTGCTCGAAGAAATGCTGGCCGCCGGTGCGCCTGTCGGTGCGCACTGGATCGGCGACCGGCAGAGCGGGCCGCTCCTGCTGCGATTTGGCACCGAAGAACAACGGCAGAAAATTCTCCCCAGGGCTGCAAAAGGCGAATTGCTTTTCTGTATTGGTATGAGCGAACCGGATAGCGGGTCAGACCTTGCCGCAACCCGAACCAAGGCCGTCAGGGTTGAAAACGGCTGGCTCGTCAACGGGACAAAATTATGGACATCCAACGCGCATAATGCGCACTACATGATTGCGCTCTTCCGCACAAATTTTGCCGAAGACGCAAAGCATACGGGCCTGACCCAGTTTCTGGTGGACCTGACATTGCCGGGCATCACCATTCGCCCGATCAAGGATCTGACCGGCAACGCGCACTTCAACGAAGTTGTCTTTGAAGATGTGCTTGTGCCGGACGATATGATGGTCGGTACGGAAGGCAATGGCTGGGCACAGGTCACGGCGGAACTGGCCTACGAGCGCAGTGGCCCGGAACGTTATCTCTCAAGCTATCTCCTGCTGGGCGAACTGGTGCGCGAACTGGCGCGTCGCGGCGACCGGAGCGCGGATGCGGAAATCGGACGGCTGGTCGCACATCTGGTGACGCTCCGGCAGATGTCTCTTTCCGTTGCGGGACTTCTGGAGGCTGGTGAAAACCCCATTCTCGAAGCCTCCGTCGTTAAAGACCTGGGTGCCCTGTTTGAACAGGACATGCCGACCATCGCGCACGAACTGGCGGGTGTTGAACCGCTGTTGGGCCAGGGATCTGATTATGAGCAGGTTCAGGGGTTTCTCACACAGGCAACAGTGTCTTTCTCCCTGCGCGGTGGCACCCGCGAAATCCTGCGCGGCATTATCGCGCGCGGTCTGGGTCTAAGGTAAGGGAGCGGGATATGAATGAATTCAGAACACTGATCGGCGATACGATCGAACGCCTTCTTGCAGATCATGCGACCAAGGAGGTGATCCAGTCCGCCGAGGAGGGCGTCTGGCCGAAAGCACTTTGGCAGGCGCTGGAGGAAAACGGTCTCACACGTCTGATGGCGTCGGAGGCCAATGGCGGCGGTGGCGGGACATGGGGTGATGCGTTTGTCCTTCTGACAGCGCAAGGCCGCCACGCAGCCCCCGTGCCGCTGGCAGAGACGCTTGTCGCAACCTGGTTGCTGGATGGTGCAGGTCTCCCATTGCCGCAGGGACCGCTGACCTTGTTGACAGGTCTCACCCTCAATGGAGACAAGGTATCAGGCTGTGCCCGAAATGTGCCATGGGCAGAGGAGGCAAGCCATGGCGTGGCCGTGATCGGCGACGGGCCAGATGCGCAAGTCGCACTTGTGCCGCTTGCGGATGCCCACAAAACCCACGCCTTGAACACGGCGCGAGAGCCGCGCGTCACCTGCACTTTTGACGCGGTAAAAGTGGCGCTGGGGCCGGCTGCACAGGCGGGATCGATGGAACTCTGGGGTGCGTTGATGCGTGCCTGCCTGATGGCGGGGGGACTGCAAACCCTTCTGAGAGACAGCGTTACCTATGCCAATGAACGCAAACAGTTTGGTAAGCCGATTGGAAAATTCCAGGCGATCCAGCAGCAATTGGCTGTGCTGGCAACCCAAACGGCCGCCGCGGTCGCGATTGCAAACCATGCGGCTGACCGCGCTTCGGAAACGGACGATGTGGCTTTTGAGATAGCCGTAGCAAAAACCCGCATCGACGATGCTGTAAATATCGCCACCTCGATCTCTCATCAGGTGCATGGCGCAATCGGCTTTACCTACGAACATACATTGCATCTGACCACGCGGCGGCTCTGGAGCTGGCGTGCCGAGTTTGGCTCGGGCCGGGACTGGGCCAGGCACCTGGGACGTGAAGCCATTGAGCGCGGTGCGGATGCGCTTTGGACCTACGTCACAGCCAGATAATCATTTCAAGCAAAACGGAGTTCCCTCATGAACGTTTCAGAAGCTCTCGACACGCGGATCACCTGTCGTGCCTATCAGGACAAGCCGGTCAGTGCGGAAAAGATCAATCGTATTCTCACCAAGGCGGCGCGCACCGCCTCTGGCGGTAATCTGCAACCCTGGCATGTCTGGGCGATCGGCGGTGAGAAAATGGCCGCGTTCCGGAAAGTCATTCAGACCAAATTTCCCGAGAACCCGTTTGGCGATGGCGCGACGGAGTATGATATCTATCCCAAGGAGCTGACAGACCCGTACAAGGCGAGACGGTTCAAGTGTGGTGAAGACATGTACGCCTCCATCAACGTTCCCCGCGAGGACAAGGCAGGGCGACAGGCGCAGTTTGCCCGCAATTTTGACTTTTTTGGCGCACCAGCCGCCCTCTTTTTTGCCATTGACCGGCAGATGGGCTTGGGCCAGTGGTCGGACCTTGGCATGTATATTCAAAGCATCATGCTGATGGCGCGTGAAGAGGGGTTGCATACGTCTGCACAGGAAGCCTGGGCCCTTTGGTATAAGACAATCGGCGAGTTTCTGGAGATACCGGACAATCTGATGTTTTTCTGCGGCATGGGCATCGGTTACATGGACGAGACGGCGCCGATCAATACATTGCGCACCGATCGCGCGCCGTTCCCGGAATATGTACATGTCGAGGGCTTCTGAGAAATCTTAACAAACTCCTCAAAAAATTGTTCATGGCGGGTTCAGGCGGAACCGCATAATAATGGTGGCATGAGATATCGTTCCATCATATCTGCGATCTGCCTTACCCTGTCTCTCCTGGCGCTGGATTTTGCGCTTGCCGACACGGCCTCGGCGCGGGACCCCTGGGGCCCGTTCGGGCAGGGTTATGCGCGGGCCGATCAGGATGACGCGCGTGATGCGGTTCGTTCTGGTGATTATGTCTCGATGGAACAGGCGCTTGCTGCCGTACGTGCCCGTTATCCGGGGCGTTTGCTGGATGCCGATCTCAATCGTCGTGCCGGCCTTTACAACATCAAGATGCTCTCTGAGGGAGAAGTTGTTCAGGTCGCTGTGGATGCCCGCAGCGGGCGGATTGTGGATGTTCGCCGCGGAGGTCGCTAAGGCCAGTCAATTGAGGAAGACCCCGTGAACGCGGGATGAGATTTGAAGGAGAAGCCCCATGCGATTGCTTGTAGTTGAAGATGANCCCGACCTTTGNCGACAGCTTCGCGATGCATTGAATGATGCGGGCTATGTGGTCGATACCGCAAACAATGGCGAAGATGGCCACTTTCTGGGCGACACGGAGCCCTATGACGGCATCATTCTGGATTTGGGCCTTCCCGAAATGGACGGTGTGACCGTGCTGGAAAAATGGCGCCGGGCGGGACGCAATATGCCGGTTCTCATTCTCACGGCGCGTGACCGCTGGTCCGACAAGGTGGCAGGGTTTGACGCCGGTGCGGATGATTATGTGACCAAGCCTTTTTTCACAGAAGAAGTTCTGGCCAGAGTGCGCGCACTCCTGCGCCGGGCAGCCGGTCATGCAAAGAGCGAACTGGAACTGGGTGAATTGCGCATCGACACACGAAGTGCGCGTGTGACCCTGAAGGGGGAACCGATCAAGCTGACATCGCTTGAGTATCGCCTTCTGGCTTACCTTATGCATCATCAGGATAAAGTCGTGTCGCGNACCGAGCTTGTTGAACATCTCTACGATCAGGACTTTGATCGTGACTCCAATACGATCGAAGTGTTTGTCGGTCGTCTGCGGCGCAAACTCGGCAAGGATATGATCGAGACCGTGCGCGGTCTGGGATACCGTCTGGCGACGGCTGAAAATGCGGCTTGATAGTCTTGCCTTCCGTCTGACGGCTGCGGCTGCGCTGTGGCTTGCGGTGGNGTTGGTTGTGGGTGGGGTCGCGCTTTCCTCCCTGTTTCGCCAGTCTGTTGAAACAACATTTGACGACAATCTGGATGCAATCCTCGACAGCCTGATTGCCGCGGTTGAGGTGACAGGTGGGGGCGAGCTTGTTCTGACCCGGACATTAAGCGATCCACGTTTTCAACGGGTCTATTCCGGCTGGTACTGGCAGGTCAAGCTGATGGGCAAGCGCCGCATGGATGATGCCGGTCCGCACCAAACAGCACTGCGGTCCCGCTCTCTTTTTGATCAGGCATTGCTGACCCCCAGCCGTACACTCGACATGAACAATGTGCCGCTGGATACATTGTTGAGCGGGCGCACCTCCGGTCCGGAGGACCAGCCATTGCGCGTGGTGGAGCGGTGGGTGCTTGTACCCGGGGTGGACGTACCGGTCTCATTCGCGGTGGCGGGTAACATGACCCAGCTGGAAGCACTGGTGGACGAATTTGCCGGCCTTCTGGCTGGCGCGCTTATCGTGATTGGTGCAGGTATTCTGATCGCTCTTTTGATCCAGGTGCGGTACGGGCTGCGCCCGCTTGAAGATGTGCGCAAAGGCTTGCAAAAAATACGCAACGGCGATGAGGTGAAACTCAAAGGAGAGTTTCCCGTAGAAATTGAGCCGCTCGCGGAGGAACTGAATTCACTTCTTGAATATGCCAATGAAGTGCTGGAACGCGCCCGTACCCATGTCGGAAATCTTGCCCACGCCTTGAAAACACCCTTGAGTGTTCTGGCCAATGAAAGCCGAAAAGACGACACCCTGCTGGGCCAGACGGTCAAAC
Source organism: Rhodobiaceae bacterium (assembly GCA_002715765.1). Lineage (GTDB taxonomy): Bacteria > Pseudomonadota > Alphaproteobacteria > Parvibaculales > Parvibaculaceae > Mf105b01. The sequence goes on along the minus strand of PAZY01000040.1, from coordinate 14,091 downwards.
ACCAGACGGGGTTGATGCGGCAGCAGATCGAGCACCATCTCGCAAGAGCCAGAACGGCGGCAAATGCACGTGTGCTGGGGGCAAGCGCGGCGGTGGATCCGGTTCTCTCCGGTCTGGCCCGGACGCTGGAGCGCATCTATCAGGAACGCGGCATCGTGATTGAAACCGCATTTGAGGACGGGCTTGCCTTCAAAGGCGAAGCGCAGGACCTGGAGGAGATGGTGGGAAACCTGCTCGATAATGCCTGCAAGTGGGCAGATCGAAATGTCACGATCCGCGCATTGGCGGTGAGTGGGAAGATCCCGCAGCTTCTGATCAGCGTCGAAGATGATGGGCCGGGACTGCCTGCTGAGAAACGCGATCTTGTCCTCAAAAGGGGAACACGTCTGGATGAGGCCGTGCCGGGCTCGGGTCTCGGCCTCAACATTGTGGGGGAAACGGCCGAGCTTTATGGCGGCGAACTGACCCTCTCCGAAAGTGAACAGGGCGGCGTGAAAGCCGAACTTCGCCTGCCAAAGGTCTGAGGATGAGCACTGATGTCCGGTCAGGAACATGGCTTGGCCGTCTGTGACGACAGGTTTCAAGTTTGGCAAAGCGGCGCCACAACTCAATCGTCACCCCGAACATCCGCCTCACACCCCAAGCGATGTCACAATCTTGACCGGACACCAGCGGAAGAAGAGCGGAAAACCGCACTTATAAAATGAACCTCAGATGAACGGCCCATTCAGCGATCAAACAACCGCACAGGCCTATTGTGAGAGGACGTCAACAGTTCATCTCAAAACGGGGTTCCGTCATGAAGATTGTCAAACTGGCAGCGGTGGGCCTGATCACCGCATCTCTTACAGGGTGTTACGCGCACGGTGCCGGACCGCGTGAAGGTGCGGGAACTATCATCGGTGCCATTGGGGGCGGTCTGTTGGGAAGTCAGATCGGGTCTGGCAGCGGTCGTCTGATCGCGACGGGCCTGGGTGCCGTCATGGGGGCCGCCGTCGGCCAGTCCGTTGGGCGGGGACTTGATGGGCGCGATCAATACCAATTGTCTCGCGCGTCGGAAACAGCCATGGCAACCGGCCAGGAACAGTGGTGGCGGAACGATCAGAGCGGCAATTATGGTCATGTCCAGCCTGGACAGACCTATCAGACCCCGCAGGGCTATTGCCGGGAATACCAGCAAACGGTCTACATTGGCGGTCAACGCGAACAGGCTTACGGCACGGCCTGCCGCCAGCCGGACGGGCAATGGCAGGTCATGTAAAACGCATCCATCGTGGATGTGGTGAAATGCGGGTGACCTGCATAAGCAGCAGAAAGCGCGACTTGCAGACAGCAGGGAGCGCTTTCGCACTTTGTACGCTCCCGTTGTGCGGGGATGGCAGGGTTAAACTTTGCGGGTCTGTGCTTTCTCCGCCTGGATAAGATCGCTGATCGTGCGGTCCCCGATCGCGGTTTGCTCGGCCTCCTCTGCGGCGGCGAGTAATTGATCGACCGTGCTGTCTGTCCCAAGCCGACTGTCCGATGCAGCACCTTGTGCATCCACCTTGCGAACAATTTTTAGAAGGTCGGCAATTTTCGTCATGTCCGCCGGTCGGGTCGGCACAAGCCGGGCTTTGTGTCCGGCCCAGGCAACAAATCCTGTATCGCGAAGAGGAACCACCAGCGCTTCGACAATTTGCGGGGGAATGCCAAGGCGGGCAGCAAGCCGCCGGGATGTCCACGGCGTATCACCGGTCAGGAATGAGCGATGAACCAGCGTCATCAAAATGAGGGTCAGGCGTTTGGCTTGCGAAACGGTCAGACGGATAAGCCCGTTGTCCGGGGACAGGTGAGGCCTGTTCTGGAAATAATAGGTGATGGAACAGCCGATCAGCAGAATAAGCCATGCGGTGTAGAGCCAGATCATGAAGAGCACCAGGCTTGCAAATGCTGAATAGATGGCAGCGTAGCGTGCGGACGTAACAATAAAGGTGGCAAACCCCCAGCCAAGACCAACCCACATGATCCCCGCAACCGCCCCCCCTACAAGCGCGGCGGAGAAACGCACCTGTGTGTTGGGGACAACATAGTAGAGAAAAGAGAAGGCGCCGATCATCATGCCATAGGGAGCGAGCTTGTTTGCTTCTTGCAGCAATGTGCGAAACGGGCCGAACGCGCCAACGGTGTCGAGCAAAAACGTGCTGAGCGTTGTGGCAATAACCCCGATGACGAGAAAGAGAAGAAGCGGACCCAGAAGGCCGGCACTGAGATAGGCCGTGACCTGACGTGCGATAGACCGGTCGGATGAAACCTGCCAGACGGCGTTAAAGGCCTTTTCGATCTTCTGAATGAGAGAGATGAGTGTGTAGACCAGAAAGATCAGACCGACGGACCCGAGTACGGAGATATTGACCTGCCTGACAAAGGTAATGGTCTGGCTGGTGATCTCTTTTCCCTGGTCCCCCATTGGGGCCAGAAACTCAAGCATCAGCACCTCAACCTGGTCATCGACATTGAAGGCTTTGAGGATGGCAAAGATGAGGGCCAGAACGGGAACGATGGACAGAAGCGTCGTGTAAACAAGGCTCATGGCGCGCAGACTGGCCTGTCCGCCAATCAGGTCACGCCCGATCACCCAGCCAATCCGTGCTGCAACCACCAGCGGTTTGCGCCAGACAGGCCGGCTTGGCTCCTTCACCCAGATCTCTTGTGTGAGACGTGTTCCCAGTTTGGTGAAAAAAGCGTCCAGCAAAGAAAAGCTCCTTCTTCTGTCTGTCGTCCGGTTGTCACACGCCCAAAAGGCAGCATTTGGTATGCATAATGTGGCTGATTTGCCAGATTTTTGCGACCGGCAGAAACAGAGTACAGGCTATTGGGTGTGAAAAACAGGTGGCGGAAAGAGCGCGCCCCTGCGTCAATTTAGGGGCCCGGCGCCACCTATTGCAGGACGCATCTGAACGCAGTATCCCATTGGCAGATAATTTAATCACCAGGAGACGCAAATGTCTGAAGCTTGGATCATTGACGCTTGCCGCACACCCCGTGGCATTGGCAAAGTTGGCAAGGGCGCGCTTGCTGAAATTCACCCGCAGCGGTTGGGTTCAACCGTGCTGAAAGCGCTGAAAGAGCGCAACGATATCAACACGGCAGAAGTGGATGACATCGTCTGGGGCACAAGCTCGCAGAAGGGTACGCAAGGCGGCGATCTGGGGCGCATGGCAGCACTTGATGCTGGTTATGATGTGCGCTCATCAGCCATGACGCTTGACCGTTTTTGCGGCTCCGGCATTACGTCGGTCAATATCGCAGCTGCCAACATCATGTCAGGCATGGAAGATCTGACCATCGCGGGCGGGACCGAAATGATGTCGCTGTTCGGTCAGATGAACAAAGGCGGTTCGCCGTTCATGGACAATGGCAATGTTCACTTGCGTGAACTGCATCCGCAACCACACCAGGGCGTGTGTGCTGACGCGATTGCCACCCTTGAAGGCATTCCGCGCGAAGCACTGGATGCGCTGGCGCTGGAAAGCCAGAAGCGCGCAGATGCTGCGATCAAGGAAAACCGGTTCGCGAAGTCACTGGTTCCCGTCTATCACGAAGACGGTACGTTGGCGCTCGAAAAGGAAGAGTTCCCGCGTCCGCAGACAACAGCCGAAGGTCTGGCAAGTCTCGCACCATCATTCGAGCAATTGGCTGATTATGCGCTGGACGAAGACGGTACAACCTTCCGCAAGCTGGTGCTGGCAAAGTATCCTGATCTCAAGATCAACCACGTACACCATGCCGGCAACTCGTCCGGTGTTGTAGACGGTGCGGCTGCGATCCTTCTGGCATCGCCGGACTATGCCAAAGCGCATGGCATGAAGCCGCGCGCGCGCGTTGTTGCCATGGCAAACATGGGTGACAGCCCGACCCTCATGCTGAACGCGCCCGTGCCCGCAGCCAAGAAGGTTCTGCAGAAAGCCGGTATGAAGCTTGAAGATATCGATCTTTTCGAAATCAACGAGGCGTTCGCTGTGGTGGCAGAAAAGTTCATTCGCGATCTGAACCTGGACCGGTCAAAAGTTAACGTGAACGGTGGTGCCATGGCACTTGGGCATCCGATCGGCGCAACCGGTTCGATCCTGATCGGCACGATGGTTGATGAGCTTGAGCGCCAGAACAAGCAGTTTGGCCTTGTGACCATGTGCGCTGCGGGCGGTATGGCCCCAGCTATCATTATCGAGCGTATGAACTAAATCACGCAGAAATGATTGAAAACAGAAGGCCGCTGTCCGCAAGGGTGGCGGCCTTTTGCGTGGGGGCAGATATTCGTGAAGAGATTGTTAAGCATACCCTCCTAGTGTGAGAGTTCGCATACACGGGTCGCGCTCTGGCGTGCACCTGAGCGAATTCATGCAGATCGCATGTAGGATAAATGGACGTGAACAAGGCGGAGACATTAAAGGCGTTTCTCGGCACGCTGCCCGCTCGGGCGGCGGTCAAACTGCTGGAAGCGGTCGAGCAGGGCGCACTGCCTGCAAAAACGCTTGGCATGTCGGTAGAAGAAATTCGAGAGACCCTGAGGCCTGCCCTGAAAGAGTTGGCGGGCGACCGTGACAGTGATGACAAGCCCCAGCGTTTGTTTGCGGAACCGTTTGAAGATTTTCTGTTCGACGGGGAGCGCACCGAAAAAATACCAGGCGCAATACCCCGTTCGTCACTTGAGCCAATCTGGCACTGGGTGAAATTCGACCTTCTGCCGGACACCTTCCCCGACATGGTGGACCGCATTTACACACATCTGGCCAGCGAGGATGAAGAAGCTTTGGCGGCCTCCGTGACCGTCATGCAGGAGGCCGCCGCGCGCGCGATGCAGACAGCACTTGCCACCTGTCATACCGATACCGCGTTTGCAGACAAGCTCGTCCGAAAACTGGGTGACTTCAATGTTATCGAAGATGCGCGGGAAATTGCAGACGTGTTGTCCATTCTGGATGAAATGAAGGGTATGCAACGCCGCATACCGCGTCATATCTCAGCATTTGATGACCGTATGGTCTGCGATGTGCGTGATCTCTATGATGAATTATATGAGCGGGACCCTGACCGCGCGATATATCTCGCATTGGCGGTTATGGGGCGTTTGCAGTTTCCCTGGCACATATTGCGTCTGGCGCGAAAGGTGGCACAACGTTCCGACGACACAATGATTTCTAGAACGGATTTCTCCATTCTCGGAGAGCGTCTCATCCGACGCCTGGAAGTCATATCAGGTTCATTTCAGGATTTGCGTCCCGGCCTGTCGGATCTGAAGGAGCTTCGGCTTCTGATTATGGAGTTTTCCGAACTGTCGCACGGTATTACGAAAGAGATCGAGCTGTTGCGGATCGGGAATTGGGGGCAGAGATTGCTGCGCGGACGAAACACAATTTCAACGGCGATCAGTGATGAATTTGTACGCTATCTGAAGGACCTGAGCCTTGCGCTTCCCTTGCAGCGGATCGGCGGGTTCGGGCGCTCGGGCCCCCGCAGAGTGGATATCTCTCACCCGCCCGTCGAGGAGAGGACAGATCGCGTATTGCGTGAGCTGACCTTCATGCAAGAGATCGAAGAATATGCACAGGCAATCGGCGTGAAGAATGTTTACGACAAAACCCGTCCGGAACTGCAATCCTATATGGAAACATATGAAGATGCGCTGATCGCAGAGCTGCGGATTTGTGATCCGGCATCACGGGAAAATGCCGAGGCCTTTCTGGATGTCGCAGCCACTATTACAGCGCTGGTGATAGATGAGAGCGCAGCGTCTGTTCTGCGCAAAAGAGGGCGTGTCGCGCTTCAGGCTTCAGCGTGAAACCTCACGGAAACATCTCCGAATAGGCAAACAGGCCGGGCATGCCGCCCGTGTGAAGAAAGACGACGGTTTCGTCCGCGTCAATTTCCCCGTTCAGAATTTGCGCAATCAAACCCGCCATCCCCTTGCCGGAATAAACCGGGTCCAGAAGAATCCCTTCCGTTCGCGCAACAAGTTCGACAGCAGACACCATCGCGCTGGTTGGTAAACCATACCCATCTCCCACATGACGAAAATCTACATGAATATCCCGGTCAAGAACGTCCGCTGCGCCAATGCGTGTCGCGGTCTGATTGGCAATTTCAAGCAATTCACCTGCCAGCGCTTCCCGGTCGGGCCGGGCGACACTCACGGCCTGGATGGGAAGCTCAAGACCCGACAGGGCTCGTCCGGCCAGCAGGCCAGCCTGGGTGCCAAGGCTTCCCGTTGCATGCGTGATGCGTGTAGGTGTTACGCCTTGTGTTTCGCATTGGGCAGTGATTTCAAGAAACACTTCGGCATAGGCTGTTGAACCAACGGCATTGGACCCGCCGACAGGCACCATGTAGGGCGTGCCGCCTTCCGCCTCCACCTGTTGCATAACTTCGTCAAACACGTCGCGCGCGTTGGCGCCCTTTGCGGGTCGATGAAGGGTCGCACCCAAAATTCGATCAAGGAGAATATTACCGGACGTATGGTACGCGGGCTCCGGATAGTCGACCATGTCGAAAAGAATGGCGTGAGCCCGAAGCCCTGCTTTCGCTGCTGCCGCCGCTGTCTGCCGGACGTGGTTGGATTGAAGTGCCCCAGCCGTAATGACGGTATCTGCGCCTTGTTGAAGGGCATCCGCAATCAGATATTGCAGTTTCCGGGTTTTGTTCCCGCCGCCTGCCAGACCGGTCAGGTCATCGCGCTTCACAAAAAGCCTCGGACAGTTGGGAGCTTCCGTCAGCAGGGCGTCCCGAAGGCGCGGCATTTCCTGTAAAGGTGTTGGGCCATCCATCAAGGGATAGAAGGGAAGTGCGCCGGGAAGAAGGGTCATGAAGGTCTCCTTAGATCACACCATCTGCGCGGAACTTGGCAATGGCGTCAGATGAGTAACCGAGATCAGCAAGAATATCGTCGGTATGTTCTCCCAACAATGGCGCACGGTGGCGAATACCGCCCGGTGTTGCAGAGAGTTTGATCGGTGTGTCCATCAACGGGGCCGGCTTGGGCAGGCCGGGAAAATCAACCGGTTTCATAAAGTTCATTGCCTGAATATGAGGGTCATCAAGGGCTTGCTGGGGGGAATAGACGGGCCCCGCCGGCAGTCGTGCGGCCTCAAGGGCTTCCAGTGCTTCCGCCGTGGTGCGAGTGGCTGCCCACTGGCTTGTGCGGGCACTCAGAACCTCGCCATGTTCCCCGCGTGAGAGGTCATTCTTGAACCGGGGATCGGAAAGCCATTCCTCCTCGCCCACAAGTTTCGCCCAGCGCCGGAACAGCGGGTCCCCGATCACCTGCACGAAAATCCATCCATCCTTTGTCTGTACGCAATCAGCAGGCCCGGCATAGGGGCTGCGATTGCCGATGGCGGTCCTGTTCGTTTGCCGCAGGTCTTGCTCAATGAGATGGAAATTGAAAAAATTGAGGGCTGTCGCCAGCAGGGCACCTTCCACCATCTGGCCTTTACCGGTCTGTTGACGTCCCATAAGCGCAGCCATGGTGCCATAGGCGGAAAGAACGGCCGTGCCAAAATCCACCCATGGCGCATAAGACTTGGTGGGCCCGTCTGCCTGTCCCGTCAGGTAGGCGGCGCCGCTCATGGCCTGCGCAACACCATCAAACCCGACACGCTCGGAATAGGGGCCGCCATGTCCGAACGCTGAGACGGTGGTGAGAATGACACGTGGATTGCGGGCGGACAGGGTTTCATAGTCCAGCCCCATGGCCTTCAATGTCGATGGCGGCAGGTTCGCGACAACGATATCAGCCTCATCAACAAGCTTGCCGACAATTTCCCGTCCCGCATCACACATCGGATCAAGGGTCATGCCCCGCTTGTTTCGGTTGAGTTGTAGGAACATTGTGCCTTCACCGCCTTCACCCGGCGCAGCATCAGGGATGACGGGTTGAACAAAACGGTCTTCGCTGCCGTCGCATTTTTCTATCCGGATGACATCTGCGCCCATGTCCGCCAGCAAGGTGGCACAATAGGGTCCGGCGATATAACGCCCGAAATCCAGGACTTTAATACCCTTCAACACGCCTTCTGCTGGTCCCGACAACACGTCAACTCCCTTGTTGGTTATAGGCTGAATGCGGTCAGAATCGCAGAAATCAGCCAAATTTCCTCGAAGTATAACGGGTTTTCGCCATTCGGTTGGATTTTAAGTAAATCCGGCATTGCGTCCTAACTATTCCTGCATCATCGCAGAGCTAGACTTCGCGTCGGGCAAGGGGCAAGCGGTTTACCCCGTTGAATTGTGTGCAGCGAGTGTCAGTAGTTCGATGACTGGTTCGGAAGACGATAAGGCGGCCAATATCGCGTTTCGGTGGGACGGCGAGTTTGCGGATCGGCACCTGGAACAAGAATTCCTGTCAGCGACCTGGGGTGAAACGATTGCGCGTAACCGCGCTATCTTGCTGGCTGCGGTCATTTTCACGGCCGCTGCCGCGATTGACTACATGGCGCTCGGTTTCTCCCAGACATTCCTGCAATTGTTTGTGTTGCGTATCCTGACCCTGATAGTTGCTTTTGCACCGATTATCTTCTTTGCCGAAGGGCGCGACAAAAAGGGTTATTATGCGAGCGTAACCTTTACCCAGATCTATCTCTTTTCGGTTCTCATGCTTGCAGCTGTGGCGGGTGCAAGCGAGATGAGAGACCTCGCCGTGACGGCCATTGTTATCCTTTTTGCGTACTACATCGCCGTTCCCAACCGGTTGTTGTTAAACGTGTTTGTCGGCACGGTCTGCTCGATCATGCTGCTTGTCGCGATGCTGACCGTGATGAACGGAAGTCTCTACGGGGTAGGGCTGATGGCGGTCATGTGTCTCATCACCAATGTCGTGGGCGTACGGCTTGGCTGCATGTCGGGGCAGTTGCGACGGACGGAATATACGTCCATGCAGCATCACAAGAACATGGCCGTGCGTCTGGCGGATGAAGTTGCGGAACGACGGATCGCGGAAACCGAAGCCCGTGCCAATGAGCGGAGCTTCGAGAGCGTTTTCCGCGCCGCACCATTGCCGCTCGCACTGGTTCGTCCAGGTGAGACGCGCTTCATTCAGGCCAACAAGGCAGCGTGCGAGATGCTGGGCGTCAGCAGAGAGCAGGTGAAGAATGTTGATCTGGAAACGCTGGTCGCAGACGGGTTGTCCCTGCAGAGCGTCGGGCAGCTCACAGAGTTAATGAGCGCGCGCAAACCTGTTGAAGTCTCTATCGGGACAAGGGATGGTCGCAAACTGTGGGTAAATTTCACCAGTTCGGCGATGCGGTATCGCGGCGGTCCCGCCATTCTGATCGCGCTACATGACGTAACCCACGGGCGGATGGAAAAAGAGAACTTGCGTCAGGCGCGGGATTTCGCTGACGCGGCCAACCGATCCAAAACCGAGTTTCTGGCCAACATGAGCCACGAATTGCGCACCCCGCTGAATGCGATTATAGGCTTTTCAGAAGCGTTGACCCGCGAGATCTATGGCCCGTTGGGTACCCCGAAATATGCGGAATATGCGGAAGATATCCATCATTCCGGTGTGCACCTTCTCAACATCATCAACGACATTCTCGATCTGTCAAAAATCGAGGCGGGCAAATTTGATCTCGGTGACGATGAGGTGGAGCTTGCCTTCCTGATCGGCAGCGTCATGCGCATCGTTGCTCCTCGCGCCCAACAGGCCGGGGTCAAGCTTGAGATGGTGTTGGAAAACGAGCAGTTCGTTCTGCGTTGCGATGAGCGCGCGCTCAAACAGATATTGATCAACCTCCTGTCTAACGCGGTGAAGTTTTCACGAGAAAAGACCATAGTCAGAGTAACGGCAGAAGTGCACGCACACATGCTGCGCATCACGGTGATCGACCAGGGCATAGGGATGGCGGCAGAAGATATTCCCCACGCATTGGAGCCGTTCAGGCAGGTGGACGGAACCCTGACCCGCAATTACGAGGGGACAGGCCTTGGTCTCCCTCTCGCCCGGCGGCTGACGGAATTGCATGATGGTTCCCTTTCAATTGAAAGTGAACGTGGGCACGGGACGAGCGTCTTTGTCGATCTGCCTATTGAGCGTTTGCTGGCGCCGACGGCAGAGCAAATGGCGGGAGCGGGACAAAAAACCGCGGGGGATTTCGCGTCCGCCTCGTGACGCTTGTACCCAAAACATCTATACCCCTATGACAAGCAAGACACTTTGCAGGCCGCACTCGGCTGAACAATAGGGAGATGGCAGTGCCCCTCACCATGCAGGAATTCGCGTTATGGCTTACCGTTGGTGGTTTGACGGCTGCGACGCTCGCCTATCTCTTGCGGGCTTTTTGGACGGATAATGTTTCTCGTGAGCATCCCGATGTGGCGGTTTATAAGGACCAGCTCCGCGAGATCGACCGGGAGATTGAGCGCGGGGTGCTGGCCGAAGCAGACGCGGAAAGCGCCCGTCTGGAAATTTCCAGAAGATTGCTGGCAGCGGCAGATATCGAGGATACGCCTGTGACAGCGCAACGCGCGTCGCTTAAACCTGTCACAATAGCCCTGGTTGTGATCATGCCATTGGCGGCGCTGGCCACATATCTGACGTTGGGGTCACCGGGACTGCCCGGGCAACCTTATGCTGAACGGCTTAATGCACCGCTTGAACAACTTCCGGTCGAAGGACTCGTTGCGCGGCTTGAGCTGCGTCTGGAGCAGGAACCGGATGATGTGCGGGGTTGGCGTCTGATTGCGCCCATCTATCTGCAACTGGGTCGCTACGGAGAAGCGATCAACGCTTTCGGGCGGATCATGCAGATTGAGGGGCGTGAAGCCGATGCACTCGCCGGGTTGGGCGAAGCGTTGACATTGTCTGGCGACGGTATCGTACCGCCGCCCGCCATCAGGGCATTTGAGGCAGCACTCGAAATGGACGAGCAACACCCCAGGTCGCGGTTTTATCTGGCATTGGCAAAAGCGCAGACGGGTGATCTTGTGGCGGCAACACAAGACTGGAAAGCGCTGCTGGAAGACACGCCCGCAGATGCGCCTTGGCGTGCCGTTGTGGAAAGTCACGTCGCTGCCGCCACGGAGAGGCTGGCCGGGCAGTCGCCAGCTGGAGGCAAATGAGAAACAGCTTTAGCGCCGTGCGAAATGAGCAAACGGATCGCTAAAAAGTTCATCCAGATCCGCTGTAATCAGAAACGCCCGAAGCGCACGTGCCGTCTCCGTCAGGCGAATGCGGGGGACGGTCGCTGATTTGTCAATATGGCCCTCAAGCGCCCCCCGATTGATGAGTTCGGTCAATACAAGGTCGTTCATCCCAACCGCTTTGAAAGATGTTTCGCTCCCGACAATACGGAACAGGTAATAGCCGTCCTCGCCGTCACTGACAGTTTTACCGTCCATCTGCCGCAGCTTGAGGGAGGCAAAAATCTCACCGCAGAAACTGGCAATGTCCGCTTCAAATGCCAGCCAGCCCTCATTGATAGAGGGGCGGTCTGCGCGATGGCGGATCAGCAATCCTTGAACACTGGCTTGTGAGGTTCCTTCACCCGGCGCGAGAAAAGCAAGTGTCGCCGGGCCGTCTGTCAACTCACCCTCCCAGATCCCTGAAAAAAGAGATGGCAGCACATCACTTGCCGTATCGATAGGGTGTTCCGACGTTGGCAGGCAGGCGGAAAGCCCGATCAAGAGAAGCAACAGGCCCGACCGGGGCAGAAAACGGCACAAAAGCCCACCGGAAATTTCAGCTATGTAGCCAGCTGGCCGTGACAAATTCATCTTATCCCCTATCCTGATCAGGCATGCGATATTGGTTTCATAAAGTCACAGACCGATAAACGGGGTCAATACGGTCAGTTCATTTTGGTCAACACAGCCCCCCAAGAGTGCCGGCAGCATCAGGGGCGCCAGGTGCATAAGGGGGGGCAGGCGATTGATCGAAACGAACGCAGAACTTTGGTCTGTTCCCGCTAGGAATTTCAGGGAATGAGCCTCGGGGAGAACCCGTGACGAGAGAAGGCGAGGAGAGGATATGAGCGTATCGGGTGAGCAAAAGAATGCCGCGCAGGCAATCGTCAACATTTTCGAGACGGGAAAGGTCACGGGCGATTATGGCCGTGTCACCCTGTTGCCGGGGGATACGGGGCATCTGACCTATGGCCGGGCGCAGACGACATTGGCGTCCGGCAACCTCTATTTGCTGCTCAAGCGCTATGTGGGCGCACAAGGGGCGGCTTTTGCCCGCCATCTGGAACCATTTCTGCCGCGGCTGGCGGATATCGACGTCTCACTCGATTTCGACATGCTGTTTCGCACCTTCCTTGAGTCTGCCGGTGATGACCCGGTCATGCAGACCGTACAGGATACGTTCTTCGACGATGCCTATTGGGAGCCGGCAAGCAAAGCAGCGGCGAGCCTGGGGCTCCGGGAACCTCTCTCATTTGCCATTGTCTATGATAGTCACATTCACGGCTCATGGAGCTTCATGCGGGACCGCACCATCGATCGGCACGGTCGGGTCAACGGTCTGGGCGAGAGAAAATGGTGTAAGGCCTATGTTACCGAGCGCAGAAACTGGCTGAAAGCGCATCGCAATTCTCTGCTCCAGAAAACGATCTATCGGATGGATGTCTTCCTCACCTTGATCGAGGCGGACAATTGGCAACTGAAATTGCCAATGACCATTCGTGGTGTCCGGGTGGATGCCGAGACTTTACGCGCTGCCGCGCCGGTGAGGGTCACAGCCGAAGATGCGGGGCTGCGCACGTTGAAGCTGACAGATCCCCCGATGACTGGCAATGATGTGCGTGCTCTGGAGACAGCTTTGGTTGAGGTCGGGTATGCCATCAATATTGATGGGGTTTTTGACCGGAATCTCGATCGGATCGTGCGGGAGAGACAGGCAGAACTGGGGCTCGACGTGGATGGTATCATCGGCCCGATCAGTCGGGCGGCATTTGGTCTGTAAGAGGGAGGCTCCGCAAAAAGTGAGGAGCCCCCGCGGCGATTTGCCGGTTCCGATGGTTGGCGTTCGCCAGTATGGTACTCTTCACTTGGGTTCGACCACCCGGCAATCAGCGACTATTCACAGGCGGCAGGAGAAAACACATGACGCGCAAACAGCGCCGCGCCACTCTGATCGGCGCGAGTTTGGCCATTCTGGCAGTAGCTGTCGGTCTGGTTCTTTTCGCGCTGGAAGACAGTATTGTCTTTTTTTACAGCCCCAGTGAGGTCAGTGAGCGCGGCTTGGAAACCGGTACGCGCATGCGCCTTGGCGGGCTGGTTGTTGAAGGCAGCATCGTGCGCGGGCAGGGAACCGAAATCCGTTTTGATGTGACCGATTTTGCGGCGACGATCCCTGTAACCTATGTCGGTATTCTGCCAGACCTTTTCCGCGAAGGGCAGGGCGTTGTGGCTGAGGGTGTCTTGCTGCCTGAAGGCGTATTCTCCGCAGACACGGTGCTGGCCAAGCATGACGAGAATTACATGCCGTCAGAAGTGGCTGATGCACTGAAGCGCACCGGCAACTGGCAGGGCGACGGCGAAGTCCCTCACAGCGAAACCTATGGTCAGGGAGCGTATCCATGATCGCGGAACTGGGACATTTTGCGCTCGTTCTCGCACTGGTGGTGGCATTGATACAAGCGGCTGCACCCCTTGCCGGAGGAGTGGTCAATCCATCGCTGATGCGTCTTGCCGTGCCCGCAGCCAGACTTCAACTGGGTCTTCTGACCCTGTCTTTTCTCGCTTTGACCTATGGGTTCGCCGTTTCAGACTTTACCTTGTCTCTGGTCGTGGCCAATTCGCACAGCGCAAAACCGCTGCTCTACAAGATTACCGGCGCGTGGGGAAACCACGAAGGCTCCATGTTGCTCTGGACCTTGATCCTTGCCTTCTTTGGCGGCGCGGTGGCGTTTTTCGGTCAAAACCTGCCGGACAGCTTGCGTGCCCGTGTGCTTGGGGTGCAGGGCCTGATCGGCGTGGCCTTCATCCTCTTTCTTTTACTGACCTCCAATCCGTTTCTGCGTCTCGATCCGGCCCCGTTTGATGGGAACGGGCTGAACCCGATCTTGCAGGACCCGGCTCTGGCGTTTCATCCACCCTTTCTTTATGGCGGCTATG
>PAZY01000039.1 GCA_002715765.1 Rhodobiaceae bacterium | reverse complement strand
TAGCGGGAAGCCCGGCAGGCGTTGGAATTGAGGAGAGTATAAGAAAGTAGAACACGAACTTGCCTCATCAAAACTTGCTTTCTGTCGTCATTGCCGGACTTGTTCCGGCAATCCAGAGCTATCCAGCTAGCCGGTTTACCACCTGCTTACGCTTCTGCTATAAAACCGCTATTGAGGTGAGATGATGAAGCAAGTGACACACAATTGGATCGGGACGGGCGGCTTTACAGTCGGCGGTGATCATGTGTGTTTCGTGCTGGAGGTTGCAACCGGCACCACTCTTACCAGGACGGGCACTAGCACCGGCTCGGCCTGACCCCGAGCCGGCTGGCCCCTGACGATTTGCCGTTCCGGGCCCCAATTCACACAAATTGATGCAATGCGCTGTTTCAGGGCGGTTTTGGCCGGGTTTTTGCCTGTTTTTGGGCCTTCCGCCTGTTGAGCGGCGTGAATATTGACGATAGTTAGAGCTTATGGATTTTTGCGAATCCTTGCGTGGCCGACACGGACCTGTGGCGGCCGGTCAAACCAATGAAGGAAAAGCCATGCGGCGCAGTCCGCTTGCGTATCTCCTGATCGGGCTGGTTCAGCTTTATCGCTGGACGCTTTCGCCCTTGATGGGACCGAAATGCCGGCATTTGCCGACATGTTCGGCGTATGCGCTTGAGGCCGTTTCGCAGCATGGCGGGTGGCGCGGCGGTTGGCTCGCCTTGTCACGTATCCTTCGATGTCACCCCTGGGGGTCACATGGGTTTGATCCGGTGCCGGAAATGTTGGCGGTGCAGCCATGGTATGCACCCTGGCGCTACGGCCATTGGTCACGCACGCTTCGCCAAGACATGCCTGCTAGTAATGCCTCCTGCGCCTGTGCAGAGGCTGGAAGGAACGAGAAATGATCAAGTTGACGATGCCGGATGGGTCCATTCGTGAGGCTGCGGCACCGCTTACCGGTTTTGAACTGGCGGAAAGCATTTCCAAGTCACTCGCCAAGAAGGCCGTGGCGCTCAAAATTGATGGCAAGATGGATGATCTTTGCTCGGTGATTGACCGGGATGCCGCCGTTGAGATTGTTACGCCCGACAGTGAAGACGGCGTTGAGCTGCTGCGCCATGATGCGGCACATGTGATGGCGGAAGCCGTGCAGGAATTGTTTCCAGGCACGCAGGTCACGATTGGCCCTGTAATCGAAAACGGTTTTTTCTACGATTTCGCGCCGAAGGAGCCTTTGCGGCTTGAAGACCTTGAAGCCATCGAGAAGAAGATGGCCGAGATTGTTGACCGGGATGAAGCGATCATTCGCGAGGTCTGGGACCGGGATGAGGCTGTCGCCTATTTCAAGAAAATCGGCGAGGACTATAAGGCCGAAATCATTGGAAGCATTCCTGCAGGCGAGGATGTGCGGATTTACCGTCAGGGCAATTGGCTCGACCTTTGCCGGGGACCGCATTTGCCGTCTACGGGCAAGCTTGGCAAGGCGTTCAAGCTGACCAAACTTGCAGGCGCTTATTGGCGTGGCGACAGTCGCAACGAAATGTTGCAGCGGGTCTATGGCACGTGCTGGGCGAGTGAGAAAGACCTCAAGCAGTATCTGCATATGATTGAAGAGGCAGAGAAGCGGGACCATCGCAAGATTGGTCGCGAGATGGACCTCTATCATTTTCAGGAAGAGGCGCAGGGGTCTGTCTTCTGGCACCCTAAAGGGTTTGTCATTTACAATCAGCTTGAGGCCTATATTCGCCGCAGGCTCAACCAGTCTGGCTATGAGGAAGTGAAAACGCCGCAATTGATGGCGTCGAAATTCTGGGAACAGTCCGGCCACTGGGGCAAGTACCGCGAGAACATGTTTGTCGTGCCGGACGAAGTGCCGAACACGGAAGATGAAGGTCCGGTTCTGTCCGGTGATGCGGATCTGATGGCGATCAAGCCGATGAACTGCCCGGCGCATGTCCAGATTTTCAATCAGGGCATCAAGTCTTACCGCGATCTGCCGATGCGTATGGCGGAGTTTGGCTGCTGTCACCGGAACGAAGCACATGGTGCGTTGCACGGACTCATGCGTGTGCGTCAGATGACGCAGGATGATGCACATATTTTCTGTACGGAAGAACAGATCCAGTCCGAGACGGAGCATTTCGTCAATCTGCTTTATGCTGTTTACGAAGATATGGGCTTTGAGGATGTGGTCATTAAGCTTGCCACGCATCCGGAAAAGTTTGGTGGTACGATTGAGCGTTGGGACGCGGCTGAAAAGGCACTTGGGGCCGCGCTTGAAGCAACAGGCCACAAATATGTTGTCGCTGAGGGTGAGGGGGCGTTTTACGCGCCCAAGCTTGAGTTCCATCTGAAAGATGCGATTGGTCGCTCCTGGCAGGTGGGTACGCTGCAGCTCGACTATGTTCTGCCNGAGCGCTTGAACGCGACCTATGTCGCGGAAGACGGGTCCCGCAAATATGCNGTCATGCTGCATCGGGCGATCCTTGGTACGCTTGAGCGTTTCATCGGCATCATGATCGAGAGCTGTGCGGGCAANCTTCCTTTGTGGCTCGCGCCGGTGCAGGCGGTTGTCGCGACGATTACGTCGGAAGCTGACCCGTATGGCCTTGCTGTTACCGAAAAGCTCCGCGCTGCCGGGCTGCGGGTTGAGAGCGATACNCGGAACGAGAAGATCAATTACAAGGTGCGCGAGCACTCGGTTGGCAAGGTGCCGGTCATCATGGTCGTTGGCATGAAAGAGGCGGAAGAGAACAAGGTTTCGATCCGTCGTCTTGGTTCCAAGGATCAGGTTGTGATGGATCTNGATGANGCGATTGNCNNGTTGCGNGCNGAAGCGACNCCGCCGGACCTTGCACGCGAGGCCAAAGCCTNGTTNTTCATGNAGGCTAGAAGCGATACCAGAATGCAAGCTTGAAGCCGGATTCTTTCAGTACGTTGCGCCCTGCAAGNGTACGAAGGGCGCCGGCTTCAATGCTGAAGCCCGGCTCCAGTTCATGCACCAACGAGAGTTCTGCTTTGTTGGAACGATAGTGCCCAAATGGTGACGGGGTTCGCCCGAGCGAATTCATGTTCTGGTTTTTAAGGAGTAGAAGCCAGTCTGTGTCGAGGTTTACACCCAGCGTGACTTCGATATGGGCTTCTGCCGGGCGTATGCCGGGACGGTGACGATAGGCGATCCGTGTTTCNTTGAAGCCGCTCATCCCCCATTCCTCGAAATGCGTGCCGGTGATGAGGGCGACCTCAACGTCGAATTGCCCCGTGGTTGAGAGGGAGGGGTCAATGGGCTGCGTTCCCATGGTGCGTCCGGCTATCAGGTCGACGACATAGCGTGTGCCTTCCCACGTGAAAAGGTAAGCGCGGCNACCCAGTTCCAGACGCTGGAAATCAGTGTTGGTGAACTGGTGGCCCAATACCTTGATTTTATCTGTTGAGCGCGTGAACTTTGACAGCAATGTGAGACGGGAGGCGAGGCCGTANTCCAGGTAAAGTTCGGGTTCAACCTTGCTTAAGCGCCCATTGGCGGTGAGTTCGCTTGACCGGTTGATAATGCGGTCAGCGCGAATGTGGCGGACGGTGACAATGGCCAGTGTGNTCCCCGTTTCCTGTAGCCAGGCNCCTGCGGTGGCGGTACTTGCCCCACAGGTGGTGCCGACCAGCAGAGCNATGCAACCTGATTGCACGTATCGCGTGAGATTTANCATAAAGAATTGAAAAGTTTAGTTTTATTAATGTCCAGTGAAATTGTTGCGAGTCGATTGCAATTTCCTCAAAAAGGCTTATGTCCTTTGACATTCACAAATGGAGAAATGCATGTCTGCTTCGGAAGCAAGCCCGTCTTTGATTGACCTGTTGTTGACGCGTCGATCGGTGTCGAGTGCACTGATGACGGATGACGGGCCGGATGCTGCGGCATTGGACCTGATCTTGAGGGCGGGGCACAGGGTGCCGGACCATGGCAAGTTGGGGCCATGGCGCTTCATCGTCTTTGAAGGGGAGGCGCGTGGCGCCTTTGGACATGTGTTGAAGGACGCTTTNCTGAAAGCCGATCCGAATGCGGGAGAAGAGCGTGCGGCGCTTGAAACGCTGCGACTGTTGCGGGCCCCGACGGTGGTTTGTGTTGTGTCCTGNGCGACGTCCCATGTGAAGATACCCCGATGGGAGCAGGAGCTATCGGCGGGGGC
The DNA here is from genome assembly GCA_002715765.1 of Rhodobiaceae bacterium. Lineage (GTDB taxonomy): Bacteria > Pseudomonadota > Alphaproteobacteria > Parvibaculales > Parvibaculaceae > Mf105b01. The sequence goes on along the minus strand of PAZY01000039.1, from coordinate 14,127 downwards.
TGTGTGCCAGAACATGCTTGTGGCAGCGACAGCACTTGGATTTGGTGCGCAGTGGTTGACTGAATGGTATGCGTTTGATGCCAATGTCGCCGTAGCGCTTGGCCTTGAAGGCGACGAGCGCGTGGCAGGCTTCATCTATCTCGGTGNGCATCCCGGGCCCCAGGAAGACCGGGTGCGCCCGGACCTTGCCGAACGGGTCAGNCGCTGGACCGTGCGCTAGTCAACGTCCTTTTGGCAGGCCGGACACTTCACCTTCTTCCCGCATAGCCATGGCACGCGCCTGTCTCAGGCCATGCTCGGCGCGGGTTGAAGGCTCTTTCCCTATATTCGCGCGGGCAGCGGCTGCTTTGCGGTGGTTCAACCAAAACGGGATAGCCAGGCACAGACTCAAAATACCCACAATTGCGGCAGCGAGCTGGCTCTGCTGGTAGACGATGAAAGCGCCATAGAGGCCGAGTGCCAGCAAAACAAGTGAAACGGTTCGTCTGATCGTCTGCATTGAAGGTCTCCGTATGCCATTNCGATTGTTCAGTGCCGCGAGTTGAGCCTAGCACAAGCTTTTCAGGCTAATTGTGACTGTTTCATCCCAGATTGGCGAAAAAAGATCTGTCACGAAGCGTTTGAGNGTGCCGCCTCTGCTCTCGCAATCAGGCGCTCTGCCTGCCGCAAATGCGGTCGATCCAGCATTTTTCCGTTCAGACCAACCACGCCGGGATTGCCNGCATCCGCAAAGGCTTTTACGACAGCCCGGGCGTCGCTGAGGTCGCTTTCGGTGGGCGTGAAAACGTTGTTGATGATCGGGACTTGCGCGGGATGGATGGCGAGTTTGCCAGTAAACCCATCACGCAGGGCGGCGCGTGCTTCTTGTTCCAACCCTTCATCATCCCGGAAATCTTTGTAAATCCCGTCGATGGGCAGGACTTCTGCCGCAACGGCCCCCAGCAGCATCAGGTTCCGCGCGAGGAGGTATGGCGTTGTGTAATGGCCTTGTGTATCGCGATTGGACAAGGCGCCCAGATCTGCCGACAGGTCTTCTGCACCCCAGGTCATGGCGAAGAAGCGCTTTGAGACATTCTGATAGGTGCCCAGGTTAAACATGGAGGCTGCGGTTTCGGTCGCGACGTTCATCAGTTTGATCTGTCCTTCGGGCAGACCGTGTCTGAGTTCCAGTTCCAGCAGATGATGACAGACTTTGGCAATGCAGGCCCCGGAAATTGTTTTGGGTACCATGATGGCGTCGGGCGCGCCGGGCACGATTGCAGCNAGGTCGTCCTGCCACAAGTCGGTATCAAGTGCGTTCATGCGCACGATAATCATGGGGGNCTTGCCGGAAGTGTCTGTCTNTTGCCGTTCTGACAGGAGCGCAGNCGCACCCTCACGCCCGGCCTGTTTATTGCTGAGTGCGACACTGTCTTCAAGATCGACAATCAAGNCATCCGTGCCGCTGNCGAGGCCTTTGGCNCGCTTCTTTTCACTGTCTGCGGGGACGAAGAGGAAGGATCTCATGGTTCAACCCTCCTCGCGTGCATTCATGAAGGCTTGTCNTGTGCACAGCGCAATGACTTCGTCATGTTGGTTGATGCCTTTGTGTTCCAGGGTCACGATGCCGGCGTTCGGGCGGGATTTGGAGCGGCGTTTTTCGATGACCCTTGTTTCAACGCGAATAGTGTCGCCATGGAAAACGGGTTTTGGAAAGGAAATGTCGGTCATGCCGAGATTGGCGATTGTGGTGCCGTGGGTCGTTTCATGCACGGAAATGCCGATGATCAGGCCGAGCGTGAATAGCGAATTNACCAGTGGCTTGCCGAACTCTGTTTGNGTTTGCGCGTAATGGTGATCCAGATGCAAGGCCGCAGGGTTCATCGTCATGGCGGAGAAGAGCGTGTTATCGGTTTCTGTGATGGTGCGGTGGATCGCATGTTTGAAAACATGGCCTTCTTCGAACTCTTCAAAAGATATGCCTGTCCTTTCTGTTCCTGTGCGTGTCGTCCGAATGATCGGGCGTGGTGCTGTTTCGTTTCTCCCGGTAAGATATCGTGAAAAACCGCTGGAGGGCAGGCTTTGAATTTCGAATTTTCCGAAGACCAGATCGCGATCCGGGATGCCATTGCGAAAATTTGCGCCAAATATGGTGATGAATACTGGCTTGCCCGGGATGATGATGGTGTTTTCCCGGAGGATTTCGTCGCAGATATTGCCGGGGGTGGCTGGCTTGGCATTGCGATGCCTGAGGCTTATGGCGGTGCGGGGCTGGGTGTGATGGAGGCGGCGTTGATTGCCCAGACGATTGCACAGTCCGGTGCCTGTCTTTCCGGGGCGGCTTCTATTCATATGAACCTGTTCGGTCCGATGCCGATTGTTGTGTTCGGGACGGATGAACAGAAAGCGCGCATGTTAACCCCCTTGATTGAAGGTCGGGAGCGATGCTGTTTCGGGGTGACGGAGCCTGATGCGGGGCTCAATACAACGGCGATCACCACGCGGGCGGAACGCAAGGGTGACCATTATGTTGTGAACGGGCGCAAAATGTGGACATCAACCGCGCAGACAGCCAACAAGATTTTGTTGCTTGCACGCACAACACCAAAGGAAGAGTGCGGGAAACCCACGGAAGGGTTAAGCCTGTTCTACACCGACCTTGACCGGGGTGGTGCGACAGAAGTTCGTGAGATCGCGAAAATGGGCCGTAAGGCAGTGGACACGAATGCCGTGTTTTTTGACGGGCTTCGCGTGCCGCGGGAAAATCTGATTGGCGAAGAAGGGAAGGGATTTCACTACCTTCTTCATGGCCTGAACCCGGAACGTATCCTGATTGCCGCGGAAGCCGTGGGGATTGGTCGTATCGCGCTTCAGAAAGCTTCGACCTATGCCAGAGAGCGAGTTGTGTTCGGGCGACCGATTGGTCAGAACCAGGCGATACAGCATCCACTGGCCAAATCCTGGGCGGAACTGGAAGCGGCTAACCTGATGGTGTTCAAAGCGGCGTCTCTTTACGATGCGGGGCAGGCTTGCGGTGCGGAGGCAAATTCAGCGAAATATCTTGCTGCGGAAGCTGCTTTCCGCGCCTGCGAAACTGCGATCATGACCCATGGCGGCATGGGGTATGCGAAGGAATTCCATGTGGAACGATATATGCGTGAAGTCATGATCGCGAGAATTGCGCCTGTCAGCCGTGAGTTGATCCTCAGTTTTATTGCCGAGAAGGTTCTGGAGCTGCCGAAGAGTTACTGAGTGTTTCTGCTCCCGCAGGATTGTCCCGATGAACAAAGAGCATGATCGCAAAGCCCAGCAGGATGAGGCAAGGCGCAACCATGAGGCCTGCGCGCTGACTGTCATAGACATGAGTTAGAATGGCTACGAGCATGGGACCTGTGAATGCGACGGCATTCCCTGTTAGTGCCATGATGCCAAACCAGCGGCCGCTTTGCCCTGCGGGGGCCAGTCTTGCCATCAGGGAGCGCCCTGAGCCCTGAGCGGGGCCGATTGCCACACCCAGAATACAGGCCGTTGCAATAAACAATTGTTCCAGCGGGGTTGCCAGAAAACCGGATGTTGTTTCTGCTGGTGTTGGAATTGAGATCAGTAGAAGAAGGGCGAAAACAAGGAGCAGGAGAGCACCCAGAATGGTATTGCGTGCGCCGAAGCGTTCATCAACCCGGCATTGTTGTGGCTTTTTGGTCGGGCATTGTTTGCTGATGGTTTCGTGCCGCGACCTCTGGACTGGGCAATTCCGGGATTGCTTTTTTCACTTTGGATGCTTCGTTTGTTTCTGGACGGATTTGGCTTTCCCGCGGGTGCCGGTTACTTGCTGGTGGGGCATGGGTTGGTGCAGCTCGGATGCGCGGTGCATCTTTTCTGGCGGGTATGGGCTGATGCAGAAGATGATCTTGTCGGGTCCAGGCGGCAATTTCGGCATGTATTCGTGGTACTGGGGGGCTGTTTTCTGCTTGTCATTGCACTTGTCGAACTGGCGATTGCTGACCCGGATGAAGATCCTGTCTTGCTGATGGTGCAGGCGCTGGCGGTCTGGATGGTCACGGTGTGGGCAAGCCTTACGTTGTTGCGTATGGATGGCTTTTTTGATCGCTCGCCCCGCATTGAAACCGGGCATGTGCCGCAAGATGTCAGCTCAAACAGCACCGTTGACCCCGATGCCGCCCGAATTGTGCATATTGTTGAATCTCAAAAACTCTACCTGCAAACGGGTTGTACGGTGGGCAGGGTGGCAGATGAGGCAGGGCTGCCTGAATACCGGGCGAGAGAGATTATCAATCGGCAATTGGGGTTTCGCAATTTCTCCGATTTTCTGAACGGGTATCGGATTGATGAAGCCGCAAATCGGCTCTCTGATCCGCAGCTTCGGCGTATGCCGATTTTGACGATTGCGCTGGATGTCGGGTTCGGATCGATCGGTCCTTTCAATCGCGCTTTCAAATCACGAATGGGGCTGACGCCGAGCGAATACAGACGCTCGGCCCTGGGTTCGGCCCTGGGGGCGTGACGGCAAATCCGGCGACGAACTTGTCTTGCCAAAATACGCGCATGAAGTGTGTTGTGCTGTGAATACTCCTAATCTGAAGGGGCGGGTTGGTGTTCTTTTGAAAAGCGCATATTTCCTTGGACCGTTGCTGAGAAGTCTTGGAACTACCTAAAACTTACTGATTGATTGCTTAAGCTGAACTATGTAGTTTCCCTCTCGGGAAAGCGCGGGATGTAACGGGGTGGAGCACTTGCTCTCGCGCTAGGGGAGGTGTTTTCGTGCTAGAGCAAGGTAATCGTTGGAGTGTGCGTATTGGTGGTCTGCTGGCTGCAGCCGCTGCGATGGGGTGCTTGAATTCGGTTTTGCAATTGCTTCGTTTCAAGGGGCAGATTGGTGAGAGACTGATGGAGCAGGACTGGTTTCTGATATCTGTTTGGCTTGGTCTGCTCGTCTTCTGGGCGCTGGTGCTTGGTCTTATTGTTGGTGTATATGCCGCGAGACACTGGTTCATCGCTCAATCTTCGGTGGGGGCCATGTCTCCTTCTGATTGAGTGTCTCCTTCTGATTGACAGGTCCGTGACGGAATATGCCCGAAACTTTTTCTCTGCATGAGCGGCTTGCCGCCGATACGTTCCTGGTGGCGGACTGGACATATTCGCGCGTACTTTTAATGAATGATGCGCGCTTTCCGTGGCTTGTTCTTGTGCCACGTGCGCCGGGCCTTCGGGACTTTGATGACGTACCCCAGGCTCGCAAGTCTGTTTTTCTGGAAGAGATTGACCGGGCCAGCCGTATTCTGCGTGCCCATGTCGGGGCTGAGAAGATGAACGTGGCGGCACTGGGGAATATGGTTCCGCAATTACATGTGCATGTTGTCGCCCGGTTTGCAGCGGATGCTGCCTGGCCTGCACCTGTCTGGGGGGTGGGGACGGCGGTTCCGTATGCGCCTGAGGCGGCTAAAGCGTTGCTCGGCGCACTGCGTGCGATGTGAACAAGTGCCTTTTTGGGCACAGCATTCCCATTATGGTTAACAATTACTTCAGAAGTGGACGCTAGCGTTCTCTCATTGTCGGGGCTGATTTGTCCCAGGTCTTGAGAGTTATGACGCGGGGTTGCCATGCGTATGTGCCTTATAGCTGATCCATCTCATCTTGCACGCCGGGTTGCGATCCGCGTGAGTGAGCGACTGGGTTTTCATGCCATGGAGGTTACCTCTGCCGATGGGTTGAGAAAGGCTTTTCGTCTTTTTCAACCAGCTTTGACTTTGGTGGATGAGGGTGTTGCAGAAGGTAATCTGGGCGCATTGATCGCATCTTTGCGATATGGCATCGGTGGTGGAGACCGGACCCTTGTCGTTACCGGGCATGACCGGCAGGCGCCCGAGATCGAGGCGGCACTGATTGGTGGTGCGGATGATTTTTTGCGCAAGCCGCTGTCTGATGCGGCTTTGTCGATCATGCTGCAACGGCGTGATACGAGCGAAAAAATGGCCGTAGGGCAGTCATCCGGCTGGAGCCAGAAGCCACGACCGGCGGCCGGTGATACCGGGCGTGGTGAAGTTATTCAGCTGGCCGACTGGCGATAAGGTAGACGCCAGTCAGGCCGTTTTTCCTGCCCTGATTTATTTTCATATTCTTTCGACAGGTACCGGTGTCTGAAGTTGAGGGGCTGTTTATGGCCTCTCAAGTTTCGTTTTTTGTGATCCAGGCTTCGGCGCGGGCGCGACTGGTGAGGTAGGGTTTCAAACCCGCGAGCCCCACTGCACCCCCAACCAGGAGAATTAATGGAGGTAAGTACGCTAGCGAATAGCGCAGCATGTTTTCGTCTGCGTAAAAGAAGTCGGTCATGGCCGCGATGGCGGAAGGGCCAAGACCCAGGCCGATTAGCGTAATGATGAAGATCATGAAGGCGGAGGCGAAGCCACGCATCTGGTTTGGCATCAGTTCCTGTATCGCCGCCGCGCCTGGCGCAATCGCAAAGGTGGAGAAGAAGGTAGAGATTGAGAGCAGGACGAGCACAAGAGGCATATTGCCATCAATCAGCGGATAGAGAAGGGCAAAAGGAGCGGCGGCTATACAGCCGAGACCCATTACCAGCAGCCTTCCGTTTTCACGTCCCATGGACACGGCTTTGTCGCCCATCCATCCGCCCGCTACGACACCAGCGGTCCCGAAAATCATGACGATCGTGCCGTAGTAGGTACCCGCATCAACGATTGACCAGCCGTGGGTGCGAAGGAGAAAGCTTGGTATCCAGGCGGCGACGCCGTAGGCCATCATCGCACCCAGGGCGTAGCAGATGTGATGGGTGAAAAGTGTAATCCGGTTGCTCCACATGAAGCTCACCACTTCGGAGAGAGGTAGTGCGGCATGTTTCTCATTTCCGTTTTCGTCAACCGTTGTGCGCATATGTCCGCGGCGCTCCGGTTCCTTGATGGTCCACATCCAGGCTGCCACCAGAATGCCGGGCAAGCCAACAGCCAGAAAAACAACCTGCCAGGGGAAAATCTCGCCGATCAGCGGGAGCGTGGTTGTGCCGGCTGATTGAACAATCGCGACAACTTGTGCCCCGATAATGAGGGCCAACCCTGCGCCGATATACACGCCGATACCATAAACGCCGAGGGCGAAGCCCATACGTTCGGGGCGGAAGTAATCTGCCAGCATGGAATATGCCGCGGGAGAGAGGGCGGCTTCACCAACGCCGACACCCATCCGGTAGATGAACAATTGCCAGTAAGCGCGGGCGGTGCCGCACAGGGCGGTCATCAGGCTCCAGACAAGAATACCGATTGAAATAATGCCGACGCGGTTCTTGCTGTCGACCATCCGGCCAATGGGGAGGCCGACCAGCGCATAGAAAACGGCGAATGCGAAACCCTGGAGCAGGCTCATCTCGAAATCAGAAATGTTGAGATCGCGCTTCATAGGGCCGACCAGAAGGCTGAGGATCTGCCGGTCGATGAAGGAAAATGTATAGGCGACAACCAGAACGCCAACGACATACCAGGCATAGATGGCGCGGGGATAGGGCTTGTCACCGGGCCTTGAATGTTGGGGGTGGTGCCGGGTTTCTTCGACTTCAGCCAAGACTTCCGTTTCAGACATGTTTTCCTCCTCGAATCCTGCCGGAGAGTGTACCGGGTTCCAAGGGTAGGTCGAGGATTTCGGGGGAGGATAAGTTTTTCCGAAAGTGGCACGCGCTTTGCGATCTCTTGGGCAGGAGAGATTAAAATATGACGGCTATATCATTTGAAATTGCTGCTTCACCTTTGGAGGTCACGCGAGCTGTTGCACGTGCGAGTGACGAAACGGGTGTGGATTTTGATTATCTGATGCAGACCGCAATGCGCGAGTCCGGCTTGGAAAGCACAGCAAAAGCAAGGACTTCCAGTGCATCTGGTCTCTTCCAGTTTATTGATCAGACATGGCTTTCGGTGGTCAAGCAGAACGGTGAGGCCTATGGATTGGGGAGGTTTGCTGCGGCGATTGAAACCCGGCCGGATGGGCGGCATTTTGTGTCTGATCCGGCAATGAAGGAGGCAATTCTTGCCGAGCGGTTTAACCCTCAATCGGCGGCCTTGATGGCCGGGGCGTTGACCCGGGACTCTGAAAATCGCATGGAGCGTGAGCTTGGCCGTGAAGTGTCCGGCGGCGAATTATACATTTCCCATTTTCTGGGCACTGGTGGGGCTATAGATTTTATTCAGGCGACGGAGGTTGCACCTGGTCGTCGTGCGGCAGACCTGTTTCCGAAAGCGGCCGCTGCAAACAAGCCGATTTTCTATGATGAGAGTGGGCGCCCTCGCACCGTGCGGGAGGTGTATCGGAACCTCATCGCTAAACATGGTGGCGATACAAAGGAAGCTCCGGCTCTGCCGGGGGACAGGTTGCAGAATAGTGAACGGGTTGCATCCGCCGATGTTTCAGCGTCGGAGCGGGCGGGAGCCCGGTTTGGTGTGGAGGCTTATACTGGGGCTCGGGCCAGTGCACCGGTTCGCGTGAGTTCGGGTTATTCGCGTCCGGTCATGGAGCTTAATCCGATGGTGATCAACATACTGGCGTCGCTGGATGTTCCGGCAAGTGACGATACATCCAGCGAGTTGAAGAAGGAACGGACGTCCAATCTGTTGCGTGCTTACGCCTCGTGAAGTCAGTCACTTGACCGGGGAGTACGCGCGGGTCCGTTCGTCTTCTGATCGATGCTAAGCGACCGCGCCGATTGATTTCAATTCCTGCCATTCTTCGTCTGTCAGGCCGGCAGCGCGCAGCACTTCCTCTGTATGTTGTCCGAGTTCCGGTGCCGGAGCGACAAGGCCTGCATCCTCATCGGAGAAGCGGATGGGCCCGGCGGGAGATTTGAAAGCGGTCGTGCCATCTGGTCCTGCAATATCAACGAAGGCCCCCGCGGCGATGGCTTGCGGATCTTTCACAACTTCGGACGGGTGTTGCATGGGAGACCAGATCTGGTCTTCAGCATCAAGCCGTTCACGCCAATGCGCGAGGGGCTTGGAGGCAAAGATTTCATCCATAATGTCTACCAGCGCAGCTGCATTTTCGCGGCGCGCACGCGGGTTTGCAAATAGCGGATTGTCAGTCAGGTCCGGACGGTCGAGCGCCCGGCAGATCCCGGCCCAGTCCGGCTGTCCCTGGCGTGGTACGAGCGCTATCCAGTGTTCGTCCTGGGTCAGGAAGAAGTTTGAAATTGGCGCAATGGCTTCGTGGCGGCTCTTGGAGGTTGCCAGTTTACCAAACATGAGCTGGATCGACATATCTGATCCGCCGGTATAGATGCCGGCGCGAAGGAGGGAGGCCTCGACCAGTTTGCCTTTCCCTGTTTTACCGCGTTCCAGCAGCGCAGCCAGGATGCCGGCAACTGTTGCCATGGCTGTGGTATGGTCCCCGTTTGCCATGCGCAGTGGAGCGGGCTCCTGTCCTTTGGGGGTTGCCATCCGCCCGATACCTGAGCGCGCATAGAAGGCGGCCACATCAAAACCCGGCTTGTCGCGGTCAGGGCCCGTCAGGCCATAGCCGGTGACGCTTGCGTAAATCAGTTTCGGGTTTATGGCTTTCAGGCTTTCATAATCCAGGCCCGCCCGTTCCAGCCCGCCGGGGCGAACATTGGTCAGGAAAACATCTGCGTCACGAATGAGCTTTTTAAGTGCGGCGACGCCTTCCGGTTTGCTGGTGTCCAGCGCCACGCCTTTCTTGCCGCGATTGTCAATCGTGAAAACAGGGTTTCCCTGAAGGCCATCGGCCGCGATATTGCTGAGAAAGTGCCGCATCGGGCAGCCGCTCAGCGGCTCAACCTTGACCACATCCGCGCCCCAGTCGGCCATGATACCGCCTGCACCGGGTGCTGCGATATAGGTTGCCATTTCGATGACGCGGATGCCTTCGAGCATAGATTTTCCCCTTATCGATGAATTCATGATTGTTCTTGATATCAGATTGCGCGGATCATCCACGAAACAGCGCATGTGTCAAAAGAGACGCTTTCCCTTGCGTTCGGTGTCCATGATAAGCTTTGAGCCATGGTTGACCTGTCCGATGCCGAGATTGGGGCATTCAAGACCCAATTGGAGGCGCAACTAAAAGAACTTGAGGCCGTTCGGTCTGTATCGAAAGATGCCAGCGCTGTTGTTCAACTCGATCAACAAAGCGTGGGGCGACTGAGTCGAATGGATGCACTACAATCGCAGGCTATGGCGCAGGAGACCGAGCGGCGGCGGCTGGTGACTTTGTGCAAAATCAAGGCGGCATTGGCGCGGATCAGCGAAGGTGAATTTGGCTATTGCGTGGTTTGTGGGGAAGAGATTGCACTGGCACGTTTGAAACTTGACCCTGCGGCAGCAACCTGCATTTTGCATGCGCGCTGAACAGGCTTGTTGGTGGCTGTGGTTGATGGCTGGAATTTGAGGGGCGAAAACGTGAGTTCGATTGACGTGAACGATAAAAAATTTGGCGATCAGGTACGTCTTGTTGTGTCGATGATTGTATGGCCCGGCTTGCTGGCATCTGCACTTTTTGCCACGGGACTTGGGATGACGACGGACAGTCCGGTGATGATGTTCAACCTGGTCTATATCAGTTTTGCACTGATCGTGGGGTTGCTTGAACGGTTGATGCCGCATGAACGGGCCTGGCTTCAAGATGACAAACAAACATTTGCCAATCTGGCGCATACGCTTCTGAACAAGGGGTTGGTTCAGATCCTTGTTGTTGTGACGGCAACGGTTGGGATAGCCGGGACGGTGCAACCTCCGGCCGGATCCACTGATGGTTTGTGGCCGGGCAATTGGCCTATGTTCGCGCAGGTTGTTCTGGGACTGGTGATTGCGGAGTTTGGTCTATATTGGGCGCACCGTCTTGCCCACGATATTCCGCTGATCTGGCGCTTTCATGCGGTGCATCATTCGGTGACCCGCCTATGGTTTGTGAACACGGGCCGGTTTCACTTTGTGGATTCGTTCTTCAGTATTATTTTGAGCCAGCCCATTCTGTTTCTCATGGGGGCGCCGGTTGAGATTTTCCTTTGGGTGAGCGCCTTTACCGCATTTGTCGGCATTTTGACCCATTGCAACATTGAAACGCGCACCGGTTTGTTGAATTACGTTTTCAATACACCCGGGTTGCATCGGTGGCATCACTCGAAAGACCTGCGGGAGGGGAACAAGAATTACGGTGAAAACCTGATGCTCTGGGATTTGCTTTTCGGGACATATTTTGATGCCGACCGTCGGCCTCCGGTTGATATTGGCATTCATGGGCCCATGCCAGCGGGCTTTGTGGCGCAGTTGGCCCATCCTTTCCGCAAGGAGAAGGCGCAGGCAGAAACGACCTCCTGACGGGTGGCGAGGGTTCTTTCACAATCTGCGTGAAACGCTGTGAAGCCATTTCGAAATCGCCACGAGCCACTGCGAAGCCGGAGCGGGGACGACGGTTCTCTGTCGTTCTCTTGTGGGAGGATAAGGTGCTTTGAGCTCAAATTTTCGGGGGTTTCGAGACTAAGTTTCGGGAAGATTTACTCTCTTTCAATGCTTTTCGATGTCACTTTGTTGGTCATCACGTTTGAAATGCCGAAAGTCCCAATGATTCGTTAACTAGCGCTTGCTAGGCTGATCTCGCTGAAACACACGTCCGGTAGAGCTTCATGAGAAGTTCTCCGACAGATTGGAGGGCGAGATATGGCCCATGAGAGTGTACTTTCTGCGTTTGATGTCGCGGCTTTGGCGAGCGACCCTTCACCACAATCGCGAGCGGCGATTGGCGCCAAGGTTGCCTCGCGGTTTGATAATGTATTGATTACACAACGCGAGCGCGAACTTGCCGAGGCTATTCTCACTCAATTGGCGAAAGACACAGTGGTGGCTGTTCGCGAAAGCCTTGCCAAATCACTGAGCTGTTTGCCCGGTGCGCCCAAGACCGTCATTCTGGCGTTGGCAGATGACATTGATGAAATTGCCGCGCCTATCCTGGAAGACTCACCCGTTCTGACGGATGCCGACCTGATTGCGTTGGTCCGTCGCGGTTCGTTTGCCAAACAGATTGCCATTGCGGGACGGGCCTCTATCTCGACAGACCTTTCTGACGCGCTGGTGGAAACTGACAATCGCCGCGTTGTTGCACGGTTGATGAAAAACCCGGGTGCTCATTTTAATGACAATACATTGGCCTGGGTTGCAGATCACTATGCGGGAGATGAGAGTGTTGTTGAACCACTGGTTCATCGGGCCGACCTTCCTTCAAGTGTCGTCGAACATGTCTTGTCAGCCGTTTCTGGTGAACTTCAGGCCTATCTGATGGAGCGACATGCGATTGCCCCGGATGTTGCCCGCAGGCTTATTACTGATGCGCATGAACGCAACCTGGTCAATTTTGTCAGCGAGATTGATGCTGGCGAAATGGGGCGTCTGATCGACAAGTTGATGGCGAAAGGACAGTTGACGGCATCTCTTATCCTGCGCGCTCTTTGCATGGGGGAGGTGATGTTTGCCGAGGCTGCCTTGACAAGGATTGTGGAACTGCCCGCGCGCAAAGTTTGGACCTTGTTGCTTGACAAGGGGCCGCTCGGGTTGCGGGCTCTTTTTGCCCGGGCCCGTTTTCCCGAAGATCTCCTGCCTACGTTTCGTATGGCTATCGAGATTTATCGGGAGATGGAATATAACGGCGCGGAAGGCGACAAAGCGCGTTTCCGCCTGCTGATGCTGGAGCGCTTGTTGACATCCCAGCCGGACCTCGAAGGAGATGATCTCGACTTCCTGCTCAGTCGCATGGCGCTGACTGCACCCAAAGCCCCCCATGCGGAACACTGGGTTATCCAGTAAGAGGCTTTAGACCGCGCTGTCATAACAGGCCGCTCTCATTACAGGGTGGTGTATAAAACTTGCCTCCAGAGATTTGAAAACTGATAATCTCGCGCTCAACCCTACCGAGACGCGAGGTTATTTGTTTATGTCTACTTCCCAGCCCGAAGCTTATATCTGTGACGCCGTTCGTACCCCTGTTGGCCGGTACGGTGGCAGTCTTGCGTCTGTGCGCGCTGACGATCTGGGAGCGGTTCCCCTGATGGCTCTTATGGAGCGGAATGCGGGGGTGAATTGGGAACTGGTTGATGACGTGATCTTCGGATGTGCCAATCAGGCCGGCGAAGACAACCGGAATGTTGCACGCATGTCGTCTCTGCTGGCCGGGCTTCCCGTCAATGTGCCGGGCAGCACGATCAATCGGCTTTGTGGCTCCGGTATGGATGCGGTCGGCACGGCAGCCCGCGCCATTCGCGCCGGTGAAGCCCATCTGATGATTGCCGGTGGTGTGGAAAGCATGTCGCGGGCCCCGTTTGTGGTGAGCAAGGGCGGAACGGCTTTTGCACGCGACCAGCAGATGTATGACACGACGATCGGCTGGCGTTTTGTAAACCCGCTTATGCACGCACAGTACGGTACCGATGCGATGCCGGAGACCGGCGAAAATGTTGCGGAGGACTTTCAGATCAGCCGGGTTGATCAGGATGCGTTTGCACTGGGTAGCCAGAAAAAAGCCGGTGTGGCGTTGAACAATGGCCGCTTTGAGCGGGAGATTGTTCCCGTGACAATCTCCGGCCGGAAGGGAGAGACGGTTGTCGCCGTTGACGAACATCCGCGTCCCGATACGACGGCAGATGGGCTTGCCAAATTGAAAGCACCTTTCCGCGATGGCGGGAGTGTAACCGCAGGGAACGCATCCGGCGTTAATGACGGGGCATGTGCGTTGTTGCTTGCATCAGCCGATGGTGTGGAAACGCATGGGTTGAAGCCAATGGCACGTGTTGTGGGAATGGCAACGGCCGGGGTTCCGCCACGCATTATGGGGATCGGACCTGCACCGGCGACACGAAAAGTGTTGGCACAAACGGGGCTTTCCCTGAGCGACATGGATGTTGTTGAGCTGAATGAGGCGTTTGCCTCGCAAGCGCTGGCGGTGATGCGTGATCTGGGACTGGCCGACGATGCGCCGCATGTGAACCCGAATGGTGGTGCTATTGCGCTGGGTCATCCTTTGGGCATGAGCGGGGCGCGGCTGTTGACGACGGCGGCTTATCAACTGCAGGAGACCGGCGGGCGCTATGCGTTGTGCACCATGTGCATTGGTGTCGGGCAGGGGATCGCG
>PAZY01000038.1 GCA_002715765.1 Rhodobiaceae bacterium | reverse complement strand
GGGCCGGGGTGGAGGCGGCGTAGAGATTGACGCGGTCGTAAAGGGCCAGCCGCCGCTCAACGAGCAAGGCGATACGCTCTTCAAGCGGCGCAGCGACGGGCATCAGATCAAACTCTTGCTGCACCATCTGGGTGATGGAATGGTCCACTTCCTTGTAAAGTGTTTCCATGTCTTCAAAATGCCGAAAGACGGTGCGAAGACCAACCTGTGCCCGCTCTGCAACTTCTTCGCTGGTGGGAATAAGCGTGCCTTCGCCGATGAGCTCGACAAGTGCCTGCACAATGGCCGCGCGGGTTCGTGTACTGCGATTGAGACGACCATCAATATGCTCGTCATTTGTTGCTTCACCTCGCGCCATTACACGTCATTCTCTCTATTGTTGGTTGTTCTCGCGAATAATTGATCTAGACGGAAATCGCTCCCTGGTCCAAATTAAAATATGACATAGTTCATGCCAATATACAAAATCGGGTCAGTCAGAAGAGTGTCACGGGAGGACAAGATGAAAATCGAAAATGCAATGCGGCCGAACGAGGCCCAGATGACGGAGTGGATGAGCGGTGGTGTGGAGGGGCCTGTTGTCATGGTCAATCTGCTCAAGTTTCATGCGAAAGCTCAATATGAGGATGGCCGCGACGCAAACCTGACCGGTGCGGAAGCCTACCAACGATACGCCGCGGAAGTGACCAGGCTGGTGGAAGGGCTGGGCGGCAAGATGATCTATGGGGGCCGCGTTACCATGACCTTGATCGGCGAGGTGTCGGATGGATGGGACATGGTGGGGATTGTGCAATACCCCTCCCGTGCGGCCATGGCGCAAATGACCATGTCCGACGCCTATCGTGAAATCGAGATACATCGCAATGCCGGGCTCGCAGGTCAGCTCAATATCGAGACGGTCGCGGGCGGACGCTGAAACCACTCACATAAAGTGACTGTGAGGCCGTGCAGGCACGATGGATGTTGTTCTGCATCTGGCAGCTCTCTAGGGTGCGCACAGCAAGAACTGATAAACGGCAATCAGCCGAGGGAAATCCAAATGGCACTGACTTTTTATGATTACACATTGGCCCCCAGCCCGCGCCGGGCACGCATCTTCCTCGCGGAAAAAGGGGTCGAGTACGAAAATGTTCAAGTTGACCTGGGGGCAAAAGAACAGCTGAGTGAGGCTTTTCGCGCCATCAATCCGGCATGTACCGTACCTGCATTGAGGTTGGAAGATGGCACTGTCCTGACGGAAAATGACGGTATTGCCGCCTATCTGGAAGCGGCCTATCCGGAGCCTCCTTTGTTGGGTGTCACAGCCACGGAGAAAGGTCTCGTTGCGAACTGGAATTCGCGTGCCTTGCTCGAAGGTCTGTCCGCGGTCGCTGAAATTCTGCGGAACACATCCAAAGGCATGGTTGGGCGCGCAACAACGGGCCCGATTGATTTTGAGCAGATCCCGCAATTGGCTGAGCGCGGTCGTGTACGGCTGACCGCGTTCATGGACACGCTGAACACCCGGTTGAAGGGACGTGAGTTTCTGGCGATTGATACGTTTTCCTATGCCGACATTACGGCGATGGTCGTTGTTGATTTTGCAAAATGGGTAAAGGTGGAGCCGCAGGACAACCACACAGATCTGAAACGGTGGCACGCGGCTGTTGCCGCGCGCCCAAGCGCTAAAGCCTGACGGAAGGCAGATCGTCAGAACAGACATAAGCCGGGTGGAGACCAGGCGGCCTTAGGCAAGAAAAATCAGGCCACACGGTCCGGCTCGTCCGGTCGCTCGCCGGTGAGGAACCAGCGGGCGATCTGGCTATTCTCTTCCCTCGGGTAGGTGTGGGAGAGATCCTTGATTTCCCGATAGACAAGTTCAACACCTCGGCCGCTCAAGGCACGTGCGGCGGTGCGGGCCATGTCGACTGGAAACATCCAGTCCTGTGCGCCATGCACAAGGTAAAGAGGCAGGCCTTGCAGGCGCTCAGCCTCCGCAAATTCCAACAGGAGAGGGTGAAAACCCGACGAGATGGGCGCGAGATGGGTAAAGGCCGATGCGCCGGTGATCCCGTTCACATATGTATATGTGCCACCGTCACTCATGCCGGTCAGCAGCACTTTATCGGGGTCCACGGACCAGTGAGCCTGAATGTGATCGAGCATCCGTGCGAGATTGGGCGCGTCTTCGTCGGGCTCCATCAGGGACCAGGTCGAACCGACAGATGTAGGGCTGACCAGAATAAAATCCATCGCGCGCGCTGTTCGCAGCCAGCTCCACATGAAATCCCGGCCATGGCCGCTCCCGCCATGGAGCGCAAAGACCAGCGGATAGCGGCCGGCAGGGTCATAGGTCTCCGGCACATAAAGGGAAAAGCCCCCCCGTTCCTGCTTCTCGTTTCCAAAATGCATAAGACCCGTCACCCCGGGGCGGGGGCCAGCCTCTTTCAGTTGTGCAAGCAGCGCCGCATCGTCCCGTGCTCCCTCGTCAAGGAAGAAACGACTAAGGGGCGGCAGCAGGCGTGCCAGCGGAAACAGCGCCTCCTGCGCACGTGCATAATGCCTGAGGGCGCGATAGGTCATCATCGCGCCGTTCGGATCTTCAAGGCTCGAACGAAGCTCTTCATAGGCCCGGAGGACGGATGTAGCAGCGTCAACAATCCGGTCACGAAACGGATGGAGATCTTCCGGCCAGGCCAGTTCATGCACCGCGCCAAGGCCGTCGGCCACACCTTTGTCGAGAGCTCCGACATGCGCGATCACTTCCGCCAGGCGTGGTGGGTGCAGATGCCGTGCGATAAAGCCCAATCCCTCCATCGCATGCAGGAGAGGTGGCAGCGCGGCTGTAATGGTCTCGGTAAGCGCGTCATGGGTCGGCTGAGGCGGTGTTTGTTCACTTGAGGAAGGAGGCATAAGGCAGGTGTCCGTCTGGCAATGGCAATGTGCCCGAGTGTGACGGATCGACGGCCCCACGAAAAGCCCGAAGACAGGTCTGCTCACGGTGCTCGCAAAAATGTTCAGCGCACACGCTTGGTCCGTGCCGGCAAGGGATCGTCAAGAAGCGGCGGTTCCCCCCGTTTCGCGTCAAGGGCGATATGCAGCCTGTCCTTGTTGGATTTGCCAATCCGGTCTTCCAGGACCTGTTCCAGCCCGGCCATAATGTTGCCGGCCTGCTGGCGAATGGGCTCACCTGATTCAGTAAACTGGATCATTTTGCAGCGCCCGTCCTCGGGGTCTGTCACCAGTTCGATTAACGCCTTGCCTTCAAGCTCCCGAATGGCGGCGTTCACCGATTGCCGGGTGATGCCAAGTGTCCGGGCGAGTGCCGTTGGGCGAAGAACGCCAATGGATGCGTAAAGCATGACCATGCTTTCCAGACGGCGGACATGGGGAAGGCCCGCGGCCTCCAGGTTTTTCTGCAACCCTCGATCCAGCCACATGAAAGCTTCAAGCAGCCCCACCATTAAATGCCCTGTGGGAAAAGTGCGCGCCTTCACTGTCTTTTTCTCCTGCCTGTCGATCATTCGTGCCCGGATAAGGGGCTTGCGGAGAATGTAAGGAAAACTTACAATCAAGGCAACGAATGTGGGAGAACGAGATGCCGAGATTGGCCGAAATTGCCAAGGCGGATGCTGATCCATTTGCCCAGTCGATCTATACGATGCTGTTTGGCGAGCGCGATCCGGTCAAGGAGCCAGGCACAGCAACAGGCACGCCCGGCAATTGGTGGACTGTTTTTGCGTTGGTCCCTGATTGCTTCAAACATGCGGTGGACGGGTTCCGTTTTTACCGCGACCCAAATCGCAAGCTGGACCCGAAGCTGCGCGAACTGGGGCAGACCAGAGCAGGCTATGTGCGCGGCTCGCAGTTCGTATTTTCTCAGCATTGTAAATCCTGTCGCGATGTCGGCCTGCGTGAAGAACAGATCGAAGCGCTGCCGCACTGGCATGTAGCGGACTGTTTCTCAGCGAAAGAGCGGGCGGTGCTTGCTTATACCGATGAAATGGTTCTGGAGAACGGGCGCGTGACCGACGGAACGTTCAACGCGTTAAAGGCGCATTTGAGCGACGTTGAAATTCTGGAGCTGACATACATTACGGCCATGTACGAAATGCATGCCATCATGAGCCGGGCTCTTCGTCTGGAATATGATGATGTGCCGGACCGTATTGTCGAGATTCCAATGCCCATGCAAGACGGGGTGGATGCAAAAGCATCATCCGATGTGATGAGTATGGTCGATAAAAGCTGAGACTGAGGAGGAGAGACTTATGGGATATCATCACCTGGCGCTCGCCGCCAAAGACATGAAAGCCATCCACCAATTCTACGAAGGTGTGATGGGGTTCGAGCTGGTCAAGACCGAAGTTGCGCCCGTGCCGACCGGCGGCTGGGCAAAGCATTTTTTCTACCGGATGGAAGATGACAGCAAGTTCATCGCCTTCTGGGAGATGCACGATGTACCGGGTACAGAAGACTTCCATACCAATATTTCAAAAGGTGCAGGCGTCCCGGATCAGATAAACCATATTGCGTTTGATGTACCCGACGAAGCCACCTTCGAGCGGCGTAAAAACCAGTGGATGGATGCAGGCTACGATGTGCTGGAATTGGACCATGAATGGTGCCGGTCGATCTATACAAAAGATCCTAACGACAATTTTGTGGAATTCTGCATCACGACAGGCGCATTCACGAAAGAAGATCGTGACTTTGCTATTGGACAGTTAACGGCGACAGAGCCGAGTTTTTCCAAACCACCCGTCAAAATGGAAATTCACAAGGGTAAGAAAGCCGCTGCTGAGTAATCGCGCGGCTTGACGGCGGGGGAGGGTGGCCGAGGTGAAAGCCTCGGCCATTTTCATTTGTAACTGTTTCTGATTAAAGTGCTGGGAGATGCGGTTGGTCGAAATGGGGTAATGTATATGGCCGATCAGTCGGGTACAGACGAAGCGCGCAGTGAAAGCCGGGCAGGCGAGGACGGCAGAGTGATGCCCGCCGCACGCGCTGCCATCAATATGGCAGACCGCGAGCCACAACCCTCCTTCCGGTTTCTGATCCCGATAATGCTGGTTCTTCTGATCCCTCTGATGCATGCAACCGCGCTTGGCGATGTCCTTCTGCGCAACAATTGGTTGATGCTTGGCCTCGGTGGGGCGATTTTTTGGTAGTGGGTCAGTTTGAAATTGGCCGAGATTGACAGACTTACTCCCGCCCCAATGGGTGTGATAGAATAACGCTTATGACAGAGAAGAAGCCAAAACGCCCTCGCGACCCAAATCAGCTTGCAAAGCTGATGGTAGATATTGCGTCTGGCCAAGTGTCTGACGCTGAGTTTACCGCGTCACAAGAACGGTCCGCAATGGGTGGTTTGGGCCGCAAGAAATCGTTGACGCCAGAGCAGCGTTCGGAAATCGCTAAGGTCGCTGCAAAGGCTCGATGGAAGAAAAAAGACTAAGCGACTTCGTCTTCGCCGTCAGTCGCCTTCCTGATTTCAACATCAAGCGTGAAGTCTTTTTCCAACGTAATAGGCTCTTCATCGGGATTGATTGCTGCCCAGTGGTCTAGGTCAAACGTGTGTTGCGTAAGTTCGCCGACAACGTGCTCCCGCCGCCTGTTTGAAGATCGAACCATCTGCTGCCGGGTCGCGTCTTCAATATCAACCCAGAAAAATGACATTTGCTGCCCCTGTTGAACAGGAACAGAATGATAAGCGCGATAGGGGCGGCCAGTGTCGCGGTCTGTCCGCACAACTTCTCGCGCCGCATCGCTTATCTGCTTGATTAATTGCTTTTTCGGATCGACTGGCTCTGGGAGGGTGACCCCGTTCCGCAGGGCAAAATCAGCAATATCAGCAGGATCCATTTCCTGCTTGCCTGTCTTGATCTTGTACAACTCGATCATCTTTTGAAGGGTTTTCTTACCGGCCATTGGTGTGTCTTTCTTCGCTGGGGGGGGGTTAGTCGTCCGTGGGGTAAATATCGCCCCATCCGTCAGTGTCGGCGCTTGGTGTGATGAACTCGCGAACAGGCGCTAAGTGTTTGCGAAACTTGTGATAGTGCCCGGTGTGCCGCTGAAGCTGTCCTGCCACTAGTCCGGGATGGACCTTGAGCACCTTGGCAAACCCAAGTAGGTCGCGGTCTGAGAAAAATGGTGCTTTACGGCTAATGAAGGCGTCCATCATTTTTGTCGGGACGCAGAAGTCTGCTGCTGCTGCATTAGCTATTGCTTCTTGCTGAGCAACAGTTGTTTCCAGTTGCACTGTCGCCCCGTTCCCAATGTCGATGTCGAGCATGGCATGGCCGGACAAGCCGTCACGGTTCCGGACATGCTCAAGCTCATGGCGAAGGACGAACAGAAAATTATCAATGCGGTCGAAACGAAGTGTCATGCCGATAACGGGCGATTTCTCGTTTAGCCAAAAGCAGACACCGTCGATTTTGCCGCCTTCCAATCCTTGGACTATTACAAATCGGATGCCTGCTTCGGCGAGAATGCGCGGCACTTGACGCATGTTCTCCGGGTGTCCCCGTAAGGGTTCGATCTTTTTGATGGCCTGCTCAACAGCCTGTTGGGAGTACTTGCCAGTCAACATCCCTTCCGCGATTGTTTTTACGCGATAGAGCCAAGCCATTTGTGCGGGCGTTGCTTCCACACTGGTTTGCGTTTTCTTGGCAGCGTGTGGAAGCAGCAAGTCTGCATCCTCAAGTCGGTTTACTTTGAAAAACCGACACAACTCGCTTTCAACATTCTTCGTATCCTGCATACCGTCAGCGACAATCCAACCGCGCTCAATCATCTTGGTGACAGGAAGGTCACCATAAATCTTTGCGCGGTTCGCGCGCCCTTGATCAGGGCGCTTTTCAATTCGTGCTCTCGCCAAATCATAGTCGTGTTGGAGCGTCAGGAATTTTTCTGCTGGGACTGAAAAAACCTCCTCAAGTGCAAGCGCTATGCGCGCTGTCACCTTGTTCTGTCCGGAAATAATCTTGCTCAAGCTGCTTTCGCCAATCTCTAGGATGATTGCCAGTGAGCGCTTCGACCACCCCCGGTCCTCGATAAGACTGTCGATCAGTTGCCCTGGTGTTCTGTATTCCAATTGTGTACCTCTTCGCAGTGAGTCGGATTATTACACTAACTTGCTCAAAATAGCAAACTGACTTTTTATGCTTGCTTAAATGGATAGGGGCAGGTATAAAATCAGCATGAACAAGCTTGACGCTAAGGCCCGCTCTACCATCCTTCACATGCTCTGCGAAGGCAGCAGTATTCGTTCGATCGTGCGGATTACCGGTGTCAGCAAAAATACAATCTCCAAGCTGCTCATTGACGCCGGAAAAGCTTGCGCGGCCTATCACGATGCGAACGTCCGTGGTTTGAACGCCAAGCGTGTACAGGTTGATGAAATCTGGTCATTCACCTACGCGAAGGCGAAGAACGTAAAGACTGCGAAGGCCGCACCGGAGGGTGCTGGCGACACGTGGACATGGACCGCCATTGATGCCGATAGCAAGATGATTATCTCTTGGCTCGTCGGTGGACGTGACGCGGGCTATGCGCATGAGTTCATGCAGGACGTGGCCTCACGCCTCGCAAACCGCGTCCAACTTACGTCAGACGGCCACAAGCCCTATCTGGAAGCCGTTGAGGGCGCGTTTGGTGCCGATGTGGATTATGCCACGCTCATCAAGATTTATGGCAATGCGCCGGAAGGCCAGCGCCGCTACAGCCCCGCCGTTTGCACGGGAGCTCGTAAGGATGCTGTGACAGGCAACCCTGACCCGGATCACGTCAACACTTCGTTTGTGGAACGCCAAAACCTAACCATGCGGATGCACATGCGCCGCTTTACGCGCCTGACAAATGGCTTTTCAAAGAAGGTCGAAAACCACGCTCACGCGGTTGCCCTTCACATGATGTATTATAACTTTGTCCGCCTTCATAAGACGTTGCGCGTTACGCCCGCTATGGCCGCCGGCGTTTCGGATCGTCTTTGGGATATTGCCGACATTGTCAAGATGGTGGAAGAAGCCGAGGCGAAGCCCACAAAGCGCGGACCTTATAAAAAGCGCACAGCAGAAAATTCAAACTGACCCACTACCGATTTTTTCCCTCTTTATGTTCGTATCCGGTATTCGTCTGCAGGCAGGGGAACGGAGCGAGGCTTTGGGAATGGCATCCTGGTCCTTGTTGATTGCGTATCTGCTTCATCAGTTTGAGGAATTCGGGGTCGATCTGTATGGAAATCTGAACGCCCTTCCTGCATACGTAAACGGGCAGTTGGCGGAACAACTCTCCCATACGCCGATCATGTTAACCGAATTCTCTGTCTACCGGATCAACACACTGGGTATCTGGGTTCCTTTTTTACTGGCCATCTGGGCCGGTCATCGCTTTCCATGGATGGGGTTGGCTGTGGCTGGGCTGATGTTGACAAACGCAGCTGTGCATATTGGCTTGGCATTCATGATGCGAGAATACAATCCAGGTCTCGCAACGGCCCTTCTGCTGTTTCTGCCTCTCTCACTACGTTACTTTATCGTAAGCAACAATAAGACAGATGCAAGCTGGGGAGCGGCGCTCATCGGTATCGCGTTCGGGTTGGTGACGCACGCCGCGCTGCCCGCACTGACCGTCAGATTGAGTGAGCCCGCATGGACCGCGGAAATGGTTCTTCTGCTTGTGGCCCTGATTTTAAGTCCCGTGGTCGGCAATCTCCTCTATCGGTTGATGGCGAGAAAAGCATAGAATATCTGCGCTGATATGAAGCAGCAGCGCGTGCGATATTTCTGAGCTGCCATGTTCTCCCTGCAAGTCAGTACCATGTAGAATGTTGATCGGACGGAAGAACCTGTCCGAGGGAGAACGAATGCCAGAAACAAACCATATTCTTGTCGCCGGCGGCGGGATAGCGGGGTTAAGCGTGGCATTGGCTTGCGCCAAACACGGATATGATATCACGCTCGTCGAACAGGCATCTGAACCCGGCGAGGTCGGGGCCGGTCTCCAGATCGCGGCAAACGGTACAAAAGTCCTGCATGCATTGGGGCTGGGCGATGCGCTGGACACTATCGGTTTCAGGCCGCGCGCCGCTACTATGCGCTTGGGCAGCTCCGGCCGAA
Source organism: Rhodobiaceae bacterium (assembly GCA_002715765.1). Lineage (GTDB taxonomy): Bacteria > Pseudomonadota > Alphaproteobacteria > Parvibaculales > Parvibaculaceae > Mf105b01. The sequence continues at coordinate 84,315 of PAZY01000038.1, read as the reverse complement.
CCGTCTTTTCAAATCCCCTTGGGGACGTGGCGACCGCACGCTACGGAGCCCCATACTACCATGTGCATCGCGCCGACCTGCATCGCATTCTGCATCAGGCAGCCCTGCAACAGCCAAACATAAAGCTGCGTTACGGAACCCGTGTTGAGTGTTCTACAGATGATGGCACGCATGTGCATCTGCATCTGGATGAAGGAGCCGTGTTGGCGGGCAACGCCCTTATCGGCGCAGATGGCATTCATTCTCGTGTGCGGGAAAGCCTGTTTGGGGAAGAGGAAGCCCGCTTCACCGGAAACGTGGCCTGGCGATTGCTCGTGCCGACACATGAATTGCCCAAAGATCTCATCCCGCCGGAGGCAACAGTGTGGACAGGCCCGGGCGGTCACGTTGTGACCTATTATGTTCGAGGGGGTGCGCTTGTAAATTTTGTCGGCGTGGTGGAGCGCGACGACTGGCAGGTGGAAAGCTGGCTGGAGACAGGCGACATCGCTGAGATGAAAAATGATTTTGCGCCATGGTGCGAAACCATCCAGCTGCTCCTTGGGGCCGCGAAGCAGGAAACATGTTTCAAATGGGCGTTGTTTGATCGTGATCCGCTGCCGCAATGGTCCCGGGGGCGTGTAACCCTCGCGGGGGATGCCTGTCACCCCATGTTGCCATTCATGGCACAAGGCGCCTGCATGGCGCTTGAGGATGCCTGGGTGCTTGCCAGATCCTTGAAAGAGGGGGAGACAATCGCAGCGGGCTTTCAAACATACGAACACAAGCGCAAGCGCCGCACGGCGCGTGTACAACGAACGGCGCGCGCCAACGCAAAGCGATTCCATCAGGGACGCTTGCCGGGTCAATTGTTGAACTATGGTCCGCTGTGGTTGGCGGGTTCCACGCGCCCGAGCCTTCTGAACCTGCCATTTGACTGGATTTACGGTGAAGACGTCACCCGTTGAGGGAAAATCCTGCGCAAATCTTAACGAAGACATGAAGCATGTCCCTCTTTGGGACATTCTCAGAAAACAGCCCTAACTCTTTCTTTCTCATATAACCGGTTTTTTAAGGGTTCCCGCCTAATTTGGGCGGCGAATACGTTTCAGCTCGGTCCGTTCACGGACGAGGCGACAGGTGACAGGTGGACCGGACAAAGAACCCGGATCAGGGCAGGGTAATGCAGACCATGTGCAAATGAGCACGGGGGAATTCCTGCGCCGTTTCCGCACGGTCCTCGCAGCTGTCTGGCTTTTGCCGATGGCGGTCTCGCTGTTCTTCGTGGCGACTGTGAATAATTGCACGCTGACTAATGTTGTGCTGTCCGCACCGACCCTGTTGGTTCTCTTCACGGTCGTAACGATGGTCATCGGTTGTTATGCGCTCGATGATTACATGAAAAGCGCCGTCCGCTTGTCCAATGCTCGCGATAGGGCCTCGCTCGCCGACGCTGAGCGTAAAGTGAGTCGCTTTCCTTTCCTGTTCGGCGCGGTCTTCTGCTTCTACGCGGTCCTGAGCCCGATTGTAGCAACGCTCAATCTGTCGATGGTAGGCTATGGTCCCGTAACCATTAGCGTTCTGCAGTTTGCACTTATCTGCGCGCTGCCAACCACGGCTTTGATCGCTCTCACAGCGCTTTACGTTTTCTCTGACCTTGTGGGGCGCTATTTCGGTCCGCGCGGCCTGCGCACACACTTTCTTTCCCTTCGTATCAAGGTCATGACACTGGGTATCGTCATGCCGCTGATTGTGGACACGGTGCTGGTGCTCTATTTCGGGCGGCGGGACGGGAGTGTGACATCAGAGACATTTCTTGTCTGGGCGGGTTTGCTGGCGATTACAATACCTGTCACCTATGTGGTGCAGGCCAGTTTTTCACGGAGTTTCGATCCTTTACAGTCCCTGCGCGCTCAGGCGCTCGAGATGCTGGATCAGCCGGACCGTATGATCGAGCCGGTACCGGTGTCGCTGGATGAGTTTGGCGATGTGACGCGCGACTGGGCGTCATTGACACGGCGCATCGTTCAATACGCGCGTGAGCTTAGAAGCACCTCTATGCAATATGAGGCGATGATCAATGCCATCGAAGAGGCGATTGCGATCATTGATGAGGAAGCGCAGATCCTGTTTTTGGGCCCGAGCTTTGCGGAGTGGCTGCCCGACGAAACGGAGGCATTTATTGGCCAGTCATTACTCGATCTCGTCCACGAAGATGATCGGGAAAACTTCGCCCTCCTGGGGAAAGAAGCACTGGCTTCAGAGAACGAACGGCCGGAAGGACAGATACGTCTCCGGCACCGGGATGGTACCTACCACAAGGTATTCAGCAGCTGGCGGCGGATTACGCTGACATGCGGAACAGAGGCCATCTTCCTCACATTGAAAGACGTCTCATATGAACTGCGGGCGCAGGAACGTATGCGGGCAGGCGAAATTCGCCTGCGAACGATGATGGAGACCGTTGCCGACGGCATCCTGTCGATCGATGACCAGGGGACGATCCAGATGGTCAACCCGGCGGCGGCGGACTTGTTTGGATATGAGCGTGATGAACTGGTCGGCAGTGCCGCAAATCTGCTTCTGTCGCCAACCCTGAGCTGGCCGGGTGCGGGGCGCAAACAGGGTGACGCCGTGAGCGCGATCATCCCGGCGAGCAATCTTCACGTGGAAAGCCTGGTGGCAAAGGGTGCGCATGAAATGAAGGCCCAGCGGAAGAACAAATCTGTTCTTCCGATCGAGATCGTTGTGACAGAAATGCGTATCGCTGAGGAGCGGTTCTTTGTTGCAATCGTGCGTGACATTTCCGAGCGCAAGCGTGTTGAAGTGGAGTTGCGCAAGGCGCTGGAGGATGCGGAAGCTGCAAATCGCACCAAGTCTCTTTTTCTTGCAAACATGAGCCACGAATTGCGGACGCCGTTAAACGCTGTAATCGGTTTCTCGGAGGTCATGAAGGGCGAAATGTTCGGTCCGATCAACAATGAACGCTATGCCGATTATATCGGCAACATCCACGATTCCAGCAGGCACCTTCTCTCTGTCATCAATGACATTCTGGATATTTCACGCATTGAATCGGGCGAACTCGACATGGAGGAAGAGTGGGTGCCCTTGTCGGATATTCTGGGCTGGGCGAAAGAAAGGGCTGTGTCTGCCGCATCTGGCCCACATGCCAATGTGTCCCTGCATCTGGACGCGTCACTCCCTGACATCTATGTGGATTGTCGGGCAATGAGACAGGTCGTGCTCAATCTGTTGTCCAACGCGTTGAAATTCACACCCGCTGACGGAGCTATCACCATTCAGGCCTACCGGGATGCAGTTGCCGGTATGGCCATCGAGGTGCTGGATACGGGGATCGGCATTCCGACAGGACAGATCGATAAAATGATGCAACCCTTCACCCAGTCAGACAATTCGCTGGCCCGTCGCTTTGAAGGGACGGGGCTCGGTCTGGCGATTACAAAGTCTCTCGTCGAGGCGCACCAGGGCAGGCTTGTCATTGACAGTACAGAGGGAGTGGGCACGAAGGTAACTGTACACCTGGCCGAAGCCCGCGTGGCCAAGGCGCAAACGGCCAGGCTCCCTGCATCGCTGACAGCCTGACGCGGGAAGCCCGATGCCGGTAGGGTACGCGCGGCGGGTCTAGTCTGCCAGAAACGCTCGCGTCAAGGTCAGAAACTCGTTGAGCTGGTCATGGTGCACCCAATGACCGGCTTTCTCTATGTTGACGACCCGCGCGTTTTTGAAATGTTTCGCGCGACCATCTTGCTCAGGGTCACTGGCCCAACTTTCCGTGCCACGGATCAGCAATGTTGGGCAATCGATACGGGACCATATGGCCTGTGTTTCCTCCGGGTTGAACCCGGCAGGCGAGAAGGCCCTGACATAATTGTCGAACTTCCAGCTATAGGTGCCATCCTCGTTCTGACTGACACCGTGAATGGTCAGGTGGCGGGCACGTTCCGGCGACAGGTGGGGGTTTTCTTCCTGCATGCGTTTGAACGCATCAAGAATACTGTCATAGCGCCTGGGTTGCCGGCTCGAAAGCTGCCGCATCTGGTCAATCCAGTTCCGGGCGCGCTCATGCAACGGGGTTTTTTCACGATCCGCAATCATTTTGGGGGACGGACCCAGACCTTCAATCACCACAAGCTTCTTGACCGTTTCCGGGTAGAGACCGGCATAACGAAGAGCAACGGCACCGCCCATCGAATGGGCAACAATCGTAACCGGGTTCAGCTTTTTCTGATGAATGAGCTGGGCAATATCGTAGACAAAGTCAGTCAGGTCATAAGTGCCGCCCATCATCCACTGACTGTCACCATGGCCTCGAAGGTCAGGAGCAATGATGTGGTAATCCTCGCGAAAGGCATCAGCCACCCAATCCCAGTTACGGCAATGGTCGCGCCCGCCATGGATGAGGAGCAGGGGAGCTGCCTCCTCGTTTCCCCAATCGACATAGTGCAGACGCAGGCGTTGCGAGAAATACGTATGCGATGTGGGGCCGGGAATGGTTTGGCGTGTGGGGGCCATCAAGACGGTCCTTCCGGATAAGTGATTTGTTCCCAGTTTACGCGATCTTGAACCGGCGTAAAAGCGGGCGACGTGCACTATTGCGAGCGGGAGTGGGGGAGCGTCAGTGCAACTGTGAGGCCACCCTCGACCCGATTGGTCAAGGTGATGTCTCCGCCATGCCGCCGGGCAATCGTGCGGGCAATCGCTAACCCAAGGCCCGTGCCGCCTGTCTCTCTGTTGCGGGAAGATTCCACACGATAGAAGGGCTGAAAAACCTTCTCGTGAAGGTCGGAAGGAATACCGGGCCCATCGTCAGATATTGTGAGTGTGATACCTTCAGCGGTGGTACGCAGTGTCACATCTGCCTTCTCGCCATAGGCGATGGCATTGCGGATCAGGTTGGAAACCGCGCGGCGCATTTCGTTGGGTCCACAGCGGTAATTGAGTGTTTCAATGCCGTGATAGGTTGCGGGGCCGTCGGTACGGGCAAAGTCTTCCGTCAGTCCGCGCACGAGATGAGCAAGATCAACCACACGCCTGGCCTCCACTTCTGTTTCCCCGCGTGCAAAGGCGAGGCCTGCATCCAGCATGGCCTGCATTTCCTCAATATCAGCGCCAGCCTTGGTCTGCTGCTCATCATCGTCGATAAATTCAGCTCTCAGGCGAAGCCGGGTGAGGACGGTGCGCAGGTCGTGCGCAATAGCGGCGAGCATCAAGGCCCTGTCATCCACCATGCGCTGGACACGTTTTTGCATATTGTTGAAGGCACGCGTGGCTCGTTTGATTTCTCTGGACCCGGAGACCGGCAATGGTTCCGTGTTGACGTCGCGGCCAATGCGCTCGGCCGCCTCCGCAAAGACCCGCAACGGCCGCGCCAGCCGGTTGGAAAACCAGAAAACAGCGCCGATGACAAAAATCCAGAAGACGACGGAGCCGAATCCCGACCCCTCATCGCGGAAAAGATCAAAGGCACGAAAAGGGAAACTGTAGATAACCCAGCTGCCATCTTTCAGTTGAACAGAAAGTCTGAGCGCGCTGTCCCGGTCCCAGCCGCCCTGCAAGGCAACCTCAAGGCGTCGATCCGCAAGTTCGTCCAGAGCCTCGCGTACCTCTTCTTCCACGTCTGCGTATTGCCACCGCTGATCCCGGGCAACTACAGGCTCGTCATCCAGCTCGACCTGTAGCGCAATACCGTTCATCGCCTTGGCAAGGGGTTCNCGGTCCTCNACAGCTGTCTCGTCAAGCAGCAGGGTGATAGCGACAACNTGNTCTCCGGCGACCTTTTGCGGGTCATCAAGGTCCCAGCCTTCGTCGGAAAACAACCAGCCAAAAAACTGGACAAGAATGATCACGCCCACCACAAAGAGGATGATGCGNCCCGCCATGCCAGGCGGTGTAAAGTAGCGCGCCCGACGNTGGACACGNGTTTTGAATGTGTGTGCGCGGCGATAAGCCCGCGAAGACGGATCGTGCCCGTTATCCTCCCGCCCGTCGCGGTTCCTGCGCCGAGAGCGGCGATGGCGGCGGGTCATGCGCGTTCCACATCGGCTGTGAACATATAGCCACCACCACGAATGGTCTTGATGAATTGTGGTGACTTTTGATCCGGTTCAATTTTCCGGCGCAATCGAGAGAGCTGGACATCAATACTGCGNTCAAACGGCATGGCTTCGCGGCCCTTGGTNATGTCAAGCAGCTGATCGCGCGAGAGCACCCGATTGGGCCGTTCGGCAAANGCGACCAGCAGATCGAATTCCCCCGATGTCAGGTCAACCGGGGCACCGGCCGGGTCGGTAAGGCCNCGTGCCCGGGGGTCAAGCCGCCAGCCGGAGAAAGTGTAGCAATTCTCCGCAACCGGCGCGTCGCGCGTCGGCTCGGCGCGGCGCAAAATAGCGCGCACACGCGCGAGCAATTCACGAGGGTTGAAAGGTTTGGGAAGGTAATCATCGGCGCCAATTTCAAGGCCAATAATCCGGTCTGTCTCATCCCCCATGGCGGTGAGCATGATAACAGGCAGGGTCGAGTTGGCGCGNATGCGGCGACATACGCTCAGGCCGTCCTCGCCGGGCATCATCACGTCGAGGACGACAAGGTCGAAACATCCTGTGTCGAGTGCGGCCATGCAGGCTTTCCCGTCATCAGCAACAGTGACGCGGAACCCATGTTTGATGAAAAAGCGTTTCAGAAGATCGCGGATCTCNCGGTCATCATCGACGACTAGCAAGTGTGGAAGCTGGCTCATGTGACGAATTTAATGCATTCAGCGCCGTCGCGCGGCACTTTTTTGTGTCATTGGGTTTCGAAACCGGTTGGCGGCAACAAACTGTTACAATTCGATACGCGCAGGAGACGATTTCGCGGTCATTCCCCGTCAAATTAGGGTCAGCACCGGAACAGATCCGGCATGCATTGAGCNGAACGGGAGACAATGATGTCACTGAGAAGGATCAATTTTCGTCAGAATACGTTTGTAAATGCGTGTGCAGCCCTGGTTTTCATCTTTGCTGTCTCCGGTGTGGCTGCTGTCGCACCGGCCACCGCCCAGAATGTCGAGGCGGTACAGGTGCAAAATGCCTCCTGGTTCACCGGGCGGCATGGAGGCTGGTGGGGNGAAGAGCGTTCCATGGCAGATCGGTGTGGCGCCCGCATGGACCACGTGGTGGNAAGAATGGACGATCATGCCCGGGACGAAGTGACGTTCACGCAAGCGGAAGAGNCGGCATGGCTNGGATTGCTGGAGGCTGTTCGGCAGAGCGGNGCGGCGCTCCANGTTTTCTGCTCAANACTGGATGAAGCCCGGACGGACGACGAGGCATCCGCCCCGGCGCGTCTGGCATTGGCCGAGGAAGGNGTCATGGTTGGCCTGAAAATGCTNCAGACAATTCGCCCTGCCTTCGACAGCTTCTATGCAGCGCTCGATAGCGAAAAACGTCAGAAGCTGGATGATCTGGTAAACCATCGCCACGGTGGATGGCACTAACCGGCAAACGNGGAGTGCNAAGCGGGCGGGCAGGCCTGAGTAAGAGGCCTGCCTCAAGGCTTATCTAGGNTTAGCGGNCTGCCGATTGGAGATAGCGGTAAAGCCCGAGAGCGGCGANACCAAACAGAATATGTACCGCGAGGACCGGCGGCCAGCCGAACAGNTAGATAATGTCATTGGCAAGCCCGCTTTTGAAAGGTCCGCCGCCAAAGGCAAGGCCCCGTGTGCCGAAAAAAGTGTTGGCCATGGCAGGGAGGGTGAAGAGCCAGGCCGTCACCAGGCCCGACCAGAAGAGAGCGCGAAATTCCATTTCTCTGAGTTTCATAAACTGGCCACCAAACGCGAGTGCCATCAAAAGCAACCCTTGTGTGATGGCTTCCATATGCCCCATGCGGAATGAGCGTGCATCGCCGGGTATATNCACCTCAATCTGAATGGGCAGTGGCCANAGCACAATCTCCCCCAGGAGATNGAAAAACCATACCCATCCAAACAGAAGGCCAACGATAAAAAGGCCGACGCCATTCAGGAAAAAAAGGGCCTGCATGCGCTTTGTNATGTNGGTGTAAATAGTCATGGGAAATCTCGCTCTTAGACAGGATAGGGTGCGTGCAAACGATGCGTGTCGAGGGCGGCAACCCGCTCCGGCATGTCATGGTAAAGTGTTGCCCACGCGACCGCCCAGTCGGGATCCTTGANCTTGGAAGGGTGATAGCCCGGCGCGAGAATGCGCAGAAGCTTGGGCGTCAGACGCGCAAAAATCCGGGTGAGTATCTTGGCAAGCCGCCAGCGGCTTTTGAAATTGCGCCATAGGCCATCTTCTTTCAGCAGCGCNCGGTATCCTTGCCCGGTNCGCCAGAAAATATGACCGGTGGCATAGGCCAGTCCGATCAGTCGCCAGGTATTGGATCCGTAAAGGTGATCGAATACGTCGAAAGCAACATTCTTGTGCTCAATCTCTTCCACAAAATGCCACAGGATGAGAGACGCAACATGCGGATCGCTGCCTCCAAAAAGATAGTCCCGGTCTTCAATCAGCATTTCACCAATAGCAAGGGCCATGCTTTCGAANCCTTCTGCATAAGCCAGGTTGAATTTGAGAGATTTGGTTTCGCCGAGACGTTGATAGTCATGGGCGAGCTTGGCCTCAAACGGCGACAAGGCCTTGTAGCCCATTGCGGCAAGTTCATCGTTGAACTTCTGGTGCTGGCGGAAATGTGTGGCTTCCTGGGCAATATAGAGATCCAGNTCTTTCTGGAGAGGTTCGGANGTAATGAGTGCACGGGCCTTCCGCATGGAGCGGATGAGGTAAGGCTCCAGATAAGGCATCGCGAGTGAAGCGGCGTTCACGATCTGTGAGAACTCNGGTCTTTGCGCATTCCAGTGCGCACTTTTCGTCTCTTCGTATGTAAACGGGACGCGGCGCAATTGCATACGNTGGGGTGCGCGGTGCATTTCGGTCATGCTGGAATATCCGTTTAGAGTAAAAAATCTAAAATAGAATAAATACTCTAAAGTTGCCTGCGTCAAGAGGCGCATGAGAAATATCTAGAAATGATGGCGGGGTCTGATATGCAGGGGCGAAGGAAAGAACTGNAATGAACAATCGCGACAGAACATTGGCCGCTGCCCGGCAATTGATGAATGCATATGGTGCGGACTCGATCGGTACAAACCAGATTGCGGAGGCCACCGGCATTTCNCCCGGTAATATCTATTACCACTTCAAGAACAAGGAAGAGATTGTTCGCACATTGTTTGGGGAGCTGGAGCGGGAGTTTCGCCTGGCGTTGACGGCTGATATTGAAACCCCCATCAGCGCCGCGCGGTTTGCCGGTTTTTATCTGCGCAGTATGCAGGTCTCCTGGGACTACCGGTTTTTCTTCGGTGGTNTGTTGCAGCTNTTGCGCAAGGATGAAGACCTGGCGGAACGCTACCGTGCATTGCAGGCGTGGGCGGTTGATAATCTGGAAGCCATCGCGCGGCAGATCTGGGCGGACGGNCACATGTCGAAACCCAAAGGNCGGGATGGATTTCGCTCAGTNGCAGTGGCGACCTGGCTTATCTGGAGCAATTGGATCCGCTATGCGCAAATCAGCTCACCAACACATGAAGTGCGATCCGCCGACATGATGGACGGCGTCTCGCAGATTTTCGATGTATTGGTTCCTTATCTTGANCCGGCCTTCGACAANGCGGCGCGCCGGGTCTTGTCTCGTGAATTGGCNAAGCTTGATCTTTAGGCGAGCAAACCTGACCTTAAGCTAGTCAAGCGCGGGCGTTAGCTGAGATTAAGGCCGGAGCCTTCTGCCTGTCGGCGGAACATAAAGCCATAACGTGTGGGGAACAGGCGTTGGGCCCAATCCACCAACCGGGCATCAAAACCGATCAAGATACGCTTCTTGTTTTTGATGATCCCGTTGACGATCGTCTCCGCCGCTTTTTCCGGCGTGGTGCGCGCAATCTGATCAAAACCTGACATGGCATCTTCGCGTTCTGTCACGGTTGAGCTCTGGAGGAACCGGGCATTACGGACAATATTGGTTTTGATGCCGCCAGGATGGACACTCGATACTTTGATGTCGGTGCCCTTCATTTCCTGAATAAGCGCTTCGGTGAAGCCGCGAATGGCGAATTTAGCCGAATTGTAGGCTGCCTGGCTTGGAACGGAGATCAGGCCGAAAATGCTCGAAACATTGATAATATGGCCAGCACCTTTCTTTTGGATCTGCGGCAGAAAAGCTTTCGTGCCGTAAACCATGCCCCAGAAATCAATATTCATGACCCACTCAAAATCGTCATAAGCGAGCTCGTCCACGCGGGCAATCTGCGCGACGCCTGCATTGTTGAGAACGATGTCNGCTCCGCCNTGAGCTGCCGCCACGTCGTCGGCAAAGGCATAGACAGCGTCCCTGCTGGCGACGTCNACGATATGAGTGGANACCGTGCCGCCCGCCTTGCGGATNTGCGCTGCAGTTTCCTCAAGACCTTCCTTGTTGACGTCGGTAATGCACAATGTGGCTCCTTTGGCAGCCAGAAGGCAGGCTGTCGCCCGGCCAATCCCGCTCGCGGCACCTGTCACAACCGCAATTTTCCCAGCAATCTCCGTCATCATCCACCCCGGTTCTCTNATTTTGTGTTTCAAGAGTTATGACAAATTGTCATTGGTTTGTCTTCTGTCTTTTACGCGCAAGCCCATTTTCCGCCAAAGCGGGGAAAAACGTCGCCGCGGACCGGTTGGCGGCTTCGTGCCGCAATTGCCCACGATTGTCTTTGTCATGAGGGTTTCATATTAAAACCGCACGCAGGACGATTAATGGTGGTAACGGGACGGTTCCGGGAACCATAACCGGATAAGCTCCCGACCAGAAACCCCGACCAGAAACAAGGTCATGCAGATGGATACTTACGTGAGCAATCAACAAAACGGCCAATCGCGCACAGGTGAAACCGGCNGACCGGACTGGTGGGGGCTCGTGATGCGCGCGCGCACGGTTCTTATGCTGGCNTTTGTCGTCTTCGTTGCAACGGACCTGCTGGGGTTGACCAGCCTTGTCTGGTCAGTGGTTGGCTGGTTTGCTGTAGGGGCAAGCGCGTTGCTTCTTGCCTATCAAAGCGACATACGGGAACGGCGCGCNGTTGCGTCTGCACAGGTAAATACGGCTAAAACCCNGGAGTTGAACGGCGTGGGGACATCCGTTTTGAACCTGTTGCCTGATGCGATCGTCCTCGTCGATGGGCGGGGGCGTATTCTCTTTCAAAATGAAGCNGCAGCCCAGTTTACAGGGCGCTCGGCGGTTGGAAAACTGCTGGGCAATACATTTCGNGAGCCTTCATTGTTACAGGCGGTGGAGCGGGTCCGGCAGGGTGAGGAGGCACAATCCTTTGAGATTGAACGCAGTCAGCCCGTTGAGCGCCATTTCCGTGTCTTGGTCACACCGGCAGACACGACACCGGTGGCCCTGACGGCCATAGCGCCCAATGTGATATCAGCCCCAGACGCGNCATCGGTAAANGGAACCGGGATTGCCGCTCTTTTNGTGCTTCACGATGTGACCGATGCAAAGCGTATNGAGCAGATGCGTGTGGATTTTGTCGCAAATGCCAGCCACGAGCTCAAAACGCCGCTCGCGTCTGTTTCGGGCTTTATTGAGACTTTACAAGGTCCGGCCCGNGACGATGAGGAGGCGCGCGAACGCTTCCTGGCCATTATGGCCGAACAAACCAACCGCATGAAAAGACTGATCTCGGATCTTCTTTCGCTAAGCCGTATCGAGCTGCGGGAACATCAGCCGCCGAAGGGAACCGTGGATGTCAGGCAACTGGTGAAGGACGTGGTGGATGCCGTGACCCCCATTGCACAGCGCGACGGTGTGGCGGTGAGCGTGGCGCTGCCCGACAATCTGCCAAAAATCCGCGGCGACTGGGATGAGCTCCATCAGGTTGTGCTGAACCTCGTCGACAATGCTGTGAAATATGGCCGGACCGGAAAAAAAGTGGAAATCACAGGTGATCTTGTCTCGGAAACTGAACAGACAATGGTCACGCTCTCGGTGCGTGATTATGGGCCAGGCATCTCCCGGCAGCATATTCCACGTCTGACTGAACGTTTCTACCGGATCGATGCGGCGACCTCCCGTGAGCGGGGCGGCACCGGTCTGGGACTGGCGATCGTGAAGCACATTCTGAATCGCCATGGCGGCGAGATGGTCGTCGAAAGTGACCTGGGTCACGGCACAAAATTCACAATCAGCCTGCCGTCTCATAAATAGTTCAATAAAAACAACTGCTTAGACTGTCATATAAGTGTTACAAATCTGTCGTATTCCTTTCGTGGATCGCTTCTAGCGTGCGGCTCGCATCAGGGAGATGGTGAGGACAGGGAATAAACGTCCGATCCGTTGAGGGGGCAGGCAAGGACACATCGGGTGTCGGCGCCGGGCTCAACCTGAGAACAGGGACATACCATGGATTGGAGAAAACCCGTGAAACTCAAAAACCTGGCAGCCGCAGCGACCGTTGCCGTTGCATCCTTTACAATGGCCGGTGTTGCAGAAGCACGCGACCAGATTCAGATCGTTGGGTCATCGACCGTCTTTCCATTCTCAACAGCAGTAGCAGAGCGTTTCGGTCAGACCACTTCGTTCAATACACCAGTTGTTGAATCAACCGGTACCGGCGGCGGCATGAAACTTTTTTGTGCAGGTGTTGGTCTGGAACATCCGGACATTACCAACGCCTCCCGTCGCATTAAAGAGGGTGAATTCAAGTCGTGTGCCGACAATGGTATTACCGTTACTGAAGTCAAAATCGGCTTTGACGGCATCGTTCTTGCCAACGAAAAATCAGGGGCTGAATTTTACCTTACCACGCGTGACATTTTCCTCGCGCTGGCCAAGCAGGTTCCAGATGGAAACGGTGGTCTTGTCGACAATCCGCATAATAACTGGTCGGATGTGAACCCACAGCTCCCGGAAATTCGTATCGAAGTTCTGGGCCCGCCCCCAACGTCAGGTACGCGCGACGCATTTGTTGAACTGGCGATGGAAGCTGGTGCGAAAACGTTCGACGAATTGAAAGAACTGCGTGGTGAAGACAAGAAAGCCTTCCAGGCGATTGCCCACGCCGTGCGCGAGGATGGTGCGTTTATTGAAGCAGGTGAAAACGATAATCTGATCGTGCAGAAACTCGCTGCAAATCCGAACGCTCTCGGTATTTTCGGCTTCTCCTTCCTCGATCAGAATGCAGACCGCCTGAAAGGGGCCATCGTGGATGGCAACGCGCCGACATTTGAGAACATCGCAAGCGGCGACTATGCCGTTGCCCGCTCGATCTACTTCTATGTGAAGAAAGAGCATGCAGGCTCCGTTCCTGGTATCCAGGAATTTGTTGCGGAATTCACATCGGAAGCTGCCTGGGGTCCGGATGGATACCTTGTGGACAAAGGCTTGATCCCGCTGCCGGATGCAGATCGTGAAGCGATCCGCAATCAGGCAACATCCTTGGCCCCACTGGCCATGTAATTTGAAAATACAGGCGGGCCTTGCCTTCAGGGCCCGCCTGTTTCTTTTGTGCTGGCGTCTCTCAGTCGCCATATTTGACCCAATCTGGCGAGTAAGATGAATAGTTTCGCACTGATCCTGGCAGTTCTGGCACTCGCCGCTTTTGGTTTCTGGATGGGTCGCGCCCGCGCCCGCGTGCTTGCGAGCGGCGCTCATCTTTCCACACTGCATTCTTTGCCGAGCTACCATGGAGCCTATGTTGCGCTCTGGTGCTGTGTGCCGGCCCTTCTGTTGATCGCGGGCTGGACCGCTTTTGAGCCTTCCATTGTTGAATATGTCGTGATCAGCAATCTGCCGCAGGCAGCCGAACTGCCGACGGCCCAGTTAGGGTTGTTGATCGCCGATATCCGCAATCTTGCGTCAGGAAATATTGTCAGCCGGGAGGTTGATCCTGCCCTGACCGCCGCTGCGGAGCATTATGTTTCCCTGCAGGCGCTTTCGCATGCAAGCCTTGTGGTTCTTAGTCTGGGGCTCGCCATCTACGGCCTTTACGTCGCGAGAAAATCTCTCTCGAAAGAGTTTCGTGCCCGTAACCGGGTTGAGAAGATTGTGCGGGTGACGATGATTGTCGCCTCGACCATTGCCATCCTCACAACGGTCGGGATTGTGCTCTCGCTGATCTTTGAAACACTGCGCTTCTTCGACAAAGTAAGTATCTCTGAATTTCTGTTTGGTCTGACATGGAGCCCGCAGACCGCATTGCGTGCGGGGCAGGTCGGTTCGTCTGGTGCGTTTGGCGCTGTGCCGATCTTTGCGGGTACATTCCTGATCACCATTCTGGCGATGACTGTGGCTGTTCCGGTCGGGCTTTTCTCCGCTGTTTACATGTCCGAATATGCGGGCCCGAAATTTCGGGCGGTAGCAAAGCCGATCCTGGAGATGCTTGCCGGTATCCCCACCGTCGTATACGGCTTCTTTGCGGCGCTCACCGTGGCGCCTTTCTTCCGCAATACCGGCGAGGCGGCAGGGCTGGTTGTATCATCAGAATCCGCCCTGGCTGCGGGCATGGTCATGGGGATCATGATCATTCCTTTCATTTCCTCTCTCTCGGATGATGTGATGAACGCTGTTCCGCAGACTTTGCGGGACGGGTCTTACGCGCTGGGGGCAACAAAATCGGAAACCATTAAGCAGGTAATCCTGCCTGCCGCCCTGCCGGGGATTGTGGGCGCTGTCCTGCTCGCCGTATCTCGCGCGATTGGCGAAACCATGATCGTGGTTATGGCGGCGGGGCTCGCGGCAAATCTCACGCTCAACCCGTTGGAAGCGGTCACCACCGTAACCGTTCAGATCGTCACCCTGCTTGTGGGTGACCAGGAGTTTGATAGCGCGAAAACACTCGCCGCTTTCGCTTTGGGTCTTGTCTTGTTCATGATCACGCTCAGCCTCAACATGGTGGCCCAGCGCGTGGTGAAAAAGTATCGCGAGAAATATGACTGATATGACCTCACAGACCTCACCCGCCAAGCCTGCCAAACCGGAAATTTCAGCAGGTCTGAAAAAGCGATACGCAGCCGAGCGGCGGTTCCGCGCTTACGGGCTTGGGGCCATCCTGCTTGCGATCACCGTCCTGTTTGTTTTGCTCGCATCCATCGTTCGACAGGGTACGCCCGCGTTCTTTCAGACTTATCTGCTGGTTGACGTCTATATGGACCCCGCAATCATTGACCCGAAAGGGGAGAGGGACAGCAACGTTCTTGCACGGGCAAACTACCAGGCCTTGATCAAGCGGGCACTCTATGAGCGCTTCCCGGATGTAACGGAACGCCGTGCCAAGCGGGCGTTGACGGGCCTTGTATCCTCCGGCGCTTATATCACTGTCCGTGAAAGCGTTATATCCAACCCTGATATTATCGGATCAACGCAGAGCATGTGGCTTGTCGCATCCGATGACGTGGATACGTTTAACAAGGGGCAGATCAGCCGCGACACCGCGGAAGAAGATCGCCGTGTGAAAGACAACGAGATTGCCTGGCTCGACGCACTGAACGTTGAGGAGCGGGTGGAGCTGCGGTTCAACTCAGCTTTCTTTACCACCGGTGACAGTCGCGAGCCGGAGCAGGCGGGTATCTGGGGGGCAGTCGTGGGCTCTTTCCTCACCTTGATCGTAACGCTGGCTGTTGCGTTTCCCCTGGGGGTGATGGCGGCGGCTTACCTTGAAGAATTTGCGCCAAAAAACCGCTGGACGGACCTGATCGAAGTGAACATCAACAATCTGGCCGCTGTGCCATCCATTGTTTTTGGTTTGCTGGGGCTGGCGGTCTTCCTGAATTTTTTTGGGCTGCCCCGATCTGCTCCGTTGGTCGGTGGGCTGGTTCTCGCCCTGATGACTCTGCCAACCATCATTATTGCAACGCGGGCTGCCTTGAAGGCGGTGCCGCCATCCATTCGCGAGGCCGCTCTCGGCATCGGCGCATCGGAATTGCAGGTGGTCACGCATCACGTTCTGCCGCTGGCGATGCCCGGTATCTTGACCGGGACCATTATCGGCATGGCACAGGCTTTGGGCGAAACAGCGCCGCTTCTTATGATCGGAATGGTCGCCTTCATCGTCGATGTCCCGACGCTTGTGACGGACCCGGCCACCGTTTTGCCTGTACAGATTTATATCTGGGCCGACAGTCCGGAACGTGCCTTCGTTGCCAAGACGAGTGCTGCCATTATGGTTCTGCTTGGCTTCCTCATCACTATGAACGCGATCGCAGTGCTGCTGCGCAAGCGTTTCGAACGTCGCTGGTAACAAAGGATCATCTCAATGTCTGTAGCTGAAATTATTCAAGATGAGCCCCGGCAAATGCCAGAGGAAGATAAAGTGACCTACAAAATCACGGGCAAGGATGTATCCGTTTTCTACGGGACGAAACAAGCTCTGTTCGATGTCAACCTGAACGTGCGTGCTAATCAGGTTACGTCTTTGATCGGGCCATCAGGGTGTGGCAAGTCAACATTTCTGCGTTGTATCAATCGCATGAATGATGTGATCGACGGTTGCCGTATCGAGGGCACGCTGGAAGTTGACGGAACGGATATTTACCGGTCGGGCCTTGATGTGGTGGACCTTCGTGCCCGTGTCGGCATGGTGTTCCAGAAACCGAACCCGTTTCCCAAGTCGATCTACGATAACATTGCTTATGGTCCACGCATCCACGGCCAGGCGAGCGGACAGACAGAACTGGACGAGATTGTGGAAACAAGCCTGCGCAAGGCGGGCCTGTGGGAAGAGGTCAAGGACCGTCTGGATCATCCGGGTACCGGTCTGTCCGGTGGGCAGCAGCAGCGCCTGTGCATCGCACGTGCAATCGCCGTTAACCCGGAAGTGATTTTGATGGATGAGCCGTGTTCAGCGCTCGATCCGATCGCAACAGCACGCATTGAAGAGCTGATGGATGAGCTGCGCGAGAAATACACGATCATTATCGTGACCCACTCTATGCAGCAGGCGGCCCGTGTCTCTCAGCGCACCGCTTTCTTCCACATGGGTGTACTCGTCGAAGAAGGGGCGACCAGTGATATTTTCACCAACCCCAATGATGAGCGTACGCAAGATTACATTACCGGCCGGTTTGGCTGAGGCACAGGGATTTGAGGAGCAACACCCGTGACTGAACATATCGTCAAATCATTTGAGGAAGAGCTGGAACAGCTTTCCACCCATGTGTCCAAAATGGGCGGCCTCGCAGAAGCCCAGTTGCGATCTGCGATTGAATGTGTCACCCGCCGGGACTTGAAGCTGGCGAGCCAGACCGTGACACACGACCAGCATCTGGATGAGCTGGAATTGCTGATTGAGAATGATGCGGTCAAGATGATCGCGCTGCGCCAGCCCATGGCGCTGGATCTGCGTGAAGCCATGTCAGCGATTAAAATCGCCTCCGATCTGGAGCGTATCGGAGATCTGGCAAAGAACATCTCCAAACGCGCGCTGATCATGTTTGATGATTATGAAACGCCGACGCGGCTGGTGCAGGGGTTGTCCCGCATGGGTAAACTCGCTCATGCACAGCTCAACATGGTGCTTGATGCCTATGTTAACCGGGATGCATCCGTCGCCAAGAAAGTCTGGCTGTCTGACGAAGAGATTGACGAGATGTACAATTCGGTCTTTCGCGAGCTCTTGACCTACATGATGGAGGATCCGCGGACCATTGGCGTGTGTACGCACCTTTTGTTTGTTGCCAAGAACATTGAGCGGATTGGTGATCATGCGACCAATATTGCTGAAACGGTGAGCTATCTTGTGACCGGCCATCGTGTCACCGAGGCGCGGCCGAAACGCGATCAGACCAGCACCACTCCAGTGGGGAGCGACCTGCCGGAGTGAAAAACAGACGATCTGAACAATTCTCCCGACGAGGTGTAGAATGACCCTGAATATGGAAATGGATAGAATGAAGAGCCCCGCGATGGTTGAGGCTCCGACACGGCGGACAACAATGAAACCTACTGTACTGGTTGTTGAGGACGAAGAGGCGCTTTCCACCCTCCTGCGCTATAATCTGGAGAAGGAAGGCTACAATGTCGTGACAACGGCTGATGGTGAGGAAGCCTCGTTGCTGGTGCGGGAATGTAATCCGGATCTGGTTTTGTTGGACTGGATGTTGCCCAGTCTGTCCGGTATCGAATTGTGTCGCCGACTGCGTACTCGCACAGAAACCCGAAACTTGCCGATCGTCATGATCACAGCGCGAGGAGAGGAAGCGGACCGGATCAGGGGGCTTGATACCGGGGCGGATGATTACATCACCAAGCCTTTTTCCACCACGGAGCTAATGGCACGCATCCGCGCCGTTTTGCGCCGCATCCGCCCGGCCCTGGCCGAAGATGTGCTGACATTTGGTGAGGTGGTTATGGACCGTACGGCACACCGTGTTCGCCGGGGCGAGCGGGAAGTGCAACTGGGCCCGACCGAATACCGTCTTCTGGAGCATCTAATGCAGAACCCGGGTCGGGTTTTCTCCCGGGCGCAATTGCTGGATTCGGTCTGGGGGTCAGATGTCTATGTTGAGGCACGCACGGTGGATGTCCATATCGGCCGGTTGCGCAAGGCGCTTGTGGTTGGGAATGAGGCGGATCCTATCCGCACCGTTCGGGCGGCTGGGTATGCACTTGATGAGCAATTTATGAACTAAGCGGCTCTGATGAACGAACCAAGCAAAAAAGCCGGCGTCTCCGCCGGCTTTTTCTTGCATGACATCTCTCGTCTTCCGGCAACTGAAGGCCGGACGAGAAGTTCAGCCGCCAAAGGCAGACTTCATCCGATTGCGATCTGTGCGACGGCGTGGCTGTACGGGCTGATAGGCAAGGCGCGCATGCTCAGGGCAATAGGGCATGGCAGCATCCGCTTTCCGCCCACAGAAATGGAACTCTTCCGTCCCCGGGTCGCCGATGGGCCATTTGCATGTGTGCTCGGTCAGGGTGAGCACGGTTGCCCGCTTGCCTGGCTCGATTTCCACCGGAAGCTCAGCGCGTGGCATGGGCTCGCGTACCACCGGTTCTTCTTCCTTCGCCTCAACCGGGCGAGGGGTGGCTGTCTGCGCGGGGCGCGGCGCGGCAGCGCGAGGCGCAGCCGTCCGGGCGCGTGGCGCGCGATTGGTCGTTGCCCGGCCTGACAGGCCAAGCCGGTGAATTTTGCCGATAACCGCATTTCTGGTGACGCCGCCCAATTGCTTGGCAACCTGGCTGGCGCTTAGCCCTTCGGCCCAGAGCTTCTTAAGAAGTTCGACGCGTTCGTCCGTCCACATAGCACTGCATCCCCTTGAAAAAGCGGCAGTTTCGCCGCCGCTGGCCTCTAATTCCCCATCTGAAGGCAAACAAAACCGGGCCGGACTGGCCGAAGAAATATTAACGTTTGCACCTCAAGCCCCACTACATATCGTGTGCGAGTGCTCGAAATGTACAAAATAAGGCCCCTTCATTGCAAGAATTGGTTAACCTTTGATCGGGCTTATCCACAGGAAATTGCCCTGCCTGAAGGAACAGGAANGGAACGAAGACGGGAAGGCAGCAGGCGCGGAGAGAAAGAGGCGCCGGTATCGGGCCAAAATGACTTTTCCATAAAAACTTGTACGAAAGCCATTGCGAAGCCGGGGCAACTCACCTATCTCCGTGCATCAAGAGGGAGNCCCACATGAGCACAGATCATTTTCTGCCGGAAGGTACGCGCCATTTTGGTTCGTTCAATTGGCTTGGCATGTGGACGCTCTATCTGAAAGAAGTCCGCCGCTTTATCAAAGTCATTACCCAAACCGTCTTTGCGCCGGTCGTGACCACGCTGTTGTTTCTGGCNATCTTTTCTCTCGCGCNCGGCAANCAACGCCCTGACATTAACGGCGTCCCCTTTACCGAGTTTCTNGCGCCTGGTCTGATCATGATGACCATGCTCCAGAACGCATTTGCCAATACATCCTCCTCCATCCTGATCTCCAAGGTGCAGGGGAATATTGTTGATGTGCTGATGCCGCCACTCTCTGCCGGCGAGCTCAATATCGGTTTTGCAATGGCCGGTGTGACACGCGGTGTATTCTGTGGCTTGGTCACGGCGCTGGGCATGATGCCGTTTGTGAGTTTTTCGATTGCAAGCCTGGGCGCGCTGATCTTCTTTGCTGTTGGTGCATCCCTTATGCTGGCGCTTCTCGGTATGTTGGGCGGCATCTGGTCGGAGAAGTTTGATCATCTTCAGGCTGTGACAAATTTTATCATCACGCCNCTGGCATTCCTTTCCGGTACATTTTATTCGGTCAAGCANTTGCCNGAATTCGCGTATCACCTCACCCAGTACAATCCCTTTTTCTATCTGATTGACGGTTTCCGCTACGCCTTCACCGGGGTGGCCGACGGGTCCATTGTGACGGGTGTTTGGGTAACAATCGGCTGCAATCTGGTGCTGTGGGTCGTCTCCGACCGGGTACTCCGACGAGGTTATCGTCTCAAGGCCTAACCCACTGATCCGTCACATGAAATTCGTGTGACAAGTTTTTGCCAGCCGATTGACAAAGGCCCCTGAACCCAACATACTCCGGCGCTTCTCGGACAGCCGCCGGCTTCAGGCGGCTTTTTTCATTGGCGTTCGGGAGCGAACCGATGATTACGCCCATATTGCCGACCTATGGTCGGGCCGATCTTGAATTTGAGACCGGCGAAGGACCTTATCTTTTTACGCCTACGGGCGAACGCTACCTGGACTTTGGTGGCGGTGTTGCTGTTGTGAGTTTGGGCCANGCCCATCCCCATCTGGTGGAGGTGCTGGAAACTCAGGCACGCAAACTGTGGCACACATCCAATCTTTATCGGATACCCGGACAGCAGCGCCTGGCGGAGCGGTTGGTTGCAAACACGTTCGCAGACACGGTCTTCTTCACCAATTCCGGTGCGGAGGCGGTGGAATGCACCATCAAGATGGCGCGGAAGTATCACGCGGCCAATGGTGCGCCGGAGCGCGATGAGNTTATCACTTTTGAGGGNGCCTTCCATGGCCGGACGCTCGCAACGATTGCTGCGGGTGGGCAGGAAAANTACCTTGAAGGCTTTGGCCGCCGGATGCCGGGTTTTGTGCAGGTNCCCATGGGTGATCTGAAAGCCATGAAAGCAGCCATTGGCCCCAATACGGCAGGTGTTCTGCTCGAGCCGATTGAAGGTGAAGGAGGGGTCCGGCCGTGGGAACTGGCAGCGCTGCGCCAGATCCGCGATATATGCGACGAAGCTGGTATCTTGCTGTTGCTTGACGAAGTGCAAACAGGTGTTGGGCGTACCGGATATCTGTTCGCGCACGAGATGGCAGGGATTACACCGGACATTATGGCATCTGCCAAAGGGCTCGGCGGGGGCTTTCCCGTGGGCGCTTGCCTGGCCACGCAAGAGGCAGCAAAAGGCATGACCGCCGGTACCCATGGTTCGACCTTCGGCGGAAACCCGCTGGCGATGGCTGTGGCCAACGGGGTACTGGATGTTGTGCTGGAGCCCGGATTTCTGGAAGCGGTGCGCGACAAAAGCCTCAAACTGAAACAGAANCTCGCGCAGCTTGCTGATGAGAACAGCGATATTATTGAAACTATTCGCGGCGAAGGCCTGATGCTGGGTATCAAATGCAAAGTCACAAACACAGTTCTGTCCGGTGCGCTGATGAAAGAGNACCTGCTGGCTGTGGGGGCGGGGGATAATGTNGTCAGGCTCCTGCCGCCGCTTGTGATTGAAGACGCGCATATCGATCAGGCGATCGAGGCAATCGGGAAAGCGTGCNCCACAATCCGGCAGAGCCAGAAGGAGGGCGCCCAATGACCAGCGCCATCAAACATTTCCTCGACCTGCATAGAATATCAAAGGCGGAGNTGCGCGGTATTCTTGATGACGCCCATGCGCGCAAGAAGGCCCGCGTCGGGCTTGCCAAGGGCAAGTATGACCCCGACCGCCCGCTGGACGGCCACATGCTGGCCATGATTTTCGAGAAACCGTCAACCCGGACTCGGGTTTCGTTTGACGTGGCGATGCAGCAACTGGGGGGACTCAGTCTGTTGCTCAATGGGGCTGACATGCAATTGGGGCGCGGCGAGAGCGTGGCCGACACGGCCCGCGTACTGTCGCGCTATGTGGACGCCATCATGATCCGCACAACAGCTCACTCAAATCTGCTGGAGCTTGCGGAGCACGCATCTGTGCCTGTGATCAACGGACTGACAGACAGGTCTCATCCGTGCCAGTTGATCGCGGATGTCATGACGTTTGAAGAGCATAAAGGNCCGATCAAGGACCGGGTCGTCGCCTGGTCAGGGGACGGAAACAACGTGGCCGTGTCATGGATCCATGCGGCTGCACAGTTCGATTTTGAGTTGCGTGTCGCCAGCCCGGCTGACCTGACNGTTCGGGANGAAACTGTCGAATGGGCGAAAGAGCAGGGCGCACGAATTACACTGACTGACGATCCGTATGAAGCGGTGGACGGGGCAGATTGCGTGGTGGCTGATACATGGGTGTCCATGGGTGACTCCAAGGATGTGGTTAAAACCCGCCACAACCAGTTAGCACCTTATCGTGTGGACGAGCGTTTGATGGCTGCTGCCGACAAGAAGGCTATTTTTATGCATTGTCTGCCGGCNCATCGCGGCGAAGAAATGACAGAAGCCGTCATTGATGGTCCACAGTCTGTCGTGTTCGACGAAGCNGAGAACCGGCTTCATGCACAAAAGAGTATTCTGACCTGGTGCCTGACGTGACAATTGGCGAACAACCGCTGACAAGTGAAACACTGCATCTGGACGATGTTGTCGTTCCCTTCCAGATTGAAGGGATCGATATGCGCGGGCGTATTGTCCGGCTGTCGCCGCTCGTTTCGGAAGTGATGGCCCGACACAGCTATCCGGAACCGGTCGCTGTGCTTCTGGGAGAGGCGCTGACACTGGCAGCGATGCTCNGAACCAGTTTGAAATTTGAAGGGCGCTTCACGCTGCAGACAAAAAGCGATGGCCCTGTGTCCATGCTGGTTGCTGACTTCGAGAGCCCGGGTAATGTTCGCGGCTATGCACATATAGACCCCGANGCGCTCACAAGTGCACTTGAAAGAGGCATTGCCAGTCCGGCAGACCTGTTGGGCAAGGGCTATCTGGCGCTGACCATCGACCAGGGCGCGGATATGGATCGCTATCAGGGGATCGTCAAACTGGACGAGACGGGCCTTGCNGCCGCCGCGCATGAATATTTCGCGCAGTCAGAACAGATCGCGACCCGTATCAAGATTGCGGTCGGCCAGTTTTACGATCGGGACGGGGAAGATGGTGCGCAGAAGGGCTGGCGCGCCGGCGCCATCATGATACAGCACTTGCCGCCGGAGGGCGGGATTACCGGCTTCCGTGAGGAAGATGACAACACGGCTCTCAGCGAAGAAGAGCGCAATTGGGAACATGCTGCTATCCTGCTGGATACAGTGACCGACGAGGAATTGCTTGACCCGGAAGTCACAGCGGATCGACTTTTGTTTCGGCTCTATCACGAAGACGGGGTGCGCGTGNATGCGCCCTCTGGGGTCCGCTTTGGGTGCCGGTGTTCACGGGACAGGATCGAAGGTGTTTTGCGCACATTCGGGACAGATGATATTGAACACATGACAAAGAACGGGCGGATTGAAACCAAATGCGAATTCTGCGCAGAGGTGTATGCCTTCGACCCGACGGAGCTGGGAGGTTAAAACGTGCCCATAAAGCCGGTCATTGTTCTTGCTGTGACAGGGATGATTATGTCCGTCCTGGCGGCTTGCACGACGTCAGCGCCGCTTGCACCGCCTGAAAGTGTCGAGATTACATTTCAACACCGTGCCCCGATCCGACTTGATGTGGCCCGCATTGAGATTGTGGANGCATATGAGCCCCCGCTGCGCGCGCCCAATGTTGAACATCTGCACGAATTGTCACCGTCAGAGGTGGCAATCCGGTGGAGTGAAGATCGCTTGCGTACCGTTGGTACCCGGGGTCAGCTGACACTGATCATCGAAGAGGCGAGTGTCGTTGAGGAAGCCATCAAGGTGGCTGACGGGTTGGGTGGTTTCTTCCGGGATGAACCGGACACGCGGCTGACAGGTCGGGTGAAAGCCCGCTTCGATTATGTTGATGTCGGCCCGCCATCGCGTTCTCACGCGGTCGATGTCAGTGCGGAAGCGAGCATAGAAGTGCTTGAAAGCGCCACGCTCAACGAACGGGATATTGCTTATCTGNGGCTGGTGGAAAGACTGGCGACGGAGTTTGACAAGGCGCTGACGGGTGAACTGGAAACGACGTTTGCAACGCTGATCCGTCGATAGGTTAAGCGACCCGTCCACCTCAATATGCTTACAGCGCAACATGATCGATCAGGCGATGCATAAAGCGCTCGCACGCCGCCACTTGCGAGAGTGAGACAAACTCATCGGGCTTGTGTGCCTGTAAAATACTGCCGGGTCCGCAAATCACGGTTGGAATATCGGCCAGCTGAAAGAGCCCGGCCTCCGTGCCNTANGAAACCGCATGCGTCTCATTTTGTTCGGCAAGCTTAAGAACGAGTGTTTCGCCGCTGGCACCATGTGAAGGCACCAGGGAAGGAACATGAGCNCCCGCATCGGTCCGGATCCATGTCTCCTTGGAGACAGCATGCATTTTGGGNAGCAGCACAGTTTCCGCATACGCGTTGACCTGGTCAATAATCTCAGCCGGATCCTGATCGGGCAGGGATCGGAATTCCCATTCGAAAGAACAATCTTTAGGAATNATGTTGAGCGCCGTNCCGCCTTGAACANGNCCGACATGCACCGATGTAAAGGGGGGTGTGAAACGCCCTGACGGGTCACCCTTGGCCTGCATTTCTTTGGCGATACCGGAAATGAAGTGGATCAGCTCTGCGGCAANCATCACCGCATTGACACCCTCATCCGTCGCGCTGGAATGCGCTTCAAGGCCNCGGACCTGTGTACGAAATGCATTGATACTCTTGTGTGCATTGACGACCATCATGTCNGANGGNTCNCCGACAATGACAACTTCAGGCCGTGGCAATTGCCGGATTGCCTGATCAATCATCGGNCGCACACCCAGACAGCCGATTTCCTCGTCATAGGAGAGGGCGAAATGCACCGGAATGCGCAAGCCNCGCTCCAGAAAGTCNGGNACNAGCGCCAGCGCNATNGCAAANAAGCTTTTCATGTCGCATGTGCCACGCCCGAAAAGCTTGCCGTCATCTTCCCGGAGTGTGAACGGATCNGTCGTCCAGTCCTGGCCATCAACGGGTACGACATCGGTGTGTCCTGAAAGAACGATCCCGCCGGCAGTGTCAGCCGGACCCAATGTCGCCAGGAGGTTGGCTTTGGTACCAAGGTCGTTCTCTATGCGTTGGTGAGGGACGTTCCAGCCGTCCAGATAGTCTTCAATGAACCGGATCAGTTCNAGATTGGAGTGGCGGCTGACCGTGTCAAANCTGATCAGGGCGGCAATCATGTCCACCGGTGTGTAGCGTTTGCCCATCAAAGCCTCATCCGCGCCAGAAAGTCGGGGTAAAAATCACAAGGACGGTAAAAATTTCAAGACGTCCGATCAGCATCGTAAAGGCCAGCACCCATTTGGCAAGGTCAGGGAGCGCGGCAAAGTTTCCCGCAGGACCAACGATCGGGCCGAGACCGGGNCCCACATTGGAGATGGCGGTGCCCGCTGCGGAAAGGGCTGTGATCATGTCCAGTCCCATCAGTGCAAGCAGAATGGATGAAATGCCGAACGTGGCAAAAAACAGGAACATGAAACTCATCACAGACGCCGTAACACTGTCTTCAATGGTTTTGCCATTGTACCGCGGTGCAAAGATGCCNTTCGGGTGGATCAGTCGGCGGATCTGAACTTTCGCGGATTCGTAAACCACCTGAAAGCGGNAGATCTTGATGCCNCAGGATGTTGAACCGGCACACCCTCCCACGAACATCGCAAAGAAAAACAGAGCGACGGCAAAATGCCCCCATTGCGAATAGTCGTGATTGGTAAAGCCGGTGCCCGTGATGATGGAGACAATGTTAAAGGTTGCAAAGCGCAGGTCTGCCAGAAAAGTGGGCTCAATATGGTTGGCTTTTTCATAGAAGGTCAGGAATACGATAAGCACAAGGAGCGTACCGAAAAAGGCTCGAACCTGGGTGTCCTGCCACAACTTGTCCGGTCGNCCCCGCAGCGCCTGCAGATAAAGCGCGAAAGGAAGNGAGCCGACAACCATGGCGCCGATAATGATCCAGTCAACAGTGGCACTGTCAAAGCCGCCCACAGATGCATCGCGGGTAGAGAAGCCGCCCGTGGCGATGGATGTCATCGCATGATTNACGGCGTCGAAGAACGACATGTCGGCAATCCACAGGAGAATAGNGGTCAAGGCCGTCGCCCCGGCNTAAAAGGAGACGAGCCCGCCAGCCAGCGCAGCAGCACTCGGGAGCACCTTGTCGGTCGTATCNAAAGCCTCGACCTTGAAGAGCTGCATGCCACCAATTTGCAGGATCGGCAGAATNGCGATGGCCATAACAATAATCCCGAGCCCTCCCAGCCATTGCAGCACGCTGCGCCAAAGCAGAATGCCCGGCGGTGCGGTGTCCAGCCCCACAATCACGGTAGAACCCGTGGTGGTGAGCCCCGACATCGCCTCGAAAAACGCATCAGTGTAGGAAAGATCAAGCCCGGAGAAGGCAAGTGGCAAGGCAGAGAAGGCCGGTAGAAAAACCCATACCCCAACAACCAGCAGAAAGGCTTCCCGAATGGTGAGATTGCCTGCCTGTCCCCATGTCATGAGCGAAAAGGCAACCCCGGTGAACAATGTCAGCATCGCCGANCCGGCGAAAATCAGCCAGTCATCATTGTCTGCNGCGGCATCCACCAATGCAGGNAGAAGCATGGAAGTGCCAAGCATCGCCAACAGAATACCGTTGACGAGCAAAATAGGTCGAATGTCAAACAAGGCGGAACCGCCGGAAAGTTAGTGGATCATCCTCTCCGCATGAGGACAATCAAGTGGGAAGGGTGGCACGGCCACCTCAAACGACTCACCATGTCTTGTCTCCATCCGGTAGGTGCCGACCATAATACCAGACGGCGCCGCCAATGGCGTCCCACTTGTATATTCATAGGTTTCGCCGGGCAGAATGACAGGCTGTTCGCCAACCACACCCGTGCCGCGGACTTCATGCACCTGGCCGTGACTGTCTGANATCTGCCAGTATCGGGCCCTCAATTGCACGGCTTCCCGACCTTCATTGTGAATGAGAACCGTATAGGCCCAGACGTAATAGCCNTGNGCCGGATCCGACTGATCTGCAAGGTACAAGGGCTCGACTTCAATCCGGATCGACCGGGTTGTCTGACAATAAAGGCCACCGGGGCTTGTCAGCTCCGTCTCTGCGCTATTTTCAAAACCTGTTCTCATGACACTCTCCTGAGGGGGCCCCCACCATAGGCGGGGGCAACCTAACCAGGTGTTACCGAGACGTTGCGTTTCATTCATATGCCTAATGAAGTCCAAACAAACAAGCACAGTGTCATTAAGGATATTTACCAAGCCGACCGGGATAACCGGAGGGTCAGACGGCCGCGAGNGCGCGGGTAATATCTTCCGCAAGGTCAACGGGGTCTTCCAGGCCGACAGACAGGCGCAAGAGCCCATCCGTGATACCAAGNTCTGCCCGTTGCTCTTCGTTTAAGCGCTGGTGGGTCGTNGTGGCGGGATGTGTAATCAGGCTTTTGGCATCACCCAGATTGTTGGAAATCTTAACAACCCGCAGTGCGTTGGCGAATCGGAATGCGCTTTCTTTACCGCCTCCCAGCTCAAACGCGACAATGTTGCCCCCGAGTTCCATCTGCGCCATGGCGAGCTTGTATTGGGGGTGGCTTTTCAACCCNGGGTAGAGGGTTCGCTTTACCTTGCCAGCCGCGCCTTCCAAAACCTGCGCAANGGATTGTGCATTGCGGGCATGCTCGCGGACCCGAAGATCAAGCGTTTCCAGACTCTTCAGCATGACCCAGGCGTTGAACGGGCTGAGAGATGGGCCGGTCTGGCGCAGGAAATTGGCAAGGTGATCTGTGATNAAGGCNTGNTCNGCNAGNACNATCCCNCCNAGNCAGCGNCCNTGNCCGTCAATATGCTTNGTNGCGGAATAGACAACCACATCCGCNCCAAACTCCATCGGCCGCTGTAGAACGGGCGTCGCGAACACATTGTCCACGACAAGACGCGCCCCCGCCTTGTGGGCGATATCAGCGATGGCCTTCAGGTCCAGCACCTCAAGCGTTGGGTTGGACGGTGTTTCAAGGAAGAAGACGCGTGTGTTGGGCCGCACGGCAGCTTGCCATTGAGCAAGATCAGTCCCCTCGACCAGGGTGGACGTGACACCAAAGCGGGGCAGAAGATCTTCCACAATATAGCGGCAGGAGCCGAACAGCGCTTTGGCGGCAACAACATGGTCGCCTGCTGAAAGCTGGCACAGCATCGCCGCAGTGACGGCAGCCATGCCGGTCGCTGTGGCGCGCGCGTCTTCGGCGCCTTCCAGCGCGATCATCCGCTCTTCAAACATCCGGACGGTTGGATTGGCGAACCGGCTGTAAATGAACCCGTCATCCTCGCCTTTAAAACGGGCTTCCGCCGCTTCGGCTGTCTCATAGACATAGCCTGAGGTCAGAAACATGGCTTCGCTGGTCTCGCCAAAAGGGGTGCGCATCGTGCCGCCATGGACGGCGAGTGTGCGGGCGCGGAAGCTGCTTGGCGTATTGGACTGGCTCATCGGACAAATTCCCATAAAAAAACCCCGACCGAGAAGATCGGGGCACCTGCCACCGACCTTTTAGCGAATTGTTTAAAGTGGCCGCAAGCCGGTCGGCTCAAATCACCACTGGCGGGCATTAAAGGGGGTGAACCCGGCCCCGTCAAGTCTCCCTATGCCCTGGCCCGCCTTTTTGGGGGCAATATGCCTTGGAAGGGCGTCAAAGCCCGCCTATAAGGGATGGAAGGGCCCACCATTGAAGTGGGGGAAGACGTAACGACCGGAGCTGAAGCACGATAAAATGACCAAACCGGCAGATGATCTGTTTCCAGACCATGATGGCGCGACCTTGAAGCCGACAAAGGCGGGCGTGCACGCGACGGGTATTTTGCCCGCGCACGCCATCAAAGGCCTGATCCGGGATCAGGAAATCTGGGGCACGAAAGAGATCGAGGTCGATCAGGTCCAGCCTGCAAGCCTTGACCTGCGTCTGGGTACGGTCGCCTATCGTCTGCGGGCGAGCTTTCTGCCCGGTAAAAAATCTTCCGTCATGGAGAAGGTGGAAGCCTTCGCGTACCACAAGATTGATCTGAGCGAAGGGGCGGTACTGGAAACGGGTTGTGTATACCTCGTCCCCCTGATGGAGGCGCTGGCCCTGTCAGAACGAACAAGTGCGGCCGCCAACCCGAAAAGCTCAACCGGGCGGCTCGACGTGTTCACGCGTTTGATCACGGACAATGGCGCTGAGTTCGACCAGGTGGAAGCGGGCTATAAAGGCCACCTTTATCTGGAGATCAGCCCGCGCACATTTTCCATTCTGGTGCGCGCAGGGTCGCGCCTCAGCCAGATCCGGTTCCGGCGCGGACAACCGACCCACACAGATACCGAGCTTCGCCATCTGCACGATCAGGTACGCCTTGTGGATGATCAGGCAGATATTGATGGTGGCCTTGCGCTCACCGTCGATTTGAAGGGCGAGGGCGCAACCGGCCTTGTCGGTTATCGCGGTAAGCGCCATGCGGGCCTCATCGACGTTGACCGGCGCGACGGCTACGCGATCAAGGATTTCTGGGAGCCTATCTACGCCAACGAGGCAGGCACCATGGTGCTGGACCCGAACGAGTTTTATATCCTTGCCTCACGTGAGGCGGTCCATGTGCCGGCAACCCACGCAGCGGAGATGGTGCCCTACAATCCGCTGGTTGGTGAGTTTCGTGTGCATTACGCCGGTTTTTTCGATCCGGGTTTCGGTGCGGAAGCCGCAGGCGGCAAGGGGAGTCGCGGCGTGCTGGAGGTACGAAGCCACGATGTGCCGTTCATTCTGGAGCACGGCCAGACCATTGGACGCCTGCTCTATGAGCGTCTGACGGACGTGCCGACAGAACTGTACGGGCAACGCATTGGCTCCTCCTATCAGCGACAGGGGCTGAAGCTTTCCAAGCATTTCAAAACCAGTTAGAGAGTGGGCGTCATTAATGACGCTGGCTGACATTGTTTTCAGAACCAGATGTGGCCCCGCATTCATGCGGCCGTCGACAAGACCGATTGAGAAATACCGATGAATTTATCCGACTGTCATAATTTTCAGGACTTCCGCAAGCTCGCAAAGAAGCGGCTGCCGGGACCGATCTTTCATTACATCGATGGTGCCGCCGATGATGAAGTGACATATCGGCGTAATACGGAAGCCTATGATGCGTGTGATCTTGTCCCAAACGTACTGAACGGTGTCGACGACATGGACATGTCTGTCACGCTGTTCGGCAAGAAGCTCGACATGCCGCTCTATTGTGCGCCTACCGCCTTGCAGCGGCTTTTCCACCATGACGGCGAACGAGCCGTGGCACGGGCGGCTGAAAAATATGGCCCCATGTTCGGGGTTTCATCTCTGGGAACGGTGAGTGTCGAGGAAATCGCCGCGCTGAGCGACACACCGAAAATGTTCCAGTTCTATTTTCACAAGGACCGTGGGCTGAATGACAGCATTCTGGAGCGTGCAAAGGCCGCGAAGTTTGATGTCATGGCGTTGACCGTTGACACAATAACCGGTGGTAACCGTGAGCGGGATTTGCGGACCGGTTTTACCTCGCCGCCGCGTTTGACGCCGCGCAGCCTCGCAAGCTTTGCAGCGCACCCGCGCTGGGCCCTGAATTACTTCACCCATGCGAAATTTGAACTGCCGCACCTGCAGGACCATGTGAGTGAGGGCACCAATATCGCGACTTCCATCGGCAG
Organism: Rhodobiaceae bacterium; assembly: GCA_002715765.1. Lineage (GTDB taxonomy): Bacteria > Pseudomonadota > Alphaproteobacteria > Parvibaculales > Parvibaculaceae > Mf105b01. The sequence goes on along the minus strand of PAZY01000038.1, from coordinate 53,312 downwards.
CTATTTTTCCACGATGCTCGACCAGTCGATGAACTGGAAAGATGCGGAGAAGCTCTGCGCCAAATGGGGCGGGCATTTTGCGCTGAAAGGCATCATGAGCGTCGAAGATGCGCGCCGTGCGGTGGACATTGGCTGTACGGGTATCATGGTATCAAACCATGGTGGCCGTCAGCTCGACGGTAGCCGCAGCCCGTTTGACCAGTTGGCGGAGATTGTCGATGCCGTCGGCGACAAAATTGATGTTGTCTGCGAGGGCGGCATTCAGCGCGGCACCCATGTGTTGAAAGCACTGTCAGTGGGGGCGAAAGCCTGTTCCGGCGGCAGGCTTTATCTCTATGCACTGTCCGCGGCCGGGCAGCCGGGGGTTGAACGTGCATTGGGCAACCTGCGCACGGAAATTGAGCGCGGTATGAAACTGATGGGCGCACGCAGTGTGAATGATCTGGGGCGCAACAATCTAAGATTTAGAACCCGCTAAGCGGCGATAAGTTCGGTCGCTGCACCAGCTATGGGCGTAAGTGAGGCGCGATTGATAGATCGCAACCGCGCCTCATGTCAGTCGGTCAAGGCTCAGCCTGCTTACAGGCCTTCCGGGTTACCGTCGTAAATCTTGAACTTGGTGTTTCCAACGCCGGGTTCGCCAACACGTGTGAGTGTGCTGTCTTCGGCGGCTTCGTAGTCGAAACAACCATTTGACCTTTCAGACCCGAGATTGACGCAGAACTTGCCGTCCTCAACTCTCCAGGCACCACCATAATTGGTCCAGTCACCTGCCTGATTGCACGCGCGCTCTTTACCCGAAATCTTGCCGTCGGGCGCATAATACTCAACAAAGTCATTCCGGGCCGCCCCGCACTCGCGGTACTGGCCTTCAATCGTGTTGCCGACAACAATCTGTGCGACTTCATGGCCCGGCAGAAAGACGTCTGCTTGAGCGGTCACGGTCAACGCAGCAAGACACGCGATACTGGTAACAAGAATTTTCTTCATCGGGGGGCTCCTTTCAAGAGGCGATCATTCGTCCTCGGAGCCATAGTGGAACTTGAAACCCGCACGGGCTTTGATTCACATCAAAATTATGTAATTAGAGTTACGCGCTGCAGGACCCGCCGCCCAGAACACAAAATTTGGCGCAATGTCGGTGATTGAGCGCGACATCGCGGGAGGCCTCGGCAAGTGTCACGCCCAGATTGAACCGTGGGTCATACGGGAGCAGTGTGCAGGCTGCAATGCTTGGGGCGGCATCGCCCTTGTGTTTAACCACCATCCGGCTGTTGGCGCACATCATGGTCGATGGATCGACATTGAGGATAGACCAGCAATCTGTCGTGATTTCCGGCACATCGGTTTCATCATCCATCTCTGGAAAAAGCGTAAGCGCATCCGCATCCTGTGCTGAAAGAGGCAGGTCAAGCTCGCGAAACAGCGCCGCATAGCCCGCACGGGCATCACGCTCATCTTCGTGCCAGCACGTGCGTCCCGCAATGCTGAGCCGGGCACCGATAGAGGTCAGAAAAACCAGCCCCTCCATCGCTTTGGCAAAAGAGCCGGGCCCCCGCTCCTTGTCGTGCAGCGCGGCCGTGTAGTGATCAAGACTGACCCTGAAATTCATCTGGGGTCTGAACTGCCTGACAAGAGCTGTCAGTCGAGCCTTGACCGCAGGGCGCAACATGGGCTGCATGGCATTGGTCAGGATGAGAACGTCGAAACCGCGCGAGAGCGTCTCCGACAGAATATCGTTCATGGCAGGGTTCATGAAGGGTTCGCCGCCGGTGAAGCCGATCTCCCGTGTGGCCAGGCCGTCGCGTTCTATCTCATCAAGGTAAAAAGTGATGTCCTCAAGGGTTAGATAGACAAGGCGGTCGTTCTTGGGGCTCGATTCAATATAACAATTGATACATTCAATATTGCAGAGCGTGCCGGTGTTGAACCACAGTGTTTCCAGCGCCGAGAGTGCCACGCGCGCACGTGGCTCGCCCTTGGCCGTGACGCCCGGGTGGGAGAAGGGCGCATACATCATTTTCGTCTGTTCACGCATTGTGTTGAAACCCCGCCTCAGGTTATGGCCAAATCCTGCCCGCAACTTATCACCGGATCTGCAGGAGCCAAGATCGAAACACGGGAATGTGATCACCTGTAGGGCGGAATGCGGGCGTCTTGCCAGGTGATCAGCCACGAGACCACACGTGCAAAACGCATCTTGCGTTCGGACCGGGGAAAGCGCTAAGAAAGGCGCAGATGCGGGTGTAGCTCAATGGTAGAGCAGAAGCTTCCCAAGCTTAAGACGAGAGTTCGATTCTCTTCACCCGCTCCATTCCCATGGGCGCAGGCTTCCGATTGGCACTTTGTTTTCGGGGCACAGGCCCGTGAATTTCCCAAGGCACATGCCTACGAAAACCTGTTTCCGCCGGTGCCTGGTCTGTCGTCAGTTCCTGGTTTTTGCCAATTGTGCTTCGCGTTGAGTTTATTGGCGTTCCGACCTGGGCTCATTATAGTTCCCTCATCAAAAGCCGGAAAATACCGGTCATAAAAAGCTGGAGGGAAACATGGGCGACACAATTCTGACACCAATACTGATACTTGTGAGCTGGACGCTGATTGTCTGGGCATGGATGTATGCCAAGCGCATTCCAGCCATGAATGCAGCCAAACTGGAGCCTCAACAGGCTGAAATCCCGGGGGCATTACAAAAATTGCTACCCCCTGAAGCGCAGCGGGTAGCAAACAATTACAATCACCTGCACGAGCAGCCGACAATCTTCTATGCGCTGGTTGTCTACAGTCATCTGGCGGGCGTTGGCGATGCGACCAACATCACGCTGGCATGGGCTTATGTCGGGTTGCGCATCGTGCATTCCCTTGTGCAGGGAACAGTAAATATCGTGACAATCCGCTTCTCCGTCTTCGCGCTGTCATCTCTGGTTCTGATTGCCATGGCAGTCCGCAACCTGATTGCGCTTTGACGCGCAAAAGATAATACAACAATGAGCTGAGCCCGGCCCGTTGGGCTCAGTTTTCCCGGCGGTCAGGGTCGGGTTGGTGAGCGTCGCGACGGCGCCGGCGGTCGGGGCCGACAAAGCTTTCCGCGTTCACAAACGCCCGCTGGTTTTCCAGCGCATGCAGAATGCGTTGACCAAGCATTTTGGCAGATAATGGTTTTGTCAAAACTTCGGAAGCGCCGGTATCACGGGCGACCGTCAGCCGGTTGAGGTCGGCATTCTCCACAAGCAGAATAATAGGCAGGGACGGATTGGGGCTGTCCTGCCCGGTGCGAACCATACGCACAAAGGCAGGGCCGGAAACCGGTGCCATATCAAAGTCAATAAGGGCGATATCAATCGGCTTGGCGCAGAGAATATTGTACGCCTCGCCCCCGCTATGCGCTTCAAACAGGTTTTCGGCATCAAATGTGCGTAGATGCTGCCGCAGGATCGAGAGGGCAAAGCGGTTTTCATCGGCAATAAGGATATTCAAGGCCGCAAGGTCGATATCATTCATTCCAATACAAATCCTCAAGGCCGAAAGGCAAGGGGGGGTGAAAACCTGCAAAACCGATAGTAAAAGTAAAAAATTACCGAGGTGTTATCGGCCTAGGATGCGCCTTCATGCTTTCGCCTGTCCTGACCATTGATGGGCATGGCCCTGCGCCGACGGCACGGTCCCACATATTTCCGGTCTGCAACAAATTTCCGGTCTGCCTGGAGAATAGTCTGGATTCTTTGGTAAAGAACTTGTGCCGATACGGGCTTGCGGACCACATCCGATGCGCCGGCATCACGGGCAGCATAGATTTTGCTGCGCTCTGTATGGGCTGTCAGAAGAATAATCGGCATTGTCTTGTTGGCACTGTCTGAGGCCGTGCGTGTCAGACGTGTGAAGTCGAGACCGTCCAGCGGTTCCATGAGGAAGTCGACAATCGCAAAGTCAATTTTCACCGAACGCACGAGCTCAAATGCATCCGCTGCATCACGTGCCTCGTGTATTTGCGAGGCGCCAAAAGCCCGCAAAAGCTCCCGAAGAATGAAAATCATGTGCTGATTGTCATCAACAATCAGAAAAGAAAGCGGGGCAAGATCAATGTCTTGTGGTTTTTCCGCTGCCATAAGCTTTCACCGATACACCGAATTGGTGCAATAATAGAAAGCCACCCTCATAGAGGGTATTTCATCGAGGCTTAACAAATCGTTGCTGCTAGGTCTTGTGGCGATCCGTAGCAACGTGCGCTGTGCGGGCCTGCGCCGTTAGGGATGGGGTGAACACACTCAGGCCGTGCACGGTCTTCTCCCAGTAATGAGGTCTGGTTATCAGCTGAAAGAGAGCCTTGTAGCTTGCAAAGGAAATCAGAAGCCAATAGGCGGGCATGCTGAGGGCGTGAAGGCTCAGACCGTCAAGTCGTCGCAGCATGGCGCCGACCAGCCCCGACAGAATGGCGGCGCTGAAACCCAGAACCAGCACCGTGAGATTAAACAATGCCAGAAGCCCGCTTTGGAAACTGGTCGCCTGCTGAAGGCCAAGAACCAGCGCATAGATCATCATGGGGTAGAAAAGGGGATGAAGCAGCGCTGAAAGAAGAAAGGCCCCGATCACGATCTGGAAAATGACAAAGCCGCGCGGGCCAAGTTGTCGCCAGGTCAAAATCGGGTGCCGCATACGAACGAGATAAGTCTGCATCCATCCCTTCAGCCAGCGTGAGCGTTGCCGGACCCAGTTGGGGAGGTGGCAGTTTGCTTCCTCCAGGGTCGGTGCGATGATTGTGGCGGTGCGATATCCCGCCTCGTAAAGGCGGAAGCCCAGGTCAGCATCCTCGGTCACATTATAGGCATCCCATGCGCCGACAGCCCGCAGGGCGTCTGTGCGAAAATGCGTGGATGTTCCCCCAAGTGGAAAGGGGAGGTTCAGACGGGAGAGCATCGGCAGTAGAAGATCAAAGATCGCCGCATATTCAATCGCAAAGTGCTTTGTCAGCCAGTTTTCCCCCCAATTATAGTAGGTGAGCGGCGCTTGCACACAGGCCAGCATTGCATCGCCTTGTTCGAAAGCACGGGCCGCCTCGCGCAATTGTTGGGGGTGAGGCATGTCCTCCGCATCAAACACAACAACATAATCGCCACGCACAAAGTGGAGCGCATAATTGCAGGCCTTCGGCTTTGTCATGGGCTCGGATCCGGGCACACGAATAATCTCAAAATTGCCCGGCAAGGTCAGGCTTCGTGCTGCATCGATGGTCTCTTTGTCATCTGCTTCGAGCACCAGCTTGATATCGAGCTTGGCTGGCGGGTAATCGAGACGCTTGAGTGCATTGACCAGGATGGGAAGAACCTCTGCCTCCCGCAGCATGGGCACCAATACGGAGTAACGCGGTAACGCTGTGCCCGGTGCTGTCGTGAGGGTAGTCACAGGGGGTGGCGTGACGGTGCGCCGTGCACCGCGAAGAGCCGTAAGCCGCAGCGCGGCGAGGCTGAGAAAGGCAAGTGCCGCCACAAAATTGGCGAGCAAAAGCATGGCTGTTGGCAGAACAATGATTGCAAGGACCAGGCAGCACAGAAGGGCGATGCAGACAAGCCGCGCCGTGTCGCTGAGAAGTACTTTCGCCGAGGCTGTGGGGTTCATGGTGTGCAGCCGGTCACGTGCGTGCGCCGAAAGCTCTTCAGCAAAAAATTTTTGCGTGGTCCACAAAATGTCAAAGGAGGAGGTTTGGTAGACCAGAAAAGGCTCAGAGAGGCAGGTCTCAAGAACGGCTCGCGCGGCGCGCGGGTCGGTGCTGGCAAAAACAAGCGTACCCTTGACCCGTCGCCACGGCAGCGCCCGTGCTTCCAGATAGAGATCAAGTTGCGCGACGGTAAGAAGGCTTTCGTCCGGTATATCGCTGATCAGATTGACAAAAGGAAGGCCTGTTTGTGTCGCGAGTGCCCTGTAAAAATCGACGGGGCGAATTTTACCATGCCCGATAAGTTCCTCGCCAAGCCGCAACCCGGAATGCTTCTGCCGCGCCAGCCCGTCATCAAGATCTGTGTTTGAGATCAATCCCGCAGCCACCAGATAATGCCCGATCGGCAGTGATGTGAGCGAAAGGGCCGTGCGCGCATCGGCAAAACCCGGTGTATCAGACATCGGTTTATCCCCCCTGTTTCGCTTTATGCTAAAAAGTAAAATTCTCTTTTCAACACAAGGGTTGGGATAGGGAACACCTGTACTGCAACTGATGGCTGCAAAGCCATTAACCACGCAAAAAAGAACCGGAAAAGAAATGGATCTAGAGGTAGACCGTCATGCTCCCTTTCGCCATTCTCCGCCCATGAGATGGTTGCTTTTAATCAATGCCTTGGCCGTTGTTTTGTTGGCTGGTTCACTTGCCATATTGGTCGAGGGAACACGCTTTGGCGCACCGGCCACGAGCATCTCGTCTGAGGGAGCGGTGCGGGAGCCTGCCTCTTCAAGGCAGGAAACCACCATGCCCACCGGGCAGGAAAGTATTACTGAACAGCCATCGACCGTGGCTGAGGCAGTTGCCCAGACAGCAGCAAATCTGGTCCCGCCAGCATCACCGGTCCCACCGGTTTTGCCAGTCCCTCGCGCGAAACCGTCTGACGGTGATGTGCCGATGCACGAGCTGGAAGACCAACCCCTTGCTGAGACGGAAACTGCGGTGGGGGAAGAACATGCCGGGGTGACAGACACAGACACTCAGGCGGCCACTCAGGCAGCCACCCAGGCGGCGGTCGTTCCTGTCCGTCAGCTTCGTATCGTGACGGAGGGCGCATTTCCGCCATTCAACTATTTTGATGAGGACGGCGCACTGAAGGGTTTTGATGTGGCGGCTGTTCAGGAAGTCTGCCGGCGGATTGAGGCGGAATGCACGCTGACCGCGAAACCGTGGGACGATTTGCAGCCAGCCTTGTTGGCCAATGAAGCTGATATCATCGCAGCCTCTCTGCGGATCGAGACAGTACCTGGTGCCGGCACAACATTCAGCGAGCCTTATTATGCGCTCTATGGACGATTTGTGGGGTTGCGGACCCTGTCCGGATCACGCCTCGACATTTTGAACACGGGACGCATCGCGGTACAGGCGGGAACGATACACGCCGCCTATCTGAATGAGGTTTATCCGGACCTTGTTCCACTAGAGGTCGAAAGTCTGGATGCCGCCCTGGATGCGCTGAAAGAAAAGAAGGTGGAGCTGGTCTTTGCAGACAATGCNGCAACGCTCGACTGGCTGAAGGGNCAGACATGCTGCATGGTTTTTGGGGGACGGGTAGAGCATCCCGTCCTGTTCGGGACAGGTATCGGCTTTGCTCTTAGAACGGCCGATGATGAGCTGAAGCAGGATGTGGATCAGGCCATCAGCAGCATGAAGGAAGATGGAANGCTCGAGCGATTGTCCCAGAACTATTTTGGCGGGCGGATTTTCTAGGCAAGCAGGCAGCCGACAGGTCAGNCTCTGGTGTTTGCCATCAGTTCTCGCGGGCGACCAAAAAAAGCGACATGCCCGCTACCGGGCGAGATTTTGCCCCATGTGTCTGTTTTGAACTCAAACACCACAAGTGTCCCGGTGGGAAAATGGTCTTCCATCTTGGCAGCGGCTTCCGCACTGGCATCATCTGCCAGTTGAACCCCGAGCATTTCAAGGCCCGGGTTGTGCGCCACGATGAGCAACGTGCTGCAAGCATCATCCTGAGCCTTGATGATATCAAGCAGGCCGTCTGGCATCGCCATGTAAAGGTCGTCGCGATAATCAATCANACAACCGCTTCCAAGCTTGTCAGCCAGCGGTTCAATTGTCGACCGTGCGCGAACGGCCGTTGAGCAAAGCGCACGCTCCGGTGTCCAGCCACGCTCAACAATGAGATCAGCCAGAAAAGCAGCGGACTTTCTGCCGCGCTCGTTCAAGGTGCGCTGTGAATCCGGCGCCGTCGGGTCTGACCAGTCGGATTTCGCATGGCGCATAATGCAAAGACGTTTCATGCATGCTCTTTCCCACGAGATGCCGCGAAAGGCAAGCCCAGGCTCCAAAAGAACCGGGTTGGGGCCCCGTTCTGGTGGGCNTGGAGCCCGATTTTCATGTCCAGATGTCCATCCTGTGGTGCGGCGCGGTAGGTGCCAAAAAGCCTGTCCCATATCGCAAAATTAAAGCCGAAATTGCTGTTGGTTTCATGCATATGGACCGAATGGTGGACGCGGTGCATGTCTGGCGTCACAAACAGGCGCCGTATCCATTGATCGGCACGGNGGGCGAGACGCACGTTCCCATGGTTGAACAGGGANGTGGCATTCAAAACAATCTCAAAAAGAATAACAGCCACGGGTGCCGCCCCCAGTGCGGTAACCGCTATCAGCTTGATGCCCATGCTCAATAATATTTCAACCGGGTGAAACCGAACGCCGGTGGAGGTGTCAATCTCCGGGTCGGCATGGTGCACCTTGTGCAGACGCCAGAACAGCGGCACATGGTGGAAGAGAACATGTTGCCCGTAAATGATGAGGTCAAGCAGCAGAAAAGCCAGTACCCATTCCAAAACGGGCGGCAGGGCGACGAGATTGAACAGACCAAACGACTGCCCGACAGCCCAGCNGGCAGCACCCACGGCCAAAACGGGCACAAGAAAACGCAAGAGAAGAGAATTGAAAATACTGAGCCCCAGATTGGTAAGCCAGCGTTTTGCCTGGGAGTAATGCCGNGTACGCCGCGGCAACATCCATTCCCACAAGCCCATAACGCAAAGAAGACCAAGAAAGCCGGTCAGTCTGAGCGCCGGTTCATGAGCGAGAATGAAAGTCTCCAAGATGTNACCTCTTCGCAGCGAAATTCTGTTCACGCAGCAGAATAGAGGAGCCAACAGGGCTTTGGAAAACCCGATTGTTCACATTCCCCTGAGGATNGGGTTCGTGAGGAGGGGGCCTTAAGGATAGGCCCCCAAGCTGTAGTGCNTAAATNGTTGTATGGCGGGCCCGGGCTCCGCGCTCAATGGCTGCGGCAGCCAGTTTCTCGATACCGAGCGTATCGCGGAGCAATTGCAGCAGGCGGATTTCCTCCTGCTCGACGGTCAGGTCGGCTGCGGCAACCTCAACGGCAACAGCATAGGCTGTTTCATGCAGTTTTTCGGGCAGCGCGTCACGCACCAGACCAAAAATGGCGTCCAGGCCACCATCTTCAGCNAGGATGGAGGCACATTCTTCCGCAATCTGTATAAGGCGCGAAGGGTCAAACCCGTCGAAAACCGGCAAGGTCGTGACAAGCTGNCCAATTTTTTTGGTTTCCTCGTCGCTCATGGCGCTGTCCACGGCTGACATGGTGACCATGACATAGATGAGTGCGGTTTGTGGATTGATGGTCTGCGACATGAGTAAAACCTGACTTGCTTAAAAAACGGCCCGGAACCGGGCACAACGGATGAAGATAGTGAACTTAGAAACCAGCAGGCCGAAGGGCAAGGGCAATCCCGTCTTTATCGGGCAATAGCCGCAGATGAGAGGCGNATCAGGGGCTTAAAAAAAGCCTTGTTTCGTCAATGGCTTCTTTCAGGCTGACCCGTTGGACCTCNACTTCCGGGGGAAACGCTCGGGTCAGCCGTGTGGGCAGACGATTGTCGAGCAGAACGAATACGCCTTTATCTGTGGAAGCACGTACCAGTCGGCCAAAAGCCTGTTGCAGGCGAAGGCGGGTGATCATGTCTGTGTAGCGCCCGCCACCAAAAGCGGCGCGCCGCGCCTTGTAGAGTATGTCGGGGCGCGGCCAGGGCGTGCGGTCCAGTACAATCAGCCGGAGAGAGCGGCCAGGCACGTCCACGCCGTCGCGCACTGCATCGGTCCCCAGAAGACAAGACGCTTCTTCAGCCCGGAAAATGTCAACAAGCGTACCGGTGTCAATCGCGTCCACATGTTGGGCATAGAGTGGATAGCCGCCGGTCTCCAGCGGTTCAACAATACGTTCATAGACAGCNCGCAATCGGTTGACCGCAGTGAAAAGCCCCAGCCCGCCGCCACCGGANGCCAGGAACAGGTCACGATAGGCNGAGGCCACCTGATCGGGTCGGTCGCGGCTGACATCCTGAACGACAAAAATACGTGCCTGCTGTCCATAATCAAACGGAGAGCTGAAATGTGCCCGTTCAACAGGNGTGGGCAAATGAACAATCCCTGTCCGAACNTCAGCACTTTCCCAACTGGAGGTGGTATCCGTCAGGTCGATATCGGCATCGCCGCCACGGTCGCGCAATGTGGCAGAGGTGATNAGACCACCNTGCAAGGGCTGCAGGACGGCTTCNGCAAAAGGTTTGCTGGGGTCAATCCAGTGCCGATGCAAACCAACGTCAAAATCACTCCCGTCAATCCGCTCGATGGAAAGCCAGTCAACGAACGTATCGTGCGGCTCTTTCATAAGGTCGGCGAGCATCTGTCGCCAGGCGGGCAGTGTTGCTCTTCCCCGGCGGTCAAGGCCGCGGATTGCAGCGTCCATGCGCGTACGTGTNGAGCCATCGAGGGTTTCATTCTGTTCGTCAAGGAGTCTGCGCAGACAATCGGCAAGGGCGCGAAAGGCGCGTTCCAGCCCGCTGAGTGCCTGATCAAGCTGCGCTGCCGCATCTGAAAGCTCATCCTCCAGGGGGCGTAATTCACACTCAAGCGAGTAGGGTGTGTCCGGNTTGTCCGAGCGNGCCAGAACCTGCGCCCGGGCGATATGAAGAAATCCTTCAGCCGGGCCGTTTGCCGCTTCTCCCTGTACCCGTTGCAGCCAGCCGGGGCCGGGGAGCTGGGCTGCGGCNCGGGTTGCAATGTCGAGAAGACTCTCACCTTCACTGTCACCNGCGACCAGATCACTGACCCGGTCCTGCAACCCCCGGCTGCGACGACGACGCCCTTCCTCGTTGCCGCGCGTCCAGCGGCGCAGCTCGGTCATCTCCCGACCACTGAGAAAAGAGGAAAAAGCACTATCGGCGGCATCAAACAGATGGTGCCCTTCGTCGAACACAATATGGCGACGATAATTCACATTGGTTGGCTCATCATCTTCTGCACCACCCGCCGTATCATGCGCAGTCCCGGGAGATACCGTCGCGCGTCCCGCACGGTTTTCTGTCTGGGNNACCGTCTGTNCTAATGTGTGATCCAGCGCGGCCTGAATCATGACCAGCGCGTGGTTGGCGACAACAATCCGTGCGCTGCGGGCTTTGCGTACAGTTTTCTCAATGAAGCACTTTTTATAGTGCGTACAGGCCGAGTAGGAACACTCGCCCCGTCGGTCTGTCAGGTTGGCCGCGATGGCATCNGCACCCATTCCGCCGGGCAACCAGGCAGGGAAATCACCCCCGACCATATCACCATCGCGGCTGTAACGGGCCCAGCGGGCGATCAATGCGGCGGCGGCACCTTGCGGTCCGACCAGAAGCCCGCCNGCCTGTTCCTCAAGGTTGAGCAGACAGAGATAGTTCTCGCGGCCCTTGCGGATGACGCTCTTCTGATCCTTTTCAATCGGGTCCGGGTANAGTCGGGTCAATTCCTGNTCGAGCTGGCGTTGCAGGTTTTTTGTATAGGTGGAGAGCCAGACCGTACCTTCATTCTGCTCTGCCCAAAGGCTTGCAGGTGCAATATAGCCAAGCGTTTTGCCNGTCCCTGTACCAGCTTCCGCAAGCAGGATCTGCGGGGCACCGGCTGCTTCGCGGGGGCGAAAGGCCTTGGTCACGGTGGCGGCGTAGTCACGTTGTTGTTGGCGCTCTTCGGCCCCANTCCCCGTGAGCATCGACAGTCGTGTGCGGGCATCATCCGGCNAAACCGGAAAGGCCCCTGGCGGTGGNGGCGGCGGTTGATCTTCCCATTCNGGCAGTTTGGCCCAAATATCAATCCGCGCGCGCTGNGCGGCGGCAGACGTGCTTCCCTGCGACAGAAGGGCATCAAGCACCGCCGGCCCCCATGGCCAACCGCTTTCTTTCATCGCTTTCGCTATGGCGACACTTTCCTCCCGGTCGGGATAGGCCGGGNCTTCGAGCGCGTGCAGCAGGGCGCGCACCGCCAGATGAAGCGTCAATGCAGCCCCCTCCGGGTCGGTGGGTTCTGTCAGGCCGAGGGCCCGCGCCACCCCGCGCGGCGTGGGGACGCAAAAATGTGCCGGACGGACAAAGGCAAACAATTCCAGAATGTCGAAATGTCCGGCATGAAGGCGTTTGCCCCGGGTGCCGCCGTTGCGGGNTTCACTTCCCGCAGCNCGGCGTGCGGTAAAGCGTCTGTGGCAGAGCAGAACAGGTGAGCTTTGCAGCAGATGGACCGCTTCCTGCGGTTCCCACTCCAGCAACTCNCCATCTTCATTCACGCCAACGCCGCCGCCGCCCGGTCGCGGGACCAGAGCNGTCAATGAGGTGGAGACAGGGCCCGCGGAGGGGGAATCGGGTGGCACAACATCAGACATCGTCCGCACTATACAAGAGCNGAGCGGGCTTGCGTATCAGATGGTGTTAATTTGCAAGCGAGGGGTAGGCACGGGTCAGNGCGCGGACCCCGGATTGCAATTTGGCATCCAGCTCAATGGAGCGGGAAGCGAGTATTTTGGCGGCAGGCGCCTGGTTCAACTCTTCCTGAAAATGGGTGGCCGCGTCTGACAGACCCGTCAGACCAATCGTGGCTGCCTGGGTTGCAAGAACATCGGCCAGTTCCCGGATACTGTCATGATTACCGTCATGGCAGGCCGCAGCCAGTCGNCCCTGAACATCGGTAATGACGTTGATGACTTCGTTCAGATGATCTGAAATCCGACCTGTGCCCAGATCTTGTTCCAGCTCATAAATGTGGTCGAAGTCGAGAATTTGTCCACCAGCTGTAACCAGCTTGGCNGGTTGCTGCGCGGTATCTNGGTCCGAGGTGTTACAACCAAGAATAAACCAGGCGGTAAANCCGTTGCCAACAGCGCTATCCGCGCCAATCCGTCCGCCCATCAGTTTTACAAGACGGTCTGCAATGGTGAGATTNACATCCTTGCGTCTGGTATGGCCGCGTTCATCCTCACTTTCAAAAGCCGAAAACAGACGATTGGCATCCTCNGTCGGCATGCCTGTGCCCGTATCTGACACAGAAAAGCGAATGCCCGGTTCTTCGGCGCCAACATAGACCGGGGCTAAACGTAGAACCACACCACCCTTTTCCGTGGTCCGTACCGCGCGCGCGATCAGGTTGACCAGNGCTTGCTTCACCCGGTCCGCATCGTTGTGAATGACTTCCGGTGTCCCGGGAAGGACATCAAATTCCATCGANAGACCTTTTTCGGATGCTTCGTGTCGCATCAGCTGCACGGCTTCCTTCAGGACATCAACAGGCCGNATGTCTGTCGGCCGCAGCTTGATGGACAAGGCTTCCATCTCTGTCAGGTCGGCNAGATCGTCCACNAGACGGTTGAGAAAGCGACTGGAGTCCTGCAGACCTTTGGCATAGTTTTTNTGCACGTCAGANGTAGCTGCCCGCTCCATCAACTGGCTCAGCCCCTGCAAACTGGCCAGGGGTGCCCGGATTTCGTGCGTCACCATGGAAAGGAAATCTTTGCGCGAATGCGCAGCTTTCCGCGCGGTGCTATAGGCCCGCTCAGCATCGGCGGCTTTTAATTCCGCAGTNTGTTTGGCGGCTGCAAGCTCTTCCAGCAAGGNGTCGTTCTGATAGCGCAGNGCGGTGGTTTCCGTATTGGATCGGTAGAGTGTACGGGCCGCATGTCCAAATGTGATCCACAGCAAAATGCCGAGGCCGCCCATCACGCGCGCCTCGAAACTGCCGTAAATGAGCAGGGTTATGACTGTCGGTGTAACCGCCCCGAACATATAGGCATGCAATGCCCGGGGATAGACATGCCGCGCCACAACCGATTGCAGACTGAGCACGGCNACCGCGACGGAAAACAGGGCCTGGGTGACAAAGGGTGCGTTGGGCAGCCACAAGATTGCGGCAAGTCCCCAGCCGAAACCCGACAGCACCGTCCGCCGGGCATAGGCATTTCCCCATTCACGTGCGCTGGCCTGCCGAAACTGATCTTCGTGAAAAGCCTGACGGAGCCAGTTGAAACTGAGCTGCGAGCAGACGAGAACAAGAAAGGGAGGGGCAATCGTCCACGGTGCGGCNTAGGGCATGAAAGGCAGCCAAAGCCCCAGAACCGCGACGAAGATCGTAAAACTGCCGGACTTGCCCAGTTCAAAGAGCTGNCGGACCTGTTCCGACAGAATATGNTGCGCTAGCACGCTGTCGTGCGGAGCTGCGGCCNTGCCCGTGAGGACCGGCTTCTCGTTCGCTTGGTCAGTTTTGGCCAAATTTTCCAAACCACCACTCCGCGCTTTGCNTTTCAAGGCTGCAAAAACCGAGAAAACCAGCGCAAAAACAGCCTTCCGCACCGGTTCCGGTGGCGCGTTGACTGACACCTGCCAAAAGCCTAGTTTCCGGGGCTTTAAAAAGCTTTAAGTACAATCTCTTTTTCAGGTGCAACCATGACCAGCGAAACGCCGGCTGCCCAAGGGGCGGCGAGCCAAGAAGCATTTCAACGTCTCGGGGCGGAGGCGAAAGCCTGGCCTTTTGAAGAGGCGCGCAAACTGGTTAAACGCATCGAAAAGCATGGGCTGACAAACGACGAGATTCTGTTTGAAACGGGGTATGGACCCTCCGGTCTCCCGCATATCGGTACGTTTGGCGAGGTCGCACGCACGACCATGGTGCGGCATGCGTTCCAGACCCTGATGCCGGGCGTGAAAACCCGTCTTCTCTGCTTCTCCGACGATATGGACGGATTGCGCAAAGTACCGACCAACGTCCCCAACCAGGAGATGTTGGCGGGTCATTTGAACAAGCCCCTGACAATTGTGCCAGACCCGTTTGGTACTCATGACAGTTTCGGACGTCANAANAACGCACGGCTGCGGGCATTTCTGGATTCATATGGCTTTGAATATGAATTTGCCTCNTCGACTGACTATTATCTGTCCGGGCGCTTTGATGACATGCTGCGCCGCGTCCTCGAAAAATATGATGCTATTCAGGACATCATGCTGCCAAGTCTGCGCCAGGAACGCCGGGCGACCTATTCGCCGATCCTGCCCATATCGCCGGTCTCCGGCGAGGTTGTGTATGTGCCTCTGCACGAACGTAATGTTGAGAAGGGCACTGTGGTCTTTGAAGATCCGGCGAACGGCGAGATGACAGAAGTCTCCATTTATGGTGGCAAATGCAAGCTGCAATGGAAGGCTGACTGGGCCATGCGGTGGGCTGCCCTGCAGGTAGACTACGAGATGGCTGGTAAGGATCTGATTGACAGTATGAAACTGTCATCACGCATCTGCGCGACACTGGGCATTACACCGCCNGACGGGTTCAACTACGAGCTCTTTCTCGATGANAANGGGCAGAAAATTTCAAAGTCCAAAGGCAATGGCCTGACGATCGACGAATGGCTGCGCTATGCGAGCCCTGAAAGTCTGCAGCTCTTCATGTACCAGGCGCCGCGAAAGGCNAAGCGGCTGTATTTCGATGTCATCCCGAAGAATGTAGATGAGTATCTGAGCTTTCTGAGTGCGTATCCCACGCAGGAAGACAAGGCCCGGATCGGCAACCCCGTCTGGCACATTCATTCAGGCAACCCGCCCGTTGGCGAACTGCCGATCAGTTTTGCGCTTCTGTTGAACCTGGTGAGCGCAAGCCACTCAGACGATCCGGCTGTTCTGTGGGGCTTTATCCAGAAATACGCGCCGGGCGCCACAGCCGCCGACCATCCAAGGCTGAACGATCTGGTGGGGTATGCCATCAACTATTTCAATGACTTCGTAAAACCGAACAAGTCTTACCGCGCGGCGTCCGACGCGGAGCGCAAAGCACTGGAAGACCTGGCGGCGCGCCTTGAAGCCTTGAGCGAGGGAACCTCCGCGGAGGATCTCCAGTCCGTCGTCTANGAAATCGGCAAAACCCACGCGTTTGAAAACCTGCGCGACTGGTTTAAGGCGCTGTATGAAGTCCTGCTGGGCGAGAGNCAGGGCCCGCGCTTTGGTTCCTTNATCGCGCTNTATGGTGTGGAAGAAACGGCAAGACTGATCCGTCGGGCTCTCGCAGGCGAGGATCTGTCTGCCGCCTGACGTGATCAGACAAATTGTGACCCGGGAAACCGGGTCACAAACATTGTAGCGCCGGGTGGAAAGCTTCATGATCGGCGGTATGAACAAAAAGCATATCCGCTCATTTCTTGTTGTTTTCGCGACGCTTGCCTTGACAGCATGTACATCGCTTCCGCCAGACGGGGCACGGGTTGCCGACACGTGCCGCGATTTGATACGCCGGATTGATCTGCGTGTCGCCTCCATGGGAGTGGCNGACGCTGCCGCCGCNCAGGTGCCGGGTTTCCCCTACCTCAAAACGGATCGCTTTTTGGCAAGTTTCAAGGGCGAGCTGACGAGCGGAGTGCGGGACGAGAANGCATTTGACGAGTGGGTTGAGCGCTTGCGGTCGCTGGATCGCACGGCCCGCCGGATTGAGCTGCGCAATCTGGGCGCCGCGAATATCTTCGACACAGTGGATGATTGTGCCACCCGCCTGCTGGCGATGGACCGGCAGGACCCGACTTTCCGGCAAGAGCTGATGNCTGCAGTGNGTGCGCCGCGCCACTATGATGATCTGGTGCGGGCTGTCGGGCTTTACCCGCTCACGCAATGGGGCGCNGCATGGGGTTTTGATCGCTGGAAGCAGGACAATCTGGGCGTGTTCGATCAGGACCCGGCGATATGGCAGGCGACTGAGGAGAATTATTTTCTGCCNGTGGATATGNCTCTCGGTGACGAAGCTGTGGCCACGCTGATTGACCTGTCGTCACACAANGCCTTGGCCATTCCCGACCTGGAAGGCAGCGTGCTGACAGACATTGCCATGCGTTATGCGCCGGTCTTTGCCGTTGAACAGGGAACAGGTGCGGACCGTATTGGAAAACCGGTATGGAGNGACACCGGAACCCCGACCACGCTTCAGGCGGANCCGGTAGTATATGTGCGTCTTTCTCATACGCGCTTCGACGGCGAAATCTTGCCGCAGATTGTGTACACGATCTGGTTCCCCGAACGACCGCAAGATGGGCCGTTCGACATTTTGGGCGGTGCGATGGATGGCGTGCATTGGCGGGTTACACTGGACCGCCGGGGNAGGCCGCTCGTTTANGACACNTTCCATGCATGTGGGTGTTACCATCTGTTTTTCCCGACATCTTTGGTGACGCGGGTCAGGGTTGAAGAAGATGATGATCTTCGTGAGGAGCCGATCGTGCCCCGGCAGGCGCCCGATCTTGGGAATCCAGAGCCTGGAAATGAAGAGCGGATGATCGTACATATTGCGCGTGNCAGCCATTATNTACGCGGCTTGTCTGNCGGGCCTGTTGGCCGGGATGGAACNCCCCTGCGCCTGGTCAACGAGATGAGCGCCCCCTCATTTGGCCTGCGTTCGGTGGAGAACGATGCAGGACAGTTTCGTTCCTTTTTCTCTGACACGGGTGTGATGTCCGGTACGGACAGGCCGGAGCNATTTATCCTCTGGCCCATGGGCATTGAGAGCGCAGGTGCCATGCGACAGTGGGGAACGCATGCAACAGCTTTTGTTGGTGAACGTCATGCCGACGATCCCTTTCTCTTGGANGAAGCATTCACACGATGATGAGAAACAGGGTGGTTCTGGTTTTTTCTCTTCTGCTTCTTTTCTGGCCCCACGGTNCCGCCGCGGCGTCTGTAAACGAGCAGGCGATGCATGACTATGATCAGGGNCGGTTTTTGGAAGCCGCAGCCCGCGCCCGAGAATCCGGCACGGCGGAGGGGTTAGCCTTCGCCGCGCGGGCGGAGCTTGCATATGCGGACATTCTCGCACCTTTGAAAGCNCGCGCCGCGACAATCGCCCGTGCGGAAGAGGACGCGCGGGCAGCCATTGCACTCCAACCGGAAGCGGCAGAGCCGCGTTTGCAGCTGGCAATNGCACTCGGCTTTAAAGGGCGCCTNGAGGGAGAGATGCTGGCCCACATCGAAGGTTATGCGGACGAGGCNCGGGCACATCTGGATTTTGTTCTCGCGCGCGAGCCGGACAATCCCTGGGCGCACGCCTTGCTTGGTGGCTGGCATCTGGAGATTGTGGGATTGGGTGGCTTTATGGGGCGTACTCTTTACGGNGCGGAAATAGAGGCTGGTGTCGGCGCCTATACCCGCGCGCTGGAGCTGCGCCCGGGCGATCCTGTCATCTCATACCAATGCGCTTTGCAATTGGCNTCGCTGGATGGGGACAGATACCGGANGCAGGCAATGAGGGTCTTGCAGCGCGCGACGGGGCAAACCGCTTCTTCGTTCCTGGATGAGAAAACGCGAGAACGGATCGCTGAGTTACAGGTTGCGCTGGANGCAGCCGACAGGCTTGCCATTAAGAGGCTTGTCCAGCGTTATCGATGGACGTTTGATCCGCCAGAGGCAGCNGGNAAAGCGCGCATCAACGTAAAGCCTCGCACATCGCCTGCTACTGACTGGCCCAGATGATACGGGCAATGAACACAATGTCCTGGCTTGCGATCATTCTGTTCTCATAGGCCTGATTGATGGAATGAAGCTCAACCCCGTCGGGTGTTTGACGGGTCAGCAGTTTGGCAAGAATTTCACCGTCACGTGTTTTGACGACNACGCGGTCACCACGGCGGATGCTGGCGGCCGGTGATACGATAATCCGGTCTCCTTCCCGGTATAAGGGGAGCATGCTGTCGCCGCTGATCTCCAGGGCATAGGCNTGNGGGTCTCCAACCTGGGGGAAGGGCACAGTATCCCNCCCTCCGCCGACGGGAAAACCGGCATCGTCAAAAAAGCCGCCATCGCCAGCTTGCGCAAGGCCGATCAGNGGGATATGGGTGCCCTCAGAACTGCCGCCTCCCTCCGCGTTGACCGAGCGCGCAAAATCTTCGAACGCAGATCCGGTGGCNGCAAGGATCTTCGCGAGACTTTCAGTGCTGGGCCATCGCGGACGTCCCGAAGCNGTTTCGCGTTTTGAGCGATTGAAAGTGGTCGGGTCCAGCCCGGCAGCACGGGCGAGGCCGGACGGCGACCGTCCATGCTGTGCGGCAAGGGCATCAATTGCGGCCCAGACGGCCTGATGGGTTAAAGGNTTCGCCATGTCATTTCCATATGTGATCAGAAGGNGAAGTTTATAGGAATTTGACCCTATTTCCAGCTTGCGCNGGCTTGAGGCGTGGGGGGACAGCCGCTAGAGTGCCGCCGCCTTCCTTGCCGCACAAATCAAGCGCAAGCACAAAAGTAGAGGATGCCGGGTGGCTGACACACTTGTTTACAAAATCATCGANCGGGCCGAGTGGGCGCGGGCAGACGCCGCAGGTGTCTTCCATGGAGTAGCCATCGACCTTAAGGACGGCTATATCCACTTTTCTACAGCNGCTCAGGCNCNGGAAACCGCGCGGCTTCATTTCAACGGGCAAACGGGGCTCTGCCTCGTCGCGGTGGAAACCGCCAGTCTAGGCGACAGNTTNAAATGGGAACCATCTCGCGGTGGGCAGCTTTTCCCGCATCTGTATGGTGCCTTACCTCTTGCCTCTGTGCGCCGCGTCNATGAATTGCCGTTAGGTGAGGATGGACTGCACATTTTNCCGGAGCTAGATAGCGAATGAGCCTTGCATCACTGGCCTTNCCGATCCTGCGGCAGTTTGACCCCGAGACCGCGCATAAGCTGACGCTNCTGGGGCTGAAAACAGGACTGGCACCNAGGGGAAAGCCGTCACCGGATAATCTCGCCATCAATTGCTTTGGTTTNTCCTTTGCCAATCCGTTTGGCATTGCTGCGGGCTTCGACAAAAATGGAGAGGTCCCGGATGCAATGTTGCGGTTGGGGTTTGGTTTTGCTGAAGTGGGAACCACGACACCCAGGCCGCAAANGGGCAACCCGCGTCCGCGCATTTTCAGACTTGATGCGGAAGAGGCGGTAATCAACCGCTTGGGCTTTAACAATGAAGGCCACGCGGCGATGAAGGCCCGGCTTGAAAAACGCATCCGTTGTGGGTGCGGTGGGGTTGTCGGCGTCAATCTCGGCGCCAACAAGGACACGGAAGACAAGGCGGCTGACTATGTCACTGGCATAAAGTGCTTTGAGGGGCTTGCAAGTTATTTCACGGTCAACATCTCTTCGCCCAACACACCGGGGTTACGCGGTTTACAAAACAAGGCGGAACTCGAAGATCTTCTGGGCCGTGTGCTGGCGGCTCGCACGAGCGACGTACCTGTACTGTTGAAAATTGCNCCNGATCTCGTCGCNGCAGAACGTGAGGATATTGCAGGCGTTGTCTGTACGTCCGGCGTGGATGGTCTCATTGTCTCCAACACGACAATTGCCCGTGAAGGCTTGGTCACCGGCAGGCATGCGGGGGAGACGGGAGGTCTTTCAGGAAAACCCCTGATGGACAAGGCCACGGAAATCCTGGGCGATATGTACCGACTGACAAAAGGGCAGGTGCCGATCGTCGGGGTTGGCGGTGTCGCATCAGGCAGCGACGCCTATCGGAAAATTCGTGCCGGGGCATCCCTCGTCCAGCTTTATTCGGCGCTGACGTTCAAAGGACCGGCGCTTGTGGACCAACTTAAAATTGATTTGTCCGGGCTTCTTGCGCGTGATGGATTTGCGTCGCTGAGTGACGCTGTCGGCGCTGATATTGATCTGACCTAGGAGAAAAAGATGACAGTAACCATCTATCACAACCCCCGTTGTTCCAAGTCGCGGCAGACCCTCTCGCTGATTGAGGAAAAGGGGATTGCACCCAATATCATTGAGTATCTGAAAGAAGGTCCCGACGCTGAGACCTTGAAACATGTTCTGTCCAAGCTGGGAAAAACCCCGCGCGACATTCTTCGCAAAGGTGAGCAGCCCTATAAGGATCTGAACCTCGCTGACGAAACCAAAAGCGATGACGAGCTGATCGCGGCCATGGTCGCTCACCCNATCCTGATTGAACGCCCCATCGTTATCGCTGGCGACAAGGCAGCGCTGGGTCGCCCGCCGGAACAGGTGTTGGACATTCTCTAGGTCCGGGCGTCTACCGAGCGAACAAGCTGNGGGTAAGGGCGGGCGAGTGTGACCGCACGGGCAATGTTGAACGCAAGCAAGGCCGCCCACAACCCGTGATTGCCAAACGGCAACAGCGCCCACCAGAACAGAAAGAAGCTGGCCGTGGACAGAAAGGCGGCATTGCGCATGTCCCGCGACCGGGTGGCACCGATGAAAATGCCGTCAAGCTGGAAACAAGCGACTGAAATGACAGGCAAGAGGGCTGCCCAGGGCAGATAGTCGCGCGCAACCTCGCGGACAGGGATNCTGGTTGTCAGAAAATCGANCCACAANCCACCAACNGCAAAAAATCCGAGACAAAGCAGGACCGAGGACAGGAAAGACCAAAGGCTTGTAAGTCTGACCGTTTCGTGAAATCGCGTGCGGCTTCTGGCACCGATGGCAGCCCCGACCAACGCTTCGGCAGCGAATGCAAAACCATCCAGAAAGAAGGCGCTGAAGNTGACAAACTGCATGAGGATGGCNTTCGCTGCGAGCGTTACATCACCGGCGCGCGCACCCTCCATTGTAAAAAATGTAAAGGCAGCCAACAGCAACAAAGTCCGCAGCATAATGTCTCGGTTGACGGACAGGGTGCGCGCTATTTTGGCAGCGTTCACGATCAGCGAAAAGTTCCAGCGCCCGCCCCGCTGCCGCAAAAGCATTGCGATCAGGCCAAGCCCTGCCAATGCCGTTGTCGTTTCCGCNGCGACAGTGCCAAGTGCAATCCCCTGGACACCCCAACCAAACGACAGAACAAACAGCGCATCAAGGCTGGCATTCAGACTGTTCAGGAAAATTTGCAGCCCCATCGCAAGGCGTGTCCGTTGCATGCCAACCAACCACCCCAGCACTGCGTAATTGGTCAGCGTAAACGGGGCACTCCACATGCGAATGTCGAAATAGGTTAGCGCGTGCGCCTCAACCGTACCCGAGCCCTGTATCAACAAAAAGGCAAGCTCNCTCAAAGGATATTGCAGCCCGAGCAGCAGGANACCGGCAATGANCGCAATCAGGAAGGCCCGTCCGAAGGACGCTCGTATNTCCTCCCCATCATCCGCNCCGAGGGCTTGTGCGGTCAAACCCGTCGTCCCCATCCGCAGGAAACCGAACGCCCAGAAGAGAAAAGTGAAG
Source organism: Rhodobiaceae bacterium (assembly GCA_002715765.1). Classification (GTDB taxonomy): domain Bacteria; phylum Pseudomonadota; class Alphaproteobacteria; order Parvibaculales; family Parvibaculaceae; genus Mf105b01. Next base: position 31,121 of record PAZY01000038.1, on the reverse strand, counting down.
ATAAGCGCACCGACCGCCACAGCGCCGATCAGCGCCGCATCGCCCAAACGTCCTATGATGGCAGTGTCGACGAGACCAAGAAGTGGCGTCGACATGCCCATGGCAACAATCGGCAATGCGATACCCAGCACGCGCGCGTGGGTGAGGGGCGCATCTGTTTCGGTCCCTGTTGTCATGAGACCGGATCAAATCCGTCGNGACCCATNATCCTTACTCTTTATCGCTAGACGGCTTCAGCAGGAAATGCCCATGGGCGGCCGCAATCGCTTTGCTGTGATCATCCTGCCAGGCTTCAACATGAACGTTCGCAACGCGCCGGCCATGTTTGGTGATGCGCGCGCGGGCATACGTGTCCTGCGGCCGGCCNGAGCGGAGATAGTCAATCGTCAGATCAATCGGCTTGGGGAGAAATTCCCCGTCTGTCTCATAGGCAATTTGAAGGATTGCCGTCGTTTCAAGAAAGGAGCCAATCACACCGCCATGCAATGCCGGAAGCATTGGATTGCCGATCAGCTTGTGGTCGAAACGCAGAATGGTGGTGATCTCTGTTCCCTTACGGTCTACTTCAATGCCGAGGAACTTTGCGTAAGGAATGGCGTCCACCANGGCATTCAGGTCGACTTTCTCACCCATATGNCGTGCTTGTTTGAGAATGTCCATGCGCTCAGNCCTCCTTCTTCATGGTACGGGTGAGGTCTTCAGGCACGTCCGGCCCGGGAGGCTGNGCGCGATTGGCGGCGAGCATGAACGCGCCAACCGATGTGGCAATCGGGTCACTGACATCGTCGTGATAGGCTGTGCTGCGCACAAAGGCGATATTGCGGGTCACCTTGTAACAATGTGCATGCGCTGTCAGGTCTTCGCCGGGGGTGGCGGGGCGCATATAATCAATCCGAAGGTCAAGGGTTGCAATCGCCATACGNTCAGGCAAGGCCAACTGAACCGCGACACCACTGACATTATCGAGGGTTGCCGTGATGACGCCGCCGTGAATGACACCCGTGTCCGGATTGCCAATCAGCTTGTCGCTGTAAGGCACCCGCATCCAGGCTTCCGATGTCTTGGCGTCGATAATTTCCATACCGATGGCTTGGGCGAAGGGCACATGCGAAATGAGAATATTTCGCATCGCGTCGATGTTTTCCCGGATCGTCTTTTCGTCCATGATGAAAATCCTGACTAAGGGCAGTGGGGGACTTTGGCCTTAGCTACGCGCGCAACTGACATTAAGTCAATCGGTTAACGCTGNGGTTTGCAGGTGCTCGAGCCGGAAGGCTTCCCGCCAGAGCGCTGAAATCGTATGTTTTCGGGGTTTTCTGAAAGCTGAAATCTTCTCTGCCCTCACACGAGGCCAGCATGTTATAATGAAGATCAAGTACCAGTCTCAGGGGAATCATGGGCGAAACGATTGAAAAAGAAAGTGTTGCACTGAGCAGCCAGACAGGCACCCAGGGTAACCGTCAGCTTGGCAAGCGTGAGCAGACCAAGGCGAATAATCGGGAAGCAATTCTGGCNGCGGCCAAGGAAGTCTTTGCNGAACTCGGTTATGGCGCCACCACGGTCCGCGATATTATTCGAAATACAGGTCTCGCATCCGGCACATTTTACAATTACTTCAAGAGCAAGGAAGAAGTCTTCGAAGCGCTGATGGATGACAGCATGACGCGTATCCGCCCGCGGCTGCGTGCGGANCGTATTCGTTCGCGAACCTTCGAAGAATATTTAAACAATGCCTTGCGTGCGTACTTTGAATACCTCCTTGAAGATCAGGCATCGTACCGTGTTCTGCGCCGCAACACGGGCGCTTTGAGAGTGCGTATGGACACGCCGGAGATTATTGCAGGCTTTGAGGAAATCCGGACCTATATAGAAGAGGACATCACCGCCGGGAAGTTGCCCAAGGTAGATGGGGAATTNCTCACCGCTGCAATCATCGGCATGGCGTCGGAAATTGGTGAAAAGCTCATCCTGCGTGAAAATCCGGATGCGGCAGAAGCTGCTGTGTTTGCATCTCAATTAATCCTGCAAGGGATCAAGGGCCTGGCCGTTAAAGAATAAGAATAACCGCTCACAAAGGGATGGACCTCATGTCACTGCAACGAATGATCGTTCGCACATTGTTGAAATTGCCGGACGGGCTGCTGGTCAAAATGTCGGGTGGTAAGCCGCTTGAAATCGATGGACGCACATTGGATGCTCGTGTCCAGTTNCTTGCCAGCNAGGGTGCTAAAGCCCCGTCGATGACAACGCTGCCGATTNAGGAAGCCCGCAAAGGGGCTGACGACGGCCTGGCAATGCTGGATGCAAAGCCCCGGCGCAACGTGTCCATCCTCAGCCGTTCAATCCCGGGCCCGGAAGGGGAGTTGCACGTACGTGTCTATACACCGGCAGGCGCAACAGGACCGTTGCCGGGCATTGTCTATTATCACATGGGGGGCTGTGTGATTGGTGGGCTTGAAACCTGCAACACGTTCTGTTCGATCCTGGCGGAAGACTGCCGCGCTATTGTGGTCTCGGTAGATTATCGCCTGGCGCCGGAACACAAGTTCCCTGCNGCTATTGATGACGCGATTGCCAGCTATGACTGGGTTTACCAGAACGCAACAGCGCTCGGAATTGATAATACCCGCCTGGGGCTTGGCGGTGACAGCGCCGGCGGTTGGCTTTCCGCTGTTGTATGCCAGCACCGGAAACGCGAAGGTCTGCCGCAGCCAAAAGCGCAACTCCTGATTTATCCGGCAACAGATCTGCAAATGACCGGCGGATCCATGGAGAGTTGCAAGGATGTCTATCCGTTGACCAGAGAGATTATGGACTGGTTCATGGCGCAGTTCCTGACTTCCGATGCTGACCGGAGCGATTGGCGGGGATCCCCTGGTCAGACAGCGGATCTGAGTGGCCTGGCACCGGCAATCGTCGCGACCGCAGGGTTTGATGTGTTGCGGGATCAGGGTGAAGCCTATGCAAACAAGTTGAAGGCGGCGGGTGTTCCCGCGAGCTATCACTGTTACGACAGNTTAGCGCATGCCTTCACCGCTTTCTCGGGCACCGTGCCAGCGGCCAAACAGGCTTGCGAGGAACTTGCACGGGAGATGGCGAAAGCNCTCAATGCCTGACGTGTAGGCGTCACTTTTCACGAGACTATGGGGGGGCAATATGCTCGGCACCGTTATCAGCGGTGAGCGCCGGATCGGTGGGGCGGCGCTCGAGGAAAGAGTGAAGCGTGCGGCAAGTGGTTTTGTCGCACTCGGGCTCGCACAGGGTGAGCGTGTGGCGCTCATGTTGCGGAACGATATCGCTTTCCTCGAAGCAACATTCGCTTGCGGGGAACTGGGGCTNTATCCTGTTCCGGTCAATTGGCATTTCTCCAGCGATGAAGCAATTTATGTCCTGGCGGATTCAGAGGCAAAAGCTCTCATTATCCATNCTGATCTGTGGCCCCGCNTGCGCGGGCGCATCGGGCCGGACGTAAAGATACTCATCGTTGAAACGCCGCCGGAAGTNGCGGCCGCCTACCAGATTTCTTTTACAGACTGCCTGACGCCGGAAGGAGAGACAGATTGGGATATGTGGCTTGAAAGCCATTCTCCTTATGCAGGAGTNCCCAAGGCTGCGCCGGCNAGCATGATCTATACGTCCGGAACGACCGGTCACCCCAAGGGTGTTCGTCGTTTGCCTCCCAAAGAAGATCAGNCGGAAGCCACGTTGGCAGCCCGGCGCTACGTGTTTGACTTCAACCCGCAGATGAATGCAATCATGACGGGGCCGCTCTATCACTCTGCGCCCAACCTCTATGCAACCTTCACTGTTCGTATCGGCGGGACATTGCATCTGCAGGCCCGGTTTGATGCGGAAGAAACACTGGCCATGATGGATCGTGAAAAGATCACTCATGGTCATTTTGTCCCGACCATGTTTGTGCGGTTCTTGCGTTTGCCGGAAGATGTTCGGCAGAAATATGATCTCTCCTCGCTCAAACGCGCCATGCATGGCGCTGCACCCTGTTCTCAGGCCGTGAAGCGCGCGATGATTGATTGGTGGGGGCCTGTCATCCACGAGTATTACGGTGGCACGGAAACAGGTGCAGCCGTGCATTGCACATCGCAGGAATGGCTGGCCCATCCCGGTACGGTGGGCAAGCCGATCCCCGGTGCGACAGTAAAAGTCTTTGATGATGAAGGGCGGGAGCTACCGCCGGGGGAGGTTGGCGAACTCTATCTGCGTCTCTGGTCTTTTCCTGATTTCACTTATCACAACAAAGATGGCGCCCGCGCCGAGTGTGAGCGCGACGGTCTGATTACCTGNGGTGATGTTGGCTTGATCGACGAGGATGGTTTTGTCTACCTGAGAGACAGGAAACGAGACATGGTGATTTCCGGCGGGGTGAACATTTACCCGGTCGAGATCGAGCATGAGTTGATTCAAATGCCGGGTGTGCAGGATTGTGCTGTATTCGGTATCCCGGATGAAGAGTTTGGCGANAGCCTGGCGGCTGCAATTCAGATTGGGNACCAGAACGAAGGTGAAGGCCAGCCCGTTCTGACAGAGGAGCCCGTTCTGACAGAACAGACAGTGCGTGACTGGTTGGCCCCCCGTGTGGCCAAGTATAAACTCCCAAAGGTCATCACCTTTCATGATGCCTTGCCAAGGGAGGACACGGGTAAGATTTTCAAACGAAAACTACGTGACCCCTATTGGAAAGATGCAGGCCGCACGATCTGACATTGCTTCCCATGGNGTTTATTCACCAAAAGCGCCAACCCACATGGCGGAAAAAATTCCCGTACTGGGCGCCGGCCTGTTGGAAAAGCGGGTGGGNGCGCGCATCATTTTTGCATCCGGTCCGAATTCTGTGCCGATGCCCCACATGGCGGTAAGTCGTTCAGTCTCAAAACCCAGATAGCGAAGATCATGGGCCTCCACCCGTGTTCCGCCATTTGAAAGCGTATCGATCCGCCAGGCGACTTCACCCATCGCAAAACGCTCGAGAATGCGGTATTCCCGGGTCCTNTCAAAAGCACGAATAAGCTCGCTATCCGGCTTCGGATAGGAACGCCATTCAATCGGCCTGTCTGCGAGCGGTGAGTAAAANCCAACCCGGATGGCNGTATCTGTTTCAGCCGTGATGCGGCGGAACCAGGGCTGAAACAGGGTCGGATACGAGATCACCCGNGCCGTGTGNACGCCTTCTTGCGCGAGGGTCGCCCGCGCTGTGTTTTCTGTTTCATTGTTGATGGACCAGGCATACCCCTGCCACATGACGCTGACGAGTATGGCGGCGCCCGCTATGTGNCTCGCCCATGCGGCGTGCCCCAGGGACGTTTTGCGCACAATCNAGCCACCGATCAGAGCCAGCACCAGCACACCCGTATAGACCGGNTCGATAATCGACATGGCATTGATCGCAAAACGCTGATCGGAAAATGGNGCCAGCAACTGGGTGCCGTAAGGGGTCAACACATCAAGTATGGGATGTGTAATAAAGGCGAGAATAGAAAGCCATATCCAGGCGGCAAGGGCCTGCCGGTCGCTGAGTTGTGCGGGGAGCGACGCACCGCGCGCCTGTCGCCATTGATAGGATTTCCAGATCGCAATGCCGAACAACGGACCGATAACGGGGCCGAAAAACAGTGAGTGGGTCAGGCCNCGATGGTGTTGCCATTCATTAAGCGGATCAGAGAAGGAGGCAAAAACATCAAGGTCCGGGACGGTCGCCAAGGCTGCCCCTGCGGCAAGTGCGCGCCAGCCCAGTTTGGATTGAAAGCCCGCCTGGCCGATAACGGCGCCGAAAACAGCTTGTGTCACAGTGTCCATACGACGCCCCCGTTTTTACCGGTGCCCATTTCCATTCCCGGCTCACATCTTTAGTCTGCCNATCATTGATATGCATAAATAGGAGTAAATTTCATGCGGGCAATGCTTGTGCATGAATTAGCGGAAGATATCTCGACCATCAGGCTGGACGAAATTGATCTGCCGCCACCAGGCGCCGGGGAAGTCAGACTCCAGCTTAAGGCCTGCTCGATCAATTTCCCCGATATTCTTATGATCCAGGGGAAATACCAGTTTAAGCCATCATTGCCATTCTCCCCCGGTATGGAAGGCGCGGGCGTCATAACGGCCCTCGGGCCCGATGTGANCGGCCTGAACGTGGGTGACAAAGTGGTTGCTGGGCTGCGTATCGGCGGGTTTGCTGAAGAGGTGAATGCGTCNGCATCTGCCTGCCGCCCGATACCGGCAGGGATGGGGTTCGTGAAAGCTGCCGCCTATCCGGCGGCGTATCTGACCGCTTACGTCGCNCTGGCGGTTCGCGGTCNTCTGAAAGCGGGAGAGACGNTNCTGGTACATGGCAGTTCCGGGGGNGTAGGTCTCGCGGCGGTTGAAGTGGGCAAATTGTTGGGCGCCACCGTCATTGCAACCTCCGCTTCGGATGAAAAATTNAAGACCGTCAAGGCGCGCGGAGCGGACCATGTGCTNAACGTGAGCGCAGGGTTCAAGGATCGTGTCAAAGAATTGACGAACGGGCGGGGCGCAGATGTGATTTATGATCCCGTTGGGGGTGATGTCTTTGATGAAAGTGTTCGGTGCATCGCCTGGAATGGTCGTTTGCTGGTGATCGGATTTACAAGTGGTCGCATCCCGACCGTTCCGGTCAACATGCCCCTGATCAAAGGGTTCTCTGTCGTGGGTGTACGTGCNGGCGAATATGGTCGCAGAGACCCGGAGGCAGGACGAAAAAACATTGAGACAATCGACCAATGGGCCGCAGACGGAAAAATTGACCCGCATGTTTGCGCCACATTTCCCCTGGAAAATGCAGTTGACGCTATGAAGCTTCTTCAGACCCGACAGGCTGTCGGAAAAGTCGTAATCACCATGAATGAGGATTAGAGCCTTGAATACACAAAAGAACATATTGAACCCCACACTGGGGCTGGCAATGCTGTTCGCTTCCGTTGCAGCATGCGGTGCGGAAGAAANCACATTACAGCTGACAGAGAACGGCTTGGGTGATCTCAATAGTGGTACGANCTTCAGTGTTGAATCTATTGCGCAGGCTCTTCCCGACTTCATTGTCACAGCGGAAAACACCTACAGCGAGGGAGAGGCCTATCCGGCTATTTTTGTGCGTGATGGAGATGTTCTGGTTGCGCAAGTCTTTCCTCGCTTCGAAATGACTTCACATGTGGGGGCAATCGTCGTGACAGACCCGCGCGTTTCATTTAAAGGCCGNGCCTCGATNGGTGAGCGTTTTGCAGACCTGGACGTGAAACCGACGGAATGTGTGGCTGGCCTGGAAGAGCGTTCAGGCCTTGCATTGTGTCAGGATGGGGAGTTTCCACATGTGGGGCTGATCTTCGGTGGGAACTGGGCTGGACCCGATGGAGAACTGCCGCCCGCGGACATATTGGATGGCTTTACCGTGAAAGAGATCAGCTGGTCTGCCGGTGTTCTCTGAGACNCTGTAGNCGCGCCGACCAGGCAGGTGTGGGAAGGCTGCCTCAGGCACCGTCCCCGCGCTTGCCGACAATGACAGCCCAGAAACGGATAATGAGCCAGATCGGGATGACGATAATGGCGCCGAGCAGAAAATAGGTCCAGGCCCAGTCTGCCAGGTCGAACACCATGCCCCAGATGCGAACGACCGCATCCAGAAAATCTTCCCATAGGGAAAATGGTTCAATTCCGAAAATAACCAGTGCAATGCCGACGAGAACACAAGCCAGAACCAGCTTGATCAATGTGGGGATGACGGGGCCACCGAAATATTTTTCCACGTCTTCCTCTTTCTCATTGGGGCGTAGACTGGTTTCACATAACGCCAAAACAATATGGCGAAAAAATGTGGGAGCAGATCTTGTTTGATCNGCTCCTGCGCAACCTAGTTATTGTGATGATAAACGGTTTGGGTCGGGAAGGGAATTTCGATCCCCTCGGCATCAAAAGCCTCTTTGACTTTTTTCTGTAAATCAAACTTCACGGCCCAATAGTCTGCCCCCGCACACCAGACACGAGTTGTCAGATCGACGGATGATGCACCCAGTGCGCCGACAACGACCAGTGGTGCCGGTTCTTTAAGGCAGCGTGTGTCGGCTGCAATCGCGGCATGAACGATACCCATGGCCTTATCAATATCAGAGCCATAGGAANTCCCGAAAACCATATCCACGCGACGGGTGGCGTGGGCAGAGTAGTTCTTCAGGGGCTGTCCCCAGACAGAGCTGTTGGGAATGATGATCTGAATATTNTCGCCGGTTGCAAGCTCAGTCGTGAAGAGATTGAGTTCCTTTACGGTGCCGGACATGCCGCCCAGCTCAACAAAATGACCCACACGGAACGGACGGAAGACGAGCAGCATGACGCCGGCAGCAACATTCGACAGCGTCCCCTGCAGAGCGAGCCCGACAGCGAGACCGGCAGCACCAAGTACAGCGATCAGGCTGGTTGTTTCAACGCCGAANCGGCCAAGAACGGCCAGCACCGTAACGATGATGACGAGATAGCGCACGATCGAACCAAAGAAGCTGGTCAACATTTCGTCAGCGCGTAATGGTTTGTTGAGCGCGCGAATGGTGAGGCGGCGCGCCCGTCCGGCGAGCCAGAACCCCACAATGAGGATCAGAATGGCGGCAACGAGATTGATCCCGTTATCAACAATAAGTGGCACAAGCAGATCCGCCTGGCCCCGGAGCCCTTCAGGCAATTTGTTCGTGATCTCTTCAGGCATGAATTCCCCGTCTTTCCGTAAAGCAAAAAATGTGCAGTAAAANTTGTCCCCCGGCGTCCGCATCATGCGAAAGTTCTATTGATTCCGCCAGCCAAAACAGGAAAGCCCCGGTATAGTTTTGTGATGGAATCTATTGTCGACAAAGAGACAGAAGCAGCCGGGGTCTTGNCAGCGGTCTTTGAACGCTGGTTTGAAGGGCGTGGCTGGNCCCCCCGACCACATCAACTGGCTCTCGCAAGGGCAGGGCTCGCACAAAAGTCNGCGCTTCTGATCGCCCCGACAGGTGGCGGGAAAACACTGGCTGGTTTCCTGGCATCCCTGATCGAGCTGGAGGCCCGTCCGCCTGTCAGACCGGGTGCGGCAGGGCAGGCGCTGCACACGCTCTATATTTCTCCGTTGAAAGCCCTGGCGGTGGACGTGAAGCGCAATCTGGAGATCCCCATTGCTGAAATGGGATTGCCGGTNACCCTCGAAACCCGGACAGGCGATACGTCGCAGAGTAAACGNCTTCGACAAAGACACGCCCCACCAGACATTTTGATGACAACGCCGGAGCAGTTGGCATTGCTTCTCTCGTATCCGGATGCCACCCGCCTGTTTGGAGGGCTGAAATGCGTCATTCTGGATGAGCTGCATGCGATGGTGAATACAAAGCGGGGCGACCTGCTCGCGCTTGACCTGGCGCGGCTGTCCGGTTTGAGCCCGCGTCATCGGCGTATCGGCTTGTCGGCAACGGTGGCAGATCCCGACCAGTTGCGCAGGTATCTTGTGCCACAGAAAAGCAAGGCAGGAGAACGTGCAGAGCTGGTGATGGGAGCGGCGGGGGCAAAACCGGATGTCTCCATCCTGGTGCCGGATGAACGGGTCCCCTGGTCGGGTCATTCCGCCCGTCATGCCATCAAGGCGGTTTACGACATTATTCAGAACAACCGGACGGTCCTTGTTTTTGTCAACACACGCAGTCAGGCTGANTTTGTCTTTCAGGAATTGTGGCGCGCGAATGAAGAAGGATTGGCAATTGCCCTTCATCACGGCTCCTTGTCGCCCGAGCAACGCCGCAAGGTAGAAGCGGCGATGGTTGCAGGTACGCTGCGTGCCATCGTGTGTACGTCCACGCTTGATCTGGGGATCGACTGGGGAGACGTGGANNTGGTCATTAATTTGGGAGCGCCAAAAGGTGCGAGCCGCCTTCTTCAGCGTATTGGCCGTGCAAACCATCGGCTGGATGANCCAAGCCGNGCATTGCTTGTGCCAGCCAACCGGTTTGAAGTGCTGGAATGCGAGGCCGCGCGTCACGCCGCCCTTATGGGTGAGCATGATGGTATGGCGGAAAAGAAGGGAAGCCTGGACGTTCTGGCGCAGCACGTCTTTGGCGTGGCCTGNAGCGGACCGTTTGACCCGAGCAGNTTGTACGATGAGGTGGTNAGCGCCTCTCCATATGCGCATCTGGGNCGGGCGCAGTTTGATCAGGTGGTGGATTTTGTGTCTCACGGCGGTTACGCGCTCCAGACCTATGATCGCTATCGCAGGCTTCGTCCGGTCACGTCGGGGGANGNTNCAAAACAATTGCGGCTTGCTCATCCCCGGCTGGCGCAACAATACCGGATGAACGTGGGAACGATTGTCGAAGCACCCATGCTGACGGTGCGCCTCGTTCGCAGGCGGCCGGCCAACGGTGCCGCGCTCGGTCGCATGGGGCGGGTGCTGGGGCAGATCGAGGAATATTTCATCGAGCAACTGGTGGCCGGCGACACGTTTCTCTTTGCCGGTAAGGTGTTGCGGTTTGAAGGGCTTGTCGAGACAGAAGCTATTGTCACACAGACAAAGGACGATAATCCCGCGATCCCTGCATATTATGGTGGCAAGTTTCCGCTCTCTACCTATCTGGCATCCAGGGTCCGCCACATGCTGGCCACACCGGAAGACTGGTATCGCCTGCCAGCCCAGGTTTCGGAATGGTTGCGTCTTCAGCAATGGCGCTCAACTCTGCCAAAGGAAAGAGGTTTGCTGGTTGAAACCTTCCCGCGCGGTGACCGGTTTTACATGGTCTGCTATCCGTTTGAGGGGCGGCTGGCCCACCAGACGCTTGGTATGTTGCTGACCCGCCGTCTGGACCGTGCCGGGGCCCGGCCGATGGGTTTTATCGCCAGCGAATATGCATTGGCTATCTGGGGCTTGCGTGATCCGGGATGGATGGTGGAGAACAAAAAACTGTCACTTGAGACGTTGTTTTCAGAAGACATGCTGGGAGATGATTTGGAAAGCTGGCTGGCGGAATCCAACCTGATGAAGCGCACATTTCGCAATTGCGCTGTTATATCAGGTCTGATCGAGCGGCGATTTCCCGGGAAAGAGAAAACCGGACGCCAGGTGACCTTCTCGTCTGACCTGATTTACAACGTTCTGCGCGAGCATGAGCCGGATCATATTCTCCTGCAGGCAACCCATGACGATGCCGCAAACGGGTTGCTGGATGTGGGCCGCGTGGCCGAAATGTTGTCCCGCATCAAGTCACGTATTGAACTGAAACGGCTTGACCGCGTTTCCCCGCTTGCTGTGCCCGTGTTGCTCGATATCGGGAAAGAGGCCATTCACGGTGATGCCAACGAGGCATTGCTGGCGGAGGCAGCGGACCTCCTGATTGAGGAGGCAACCCGTCTTGTCTGAGGTGACAACAGAAAATAACCCGTCGCAAAGAGGAACAGGCGATCTTGTGCTGTGCGGTGAACGCCTGCAGGCGCTGGCGGAAGGCGCGCTTTATTGGCCAAAATTTGAATTACTGGTGGTGGCAGACCTGCATTTCGAGAAAGGATCCTCGTTCGCCGTCCGCGGGTGTTTTCTACCTCCTTACGATACGGGTGCGACACTCGCGCGACTTGAGGGATTAATGGGCAGGTGGAAACCGGCACGGGTCATCGCGCTGGGGGACAGTTTTCACGACGGCGGTGCCGAAGCACGCATTGCAAGGGTAGATGCAGAAAGGATCAATCATCTGGTGACAGCTAGCGACTGGACGTGGATCGCGGGAAATCATGATCCGCTGCCGCCAGGCTTTGCCGGCCATGTTGCAGAGGAGGTGCGGTTGGGGCCGCTCACGTTCCGGCACGAGCCGGCACCGGCACCCGCCACGGGCGAAGTTTGCGGGCATCTGCATCCGTGTGCCGTCGTGCGGGTAAGGGGGCGCCGCTTGCGCCGCCGGTGTTTTGCAACAGATACAACCCGCATGGTCCTGCCTGCCTTTGGGGCTTATACAGGCGGGCTGAATGTATGTGACAAGGCATTTGAGCCCTTATTCGCCGGGCGGCAATTTCACGCCTGGATGATGGGTGAAGCACAGGTCGTGCCTGTGGCTGGCAAGCGCCTGCTGCCGGACTAGGCAGCCTGTGTTCTGCAGAGACGGGCCGCACGGGTCTGTCATTGCGACAGAGTCAGAACCAGACTGGCAGCGAGGGCAAGCTCCACAAAAAAAGTAAGCTGCAGACGAAGTGGACGATACCAGTCGGCCGCCTCGTCATTGTTGACCATGCGAATATCAGAGATAGCTTGTGCGGCAAAAAAGAGCATCAACACAACAAAAGCAGCCTCACGCATTGTAAAAAGAGCGAGCCATCCCCCGAGGGCGGGGAGTGCTGCCAGAGCGAGCTTGGTTCCCAGTCCATCAGGCACCCGGCGTTTGAAGTCGCCAGCATGGGTCATGGCAACCCCCCAGCGGATGCCACCAAGGAAAGACAGGATAAGGGCGGCGTAAACAAGCTGAACCTGTAATACGGCATCTGCCGTTTCTGACGGCCAGAGAAACCAGCTGACAATTCCGGTACCCGCAAAAGGCACCAGTCCCCCGTAACCGATCAACCGCGCACTCAGCGGTGTAATGGGCGCAGGGCGGCTACTCATCCAATCTCTGCGAGCCATGGGAACACCTCGATCAGATAGATGGCAATCAGTTCCAGCGAGCCGAGGGCCATCAGAACCCCTGTCGCGATGAGCAGGAGCCCCGCCACCACTTCAACTTTATGCATGTGACGGCGGAATCTAGCGGAAAAACCGATGAACCGTTGCACAGCCAGCGCGGCGGCGATGAAGGGAATCCCCAGCCCGGCCGAATAGACACCCAGCAGGGAAACGCCGTATCCAAGGCTCTCCTGGGATGCTGCAATCGCAAGAATGGTCGCGAGGATAGGGTCGATGCACGGTGTCCAGCCAAATGCGAAGGCGAGCCCAACGACATATGGCATCGCCACACGCGGTACAAAACCATTACGCGCATCAGGCGCAAAACTGGGGAGGAGCCGCACATCGCGGTTCAGCAACGCAAACCGAAGGAGCCCGACATAATGCAGGCCCAGAATAATGATGATCCCCCCCGCAATCTGGCCGAGCAGAACTTTGTGGGTCAGCAAGAAAGGGCTGATCGCACCGGCCGTGGCGCCCAGCATCACGAAGACGGTGGAAAAACCGGCAACGAAGGCCAGCGAGCCAATTGCAACCCGTTTCTGAATAAGGCCCGCGTCAGAACCTTGCGTTGTCAGATCATCGTAAGAGGCGCCAGCAACAAAAGAGAGATAAGCCGGCACCAGTGGCAGTACACACGGCGACAGAAACGACACGATACCGCCGATCAGGGCGGCCAGAAAGCCTGCGTCAAATCCGTCCATAGCACTCTACTCCTCAACCGGGGAAACCGGCTTTGCGTGACACAGTTTGCGGTTCCGCTCAAGGAACACAAGCTCACCAATTGGTGAAGGTTAATCCTTGAAAATGAGCGTTGCGGCCCATCCGGCAAAAGTGGCGAAAACAACGGCAAAAATGCCGTAAAGGAACGGTTTTTCATGCGCAAAAGCATAAATCGCGCGTTCCATCCCGCTCTTGACGACATAGAGCGGTGCCGATGCGACATCGCTCACTTTCCCGTCTGACACGAGATAGACCTTGGCCGTATAAAGCCCGTTGGGCACTGTGGCCGGTATCCCAACCGTTGCCCGAAAGAGGGAGCGACCCAGGAAAGCCACGCCTGCGGGCTCTGTTCTGAAGAGACCGTCGGCCTGCTTGTTGCGAACCAGCGCTTCAGTAAAAGCTGCCCGCTCGACCGCTGTGACATTGATCAGGGCCCCGGCAGGGCCGTGGCCGGTCACACTGCCCAGGCTCAACTGGTCAAAACCCAGTCCTTCCACCGTGCGCGTTTCGGCAGATGCAACCCGCGTCAAGGGGCGCGTGCTCGCAATGGCATAGAAGGTTGGAACCCGCTCGAAGGTGACGGCCTCCGTGTTGATCCAGAGACCGGCAACATTATTTTTGCGACGAACGGTAACCGGAAGGCTTGGGCCGCTCACCACGACAATAACATCGCGTTCCGTCGCGAGATTATCGGGATCGTCAGCTTCAATAGCCCCAAAGATCAATATTTCAGTGCCGGTAAAATTGGATCGGATAGAAATCTGATGCTTGGACAGGTCCGTCACAAGCTGGTCAGCCGCATGGGTCTCATGGCTCGCAAGACCGGCCAGCACCGTCAGCGCAAGTGACGCAAGCAGAGCGCTTTTGATCATGGAGATGACCCCCTTCATGGTGTCACCTCCAGCGTTAGCGAATAAAGATCGTCGGGTTCCAGCACCAGATCCATACCCAGCTGCAAAGCGACACCCACCACGATCAGTCCCAGTAGGGCACGAAGTTGTTCGCCACGAAGCTTCTGCCCGGCCTTGGCTCCAAATTGCGCACCGACAACCCCGCCAAGCAGCAGGAGCGTGGCGAGAATAACGTCCACAGCCTGATTTTCAACAGAGTGCAGAACCGTAACAAGCGCCGTCACAAAGATGATCTGAAAAAGCGATGTGCCAATCACCACATTGGTGGGCATGCGCAGCAAGTAGATCATGGCGGGCACCATGATAAAGCCCCCACCGACCCCCATGATCGCCACCAGAATGCCAACAAAAAAGCCGATCGCGACTGGTGGAATGGCGCTGATATAAAGTTTGGATCGGCGGAACCGCATTTTAAACGGCAGACCATGTATCCAGCTGTGATGTTTTTGACCGCCTGAGTGCGCGCTTTGTCCGCGCCGGGCAGCAATGAGGGCCCGGATGCTTTCATTCAGCATCAAGCTGCCGATGACGCCGAGGAAAATTACATAGGAGAGAGAAATCATCAGATCAATCTGTCCAAGGGCTTTCATCAGGCTGAAGATATAGACACCGACAAAAGACCCCAATACCCCGCCAATCAGCAGCATGGTGCCCATCTTGAAATCAACGGCCCCACGCCGCCAGTGCGCGACGACGCCAGATATGGAAGAGGCAACAGTCTGGTTAGCCTGCGTGGCGACCGCAACCGCGGGCGGGATACCGGTAAAGATAAGAAGTGGCGTCATCAGGAAGCCACCGCCAACCCCGAACATGCCGGAAAGAAATCCGACAGATGCCCCCATACCCAGAATAAGAAAAATATTCACGGGCAGCTCGGCAATGGGAAGGTAGATCTGGAACATTCAAGGCTCCATCACGGGCATTGCCGCAGACATGCGGAACGTGATGAGAGATACGACAGATAAACCGACATCTGTCGAGAGAGCCTCTGGAGCACGAAGGGAGCCCTCAGACACTCTGAACCTGTTCATGGGATAGGGGGGGCAGGTGACGCAGGTCACCGGACGTAGGCCTCAAGTGTTTTGATCAGCGTATCGTTTGCGGTGCCGGTAACGGCAAGGCCTGCATTGGTCTGAAAATCCCGGATCGCGTCGCGCGTCCGTGGTCCCATCATACCGTCAGCCGGACCCGGCTGATATCCCAGTTCACGAAGAAGCGTTTGCGCCCGGGCAATCTGGGGGTCTGTTTCTACGGAGATCGAGCCNGTAAATTCGCCTGTCCCGTCGTCAAGTGCGCTGCTNCTCCAGCTTCCCAGGGAAGACAGGTTGCCATTCGCAAGCGGGTCGGCTGTTTCCGGGGCCCATGTCTGAGCCGCAAGCTTTGCATCAACAAGCACGGCNGCATCNAGTGTCTGCTCAAGAGCATCACGACGGGCTTTCGCGCCCTCATCGCCACTATTGNCAGCAATCGAGAACCATTTATAGGCTTCCGCCTGATCGGTGGGCAGGCCAAGGCCGCGTTCCAGCAGAACAGCCACATTATACTGACTGTCCGCAAGTCCGTGGCGGGCAGCACCCAGGAACCATTTTCCGGCTTGGGCAAAATCCTGTTGCACACCTTTGCCCTCCGCATAGATGACGGCAAGATTATGCATGGCTTTGATGTTACCGGCCTGGGCGGCTTTCTCATACCATTGACGCGCAAGTTCCATGTTCAGAGGCACGCCACGGCCTTTTTCGTAGAGTGTCGCCAGCCGGTACTGGGCAATGGCAAGATTTTGCTTGGCNGCAAGCTCAAACCAGTAGGCGGCCTGATCCAGATCCTGCGGGACACCACCCCCGCGTGCGTATCGAACACCGACTTCATATTGGGCGGCGGCATTCCCGGCTGCTGCAGCACTGCGCAAGGCATTGCGACTGCCGGGGGCAGGTGACTGTGTAACAGGTGTTGTCGGCGCNGCTTCAACCGGCGGCAAATNATCCGTGNTAGGTGTGATCTGCCTTGGNGAGGCTACAATATCGGGTGTCTGTTGTGGCGCTGGCCGCGCGGGGACAGGCGTGGGTACCGGAGCTACAGCCGCCACTGTAGCCCCGGCATCCTCCGGAATGGCCTCCGGAATAACGGGTGCTGTGACTTCAGTCTCTTCCCCTGGTGCGCGCGCATCGGGTGATGCGTCGGCTGCAGCAGGATCGGGGACAATTTCGTCAGAAGGGATCACCTGAGGGGCAACCTCAAGCGTCGTGTCAGGTTCAATGGNAACTTCACCATCAACCACAATGTCAGTCCGGCCCGGTTCTGCCGGGCTGGTGAGCCAGTTGATCGCGGAAAGCACAACAATCAACNCAACAACCGCACCACCGATAATNAGAGCGATGCGTTTTCCACGNCCTTCTTCCTGTTCTTCAAACGCGGCAAAGCGCCCCGCCTGTTCGCCAAANCCGAGGCCAGGCGCTTCACCTGTGGATTGCGCCATTTGTGCAGCACGCCGTGCAGCGGCGATGAAGTCGCGGGCAGACCGCTTGTCATCGGACGCAGGCATGGCAGGCTGACCAACGGGCGGTTCGTTGTCACTGTTTGCAGACGTANCTGCAGTCCCGACCGCCGGTGAACCCGGCATGGGGGGGACAGGTGGCATCGGCGGTGTTGCCGACAAGGGCGGTGGACCGGACGGCGGAGGTGGCGGCGCATCCGACAGGGATGGCGGCGGCGCTGCATCCAGTTTGGGCATCGGCGGAACAGGGGCCTTCGCTGCCGGTACGTTCTGNGGTGTGGGCTCAGCAGATGAGCGGAACATATTGGTTAGACTGTCGAGCGGGCCGGGCGGCGGCAGGGGTGCGCTCGAAACNGGCGGCGGCGNCATGCCCGCAAGACCGGCCCCAATAGCATCATTGGGAGACAGGGGGCGCTTGTTGTCGCTCTCCAGTTCCTCCAGTCGATGCCCAACTTGCGCGACCATACNGTGCATGGNTTCACGTGCTTCAGCGTTGCGCTCTTCGGCAGATTGCAGCGATTGTGCCAGCGCAGAGAGTGCCTGTTCTACCGAGCTTGCTGTCTGCAGAGAACGGGCTTCACTATCTGTGACGCGGGTCAGGATTTGCTCAAAACGATCATCCATCTGCGACATCACCTGGGGCACGATGTCCTGTGCAGTGACTTGTCGTTTTTCAAGGCGATCAATAAAGCTCGACAGGCTGTTTTCGAGCGTTTTGATNGCTTCGCCGCTCTGGGCTTCCGACTTTTCGATCCGCGCGGAGAGCGTCTCGATCATCTTCTGCATGTCCTGCATGCGGCTGCGTTGTTGATCTGAGTCGAGTTTCGATGTGACCGCCTTCAGGGCTTCATCAACAGCCAGNCGCCGGTTTTGCTCTGCATTGGCCGTGGCAGAATGGACAGATTGCTCCATCTCCGCCATGCGCTCCGAAAGGTTCTGAAGCGTATTGCCAAATGCGTCGGCACGGGCCCGTTCCTGATCGCGCTTGGCGGCAATCTCGGATGTTTCCACACGCTCGGACAGTTCAGACAGAATTTGCCGGATTTCGTTGAANTTCTGTTCGCTTTGATTGTCGACAGTCTCCAGATGATCGACCACGGCATTCATGGTTTTCTCAAGACCCTGAAAAGCGATCCGGTCTTCCGGTCGGCGACCAAAGGGCGACCGGTTGCGTTCCGCAGCTTCAAGGCGGTCGGTCAGTTGCTGCACTTTGCGCTCAAGCACAACGTCTTTATCCGCCGNGCCGGAACCGCCTGANGCAATCATTTGCTCAGAGGTTTCAACCCGCTCCGCCAGAGCCTCCAGCGAGCTTTCAATCCGTCGCTCATTGGTATCAATACGNCGNACCAGGTCGCGCACGGCTTCTGTCACCGGAGACAGGTCCAGTTGAGCTGCCATCGGTGCAGCATAGGCTGACGGCGCATAGCCTTGTTGTTGGGGAGGTTGAGCTTGGCTGGCGGCCGCATCAAAACCGCCAAAGTCACGCATGTGCGGCGGCATTTGCCCCACATCATCCGTGCCTTGATCCATAATCATCTGATTGAGCCAGGCACCNAGAGTCAAGCCAGCGCGTCGCGCGGCCTGTTTGGCCGNTTCCCGTGCTTCAGGCTCAATGCCTTTTACGCTCCACGGTACTGCCGGTCTCATCGAATCACTATGCCTGTTAACGATTTGCGACTGTATCGACCACGAGATTCTGTGTAAACCCGCTCTATGCCTACAAAATTTTGTTTTCGCGGCTTACCGGTCGGNCGGGAAGCTGCGGGCGATGCGAGCGGCTTTGGAAACGAAGTCGTAATCGATCTTTCTCAAACCTTATCAAGCCGGATTTTGGTAAAGGGCAGGTTAAGAAGTGTGCGTTGCGTGNAGGATCTGATCGTCTATTTTGAAAATGTCTGCACGANATAGACGACATGACCCTGGGTCGCCACACCAACACCGGTCTGCGTATATTGGGTGTTCTCCAAAAGCATGCGGTGNCTGGGTGAATTGAGCCAGCCCTGCAGAACATGCTGCGCAAAACTGGCGTCATCCTGCCCACTGGCGCGGGTGCCAACCCAGATATTCTCNCCGACGGTTCCGTTGAAATCCGGATCAACCGCCAGCATNCGGTCCAGGGGCCCNTGGCCATCCGGATTGTGATGCCCGCGAAAGTTTCGCGCGACCATGTCCGCGGCGTGGACACTTGCCGTACGTTGCAGGCGCGCCTCAAGACGGAGGTCGGCATGGCGCCGCTGGCCGTTGATCGCCTGCAGAACTTGCTGCCCCAAGGCCGAAATATGCGTCGGCTGGCTGTCAGCAATGGCGGGCAACTGGCTGTTATCGAGCACTTTCGGGCCGTTCGGACCGCCGCTTCCTGCTGTGCAGGCACACAATAAGGCACCACCGACCATCAGGGCGGGCCAGGTCCTAAACGAGCGTCCCATACTATCCTCCGTCACAATTATCCGTCTTTCGGGGCAAAACCGATTTGACGTTAACGTCAACGTCAACTAAGCTTCCTGCCGAAAGTTCAAAAAGGCGCTGAAAACAGCCGTTTGAGCTTCAAAGTTTCGAACCCCCCCTTTGTTTCGGAACTTATCTTTTCAGGGACATGGCCCACAAACAAGACCCGCAAACAGGGGTCCGGATAAACACCCGGGTAAGAGGCCAGAAACACAGGAGCTGGAGTAAGACCATGCAGCAGATGACAAGCCCCAACACTGTATCCGCCGCCAGTTACAAGGAAGCATCCTCCAAGGATCTGAGCGATACGGTCACATTCTCAATTACCCAACTGGCGGAAGAGTTTGGTGTCACCACCCGCGCGATCCGTTTTTATGAAGACAAGGATCTGCTTCACCCGAGCCGTGCAGGGCAGACACGGGTCTATCGCCCGCGTGACCGGGCGCGCCTGGCATTGATTGTCAGGGGTAAGGCCGTCGGTTTTTCGCTGGGAGAAATCAAGGAGCTGATCGACCTTCACGACACCTATGGTGACGAGCGGGAATACCTGATTGCCATGGAAAAATTCAGAGCGCAGATCACGGCACTGGAAGCGCAGAAGCGCGAGATCGACAATCAGATCAAGATGCTCGAAGAAGGCTGCACCCGCTTCAGCAAACTGGCGAAAGAAGCAGCCGCTGCAGCCTGAAGTCAGGCCCGCGTGAGCCGGCAGCCGCGCGTTTGGTAGGCCGGTGCTGACTGGATGAGAGTAAAAGTGTGACGGGTATCATGATGATGGTACCCGTCCGTATATTCAGGTCTGGTGCTGTACGGCCAGCCCCGTCCCCTGTTTCAATATGCGTTCAGGATTAAAGTCTATTTGTCTCTCATTGCTGGATGTTGCCGACGCGTGATGTGTCCGCGACAAAGCCATCGGAGGAATTCATGCCGACCTACAAAGCTCCTGTCAGAGATTTTCAGTTCCTGCTGTTTGATGTGTTGGATATTGAGCAGCACAAGGCGCTGCCAGGGTTTGAGGAAGCAAGCCGCGAACTCATTTCAGCTATTCTGGACGAGGCGGCCAAATTCTCCGAGGAGGTATTGCAGCCACTTAACGCGGTTGGGGACGAGCAGGGATGCCGTCTGGAAAACGGGGTTGTCACGACCCCGGATGGTTTCCGGCAGGCATACCAGACATTGGTAGAAAATGGCTGGCCAGCGTTGACCGCCGACCCGAATTATGGGGGACAGGGGCTGCCCAATACGCTTTCCCAGGTGTTCAATGAAATGGTTTCGTCCGCCAACATGGCTTTCGGCATGTATCCGGGCCTGAGCCATGGCGCCTATTCAGCTCTCCTGCATCATGGTTCGGATGTGCTGAAAGAGACATATCTGCCCAAGCTGGTTTCCGGCGAGTGGACGGGCACCATGAACCTGACCGAGCCGCATTGCGGGACAGACCTGGGCTTGATGCGTACCAAGGCTGTGCCGCAGCCGGATGGGGCTTATCAGATTTCCGGGCAGAAGATCTTTATCTCCGCAGGAGAACATGATCTGGCCGAAAACATCGTTCATCTGGTTCTTGCCAGAATTGAAGGTGCGCCCGAGGGCATCAAGGGTGTTTCACTTTTCGTTGTCCCCAAATTTTTGGTCAATTCGGATGGAACTCTGGGTGCCAGAAACGGTGTGAGTTGCGGTGCGCTGGAAAAGAAAATGGGTATCCACGGCAACGCCACTTGCGTCCTCAATTATGATGGGGCGACAGGGTACCTGGTTGGAGAAGAACATAAAGGTATGCGCGCGATGTTCACGATGATGAACGAGGCGCGGTTGGGNGTCGGGCTGCAGGGATTGTCTCAATCTGAAGTTGCCTACCAGAATGCACTGGCCTATGCGACGGAACGGTTGCAGGGGCGTGCCTTGACCGGTCCCAAGCAGCCGTCAAAACCGGCAGACCCGCTCATCGTNCATCCCGATATCCGTCGTATGCTCCTCAACCTGAAATCTTTCAACGAAGGTGCGCGTGCCCTGCTGTTGTGGACGGCCCTCAAGGGAGATCTGTCACATAAATCGCCAGATGAAAAAATCCGCGAAGAAAGCGATGACCTGATGTCGCTTTTGACACCCGTCGTNAAAGGCCATTTGACCGACCGAGGGTTTGCCCTCGCAGTCGAGGCGCAGCAGGTTTACGGCGGTCATGGCTATATTGATGAATGGGGTATGGGGCAGTTTGTGCGGGACGCACGTATTGCCATGATCTATGAGGGAGCGAACGGTGTGCAGGCGCTCGACCTNGTGGGGCGNAAGCTGGCACAGAACGGGGGACGGGCTGTTTTTGCCTTTCTGGCAGAACTGGCGACATTCATCGAGACCCAGAAGAATGATGAGGATCTGGCTCCGTTGGTAAAGGCACTGGAGGTATCACGTGCCGATCTTGAAGCCGCAACGANGTGGTTCATGGAAAATGCTTTGTCCAATTTCGATCACGCTGGTGCAGGCTCAACAGACTATATGCACCTCTTTGGCCTGGTGGCGATCGGCTATATGTGGGGCCTTATGGGGCAGGCTGNCAAATCTCGTTTGAAGNANNGCGCACCTGATGCCGAGTTTTTCAAAACCAAACTGGCAACCGGCCGGTACTACGCAGAGCGTGTCTTGCCGGAAACCGGTCTGCATCTGACCCGNATTCGCGCNGGCGCAGACATGATGATGTCATTTGAAGTTGAAGCCTTCTAGGGCGATGACTTCAACATATGTGCAACACAAGAAACGAACGTAAACAGGAGAGACAATAGGATGTCGGTGTTACAAGTCGAAAAACCAAGCTGGATGACCGAAGACGTTGATATTTTCGCGGATGCAGTGGGCAAGTTCTGCGAGAAAGAACTGGCGCCGCATGTGGAGGCTTGGGAGAAGGCCGAAATTGTTGATCGTGATGTTTGGTTCAAGGCAGGTGAAGCAGGCCTGCTATGTCCTTCCATGCCGGAACAGTATGGCGGCGGCGGCGGGACTTTTGCACACGAAGCCGCGCTGATCGACCAGTTTGGCAAAAAAGGNATCACAGGCTTTGGCGCTTCGCTGCATAACGCGATCGTGGCCCCTTACATCTATCATTATGGAACAGAAGAACAGCGTCAGCGNTGGTTGCCGAAAATGGCGACGGGCGAGCTTGTTGGAGCCATCGCGATGACAGAGCCGGGCACGGGTTCGGATCTTCAAAACATCAAGGCCACGGCAAAACTTGATGGNAATGAATATGTGATCAACGGGTCNAAGACCTTTATTACCAATGGACAGACGGCCAATCTGATTATCGTTGTTTGCAAGACGGACCCGACCGCCGGCGCAAAGGGCACATCATTGATCCTTGTCGAAACTGATGAAGCAGAAGGGTTTCGACGTGGTCGTAACCTCGACAAGGTCGGGCTGAAGAGCCAGGATACCTCGGAGCTCTTTTTTGACAATGTGCGCGTGCCNACATCCAACCTGCTNGGAGAAGAAGCAGGCAAGGGCTTTATTCAGTTGATGCAGCAGTTGGCCTCGGAAAGATTGCAGATCGGGCTTCAGGGTGTTGCCATGATGGAAGCCGCAATCGAACATACCGTTGCTTATGTCAAGGAACGNAAGGCGTTTGGTCAGGCGGTTATGGACTTCCAGAACACCCAATTCAAATTGGCGGAAGCCAAAACCAAAACCACGGTCGCGCGTGTGTTTGTTGATTACTGCACAGGCCTTCTGCTGGAAGGAAAGCTCGACGCGGCTACGGCATCCATGGCGAAATACTGGGTGTCAGACNCGCAGTGCGAAGTGGTGGACGAATGTCTGCAGCTTCACGGGGGCTATGGTTATATGAACGAATACCCGATTGCGCGCATGTATCGCGATGCACGCGTACAGAAGATTTATGGTGGTACAAACGAGATCATGAAGGTACTGATTTCCCGAACCCTTTGATCTTGTTGCAGATAAAAAATACCGCTTGCGGATGAAATGGCGGAAATCGGCGAAACTTTGCCGATTTCCAAACTGGACAGGCCGGAATGATCATGTGAAGCTCACACCGGGGTGCGATCTTGATATGAGAGGTTACCGGGGATGACAGACTGGCTGAAAATTATTGTGGCCACGCTGGCACTGACATTGTTGCCAGCGGTCGCTATGCAGAATGTGGCGATAGCAGACGAGATTGATGATCTCGAGGCCGAGCTTGATGAAATTGAAGCTGAAGAAGATCTCGAAGACGAACTCGATGACATCGAGGATGATCTTGAAGATGAGCTCGATGATATTGAGGACGATCTTGAAGACGAACTCGACGATATCGAAGATGAGATGGACGACGATTTCTGATCCGTTTCAGCATGGAAAAATGTGAACCCCATCGGTAAGCCGGTGGGGTTTTTGTTTGGACTATCAATCCGTAGCAGCGCCGCCTCGTTGCCGTAGGGGAGGCAAGGGGATGACGCAGGGCCCGGTACGTACCTCTCGCCTTGTAGAAAAGTCCGCACTAGACTCAGGTCTGAATAAAGGGGAGGGCTTATCATGAGTAATAAAGAAGCGTTGGAAGTGGAACGTCTGCCTGTCTTCCTGCACTGGCAGGAGACGTCTACCTTCAAGGAAACCTACGCCGGCGCCATGGATACGATCGTCGTTGAAGGACAATACCTGAAACCCAAAGGGGTCAAGTCCGATACGATCCTCATTTTTATGCATCCAACGGGAACGATGAACCTGTTGCCAATGCCCAACGCGTTGGCAGCAGCGGGTATTCACTGCCTGTGTTGCGGCAGTCGCTACCCGCACAATGACACCGCCTTGATCATGGAGAAAGTTATCCTCGATCTCGGTCACTATATCCGATACGCCAAAGAAAAGCTGGGCTTCAAGAGGGTCATTCTCGCGGGCTGGTCAGGAGGTGGTTCTCTTTCCATGTTCTATCAGTCACAAGCTGAAAACCCGACCATCACACACACACCGGCGGGAGATCCGGTGGATGTTGTGGGGGCAAACCTCATCCCAGCAGATGCTGTCCTGCAACTGGCCGCACATGTCAGCCGTGCGATTATTCTGACAGAGTGGCTGGATGCCTCTATTCTGGATGAAACGGATCTGAGCAGAAGGGACGTCAACCTCAATCTCTACGATCCACAAAACCCCCATCAGCCACCCTACACAGATGAGTATGTGGCAATCTATCGCGAGGCACAGGTCGCACGCTCCAAACGTATCGACGATTTTGTTTTCACAAAGCTTGCCGAGTTGAAAGCAGCAAACACTCCAAATGAGGAATTCTGTTTTACGGTACATGGCACCATGGCAGATCCACGTTGGCTCGATCTCAATGTCGACCCGAACGACAGAAAAGGACCGAACTGGTGTTTTATGGGTGAGCCCAGAACGGTCAATATGATGCCTGCTGGTCTGGCCCGTTTTTCCTCCCTGCGTGCATGGCTGTCGCAATGGTCTCTGGAGCATTCTCGCGCAAACGGGCCAAAATGCGCGGCGGACGTAACGGTACCCGTTTTGATCATTGAAAACAGCGCGGACGATGGGTGTACACCAAGCCATGGTGCGCGCCTGTTAAAAGCTGTTCAGCACGGTGACAAAGAGTTTCATGTCATCAAAGGCGCAACGCATTATTATATCGGTCAACCGGACAAGATGGAGGAAGCTGTTTCCATCGTGTCGGACTGGCTGAAAAGAAAGTCGTTGCTCGAAGGCTGAGCGCCGCAAGACCAAAGGCAGTTTTACGTGAATATGAAAGCGTCAGATTTTCCACCCGTTCAAAAATCTTTGCAACGGGCGGAAGGCATTCAATCATTTCTGGAATGGAAGAGCGATACGTCGCTGCCTCCACTTCATTTTGCTCATGCCAATGGTTTCAATGGCATGACTTATCGCCATCTTCTGGCGCCGCTGGCAGACCGGTTTCATATCCGAGCCTGGGACGCGCGGGGGCATGGCGCCACCAGTCTGAGCGCAGACCCGGCGACGCAAACCAGCTGGTATCGCTATGCAGATGATCTGATTGTTTTGCTGGAGCAATTCGCGGAAGAAGCTGGAGGGTCGGTTCTGCTGGCTGGTCATTCAATGGGCGGGGCAACCAGTATTCTCGCTGCGGCTGAAAGGCCGGATCTTGTGCGTGGCATTATCCTGTTGGACCCGGTGATGATCAGGCGCCATCAAGGGCGTATGCTTCGTTTGATGACGAAAGTGGGTCTGCGCATCGGCCCGCAGGACCTGGCAGCCGGTGCGCAGAAGCGCCGCTCCGTATTTCCTGACCGGCAGACCATGGTGGAGAGCTACCGTGGGCGTGGGATTTTTAGAACCTGGCCCGAGGCATTCCTGCTCGACTATGTTGAAGGTGGCACGCGATCCTTGCCGAGTGGAGAGGTCGAACTTGCCTGTGCCCCGGCTTGGGAGGCGGCAAATTTCCGGGGTCACAATCACGATATTTTTGCGGGGTTGGCGAAACTCAATGTGCCGCTCACCCTTATCTATGCCGGGATCGGCTCAACCTGTCGCGGGAACGCTCCTTTTCTGATCGGTGAGCAGGACAAGCGCGCGACGCTTCTGCGCATCGGTACAGGCACGCATTTCCTGCCGGTGGAATATCCCGACATTGTGNGGCGGGAAATTGTTGCGTTATACGATCGTATTCTGGGGTTGGANGAAAAGGNGGCGGCATAGGTTGGTTGACGATCATCGCAGGGCGGCATCTCAATCTCGCCCCAATTTATCCTTAAACCGGGCGTGGGTACGAAACGGATAGATATAAAGGGTGAGCTTATGCTGCTGACCAGAAAGCTGGCCATCTGTACTTTGCTGGTTACCGGAGCGTTGACCGCGATGGGGAACGCCGGTACCGCGTTGGCCGACAATCGCTACACGATGACAGAGACAGAAGACGGCTTTGTGCGTCTGGACAATGAGACCGGAAAGCTCTCTCACTGCCGTGAAAAATCAGGCGGCTTTGTCTGTGAATTGGCGGCGGATGAACGTGCCGCCTACGAAGCTGAAATTCTGGCACTGACGCAGCGTCTGGAAAAGCTGGAAGGTAAATCCCCGGCAGAGCGCGCAGGCGTGCCGACAGAAGAGGAGATTGACGAAGCTTTCGGGTTTTTTGAAAGCATGGCCAAACGCTTTGCGCGGGCCGCGCGTGTCTTCGGCAAAGAGATGCAGCAAATGGATGACGAACTGTCNCGCGACCCTTCTGGGCNTGANGAACCTGGCTCTGGTANCTGACCCTCACTCACATTCGTAGTGGGATGTGAGCCCCGCNCCGATGCGCTCGTTCATCATCTCGACACTGCCATCCGTATAGGCGGCTATCTTGGCCGCAATCAGGTGGCGGTGCAGTCCATGTTCAGCGCGAAGNCCGTTGGCNCCCATGGCNTGCATGCAACGCTCGACAAGGCGAACAGACCGGTCCGTTGCAAACTTCTTTGCTTGTGCGGCGCGGATAATGGCATCCTGGCCTTCTTCGATCAATTGGCCGGCCGCGCGCGTGAGTGCACGCATAGCCTCCAGATCTGTGGCAACATCGGCAAGGGACCACTTGTGTCCCTGATGGTCCAGCAGAGGAAGGTTGAAGGTCTTGCGTTCGCCACCGTAGGCAACTGCTTTTGAAAGCGCGTCTGCCACCAGTCCGGCGCACATGGCGGCGACATAGACACGCGCACCATTGACCCCCTTCATGGCAGATTTGAAGCCATCTCCCGGACCGCCCAACACATTTTCATCCGGAACAAAATAGCTCTCCAGCTCAAANCCCCCCGCGCCAATGGCNTGGCCNCCAGCCAGTTCGTAGGCAGGCAGGCGTTTGAAACCATCCCGGTCAGCCTCAACCAGAAAACTGGCAATACCGCGCCAACCCGCTTCCGGGTCTGTTTGTGCATAGGTGACAAAATAGTCCGCAATAGTTGCATTTGTGATCCAGCCTTTGGTGCCGGTCAGTTCCCATCCGCCTGCCACGCGCACCGCACGGGTCTGAATACCCGCAAAGTCGCTACCCGCGCCCGGTTCTGAAAGAGCTGTGGCGGCGAATTTTTCGGCCGACAGAATGGCGGGCACGTGTGTCTTGAGATAATGGGCTTTCTCCGTTTCGCAGAGCCGCGCAGCAACGTTCTGCGTATTGATAAGAGAGAAGACAAAAGCCATATCACCGCGCGACATTTCTTCACAAAAATCCAACTTCGTAAGAAATCCGTGTCCGAACCCGCCATGGGCGCGCGGGGTCTCCAACCGCATGAGACCGGCATCGGCAGCCTGACGGAGCGCCGCAACGGGCTGCTTCCGCTCGGTTTCCCATCTATTGGCATTGGGCTCAATAATCTCGCGTCGAAAGCTGCGTGCCCGGGCAAGAAACTGCGCTGCGTCCACCATCTCGCTCATTGTTTTACCCATGTGACTTGCTCTCCCTCTGGTTTCCCGCCAGCATAGGCGGGTCACGCGAGAGGTGAAATGATTGAGTTGCTGAAATTTGACGAACCCGACCCGGAACGCCAGGCGAAGGAAGCTGTGGTTCACAGGTTGACGGAAGAAGAGCTCCGATCTCTCTACAATCGCACGCGCGCGGCAGCACAACGCGCCCGTGCAGCACGACAGATGGAAGAGCTTTATGCGTTGATCAGAGGGACGAAGACAATCCAGCGCATTGCGGGTGAGCGAGGTATACTCATCATGTCCCGGCGATTACACGCGGGTTAAACACCCAGCCCCTCCACCACAAAGGATGACAGATGCGCCTTCATCTCCGGCGGAATGGGGATGGATTTGCGTGCCACAAGATCAAGTGCGATAGCCACAGCCTCCGCCGTGGCGACGCAAGCCCCGGTTTCCGCATTGAAGAGCCAGTGGGCCCAGGTATAGGTTTTGTCATTCACATCTTTCAGTCCGCTGCGCAGAACAAGGACATCACCTGCGACCGGGGCTTCGCGATAGACAAATCTGTACTCAAGCGCCGCACCGCCGACTTTACTGTCTTTGGAGCGGTCATCACCTCGGGTCTGTGCCAGCAGGTTGGGAATAGAGTCTGAAACAATCCCCATATAGCGCCGTGTTGCCAGCCGTCCGGTGACATCGCACCAGTCAGGCAGAACCTCACCCTTGAACGTCTGAATGAGCTTCATGGTCTCGGCATCGCGAAGGCAGGGGGCCGGACGGGGGGCATGGCGCACGAGCCCGCGGGGCGCACCATATGTCGGCACCTCGACCTGAACATCTGCAATCTGTTTCGCCACGTGGGGAGGGACGGGGCATTCCTCGCCGGACCGGGTATCGACAAACACAGCTTCGGTCAGAAAGGTTGCTGCAACTTCCTGCGAGACGGTGTTCAGCATTTCAAAGAAACAGATAAGCCGCTCCCCTTCAACGCGGACAACGCCGCCTCGAATATAGACGGGTGCGCCGGGACGTTGTTCCCGCAGGAACCGGATATGATGATCCTTGATCATCATGCGAAGGTGGCTGTCTGTTTGCAGGGCACGCCCATGCCCCAGCGCGAGGCTGAGACTGCTGAGGGCGGAGGTCGCCTTCTCGGAATAGAATTGCACATTCATGTGCCCCATCCCGTCCGTCTCCCATGTCTGCACAGAGCTTCGGTAAAGTTCGATCGCGGCCATTTATCTCTCCGGTACTGAGTTCAGATCTGTCGTGCGCTCAGCCAAGCCGGGCGCGAATTTCGGGGGGCAGGGAAACCGCGGCGCGGGTTTCACGAGAAATCAGCAGGGCCGTGCCTTCAGCCGCCGCAACAGGGGCGTGCGTTTCGGCGTTAAACATCCAATGCCGGTATCTGAGTGTCTTGTCGCTAAGCGCTTCAAGCCCGGTGCGCACAAAAAGCGTCTGGCCTGCTTTAAGCTCGGAAAAATAGGCAAGCCGCATCTCCACCGTGGCGGTCGCAAGACCTTTGGCTTTCTGCGATTGGCGGTCAAGCCCCGCATGGGCCCACATGTGTCCCTGGCACTCAGAATAACGTGCGAGATAGAAACGCGAATTCATATGGTCGTTGGCATCGCATTCCCAGCGATTGACCGCTGAGCGGTTGGTCTCGGGCATGCGAAGTGCATCGGCGCGGGTCAGGCTGACATCGCGGTCGAGTGAGCCATCAGGCTGAGATTTTGGAAGGGCTGCCTCTGGTCGGGTCACGCGCATGGTCTCGGCTTTTTCACGCATGGCGCCCGTCCAGGGGACGAGCTGGCGTGTATCAAGATCAAAGTGCCCAACATCCACCACCAGCGTGGCAGATACGTGATTACTGAGCGCGTTTCGCACTTCTTGATAAATGCGGATAGTCTTGTCGCCAAGCTCAAGCACACCGGAGCGAACAGATACAAGATCGCTGGCAAAAAGCTCTTTGTGAAACCGGATGTGATGTTCCAGCGCGACAAAACTTGTTCGCGCTGATTGCTGATGCGCATAACCCAGCCCCATAAAGGCCTGTTGGTGAAAGGCCGCATCGGATGTCTTTCCCATATAGAACTGTATGTTCATGTGACCCATCTCGTCACATTCCCATGGGTTTACATAACCCTTGTATGTGTCGATCATCGTGCCCATGCATCTACACTTTCATGATATGTGGCGTGAAAGCCGCAATCTCTTCGTCGGAATAGGAAACGGTTTTACGCGCTTCAAGGTCAAAGAGCACTGCCGCAGCTTCGCCCGTGCCAATCAGCGCGCCACTCGCTGCATCAAACATGAAATGCGCAAAATGGAGAACCTTGCCGGCAACGTTCACAATGGCGCTCTTCACAACAAGGGGCGTGCCCGCAGTCATGGGGGCAAGCCGGTCAACCCGCATTTCCAGTACGACTGCCCCGCGACGGGCTCTCAGCATGGCATCCCGGTCGAAGCCGACATGATGCCAAAGATGCGCCGCCCCGTCGGAAAAACGCGAGATCAGAAATTGTTGCCGCATCTGCCCCGTTTCGTCGCATTGCTCTGGGTGAACCATGCCTTGATAGATGGGGATCAGTCTGTCTGCTGCCGGACTGTCGAGTGAAAAAGAAGGAAGTGCAGAGCGGGCGGTAATGCTGCGCGGTGCGGCGTCATCGGGAAGAACATCAAGCGCCACGGTCTCATCATCGAACCTGGTGTGCGTCACCAGAGTTGCAGCCAGTTCACCGGTTCCCCGATTGGTCAGGCGGTGACACAGGGTCAGGCCATCCTCGTCACGAGCGACCGCTTGTGTATGGCTGGTGAAAATATCGCCAACCCGCAACTCCCTGTAAAAACGAATGTGATCAGACGTCGCGATAATCGGTTCTCTATGTCCGGTAGCAGCTGCAAAAAGCCGCGTCGCATCAGAGCCGGCCGCAACATAGAATTGCACATTCATGTGACCAATCTCGTCACAATGGGTCGTGTTGACGGTCGTCTGCAAGGTGGGGAGGCCACTTGCCATAAACTCAATCCTTTGTTGCTGAAAAGGTCAGTCGGTGAGGCGTTTGAGAAACGCATCCATCCGCTGAACCGCAGATGCCGCGAGCGCGCCGGGAAAGGCAACAAACCCGTGGGCGCCACCCGGATAAACGGCAAGTTCCGCTTCATTGCCAGCGGCTGCCCAGCGCGCGTGCATGAAAAGACTGTCGTCAAGAAGTGCGTCATCCGTCCCGACAGTAAAGAGGGCCGGCGGCATATCGTGCAGATTTGCCATCAGCGGAGAAATGTCGGGGTCGGCACGATCAACGTTTTCGGGCAGAAAACAGGCGTCAAATTTCTCGAGATCCAGGGTTCGCAAAATCAGATACCGATCATTGCCATAAGACCGCGCACTGGGGGTCCAGCGCAGGTCGAAGGCACCAAAAACGAGGTTGGCACCTGCAAATCCTGTAAACCCGGTCCGGTCTCGCATCCTGAGCAGGGTTACGGCGGCAAGATGTCCCCCGGCACT
>PAZY01000037.1 GCA_002715765.1 Rhodobiaceae bacterium | reverse complement strand
CCACCAGATTATACATGGTCCGATATCGCTCGTGATTGGGGGGCAATTGTCGCCGGCGTAGTGGCTCTTTTTGGTGCTTGGATGACAGTTTCTAAGATGCAAGAACAGATTGATGCTACGCAAGCACAAGTTGATGAAAACAGGGCGGCGCAGGAGAGGCGGAATGCTCTTGATTTCGGCGGCGATCTCCGGGAATGCCACATTGGTACTGCGACATTTGTCGTCGACATAAGACAACTCATGCATCGAGCGATGATGGCATTTGAACTGCGCGGCGGCAAAAATATTGTGAACGATACTGAGACAAGGGAAGCATTGATCTTGGAGTTCGAGGGTATGGCGCCGCCTGATTTTCCTTCGATGCCGCAAAGGAACATACATCCAGAGGTCAGGAATATTGTTTCCCAAACAGAATTCATGGCACGAAAGTGGATCGCAGAATGGAAAGACCCGAATGCACGGGCGGAAGCATTTTCTAGTTTGTTTGAAGTTGAAGTGTGGGCATTTGAGCAAATGGAACGTTACGCTATGCGAACAGTGTTTCTGCTCGAGAAGTATGAAAAGGCTATACATGAGAGCGGCCGAATGCCGACAGACGAGGAAGTGGAAAACTGGCTGAGCGTACCCATCGAAACAATTGGTCAACTTTATCAGGGCGTCGAAATGATGGGCCCCAGTTTGATAGCAGAGTACCAACTTGGACCTCGACCACCTGGCCATTTGTAAGTCACAGCTCATTCTTGGACCTCCTCATCACGCGCCTTCGCTTGGCCGTTTTTGAGGGCGTGGATGCACTCATCGAATGCGCTGTCCCAATTGGCGACCTGCAGATCCGCAATCGCGTCGCCATCGCAGAAGGCGCGCACGCGCACCGTCTCCCCATCATCATTGAGATAGATCTGGAATGTGGTCATTGCTCATCTCCCGCATCGCGGAGGGCGTCTGACAAGATGCGCAAGTGCGCGGCGAGGGCCGCGAGCCAGAAGCTGAGCCAGCGATGCTCACTCTCTTCCAGGTCTTCAATGGCGTCTGTCAGTGCGAGATAGCGGGTGAGAAGCTCTCCCGTGCTCTGCGCGAGGAAGTTGAGCGCAAGAGGCGTGCAGCGCCGCTCACATGTGGCGTAAAAATGGGTGAGGAGATTTTCTGCATCTGCAATGAGTGCGCGTGCATTCGCACTGTGCGGACGGTCTTCAGGCGTAATTTGGGTGTGGTTTGGCATGGGCCGTCTCCGTTGGTTGAGCAGCCCCAGACACCCCCTTCCAAAAGGGTGGTGGGGCAGACGAAACAGGTTGGAAGACCGGCCCAACGGTAACCGGCGCACCCGAAGGTGCCCCATAACGCCCACCCCATAAGAATGAGAAAACCGCGTTGACCTGGTGACAGGTGTGGCGCGGTTTGAGCGCCGTTGGATGGTCGGGCTTCCAAACCCGGCACGCCCTTTTTCGACGTGCAAACCCAAGTTGCGCTGATTTGCCCCAAACGTCAATCCGCCATATGCGGCTGCAATAGGCTTGACTGATTGTCTTCTGTAGGAGACAATCGGGTCATGATCGAAATTCGCCAGACGGAAGATTTTGCCAAATAGTTCAAGCAATTGAAGGACCGTCAGGCCCGTGCGCGCATTCAGGCGCGGATTGACCGCATGACATTGGGCGGGTTTGGCGATTGTAAGCCTGTCGGCAGCGGCGTGTCTGAAATGCGTGTTCACTATGGTCCCGGTTACCGGGTCTATTTTGTTCAGCGTGGCGAAACACTGGTCATTTTGTTGGCGGGTGGCGCCAAGCGAACACAGAGCAAGGATATTCAGGTTGCCCAGCGATTGGCGGAGAACCTGTAGGAGAGAGAGATGGCAAAGAAAACCAAAACGCGTGCCTGGGACAGTGCCGAACACCTTGAAACCAACGAGGATATTGCGGCCTATCTGGATGCCGTGCTGGCAGAGAATGACCCGGCCTTGTTGACCCATGCGCTGGGTGTGGTGGCGCGTGCCCGTGGCATGACCGAGCTTGCGCGGGAAACGGGGCTTGGCCGTGCCAGCCTTTACAAGGCGCTCTCCGCTGAAGGGCATCCGGAATTTGCCACCGTCATGAAGGTGATGGATGCGCTGGGTGTGCGGATGTCTGTAACAGCCTGATGGTGCTGTAAATACGCCTTGGTCACGCAATCTTGTATGTGCTGTTGCCAACACAGCCACGTCTGGCTTTGCGGGGTTGCTGGAGGCAGAGGAGAGGATGGAGCGGGGGGCGAACGAGAAAGCTGCCACCTTACGATGCATATTTTTGTAGTAACAAAAAACATTGACAGTTATGAATAATTGTAGTAACAATAATTCATGATGAAGATTGAATTTGACCCCGCTAAACGCCTCAAAACTCTTGAAGAAAGAGGGCTGGATATGGGCAAGGCGGGGGAGATTTTCGAGGGTGCCACGCTGACGGTCGAGGACGACCGGGAAGATTATGGCGAGCCTCGCTTCATCACCATTGGCCTGCTGGAAGACCGGATGGTTGTTCTGGTTTGGACACCACGCGGCAAGGCCTGCCGCATCATATCTATGAGGAAAGCAAATGCCCGCGAGCAAAAAGCCTACGCGCCGCGCCTGGAAAGACCCTGACGACGCGCCGGACCTGAGCAGCAAGGAATGGAAAAGGAAGCTGGACAGTGCGCCGGTCGCGCGTGGCCGGCCGAAGGTCGCTCTGCCCAAACAATCAACGACGATCCGGCTGGACCCGGATGTGATTGCCTTCTTCAAGAAGGGCGGCGAGAAGGGCTGGCAAAGCCGTATCAACGAAGCCTTGCGGGAGGCCGCAGGGCTGGACAAATGACCCCAGCCGCTGCGCAACGATATATGTGCGTTTGTTGGCACTGCCGCTTCCCCCGTCAGGTCGTTTCAGTTTGATGTTGGTGCGAAGAGGTCTGGCTGCTTGGTCACGCCCAGTGCGCCGTCCAGAAGGTCATCGACATGTTCTGCGGCGACCTGGCGAAACCGCTGGTCCTTGATGCGGTCGACTTCGCCGATCAGCTGAACAATGACCCTTGTCTGTTTAATGCGGTCGTTTCGCTCTTTCGCGAAGTCGAGGGCTCCGGCGGCCACACGGCCAGCCCGTTCCATCTTGAGAAGATAGGACTTCACCGCTTTAGCTTGGGGTGTTTTGGATTCCATCGCCGCGAGCAGGAAGGCATCCCACCCAATGAAGACGGTCTTTCCGTCTTTTTCAGGAAGTTTGAGCTCTTCCCGGATTTTGATTCGGACATTCTGTCCGAATGACCCCAGTGATACGGTCTCAATCTGGTATCTTTGGCATAACTTCCGCAACCCGGATTCGTCTATGTACCCAAATATACGGGCGACCTCCGCCCTCATCGCGAACTGGCGTCCAAGATGTTCAATGGTCTTGAAACCGAAATGGGCAGCCGCTTTTGAATAGACGTCAGACTCTGTGCGACGATCTATTTCGCGAATGAGGGATTGGGTTTCGTCAATGTCTTCATCCAAAACAGCGATTTGCAAGTCAATGAGATTGGTCATTCGTTCTTCCTCTCTGGTTTGTGGCGTGGGTATGCCGGTCAGTGCGCTTGGCTTGGATGCTCAAGCGCGTGCACAAGGTCCGGCAGGGCGAGGGCGCGAAGCTCCCCATCCACATTCACGAAAATGCAGGTTGATGTGCTTTTGGTGATGTCCACCCGTGCGGTGAGGCCCTTTGAGGCATGGTCTGCAATGGCGCGTGCAGCGACAAGCCGTGCGTTGAGAAGTGTGCAGCCAAACTTGTCAATCAGGTGGCGCACGGTGGCGCGGTGTATGGCGTCCCTGTCTGCACAGCCTTTGGCGGCAAGCCGGGCAACATGGGTGAGGGCGCGTTCTTCAATCAAATTCTGATGATCCGGGTTCATCGGATATCTCCCTTGTTGGGTCTCGTTTGGCCCGCGTCAGGCACGGGCGACGGGGTTAAACAGCTCACCCTGCAGGCGCTTCAGGTCGATGTGGCGTGAAAGGGGAATGAAAATGTCCGGATCAGGAATGGCACTGGGGCTGAGGATCCGCACCGGCGTGATTTCCGCCACAAACACACAGCCGCATTGATCATTCTCGCAATGGCAGGTGATCTCGCGGCAGGTCTTGGCGAGCTGCTTTGTTTTTGCAATCCGCGTTTGCGAGCCGCAATGAGGGCACGCCACGCGCCGGACAGAAAGAACAGCCGCCATGGTCAGGCCCTCACGCGAGTGTTTTCGGGCTTTGGAAAAATGTCCGGGCGCAGTTCGTAAGCCGTTACCAGCCCATCGGTTGCATCCTGGATGGTGAGGCAGTGTTTGGCCGGGACACCGCGCTGGTGCCAGCGGCTCACGCTTTCCGGGGCGGCAACGCCCGTCAGTTCTGCGATCTTGTCTCGCCCAATGAGAAAAATGGCCCGTCGAAGCGGATCGGTGCTCTTCATCTTTCTATCACCATATTGGTTATATATAGACCCATAATGGTTATCTATAACCGTTTTGCAAGTATTTATCGTGATGCCATGAAAGATTTTTCGATGAGATTGGAAACAGCCCTGAAAGAACGGGGCATGACCAAAGCCGAACTTGCCAGGCGTTGTGACGTTCCCCCGCAGAATGTCGCGCACTGGCTCGCCCGCGGTGGTGTGTCAAAACGCAAACTCTTTGATGTGGCCGGCGTTCTGGATTTATATCCACAATGGTTAGGTGAGGGGGAGGGGCCGATCAACATGCGGATGGCCGCTTTTGGGGCGAGGCTTGCCGCGGCACGAAAGAAGGCTGACCTCACCGTGGAGCGGGCTTCGCGTCAGTTGGGCATCAGTGCTGATGAGCTTGAGAAAACGGAGGCGGGGGCAAGCTGGGAACTGAAACCGGCCCTGGCTGATTATGCAGCGCTCTACAGGGTTGCAGTTGACCAGCTGAACGAAAATATTCACTTTATAAAAACGGTCGACTCAGGTGTTGGAAACACAGAGCCGGTCGATGTGCGGGGCGCGGGGCGCGTGCCGCTGTTGAGTTGGGTTCAAGCAGGGGAATGGACCAGTGTTGAGAGTGCGGTTGAAGCGCACCAGAGTGATGAATGGGTTTTGTGTCCAGTGCCCCACAGTGAGAAGACGTTTGTCCTGCGCGTTCGCGGGGCGTCCATGGAACCTGAGTACCGCGATGGAGACTGGATCTTTGTGGACCCTGAAGGCCCAACCGAAAATGGCTCCCATGTTGTCGTCATGCTCGACAATGCGAAGGAAGCAACCTTCAAGAAACTCGTGCTGGAGGGGGACCGAAAGTTCCTCGAAGCGCTCAACCCGGACTGGCCAGACCGCATCATCCGCGTCAACGGCAATGCATCCATCCTTGGCACTGTCATCTTCTCCGGCAAGCCGAGGTAAGGAAACCGATTGTATCTTTGCTACCGGTATCTGAATCCTTCAACCAGTGAAACAATTTGCTGCTGTCGAGGTCGAGTTGATGGATTGGTTTAAAGAGAAGAGTTCGTTTACAAATTCTGGTAGTGCTCGATAGGTCTGTTTCGAGCTCTACCGGGGCACTCCCAGTTGTATTGGGGATAGGGATTTAGAACTAGATTGCAATTGACCGTGACTCGCGCTTGTTTCAGCGCAACTCGTTAAAGCGAACAATGAACGCTTAGGACAGATCCATTTCCTGTATGAACCGAGATGGCTGTTGAGGTCGAGATGATCCCCAAGGCATCATCCGGGACAACGGGTAAGAAATAAAGAGCCAGCGGCGGGCCCGGGGTACGGCAACAAATGCAGCATTTCGTTCTTCATTTAATTTCGCAATCGTATCGGCGCGATAGTCTGGAAATGTGCCGTCGCAAAACCCAATCAAAAACACTATATCTTTCTCAAGCCCTTTCATTGCGTGGACGGTGCTCAGCGTCAACCCAGTCTCTGACACATCTAAGTTCAGCTTCCCCAATGCTATCGCATTCCTGAAAGAACTTAGTGAGTTGCCGAGACCCAGTTTCCGGAACCTAGTCCACCTATCCGAAAATTCCTGAAGTTCAATCAGGCTTCGGCCATATTCAAGCTTGCTTTCTTCGTCCGGCCCAGCGGTGGCTAGCTTACCTAGCTTCTCTGCGAATTGTTTCTCGAAATGTAAGATGTTTGGATTCTCGAGGGCCATATTTTCTACTGCACTCAAAAGGTCACCGATCAAATTGACCATGGAACCATTTGAGTTTGAGCAGTAACCTTTTTGAAACTGGCTTAGAAGCTCCGAACCACCCCAAACCGGTGGGGTTGGAATGCCTAGAAGTTGGCATAGCTTTTTTCCAATCACCCAATCGTTTGGGTTGAGCTTCACTCTTATTGCGCAATCCAACACTTGCCCAAATAGTGACTCAGGAAGCTTCTCTCGTTCGCCGACCTTAACAGTATACTCGGTGCCCTGTTCTTTGAGAGCCGTTTCAAGCTTGGAAAACACAAACCGATTCCGAGCTATAACGACCATGTTGTCAACGGAAATGTAACCCTCAATTTCCGGGTGTTCTTTCAGTTCTGTCAGTCTTTGAATGTGGAACAAAACCCAATTTGCTTCTTCTTCTTCCGAAGGAAAATGGGCAAGTTGGACGGAACCTTCGAGAGCAAATTCGGTCTCTTTCTGTGTGCCAGGACGAAGGCGATTTGCTGCCCGAATCACAGCTCTCGAGCTACGGTAGTTCTCGGTCAAGAGAAAGGTTTTCGGTGTATAATCAGCGACAAAGCTTTCACACAGGTACAGGGACGATGACCCGTTGAAGCCGTAAATCATCTGATCGGGATCCCCGACCATCATGATATTGCTGTCTTCGCTGCCTGCCAACGCTCTCACAAACTCGTACTGAAGCCGATTTAGGTCTTGAGCCTCATCCACGCAAATGTGGCTGTATTTGGCTCGATAAAGGTCCCCAACCCATGTTTGAGTGAGAAGAATCCGATGCGCGTATCGAAGGATATCATCGTAGTCTATTCCTCGGCTGTTCAGAAGTGCGTTCTGGTAGTCATTGTAGATGCGCCAGACATCCGGATTTTCTGAGAACCTTTCCGAGGCTTCCTCTTCGGACAGCATTTCTCTCTTAATGGTAGAGAAACCATCCATGTAATTCTGAAGGTTGCGT
The DNA here is from genome assembly GCA_002715765.1 of Rhodobiaceae bacterium. Classification (GTDB taxonomy): domain Bacteria; phylum Pseudomonadota; class Alphaproteobacteria; order Parvibaculales; family Parvibaculaceae; genus Mf105b01. The sequence continues at coordinate 112,215 of PAZY01000037.1, read as the reverse complement.
TCTCTGGATTTCTTCTCTTTCGGATCGTCTACATTGAGATAATCATCGATGTCGACACCATCGGCCCTCAATGCCTCGAGAAACACCTCCATGCGATCCTTGTCACGTTCGAAAATTTGAACGTTCGAGGGTAGACCAATGGTATGACCATATTGTTCAAGGATACGCTGAGCTACGGAGTGAATTGTACCGACCCATATCCGATTCTCGTCATACGTACCGGAAGTCAATCGCTCTTTCATTTCAGCAGCGGCCTTGTTGGTGAAGGTTAGAGCGATCACTCCATCCTTTTTCACTTTTCCAAGAATAAACCGGATTCGCTCAGTTAACACGCGCGTCTTTCCTGAGCCCGCCGACGCCAATATCTGGATGGAGCCATTAAGAGGCTGTTCAACGATCTCGCGTTGTTTTTCGGACAGTTGTACGCTCACGTTGCCCATTTCTCCACTTTCAAAAATGCGCTTTGAAACGCTGACGGCACTAACGTATCACGAGGCTTCTTGCGAGTGTTATTCAAGAGTACATCTGCTAAAAAGCCAGAGTAGCTGGTTTTCGCACTGCGCATTTGTTGAATTAATTGTTCGTCGCTGGAGGCTTCTAACTCCTTTCTTTTCGCCTCCGCATACTCGGCAGTTGGGTTAACTCCCTTAGCTCTCTCTACGAGAGCATCGACAACTTCCTCTCGCAGCTTACATGACTTGATGATCTCGGCTTCAAAATCGTTCGTGTTTGAGAGGTAATCCAGGGAAAACCACTCTTCGGAAAAGTCCAGTCCACTTTTTGATTTTAGATTGGCGATTTGGTTGTCCACTATGGTCTTTGTAGATACTCCTTCGGTTGTATCGTTGTCGCTTACAATCGCGACGGGAATCCCGAGACTCAGTGCGAGTTTGACGTATGGCCCATAGTTTCTCCCATTTACAGAGACCAGCGTAACTCCCTTCGAAAAAGCAGTCGCTTGGAACCATCGTTCGAAGAGCGCCGGAACCACCTGTTCCTCCGTCTGCCCTTCGAACAAAATCAGCGCTTTCGCGAACAGTATTTCACCCTTATTGCGCATTACCTCCCGGCCAAGGGATTGCAGTTCCTCAGGCAGCAACCCGTCCATTAGACTAAAGCATTGAGTGTGCCCTGCTCGTGTCGCCAAGGACCTGAGATTGGGGAGCGGGCACATCGCAGCAAGATATGGCGAATGCGTGCTGATGATAGCCTGTCCTCCGGCGGAGAGTAGCTGCGAGAAAAGGGACCGCTGTGCATTCGGATGCAGATGTGCTTCAGGTTCCTCGGCGGCAATCAAAGGGTGGTAGGGGTGAGACTCCTTTTTATGCATTTCGTCCATCAGTTTGATAAGGGCTTTCACCGCCAACATTGATGCCCAGCTTCGCGTGCCCATGCCGTGATACTCCATCGAAAATGAGCTTGCACCAGGGTTTCCAAAATGAATGCTGAAATTTTTTGATAGATCTCGTAGCTTTTTTGGAAACGGGGTTACTTCAGCATTTCCGTTTCCGCCGAACGACTCGTTTAAAGCACTTAGATGCTCCTTTAGTTGCTTCAAGGGAGTGCTTTTTGTGACTGCTGCATCGTTTACTTTAGCGATCATTCTTTCAAGAGCATCCACGTCCGCTTCGTCATACTTAACCTGCGAGAGCACTCTTCCGACAAAAGATGATCTTTCATTTAATTCATGGTGTATGTCCCGTTGGGCATCAATCGCCACGAAGGGAACGTACTCTGAGCGTCTTGAAAACTTTTGGCCTGGCACGGGTACAATCGAAAGCCAATGCGCGAATTCACCCCATTCACGGAGGGTGTGTCGTTCAATTAGGAAACCTGTTTTTGCGGCTTGTGGTTCCGCAGCAGTTCGAAACGCAAAAAACTGCGCACCCTCTAGGTCGGCTTGAATTTTATCTCCAAACTCGTTGACCCATTCCCTCGAAAAAGTGCGCTCGCGGCAACCTTTGTCGTCGGTAGGAACGATTCGGATATCTACAACAATCTTCTCCGAACGGACGTCGTTGCTATCAATGTGGAAGTCTTCATCTGATAAGTACCGCCCATAGTCGCCTAGAGCGAGTTGCATGGCTTTCAAGACCGAGGTTTTCCCACAGTTGTTCGGCCCAATAAGAACAGCGACACGTGGCAATGAAATTTCGAAGTTTCGGATGCCTCTGAATCCAGAAATTCGAACTCTATCGACTGTGATCGGCATAAGCTATCTTCCTCAACTTGCTGCGGCACCCTAGGCGTGCTTCGCCATCCTAGCGCAGTGTTTAAAAGGCGTCATAACGAATGTGGGCTTTGTCGTTTATGGGCAAGGAAGTCGCTAACGTGTGAATTCTTATTTCTTGCGCGACTTGCTAGTTCGAGGCCCATAGACGAAAGCTTTAGCGGTCCGACATACTGACTAACGCAGTTAACTTATTGTCGTCGGGGGGCTCGCCGAATAGGCTATTGAGGAGTGCTCATTAAAAAGTACATGCGCTAGTTAGAATTTCTCTCCAGCTCCACCTTCGACACCAGCCCACCTCCACTCAATGAATGCTCAACGTCGCCACAGATCCACCTGTGGGCGGTAATCTCATCTTTCCACCTGGTGAGGGTGACAGGCGTTTCGGGGATGAGGTCCGGGCGGCCAATGGCCAGCTCGACACTCATGGTGAAGCGTCCGCGCTGGATGCGGTTCCATTCTGCCTGGGCAGCGGCTTCGGCTTCCGCCTCGGTGGCGAAAGTCTCAAGCAGGGGTTTGATCTTTGTGAAGTCGCTCACCTCTTGCGCGAGCACACTTTTGGCGGCAGCGGCTGCCACGTCATACCAGTGGGCGCGAACACCTGAATAATCAGAGCTTCCCTCCAGCACCTGAAATGTATGGGTATCTCCGTCGTGGCGCTCAATCGTCACACCTGGCAATCCAGTGCCGCCTGCGGTGCGGCCATTGCCCACAGGCATAAACAGAAGGCGACCTGCCTTCACCGCCGCAATCGCGTCAAACTGCCGGCCCAACCGGGTGAGCAGGTGACCATCGCTTTCACCGGTCTGGTTGATATGGCCGGCATTCTGCCAGGCAAGGGCTTCCTCAATCGCAATCTCTAGACCATGGTCACTTGCAATGGTGCGCAACACTTCGCCAAGGGGCCGGTTGCGGAAAGAGCGGCGCTTTTGCTCATTAAGGGACTGGTGGAAGTTGGCAGACCGGCCGCGAATGGTCAGCCGGTCCGGTGGCCCGGTATGGGTCATCTCATCCACAATGAAGACGCCCTTGTCGGTGAGGCCCGTTTCCCGAAAGCCGATGGCAACTCTTATTTCCGCACCGCGGGGCGGAAGTGCAAGGCTCACGTCCGCGTCTGACAGGGTGATCGACAATTCATCGGCCTCAAAGCCGCGCTTGTCGGTGATGGTAAGGTCGATCAGGCGTGCAGCCATCAGCCGCGTTATGGTGCGCCCATTCACCACGAGAGAAAAATCAGGCGTCATGCAAACCCCGCCGGGCGGCCGGAAAGCGGAATATCTGAAATCGACAATTCCGCCAGTTCGGCAATGTCATCTGCCTCGTGATGGAGGGTCATATCAAACTCAATCCGGCGTGCCGTGCCGTCGCGATAGAAAACGGAATGGGTTTCCTGAACCGAGCGGATGGACCAGAAGCCCAGCACATGTCCGCGCCCGTCCATAAGGGTAGAGGCCTTGCCACGGTTCATCATCGCGCGAAGCTGGTCAAGATTGCTTGCCCCGCCCGTAAATGCTGGCAACAGCACCCCGGAAAGCGTGATTGTGTCGTCCCCCGGCCCGATAAACTGGGAAGCCGCGCGTTGGCCAATGCGTTTGTTCGCTGCCCAGTCCACAGCGGTTGAGCGCTGGAGCTGTTGATAGGCAGCAGTCTCGATTGAGAAGATGAAAAGGCCAAGGCTCATCATCATGTCTTTAGCTCCCTTAGTCGATCAGTCTGGAACGGCGGCGGGCCGCTTGCTCCCGCTCACGGGCCTCAAGTTCCCGCGCGACCGCCCGTGCCAAAGCGTGCTCATCCATGCCGGGATGGCCGTGCACATGGATCTCGATCCGGTCTCCCCCGGTGGGTGCGGTGCCGCTTGCCGTCCCCGCATAGGCGGGGACAGTGACAATGGTCGCCCCCAGGGCGCCGGCCGCTGCCGCGCGCGGCAGGGCACGCCCCAGCTGCGAGACAGCTTCCACAGCCTTGTTCTGCCCGCCTTTGATGCCCTGTGTTAGACCTTGCGTGACAAAGCCGCCAAGCGTGGCAAACACACGGCTTGGGCTCTGGATCCCCAGCATGGCGCTAAAGTTGCCGGGAAGCACGTTGGCGAGGGATGAGATGGCAGCTGTTACGTCCGGCAAGTATGACTTGATCCCCTCAACCAGGCCGGTCATGAGCGCCTGCCCGGCATCAAAGAAAGAACGAGGGAGGTCCGCCCCAAACCAGTTCAACACTTCTGCAAAGATTGTGTAGAGAATGCCAATGGGAGAGAAGTCAGCAAACAGCTTTGCGATGGCCCGGAGTGCCGATCCCCAGCCGCTGGTGAGCTCTGTCCAGAGCTTTGAGAAATAGCCGCTGAGCGGCTCCCAATAATACCAGATGAGAGCGGCGACACCGGCAAACGCAGCAACAAGACCAAGCACCGGCAGGCTGACGGCCCCGATGCCCAGCAGGATCAGTTTACCGACGGCGAGGATTGCCGTACCGAGCTTTACGAAAATCGGCAACAGGGCAAGGCCTTTAAGGCCAATGGCGGTGAGGGCAAAATTCATCACCGCAAAGGGGCCAAGGATGCCCGCCACCAGCAGGGCGAGCGCGCCCACGCCCGCCCAAACGGTTGCCAGCGCTGTTGCGACCGTGAAGAGCGTGCCTGCGAGCTTCGGGTTTTCCCGTGCCCAGCTGGTGATGGTGCGCAGGACAGATGTTGCCCCCTGAATGAGCGAGCGCAAGGGCCCGGTCTGGGTGTCACTGATGGCGATGTTAAGCCCCTCCCAGGCACTGGTGAGGTTTTTCAGGTCGCCGGCGGCATTGTCGCCCATGGCAAGGGCGAGGGCACGGGCTTCCCCTTCGGCAAGGCCCAGAACCTCGATAAATTTGGTGATTGTGCCGGCCCCGCTTGCTCCCACCAGTTTGGCAAAGGCACCGCCTGCACGTTCACCTGCAATTGCCTTAAACAGGCCAAGCCGCTCCGCTGTGCCAAGCCCCTCGGTTGCTTTTGCGACGTCCGCCAAGATCTCCGGCACCGCACGAAGATTGCCTGATGTGTCTCTGGCATCAATACCGAGTTTGTGAAGTGCATCCGCTGCTGTCTTGGGAGGCGCGGGAAGGCGTGTGTAGACAGAGCGCATGGCCGTGCCCGCATCACTTGCCTGAATGCCCGCATTTCCCAGAAGCCCCGCCATGGCTGCTGCCTCCTGAAAGCTCGCGCCCGCCTCATTGGCAATGGGCCCCACATATTTCATTGTCTCACCCAGCATGCGCAGATCCACATTGGAGCGTGTGAATGTCCCGACGAGGGCGTCGCCCAGCTCCCCCATCTGGCTTGGGGCAAGGTCGAAGGTGGTGAGGATGTTGGAGGCGATGTCGGCCGTCTCTGCAAGGTCTGTGCGCCCGGCCTTGGCAAGGTCAAGAAGGCCCGGCATCGTGCCGGTAATTTCCTCCGGTTTGAAGCCCGCCATGGCCAGAAATTCCATGCCGCCGGCAGCTTCCGACGCGGAGAAGGATGTTGTCGCGCCAAGCTCCAGCGCCTGGTTGCGCAAGTTTGCAAAGGCCTCGCTGTCCTTGCCGATTCGGGCAATGCCGCCGACCGCGCTCATCTGTTCATCAAAGCCGATCCCCGGCACGAGGGCGCCTGTGAGGCCGCGAAGTGCGGTGCCGCCCGTCGCAAGGCCGGCCGCGCCCACCAGACCGACATTGGACTGGGTTTGAAGTGTTTTCCGGTAGCGCTCGCCTGCCTGCCGCAGGCGGTTTTGAAGCTGTGCCGAGCGTTTCAAGGCGCGTTGCTGGTTTTCCAGCTGCCGGTTTGTCTCGTTGATTTTGCGCGCGACCTTGCCTTGCTCAAGCCCGAGCTTGCGGGTGTTGATGCCGGAGCGTTTCATCTCGTTGCGCGAAGATTGCAGTTCACGACGCTGTTCAAGCTGTTTCACCTTCAGGGATTGCACCTGTTTGGCGGCATCGCGTGCGGCTTTCGTCATGGCGCGTGTGGGCTTGTCTGCTTTTGCGAAGGCCTGGCCCAATTGTTGTGCTTGCCGCTGCGCCTGGGCAAGGGCGCGGGTGGTCTCCCCGGTTTCACGCTTTAAGGTTTTAAAGCCTGTCAGTTTTGACTGTGTGACGTTGAGTGCCTTCAGTTCCCCGGCGGTCTTGCCAAGCGAGGTCTGAAGGTTGCCGGAACTTTTCAAAATATTTTTGAACGGCTTTGTCGCCTTGTCGAAGCCTTCAACCAGAATGGAGAGTTTGAGGTCTTTCATCGGCAAGCCACTTTCGTTTGCTTAAGCGCGGTGCGCCTTTTTCATGGCCTCATTGCGGGCTGAGGCGATCTCGTACCATCGGCAATATTCGTCCAGGTCCATCGTGTCGAGAAGGTTGGGAGGCCACCCCCCGCCGAATACGAGGTTAATAAACCCCCAGCCTTCCAGAATATCGGCGGGGATTATTTTCCCTGCAGGAACTCCGATACCGCCGCCATCGTTTTCACCAGGTCGGCAAGGTCCAGATGTTCAATCACCTGATCTTCCGTCATGGCGGGCGAGATGATGCGTGGTAGGAATTCGTAGAACGTATCTGCGTCCATATTGGCAAGCTGGGAGACGGCAAGGCCGCGCAAATCACCCGGTGTGGGGCGACGCAGGACAAGTTCCCTGATTTCCGTTTCGCCAATTTTGAAAGGTTCTTTCAGCTCAATTTTGCGGGTCTTTGTTTTTGTACTCATGGCAGCAATCCTTTTGGACGTTTGGGTTTTTGGGGGGCAGGTCAGAGGTTCAGAATGCGGCGGGTATCGGCCAGAAGATCAACGCCCCCGATCATCTCGATCCCGTTTACAAAATCGAGTTCCACCAGCGTCTCGCCATTGTGGACATATTTGAAATAGGTGAGCGGAAAGTCTGTGTTGAATTCGGTCAGCTCTCCTTCCTTGGTGTTGCCAAAGTCGAGCTTTGACACCCGACCCCGCGCAATAACCTCAACAGCGACTGTCTTTGAACCTGCCTCGTCGCTGCGATAGGCACCGGCAAAGCGCAAGCCTGTGCCTTCAATATCCACCTGTTGCAATTGGCGGATCATGAGCGGCGTATATTCGCGCAGCTTCAGGCTCATCATCAGTTCATTGTAGCCCTGATCAATCTTGACCGGGCCGGGCATGCCAGCGCCGCGATAGTCGGTCTGGCTTTTCTCGATCACCGGCAAGGTGATCTCTTCGGCGATGCCGATAAAGGATCCTTCGGCAACGTGAATGTTGAAACGTTTCAGTGTGGAGGGGAGCATGTCTGTCTCCTGTGAATGAGCAAAGGGGAGGGTGGAGCCGGTCTCTAGACGGCTTCAGCAACAGCGGCGGCAAAGTCCAGCAAGTAGCGGTCGGTGATACGCTGGCGGAATTGCAGGTTTTCAATCGGCGGGACAGGCGTGTAGTCATAATCGATCCACAGCTTGCCGGCCTTCAGCTCGGTGGGGGAGTTGATCTCCTCATCAAACCAGGCCTCGCCGCCCAGGATGTAGCCTTGTGTCTTGAGCGTGCGGAACTTCGCATTCACACTTTCAAGAATGTCGCGCACATTGCGCGGGCTCATGACCCCGTCCACCACATAAAAATGCGCTTCCGCAATCGTGTCGGCGAGCACCTGTGCCGTGCGGGTGTAGTTTTCGAACGCAAAAAGCGGATCTGCGCTGCATGTCCGCGAGCCCCAGAAACGAAACCCCTGATTGCGAATGAGGGTTGTCACCTCGCCGGCATTCAACAGCCCTGCATCATTGGCCGGGCTCTGCAGATCCCAGTCAACCTGGGTGGAAATACCGGTCACACCGTTGACAGCCACATTGGAAAGCGTTTTGTGCCAGCCAATTTCATTATCGATCTTTGCCCGCAATCCCGCCGAACGGGCGGTCGCAAAGGCTGTGACATTGCCGCCTTCGGCGTCAAAACGCTGAAAGTCCGGCCAGATGACCATGGCTTCGCGCGCGCCAAAATGATCTCGGTAGGCAAGAGCTTCCGTCACATTGGTTGCTCCATGGGCGGAAACGTAGGCAAAGGCGCGAAGTTTCTGTGCGATGGAGATCATTTCCGTGGCAACGGCCTGTGTATCAAGGCCCGGTACAGCCAGAATGCGGGGCTGCACGCCTGTCACCGCGCGGGCCACGGTCAGGGCCTGAAGGCCGGTGCGTGTGCCGTCTGGCAACACGGTGCCGATAATATTGGCTGTTGTCTCCGCCTCGTCCGCGCCTTCGGCCACCCGCACGATGATCATGACAGGGTTTGCCTGGTCCTTGATCGCGTCAAGCGCAAAAGGCAGGGTGCCCGTGGTCCCGGCATGGGCGATGCCGGTATAGACGTTTGAGACGAGAACAGGTGTGTTCTCGGGGAAGAAAGCAGCATCTGCGTCCGGCCCCGTGACCACCAGTCCTATGATGGATGTCGCAATGGTGCGAATGGGGCGTGTGCCCTCATTGATCTCGATAACGCGGACACCATGGTGATAATCTTGCGGCATGAGCTTTGCTCCTATTGGGGGGCAGGCCAGTTAAGCCCGTCCAGAATGGTTTGAATGGCAGCGGCATCGACGGCCGCCTCAACTTGGGTCTTGGCTGCGCGCCGAATGCCCTCAATAGCCGCACCGACCTGTAGCCAGGCATCACGGGCGGTGAGCACGGTCTGGGCGACGGTTGCAAGGTCTGAACCGTCGCCGGGAATGCAGGCGGCAAGAACCGGATAGTCGGCAGCATCTGGATTGCTGGCTGCGATGAAGGCTTCTGCCTCCCGTTCTTTGCGCTGATACGTCCAGGCCTGGCCTTCGCCGGGCGTGATGAACTGCATACGTGCAGCTTCGGCAGCAATATCAATTTTCAGACAGGCGTCGGCTTTCAGCCGGGACAATGGAGGCTCAGGGAGCGCGCCGGGGGGAAGTGGTTCACCGGCATCGAGCACCATGTGCTGACTTCCGTCATCCAGCCAATAGGTCTGCCCGCGAAAGTCCGGCACAAGTTCCCAGGCGTTGCCGGTCCAGCGGGCGGTTTCATGTGTGCCTGCAGCAGGGGGGGCAACAAGCGTTGAAAAAGCAGGCAGAAGATAATCACCATCGGAAAGCGGGTTAGCGTCCGCCAGGGCGGTGCCGGACAGCAGGCCGGTGGATTGATCAAAGAAATAGACAGTCGGGGCAGGCATGAACGGCTCCTAATATTTGATGATGCCGAGATAGGCGAGGTTGCGGGGCCGCATGCCCGCCGTGCTGAAGCCCCCGGTACCGCTCGCATCTGTCCAGGTTGGTTCCGTTCCGGCATAGTCAGCCGGGTTCACGGCATCGAGGCCGAGACGCTGAAGGGCGACAGCCTGTGTCCCCGTATCTGCGGTGCCAGAAAGCTGCGTCACATAGGCCGAAGAGGTGCCATTGTCATCCACCGACACTCCGCTTGCCTTTTGCCAGCTGCCCAGGGCGCGGCCTGCATCCACACCACGGCCATCGTCCCAGAACCGTGGAAATTCTGCATGCAGGAGCGGCACACGAAAGGTCCCGCTGCCATCACCTTCGCTATATTTACCGGTCTCCCCTGCAAGCCAGGCGGCGTCTGTGACGATCATGCCGCTTGCGGCCGCATGGGCGTAAAGATCTGCATATGTTGCCCGTGACAGAAGAGCGCCATTGCCTTTTACCCACCCGGCCGGGGCGGCTGTGCCGGTGAAGACCGATATGGTACCGGTTGGCACACCGCGCAGAATGTCTGCTTTGTCCGCCAGTGCTGTCATGATCGTGGTGGCAAAATTCGGATCATCGCCCAACGCGGCCGCAAGCTCGTTCAGCGTGTCGAGTGCACCGGGGGCCGCATCCACCAATGCCTGGACGGTCTGTTGCACAAAGGCTGTGTTGGCAAGCCGTGTTGAGCTGTTGCCTGGTGCTTGCGTGGGCGCGGTCGGGTTGCCCGTGAAGGCGGGCGAAGCGAGCGGCGCACGAAGCTCTACCTCTTGCTTGAGATATGTCGTGCGGTTTGCCAGCTGTTTTCCTTGAGTGTTGGAGAGCCCGTCTGGCCCGCCGTCCACCGGATCGGTTTTCTCGATCTGATAAATGCCGGGTTCCCAGGTGTTGGCTTCAGGCAGATTGGCCATCGACGACTCCATGCGTGAAGGTGCCATCATATTGAATGGCATGGTTGTAGAGATTGAGTGCCTGGTCGTAGCGAAGCTCATGCAGGTAGGAGCGTTCGGGCTGGACGCGGTCAAGAATGGTGCGGATCTGTGCTGCCTGCGCAATGGAGACGGGGCGCTGGAGCGTCACATTGTACCAGGCCCAGTGCAGGCTCTCGCTATAGAAGTGGATACCGTTATGCAGGGCCCTTGCATCATAGCGACGGGCATCCAGCCGTTCTGTGATTGTTACCTCGCCATAGCCTGCCGCGCGCAAGGCATCACGCATGGCACCGGGTGTGCCCTTGCGGCGATGAATGGCAAGGCTCATGGCGGTGACCCGGCGCCGGTCTTCCTCCGCCCAGTTTTCGTCCCACAGATCGACCGACCAGGCCCAGGCCAGCCAGGGCAACACGGCAATGGGACAGGTTTCAGGGTCCCAGACCTGTGCAATCAGGACCGGCAGGGAAGTGGCTTTCGCCATGGCCGTGTCCAGGTCCCGCTCAAGCGGGCTCGCATTGGGTGGCAGGAGGGCAGGTGGTGGGGTATCAATCATCGACCACCTCCACCGTCAGGGTGATGCCGGTACACCAGGCTGCCTGATAGCGTGTCGGCACAATGTCTCCTGCTGGTGTGTTGATGCGGACTTTTTCAACACCGGCAACAGTGGCGGCAGCCTTCAGGCCGCTATCGGTCACCCGTGCGCCGATCCGGTGTTGGGCCTCCACATAGGCCTGCAGGGCTTTGCGTGCAGCATCCAGAATGACAGGTCCTTCCGGCCCGTCTGTAATCTCCAGGACGGCATCAATTGTGTAGTGGATGATATCGACCGGCAGCACAAAGACAGTGTCGTTCAAGGGCCGCACGGTTTCGTCGGACAGGTGTGCTTCCACCGCGGCCAGTGTGGCGGCATCTGGAATGCCGGACCCGTTGCGGGACATGACAATGACGGTTATGTCGCCGGGGGCGGACCTGAATGCATCCGCGTCTTTGACATTGGCGGCAATTCCGTCCGCCGAAAACGCATATACCATTGTCACAATGCCGGGTGCGGGTGTCTCCACCTGGATGTCGGTGGGCGTTTCGCCGGCGGACAAGGCGTTGAAGATGTAGCCACCGCGTGGCCCGGCAACTGACATGGCCTCGGGGGACAGTTGGACACGGCGTTTCAGCGGGCCATCTTCCTCGTAGACAGGGGGGACGGGGGGCACCGCGTCCGGGTTGCCGGGGGAAAGCAGGCGACGTGCCACAGAATAGTTTGCGGCGATATGCTCCAGATTGTTGCCGCTTGCGAACGCCAGCATTACGGCCCGCGCTTTCTCGTTCTCGCGCTGCCGATAGTGAAGCTCGCGGAAGGCCGCTGTCTCCAGCAGCTTCATGGCTGGATCGCTCTCCAGAATATCCGCCTCGTAAGTCGGGTTGAGATTGAGGAAAGTGACCTTCAATTCTTCCAGAATGGCCTCGAAGGAAAGCTCTTCAATAACTTCCGGTTTGGGCAGCGAGGCCAGGTCAATGACATCAAAGCGGCTCACAAAACCAACCCCTCAAATGTCAGATGATGAGGGGGAAGCCGGTGACCGTTTTCCAGATAATCCCCTTCAATGTCGATGGTGATGCGCCCGTCACTTGTCACGCCTGAAAGCGCAATGCGTGTCAGCCGCAGCCGGGGCTCCCACTTGGCAAGCGCATCTGCACAGACAGCTTTCAACAGCATTTCGCCCGTGGCATTGGCTGCACGGTCCACCAGCTCAAATGCAAGAGACCCATAGTCCCGTCGCATCACACGCGCACCCAGCGGCGTTGTCAGAATGTCGGCAATGGACTGGCGAAGATGGGCAACGCCATCGAGCTCCTTGCCGGTGATGATGTTCATGCCCTTCATGCATTGTCTCCCGGCAATCGGAACCAGGGACGCCCGCTTGTTGCATGCCCACATGTGGCCTGGTGGCCGGCACGGCAAACGGGAATGCCGTCAAGGCACATCCAGTCGGAGCCTTCAGCCATGACGGGGTTTGCGTGGGGCGACAGGCCGTGCCCCATGACGGGATCACCGCGCAACACTACGGGCTCTCCCTCGACCAGGAAAAAATCCTGCTGGCCTGCGCGTTGTGCACCGCCTGCATGGTCGCGCGCGCGAACCGTAATGCCCGCACTCATGCTTTCATCCCCTCAAAAGAGGGTGTCTTCAACAAGGTGCCTGCGTCGGTCAGGGAAAGTGTGCTGCGCCCCACATTGAGCGAAATTTCCCCGGCGTCGGGCAGTGTGATGTCAAGTGTGTGTGAGCCCTTGTCATAGGTCAGGATCGCGCCGTCCCCAAACAGGATTTCAGCAACATGCGGGTCATTTTCCGGGGCGGGGTGCGCATCGCTATAGCTTGCCGGCAAAACAAAGCCATTGTTGAAATCACCACTTTCGGAAAAAACGATCACCTGTTCACCTTCATCCGGTGCCCACCAGGTGCGGTCTGTGCCTGCCCGCAAAGTCAGCCAGGGGAGCCAGTCTGTCTCGTTTGCGCCCAGCGCCACACGCACGCGCGCGGCCCCGGTATCGACCGCGACAATCACACCGCGCCGGACAATGTTTTCAATCCGTCGCAGCAGCTCTGAAAATTTGTATGCTGGTTCATCCATGGCCGCATGGTGTGCGGCACACATGTTTCTGTCACGCAAGGCCGGGTTACAAGCCCGGCCATCAACCCCATGCCGTTTCAGGTCAAGAGTTTGGGATGGGTGAGCGGGCCATAGTCCGGCAAGCCCTGGTGCGCAAAGCCCTTGCCGATGGTCAGCACCTGATTGCGGTTGCGCCCCCGCGAGAGTGAGGCATGCACCCAGCCGGAGCCCGGCTTGCCGCGCTCATGAAATTCGAGGATCAATTGGTCAAAGCGCAAGTTCTGCTGGATCCAGAGTGCCAGCTCGTAATTGGGAATGCCCGGGATCTCCAGATCGAATGCCTCTCCCTTTGGATGCTGCTTGCGTGCGAGATAATCACCCCAGGCTGTTTCGTCCGGCTGGATGTTCAGGCGTTTGCACCGCTTCAGAAAGGAAGACCCACACAAAACACGTTCCAGCGCAGGGGATCTGTACCAGCTGCTCACGGTGACAGGGTGCCCGACCTTGCGTCGAACAGGATCCAGCAGGCCTGTTGCTACATGGGCGAGTGAGGGATGGAGCTGTTTGGGTGGTGTATTGTCGATCCCCAAGCGGCGTGCTGTCTGGCTGTGACCGGCCTCATCAAAGGTGAAAAATTCAGACAGTCTCATGTAGATGTTCCCTTGTTGCCTGCAGCCTCCACATGATCGATCAGAAGATCGTTCAGCATGTGCCGGTCGTTCTCTGACAGGCCGATCAGTTGTCGTGCGGCAAATTTGACCAGTGGGCCGGGCTTGCCGCGCTGCCTGGTTTTCAGTCGCTCTCTCAGGCCCTGGTGATGGATGCGGGCAATCTGTCCGGTACGGCCGGAGAACCCGAGTTCCAGCGTGTTGGTGGTCACGCGCAACTGCATGTGTCTGTTTTTACGCAAGCCCAGAAACATTTTGGCCCGCTTGCGTTTTTCACCCTTGGGGGACGGTTGGGGTTTGCGCTCTGGCCAGGGCGTACCGTCGGGCGCTGTCTGCCTTGTCAGGCGTTTCTTGTTGGTGCGGCGCAATTCGCGCCCCATCCGTGCCAGAAGGTTTTTTCGTTCCCTGGGTGAAAAGCTTTGCAACAGGGAACGCGCCCACTCATCAAGCCTTGCAAACTCCTGTTTGGGATTGTCTGCCATGGCGTCAATCAATGTGATGGGGTGAGAAACCGGAAAGCGCGTCAGGGTCCGGCACAGGTTCTGACATTACCTCCAGGCGAATGCCTTCATCTTCCACCGTGACGGCAATGTCTTCACTCAGCTCCACCTGAAAACCCAGATCGGTTTTTTCTGTGTCCAGAAGCTCTGCTTCAAAGCGCAAACTGTCGGGCGAAAGTTCAGGCTCATGTGCATGCAACCATTCCAGAATGGCATAGGCGAGTTCAAGGGGGCCGCGCTCATAATCCTGCGCGATGATATTTGCTTCATAGGTCAGGCGGAAATTCCGGTTTCTTTCACCCCTGACGGACACGACGCGACCATTTTCGGCAAAGCAGATCAGCTGATCTTTCTTGAGCCCGAAGCGGCGTGAAAGCAGGTGGGTGCGCAGCGCCAGAAGTTTTTTCATGAGCCCCCCTGGCGTGTCTGCCAACCGCGCAGGAGAGCGGGTGCAATTTTCTCTGCCGAGCGACCGACCACATATCCACCCAGTCCGATCTTCATCAGGTCATAAAGGGAAAGATATTCACTCTCGCTCATGCCCGGTGCTGTCCACCCCATCCAGCGGGCGGCGATAAGGCTCATGAATGTGAGCATGGTCACGGGTCGCCAGTTGCGCTGAAGCCAGCTTTCGCCCCGGGCTTCGGCCTGGATCACATCTGACTGTGCGGCAAAAAGACGGGCTTCATAGGCAAGGGCCTGGCTGATGAGCGTGCCTTCCAGCGCTTTCAGTTCGTTGCGTGCCTGAAGCCGCTCCTGATCGGTGGTGAAAAGATCGCTGATTGTGTCCGCAACCTTGCCAACCGTGGCACCGATTGTGTCTGAGAGAAGGTTCATGATTTATGCTCTGTCCGCTCCATCTTGCGACGCTCCAGCCGGTAATGGCGCTCGCGGTACCAGATGTTGACAAGGAAGGTGAGCACCGCAAGCGAGAAGCCGCCAAGTGCCAGCCAGTCATTCAAGGTGAGATAGCCCCATACCCCCGCACTGCCGGAGACGGCGTAGCTTGCGGTCGAGACGGTTCGCTCCATACTGGTATTCATATCCATGTTCAGTCCCACAGGTTGATCGTGCGACGCACGGGCGACAGGCGGATGGCCGCCGGGGCGGGAAGAATGACCCGCGTGCCATGGGGCAGAACGGGACCCAGTGCGGCGAGACCCTCGTTCAGGTCGAGCGTCTGTTCAGCCAGGTCTTTCGTTCTGCCAAAATAGCGCTGGCAGATTAGGTCTACCGTGTCGCCCTGGTGGGCGTAGGCGATGCCGTTTTCAGGGTAGGGTGCGCGGGGAAGGCTCATCAGACCAGCTCCACCATGGCGTCGGGGCGGCCCAGAATGGCGGCAAGGGCTTCGCGTACAGCGCGAAAATGCTCCTCAACCGTTTTTTCGGCAAAGGCTGCATGGTCTGCCCCGTCATTGGTGACATCAATATCGCGCCCTTTCTCGATCAGAAAGGCTTTGGCCCGGTTGTAGACGGCAGAGAGATAGTGAAGTGTGAGCGCACCTTCGTCGCCATACATGTCTGTATCCATGTCTGCCAGGCGGGCGATGCCGGCCGCTGCCTGTGCGACGCGCCAGGTATGAAGTTCCCTGTTGGTGGCAAGCATGGCGCGCTTCAGTTCCCAAACCACACGGGGTGCGGGAATGGCATCAACCACTTTCAGCGCTGCCCGAAAGTCGGCAACGCGAATATCGGGAAAGAAATCAATATTCCCGATCTCTGTCAGGTCAGCTGCCGGGCCGTCATGGGGAATGAATGCACTCATGTCAGATCTCCGTCCGGGGCGAGGTCAGGTCCTTGTCGGGCCATCTTGGGGTAGAAGGCGAAGGCCCATCCTTTTGACGTGTCCCGAGGAAGAAAGACTGTCTGCGGGATGGGCCTTGCTGGCGCGGGGCCAGAGAGAAGGTGAAAGAAGCTGCTCAGTCGGTGGTGGGCGGCTCCTCTTGCTTTTTGAGTTCGCGGATGAGCTGTTCTTTGTGTTTTTTAAGGCCGCACCGGGCATCCAGTTTCAGGGCGCGGTCCACATGCTCAAGTGCGTTCTCCAGCGCCTGGGCGTTTGTGTCCGGGCTTGCCTCTGCCTGCAGCCGGAAGGCAATGGCCTTGTGGAGCTTGGCGCGCACTTCGTCCGGCATGTCCTGTTCGCCCAGATCCTGCGCTACCGCGACGAGCAGGCGGGCTGAGGGGGCATGAATGTCTGCATCGGTTCCCGCCTGGAGGGCGGCTTCGGCAAAATCTTCCGCCAGATAGGTTGCCAGATCGCGGGAAAACCGTTCCGGCAACACGAGCTTGTACGTGAGCGCGTGGAGCGCAATTTCATAGGCGCGGTCATAGTCACCTGTGTCGATCCGCCAGATCATCTGGGTGATCAGCACATCATCCTGTGCGCTGCTGTCACCTGCCAGAATGCCGTCAACATACCCGTCATAGAGTGGTGCAAACTCCTTCTTGAGCGCGATCTTGGCTTCCCGGCTCTGGAGTGATTTCAGTTGTGCGGTGTGCACCTGAAGCTGGGAGAGCATCTGTTCGTAAGCGGTGAGACCTTCCATGGTTTCAGCGGCGTTGCTTGTGGCGTCATTTGCGGCTTTTTCCGCCATGACGCGCTGAAAATGTTTTCGGGCAAGGCTCATCATGTCACTCCGTTGTTTCTTTCATGCCCTTGGCGTCATGGGCTTGGCGTCATGGGCTTGGGGGGGCGTGCGGTGCGGGCAGGCTGTGGCTCAGGCCCAGCCGCCCCCGCCATCGGGCACGAGAATGTTTTCGACAAAGGCACAAGCCCCGTAATTCTCGATCACATAGGCTTCATTGTCGGACTGATAATCGACAATGCGGTCAAACTCCGGATCGTCCTTGATGTGGCGACGGCGGGTGCCTTCCTGCGCATAGATGGACAGGTTTGAGAATTTGGTGATCAGGAAACCGCGCGGCAAAAAGAAGGGCACGCGGGCCGTGCGCAGGCCACCTACCTGCTTGTTGGAAAGCAGCGTCTCAAGCGCGGCGCGTTCTGTCGGGGCGTTGTAATCATCCACCAGGCCCAGATATTTGTCGGACAGAAGCTGGCGACCCATGATGCAGACAAGATCTGTGTCTTCCTGGAACCATTCATCAATCAGCTCGTTTGCGGCGTCCATGACGGCGGCGTCGATATTCTTGTAGTCGGCACCGGCCTGGTCGCCCACTTTCCAGCCGGTGACCGCGCGTTCCGGTGCATCCACCCGGATTTTCTCAAGCCAGCCAACATTCACATCCTGCAGTTTGGGATTGGTGGCAAGATCGGACGTGGCGGCGCGGGACGTGCCGTTGAAGCCGATCATGATCCGGTCCCGGGCCTGTTGTTTGACAATCAGGTTGCGAATGCGGGTCTGGAAGTCTGGAAACTTTGCCCACATGTCGAGTTTTCGATACGTGAGAAACGTATCGAAATTGGTCTGTGTGGCCTCGTAGCCTGTTTCATCCAGCGCAGACGGGTCTTTCGGTGTGCGACCTTCAACACTTGTGTTGGTTGTGGACGCAATTGGCGTGCCGACATCCAGGCCGATCTTCTGGCCCTTCTGTTCCGGCACGGTCACGATGTTGATGTCCTGCAGGAAGCCGGATGCCTCGCGGATCCGGTCTTCCAGTTTCTGTTGGACGGACGGCTCCACACTGAATTTGTCACGGGCGGAGGCGACATGGTTCAGTTCGGCCTGGCGGTCCAGATAGGTGTTGAAGGCTTGGCGGGTTTCGTTGCGCATGTCTGGGGTCTCTTTCTGGGAGCAAAGACAGATAAAGGGAGGGCGGTCTTAGCAATCCGTCTGTTCGGCGGTGCTGAACCCGGTGGACAGGGGGCGGACAGGCGTTGCGGGATCCGGCTCCTGGCCAAGTTTCCGGGTGAGCAAGGCAAGGTCTTTCGCGATCGCATCCACCTGTGTTGCAAGCGGCGTGTCGGGTGTGGTGGGGGATGCAGACAGTTTTTCCATGTCGGCCTGAATGGTTTCGACACTTTCTGCGAGTGCAACCACGCTTTGGGTGAGGTCTGCAAAGCGGCCATCGGCTTTTTTGTCTGTCCGGCCAAGAATGTCGGTGATGCGTGACAGAAGCGAGGGCGCATCGGCGGGGGGCTGTTCTTCTGAAAACTCCAGCGGACCTGCCTCGATGGGCGCGGTGACCGGGTGCTGGGGGAGTTTCGCGGCTAGTGCTGCCGGCAGGTCTTGCAAATGCTGGCGGGAGAAAGCCAGCATTTCCGTGCCCAGCGATGCCGGGCTGTCTGTGACGGCGAGACCGACAAGATAAGGCTCGCCCGTGCCGGAGAAATTGGGGTCCATTTCGATGGAGGTAAAGACCTTCTGACCTTCCTTGTTGATCTCAAGGAATTTCGCGTTGGGGCGAAGCTGGGCAAAGAGGGCGAGCTTGCCGTCGCTGCCTTTTTCAGCCTTGAGCGAGACCACGTCCCCCAGCGCGGGAAACATGCTGTCGGGCAACAGGCCCCGGAAATGTTCAATCCAGATGCGGGCACCATAGGTCGCGGGGTTGTAGTTTGCCGCCATTTTGGTGATCTGGTCGGCGGTGATTTCGCGCCCGTCAATGGTTGCGCCTTCGGATGCGATGCGAATGAATTTGGAGATGAACTTTTTCATGGGTGCGCGACCTTTGCGAAGCGTGGAAACAGGTGTCAGGCGTTGACCACACCGTCACCACGTTGGTGCAAGGCTGCAACCGGAAGAGGGTTACAAGTCGATAAACCAACCCGAACGGACATGTAGAAAGAGTGGAGACAGATAATGTCTGCGCATGAATGACACCGGAAACATTGTCGAAACGCTGCCGCGCCTGCGCGCTGCCCAATTGTTTTGGCAGGGGCACACTGTGGCCGAAATTGCCCGCATGCTGGACAGGCCTTATGCCAGTATCGACAGCTGGAAGCGCCGCGACAAATGGCGTGAAGCTCCAGTGCATGCCCGGGTGGGCGCCACGCTTGACCGGCGACTGTGTCTTCTGGTGGAAAAAACTGTCAAGACAGAGGGAGACCTGAAAGAGATTGAAGCACTCTCCCGCCAGCTGGAGCGCATGGCGCGCATTCGCCGGTTTGAGGCAGGCGGGAATGAGGCTGACCTCAATCCGAAAGTGAAAAACCGGAACAAGGGAAAGAAACAGCGACGCCACAAGAACGCGCTCGATGAAGACGACATAGAGGCGCTCCGCTCCGCCTGGGATGAGAGCCTTTTCAACTATCAGCGCAAATGGTGGGAGAACCGTGATCAGCGGATCCGCAACATCCTGAAATCACGCCAGATTGGCGCAACCTGGTATTTCGCGCGCGAAGCCTTCATGGACGCGCTGGAAAGTGGGGACAATCAGATCTTCCTGTCGGCGTCTCGCGCCCAGGCGGAGGTTTTTCGTGGCTATATTGTCGAGTTCGTGAGGGAGATCACGGGCAAGGAACTTAAAGGAAACCCGATTGAGCTGGAGAACGGGGCTGTTCTCTATTTCCTCTCCACCAATTCGCGCACGGCCCAGTCCTATCACGGGCATCTTTATGTTGATGAGTATTTCTGGATCCCGCGTTTTCAGGAACTCCGCAAGGTCGCTAGCGGCATGGCCGCCCACAAGAAATGGCGTCAGACCTATTTTTCAACGCCCTCCACACTGGGGCATGAAGCCTATCCTTTCTGGTCTGGCAAGGCGTTCAACAAGGGACGGGCGAAGGACGAGCGGGTCGAGATTGATGTGACCCATGGTGCGCTGAGAGAGGGGCTCTTGTGCGGCGATGGGCAATGGCGGCAGATCGTGACGGTGGAGGATGCCGTCGCCTCCGGCTGTGACCTTTTTGATGTGAAACAGCTCCGGCTTGAATATGCGCCGGGTGATTTCAACAATCTGTTCATGTGTGCCTTTGTGGACGATGCGGCATCCGTCTTCACGCTGGCACAGTTGCAAGGCTGCATGGTGGATGCCTGGGACGCATGGGCAGACTTTGTGCCCGTGCGTACAAGACCTTTTGGAGAGCGTGAAGTCTGGATCGGCTATGACCCAAGCCGCACCCGCGATGATGCCAGCATGATTGTGCTGGCCCCGCCTGGCGTGCCCGGTGGCAAGTTCCGTGCGTTGGAAAAGAAGCGCTTCAACAATATGGATTTTGATGGCCAGGCGAAAGAGATTGAGGCTATGACCCGGCGATACAATGTCACGCATATTGCCATTGATACGAGCGGCATGGGCATTGGTGTTTATGAGCTGGTACGTAAATTCTTCCCCCATGCGGCGAAGATCAACTATTCGGTGGAAGTGAAAAACCGGCTTGTCGCCAAAGCCAAACAGATTATCGAGCATCGCCGGTTTGAGTTTGATGCAGGCTGGACGGACCTTGCTCACGCGATGATGTCTATTCACCGCTCCATGACACCCAGCGGCAAACAGATCACCTATCAGTCAAGCCGGACAGAAGAAAGCGGCCATGCAGACCTTGCCTGGGCACTCATGCACGCCCTCGACAAGGAAGCGATTGTACCTCTTGAGCTGGCGGGGCATGGGTCGCCTGGCATTGTGGAGACATTCTGATGGAAGACGTGAAGAACGCGAAGAAAAGCACAGACACAAGCGCGGACACAGACACGGATACAAAAACGGGCACAGTGACAGAGCAGAAGGCAGGTTTTGACGTTTTCACCTTTGGGGAGCCTGTGCCGGTGCTGGAGGGGCGTGACATTCAGGACTATCTGGAGGTCACTCACAATGGCCGCTATTTTGAGCCCCCGGTTTCGCTCAGCGGTCTTGCCAAGTCTTTCCGCGCCAATGCGCATCACGCAAGTGCCATCTATCTCAAGCGCAATATTCTCGTATCGACTTTCCGTCCACACCGACTTTTGTCCCGGCAGGCCTTCAGCCGTTGGGCGCTTGATTATCTTTTGTTTGGCAATGGCTATCTTGAGCGGATCACAAGTCGCACCGGCGATGCGCTGGAACTGAAGCCATCTCCCGCGCTTGGCACGCGGCGCGCCAAACGTCATGACTGCTATGTGTGGGTGAAAAACTGGTCAGAGATCCATGAGTTTGGGGAAGGGGCCATTTTCCACCTGCAGGAGCCAGACCCGGCGCAGGAGATTTATGGCACGCCTGAATATCTGGCGGCGCTTAATTCAGCCTGGCTGAATGAAAGTGCCACGCTCTTTCGCCGGAAGTATTTTGAGAATGGTAGTCATGCCGGCTTCATCCTTTATATGTCTGACGCGCTGATGAGCACTGCCGATGTGGATATGGTGCGAGAGCAACTCAAAAAATCAAAGGGCGTCGGCAATTTCAAAAACCTTCTGGTCTACGCGCCGGACGGCAAGAAGGACGGTCTTCAGGTGATCCCGATATCGGAGGTCACAGCCAAGGATGAGTTTTTCAACATCAAGAATGTGACGCGCGACGATGTTCTCGCCGCGCACCGTGTGCCACCGCCGCTCATGGGGCTGGTGCCCAACAATACAGGCGGCTTCGGATCAGTTGAGGCGGCAAGCAAGGTCTTCGTACTCAATGAACTTATGCCGCTGCAACAGCGCTTCAAAGAGCTGAACGAGTGGGTGGGGGAAGAGGTGATCGCGTTTGACGCATATGGGTTGGGGGAGGGGTAAACCCGATCAGCGTTATTTTGGCTTTGTTTCCGGGATATCCAGTTTCGGCAAGCTGTTTACGATTTTCATTGTTTCCAGGCTCACGGTGATTACGCGCTGGAAGAGTTCCAGCGGGTATTTCGGGTTGCCTACTGTTTCGTTCGCATAATCATTGGCGTCATTGATGATGCCGCTTGCTTTGTCGGTTTTGACCACCTGGCGTTCCATCACCCATTCGAGTGCCGGCTTGCCGTTGACGACATAGTCATACGCTTCCAGTGGCACGTTCTGCATGGTGATGTGGTCGTTATAGATGATTGTGGTCTTGTCTTTCTCTCTGCCCTTGCCGCCAAATTTCATTTTCTTGACGCGGTAGAACTTGACCGGATCTGCCTCAGCCTCGTTTATCAGGCTGTGATCCCCCTCTTTAAAGGTGACCATGTAGGGCTCTACGTCTTCAAAATTCACATGCAAATGCCCGAGCGCCCGGCCCGCATCACGGAAGGCGGCGAAGTCAGCAAAACTCTTGACCGCCGGTATGCGGGGGAGTTGTTTCGCTAGGTTGTTTTTAAACCGCTCACGATACTCAGGCGAGTGCAACAGGCCGTAGATGTAATAGAACAGATCTTCCTTGCTGATCTCCTCCCCCGGATAGGCGGCCTGAAAATGCGCAAGGCCTTCATCAGTGATCGCATCACGACGGGTGAGGCTGGTTGGCGTACCATCCGTAGCGAAGAGGCCGTCATCGGGTTGGGTTTCTTCGTAGAGATAGAGGGGGAAGCATTGACCTTTTTCAACGTTGTCGAGGCATGGCAGATGCTTGGACATAAGAGCAGTGAAATTCTTTGATCCTACACCAGAAATTTGGATCACGAGGTTTTCTGTATCCGCGTTTGGAAAAATGCCCCGCATTTTTCCAATACGATGTGTTAAGTCGTTAGAAAAATATAGATGCTGTTTCTGAAATGGCCGGTAGATGGAAGGTGCCAGACAGGCTTCGTCGAATAGAATAGACTTCCCTCTCTTCAGTGAAGAAATAAGACTACTTGTCCAGCTTACCTTCCTTGAATTGTAGTCAATAACATCCTCGACCTTAGATATTTTTCCGCCACCGAATTGAGCATTCTGGCGATTATAAAATTCGATAAAGCGAACTATGTTAGTCTGCAATGCGGATTTCGAAGATTGATAACACCAAGCATCACGACCCGTTTCAGCGCCCCTCGAATAGTCTTCAAACAATCCTTTGTCTTGCCCGCGTTTGGCTCCGAGGATTGGAAACTTTTCAAAGCTGCGATCCACCTGATCCAGCCAATCATTGTTTTCGTCGGGGGTAACATTTTTCCAGCCTTTGGCTTTCGAGATGCCATCAATCGAGCCAAATTCCCGAATGATCGTCAGTTTTTGCTTCTGGTCGAGATAGTCACCAATGTCGTGAAAATGGATGCACCCGTGTGCGATGGCGTCGGGATTCTTCACGAGGACAGAAATCGCAATTGGTGCCCGACTGCCCGAGCCAAAAATTTTGCCGCCTTCCTTGCGAGAGAGCTCACCCGAGGTGCGTTGGTTGCCACGAAGATGAAACACGTAAAGATCACTAAACTCTTCGGCAAGGCACTTGCGTAGCCCATCCGTTGCATTGCCATCCACCCATCCAGCGTTGGTCACATAGGCCATGACGCCCGCATCACCGATCCGGTCACTCGCCCATCGGATTGCCCTGATGTAACTATCGTAGAGAGCATTTTTGTTGGTAGCTGAAGAATGCGCGGCATAGCTATTGCGGATTGCCATATCCAGCGCCGGATAGGTGATGTTCGCTGCATTGTCGTTTGTGTTACCTTGGCCGGCCGAGTAGGGCGGGTTGCCGATAATCACACGGATATCCAGTTCCTTCTGCTTGGTGCGACGTTCTGAATTGTCAGGCAGGAGTTTGGCAATCATGCCGCGGTCCTGCTCATACATCTGGAATGTGTCTGTCAGCAGAATGCCCTCGAATGGGTCATAGGGTGCGTCACTGGTCAGATCTCCATGCATCATCTCGTGATAGACGGTTTCGATGTTGATGGCGGCAATGTAATAAGCCAGCAACACGATCTCGTTGGCATGGATTTCGTGTTTGTATTTATGCTCCAGCTCATTGGGCGCGATCAAGCCCGATTGCAAAAGGCGGGTGATGAAGGTGCCGGTGCCGGTAAAGGGATCAAGGATATGAACACCCTTGGAGCCGAGTGTCTGGCCGAACTGGGCTTTCAGCACGTCATTGACGGAATGGATGATAAAATCCACCACCTCAACCGGGGTATAGACGATACCAAGCCTCGCGGTCAGCACAGGGAAGGCCGTTCGGAAGAATTTGTCATAAAGTTCAGTGATCAGGCTCTGGCGGCCGTGCGCGGTTTTTACGTCCGTTGCCCGGCGTTCCACACTGTCATAAAATTTCGCCAGGCTGTCAGATTCTTTAGCCAGATTGTGTTCGTGCAATTGCCCCAGCACGATCTCCATTGCTCGGGAAACAGGGTTTTCCTTGGTAAACCGGCTTCCTTTAAAGAGCGCGTCAAAGACTGGTTTGGTGATGAGATGCTGTGCCAGCATCTCGATCGCTTCGGCCTCGGAAATTTCCGGATTGAGATCATCCTGAAGCTCTTCCAGGAAGGCGAGGAAAGACGTGCGTTCCGGCCCGTCCTTGCCCACGATGGTGGTGATGCGGGTGATGTGGGTCTGGGCGATTTTGGCAATGTCTTTTGCCCATGTGTCCCAATATTCCCGGGTGCCGCATTTTTCGACGATCTTGGCCATGATGGCACGGGTGAATTCGTCAAAAACCATTTCACCTTGCGATGTTTCATCATTTGACTGCCGGGACGAACGACCTTCCTGCCCAATCTCCGCATTCGCTTTTGCGGCTTTCTTCTTTGTTGTGGAGAAGTCATCAACAACGCTCGTCAGTTCTTTCAGTTCTGTTTCTGACGAAATATTCACCAGCTCAATCATGTCGCTGATATCTTCACCAATCTTGGCCTGGTTGATCCGTGCGTCCAGCCGTTCATCGTGAGCGCGTAGTGCGTTCAGAATTTGCCAGACGACCTTGTAGCGCTCATTGTCGTTCAGAGCATCCTCGGGCTTTGTATTGGGTGGAATAGCAACGGGCAGGATGACATAGCCCAGTTTCTTTCCCTCGGCGCGGCGCATGACGCGCCCGACGGACTGCACCACGTCAATCTGGCTCTTGCGCGGGTGCATAAACATAATGGCGTCGAGGGCGGGGACGTCCACACCCTCTGACAAGACTTTTGCATTGGTCAAGATACGGCAAGCGCCGTCGCCGGCATCGGCCTTGAGCCAGTTGAGCAGTTGCTCACGGGCATTGGCATTGTAACTGCCGTCTACGTGCTGAACCTCAATTTCCAGCTGACCATCATCTTCGATCAGCTCGTTGCTGGTGTATTCCTCCACTACCTTGGCAAACTCATCCTCAATGATTTTCGATTTCGCAATGCTCTGGCAAAAAGCCAGGGCCCGCTTCATGGGGCGCGGATCAAAATCAAGATCTGATGCCAGGTTGGCTTTGGTCAGTGCCTTGTAGCAACCGATAATCTTTGTAGCGTCATCCAGGGTAAGTTCAGCACCGCTTTTCAACCGATGCTGGATCGAGGTGGAGACAAGCCCTTCATCCACTGCGAGGACGACCACCTTGTAGTCAGTCAACAGGTCGTTCTCGACGGCCCAGCCAAAGCCACGATGGAACAGATTTTCACCGAACTTGGTTTCATCATCCATCGAAGCCAGCTCAGCGTCGTAATCATCAGCTTTGCGCTTGGCTGCATCGCCGAAAATGCGTGGCGTGGCCGTCATGTAGAGCCGCTTCTTGGCGCTTACATAATCGTCATTGTGAATACGTACAAAATTGCTGTCGTCTTCGCTTTTGAGTGTGACACCGGTTGTCCGGTGGGCTTCATCACAGATGACAAGATCAAACGCAGGAAGCCCGTGGTTCTTCTGGGCGCGTGTCAGCACATCAATTGAATGATAGGTGGAAAAAACCACCGTCATCTTGTCCGGGGTGGCGATGGCAACTTGGCGGGAAATCTTTTCCGGATCGGTTGTCGCGGGGAAGGCGAGTTCATGCATATTCAGGTCCAGGCTGTCCGCATCGGCATTTCTGCCGACCTTGACATCAGAACAGGCCGAAAACGCTGTAAACTCCTCCTGGCAGTCATTTTTCCATTCGCGCACCGTTTGAGACATCAGGGCGAGCGATGGCACCATAAACAGGACGTGTTTTCCTTTGCCGGCAATCGTTTCTGCAATTCGAAGCCCGGTGAAGGTTTTGCCGGTGCCACAGGCCATAATCATTTTGCCGCGATCTGCCTTTTGCAGACCTTCTACAACCGCCTGTAGTGCATCCTTCTGGTGGTCGCGTAGTTCCTTTTTGGGTGCAAGGCTGACATTTCCGGTACGCATGAACTGTGACCAGTCGATACGGCTGGCTTCCAGTTCAGTCGTGCCAATCCGGTTCCAGTCTTTGGAAAGCTTATCGAGCGTCTCTGTTGCATTCCGACCGAAATCTTTTTGCGTTGTATCGACGATGACCAGGCGTGCGAAAGCATCGTTTGAAGCTGCGGAAATGAAGCTGTCTATATCCGGCTTCTGAATGGTGTGGCTGGGCGCATAAAATTTGCATTGAATGGCAGCGTAGCCGGAACCATCGGCAAGTGTGGCAACCAGGTCGATGCCTGTGTCATTGCTCTTCCACCCATGGGCCTTTGCCCAGTCAGAAAAGGGTATGACTTCCGAATAGAACTGCTTTTGAAGGTCATCATGACTTAGAAAAACACGGACCAGGCGTTCAAAATATTGACCTTTTTCGGTCTCGTCTCTGGCCGTGGAGCGATAGGCTTCCAACAATTCTTGCAGTTTCATTCCTTAACGCCCCCCTTAGACCTTACATCGAGCGCCACACAGCTCACGCCTGCAGCTCAGGACTTCGGTGTTTTATCACTCTTTTTGCCCGGGCCTGCCAACTGGCGGCTCATCATTGTCGATCAATTGCTCTCTGGCTGTCTTCGCGCGGTAGAACCCAGGATCGCCTTTCGAGAATCGGAGCTTACTCTATCTGAGTGGGTGCGTATTTGGGTGCGGTTTTTCTCCTGCCCATTCTCATTGCACAGGCACACCATCCCTCTTGGTCGTCGATTTTGCGCGCGCTCTGGCTTTGTACACGCCCCAGCTGTGTGCAGGCCTTGGCTTCGCGCGGCCCCCGGCTTCGCGCGGCCCCTGGCTGCGCGCTCATCTCCCCTCCTCGCCCGCGAGCTTTGCGGGCTGGTTTTTCTGCACATGCGGAAGTGGGACTTTCTCAGGGTCCGCTGAACCTAATTGGCAGTCTCAAGGCTTGGGTAATCTCTGCGGAATTCGTCGGTGTAGTTGCGACTGCCAGGGACGTTCCAATAATGCCTCGGCTATGGGGTGGCCGTAAAAAATGGCGGCCTCTCCGGAAAAGGGTAACCGGGGTCACCTGCCCGAAAATAGGGTGTAAGTCATTGATATTAATAAGGTCTGCGGTGACCCTTAAAAGGTCACCAAGGGTAACCGAAAAGGTAACCGCTTCTAAGTTGTTGAAAAGATTAGGAAAAATATTTGGGCCGGTGACCGTCCAAAAAGGTAACCGGTGACCTTTTGGTTACCTTTTGTGGTTCTAAAAAACCTTTTAAAAACAATGAGGTGACCGCTGTCACCAAAGTTACCCTTTTCCGATGGCCAAAATAATTTTCGAGTACCTCGTCGTTATGACGGCAAAAGCGCAGCGCCAGCAGCATCAGCTGTGAGCGATGACGGTATGGATCTATGGCTTGGTGCCGCGCCGCATTATGCGCAACCTGGCCTGATTACAGGGAATAGCGGTGTTGACTGATTGGCTTGGTCAGCAAGCGACGACGATGGGCGGAATGCAGTCCAGGCTGCTACGGACCTCCGCTACCAATTCATCTTGTAACATATTTAAATTACTAGGAAAATTTCGCGGCAAATTTCTCTGCCTAAGAATTACCTAGTGCTGAACTGCCCTTAAGCTGGCCCTAAAGCACTGCTGACCTATCACGGAAATGTGATCACATATCGCTCCGCACGCGCCGCTTCGCGCTTTCGTCGCCGCGAACCGGCCAATGCGTAGATCATGCCTCAATCACGATCTTGACCTTTTCGGGGGCAACACCAAGCGATTGCGCCAGGCGCCTTTTTGCTTCTGCGATGGTCAGCGGCGCTTCTTCGCCGCGCCCCGGAACCGGCGCGGAAACTTCGGGCGATCCTTCGTCGAACGGCGCATCAAGCTTCATCGAAAGCAGGGGCTTCTTGTCAAGAGCAATACCCCCGCCAACTGAAGAGGGTGCGTCCGGGTCTTCGGCGAGAAACATTGACACCCATACACCGCGCCCGACCGGGATTGTATGGCCCGCACCCAGTCTGGCGCGATAAGCGCGGTCAAATCGTTTTCGCATTTCATCGCCGCCAACCATATAGACCTGCCCTTCTTTTGGTTCATCCTTGTTGTCAACAGTGACGGCAACGACGTAATCTACGTCGTCTAGCGTGACCCATCCGCTATCGTCGTTGTTGCGAGGAAAAGCGATCCATGTGTCCTGCGTGGTGCGAATCGACACGGTATGTCGTTCGTCGCCCTTGATGATCCTGCGGACGCTCGACTTGCCGATGCCCTGAATGCGCTCGACGCGCCACCCCGCCTTCTCAAGCGCGGCTTCCCCTAACTCGAATAGTCTACGGCGGTTGGTTGCTTTTTTCGGCGTTCCAAAAACATTTGCCATCAAAATTTTTCTTTCCGTATTTATTCTAAAAATAGTCTAGAACAAAATATGGAAAAGTCAACACCATCTATAGGATGTTTTAATAATAAAATAGGAACATCCAAAAAGCCCCGCCGAAGCGGGCTAGTTGGGCACTTACTGGAATGCGTCGGGGTCGTAGCGGAGCAAGCCCGACTAAGCGGCCACGGCGTAGGTGCGGCGGCAGATTTCACGAACGCGGGCACGGCCCGCGCGGTGGTTTCGGCGAGTTTTACGGCCAGCCCTTCGGCAGCAAGGGCGGCGGAAATCGACTGCGACGGCGAAGCGATGCTCACAGCAAGGGTCCGGCGCGTGTCCCATCGGTTCTCGGGAACGTGGTGCGAGATGTGGTGCAGCAGGTCGCTTACGGTGCCGATGCCGGTGCAGTCCAATCTAGGCGCTGATCCAGCACGGGCGCAGGCAGGGCCGCTGCGGTACACACAGGAGCGGCATGGACGCTTCCCTTGTCCCGGCAGGTCAACGGTGCGGGCGGAGTCTTGAATGGCGCGGGATGGGAGGTGGCCGGTGTACAACTATATGTGGACCATTTCTGTCTTGGAGATTGACCTGTATAATTGGTGTTGCAGATCGTCCCTTCAATCCAGTCTCTCGCCTGTTGTGGCATCGCGTCGGGTTTTGCTGTGCCTTTGGTCTCAATCGGCGCCCGCGCGTATGGTTTTTGCCATAGCCAATGGAGATGGTTCCGTTAGGATGAGGCTCATGGCGGGGTCTGCTGTCCGAGGCGCGCAGGCACTTGTCCGAAAGCAAAAAGGGGTGGGGCATGCGTTGGATTTACGGCATTGGCGTTCTGGCATTGGTGGTTGCCGGGGGTGGCTATTGGTATGTGCAGTCCCTTTTGACGGCACCTATGTATTCCGATGAAGCCCTGGCAGAGATGCAGGAAAATGCCTTGGCACAAAGAGAAGATGCGTTTGTGCAGCCCGCGCCCCAGGCGGGTGCGTTTCCGCCTCCCAATCCGCTTCACAACGCCTATTTTGGTGATCTGCACAGCCACTCCAACCTTTCTTTCGACTCCTATATTTTTGGCAACCGTATCTCGCTTGATGAGGCCTACCAGATCGCCCGGGGCAAGGCTGTTGAAAGCGCCTGGGGTGAGCGGATCCAGCTTTCCCAGCCGCTCGACTTTGCGGCGGTGACTGACCATGCGGAAGGGTTTGGCCTGTTTGAGGCTTGCGACACCGAAACAGCCTCAGCCGGACTCAAAGATTTTTGCACCCGTTTTGAATCACCAAGCGCCAGTTTCTTTCTTGAATTACGCGGCGCGGGTGAGGCACGTCCGCCCAAACCCTATTCTTGGGATGGTGAGGAGGGCGTGAGTGCCAGCCAGGCGCGTTCCACCTGGGAGAAGATCGTTGAGGTTGCAAACCGTCACAATGTGCCTGGTGAATTCACTGCTTTTGCGGCTTATGAATATTCTCCCGTTTTGCCCAACCGGGGAAAAATTCACCGCAATATTATCTTCCGGAACGGGACGGTGCCTTCGCACGCTGTTTCCGCGTTTGATGCACGCACGGAGCTGGACTTGTGGCGCATGTTGTCTGAAACGTGTGTCGCTCCTTGCGACTTCATCACCATTCCGCACAATCCCAACAAGACTTGGGGACTTGCCTTTGCCGGTCATACGATTGATGGCGATGTCTATACCGCGGACGATTGGAAGATGCGCGATGCTGTCGAGCCTTTGGTGGAGGTGTTCCAGATCAAGGGGAATTCGGAATGCAGTTTGGGATATGGGGCAACGGATGAGGAATGTGGTTTTGAGCAATTCCTGCCGGATTGTGAAGAAGGGCAGACGACAGGCTGTATTTTTCCCACGTCCATGGTGCGAGATGGTTTGAAAATTGGTTTGGCGCTGGAAGAAGATATCGGCTTGAATCCTCTGGATTTTGGCATGATTGGCAGCACGGATACGCATAATTCCAACCCGGGCGATACCAATGAATATGATTTTCGCGGGGCGTCCGCACTTTTCACCGGGACCGCCAATCAACGTATAAATGGATCCCGGGGCGGGCGCATGGCGGCCTTCCAAAACCCAGGCGGGCTTGCTGTTGTCTGGGCGCCGGAGAATACGCGAGATGCCTTGTTCGATGCGATGGAGCGCAAGGAAGTTTATGCCACCAGCGGAACGCGTATTCGGCTGCGCTTTTTTGCGGGACCTGCCTACGATGAAAGCCTGTTGAATGCTGAT
Organism: Rhodobiaceae bacterium; assembly: GCA_002715765.1. Taxonomy (GTDB): domain Bacteria; phylum Pseudomonadota; class Alphaproteobacteria; order Parvibaculales; family Parvibaculaceae; genus Mf105b01. The sequence continues at coordinate 81,507 of PAZY01000037.1, read as the reverse complement.
AACCCTGTCGAGAGAGCCTATAAGCTCGGCGTTCCTATGGGAGGTTCGCTGAGCCTTGGTGAAGGTGAAGCACCAGGCTTCTACATTTCTGCTTTGCGCGATCCTTTAAGTGCGCCGCTTGACCGGGTGCAGATTGTAAAGGGGTGGGTGGACAATGGTGAGGTCAAGGAGATCGTTCATGACGTTGTCTGTAGCGGCGGACGATCCGTTGATCCTGCTACGCGGCGATGCCCTGCGGTGACGCATTCGGTTGATCTGACTGATTGTTCCCTTGATCAGGAAGAAGGCGCACCGGCGTTGGCGAGTGTTTGGCATGATCCTGATTACCAGTCAGGCCAGCGGGCTTTTTATTATGTGCGGGCCGTCGAGGTGCCTAGCTGCCGATGGTCGACGTATGATGCTCTGCGTCTGGGACTTGCACCACCTGATGATCTGCCGGCTACGATCACTGAAATGGCCTGGTCATCGCCGATTTGGTTGGGCGCGCATTGATCACCCGTATGTGTGTTCCGCAATATGCTTTGGAAAGCTAGGCTCCCTTCGCGCGAGGGTGCTGCTGTGCATTTCGCGCAGGTTTATACTTTTACTTTCCAACGGTATCGGTGTGCCATGGGAGCGGATATGGCAGCGGATGATATGATGAATTTGAGACATGGTTCTCAGCTCCGTTTCAGGTGGGGCGTTGAGGGGGATTACCTCGCGGTGGAGCGGATCAACCGGTTGTCGCTTCCCGGTGTTTCTTGGCTCGACCCGGCTGAATTTCAGGTGCTGTGTAAGCTGTGCTGCTATTTCCGGGTTGGCGAAATCGACGGTGAGATTGTCGGCTATCTGTTTGCTATGGACAGGGCGGCCACTTCCTATGATGGCGAGGAGTTTCAGTGGTTCTGTCAGCACGTTGCGTCGGCATTTCTCTACATTGACCAAATCGCGGTCACGCCGGATTGGCGAGGCCAGGGATTGGCGGCCGCTTTCTACCGCGATCTGGCGCAATTTGCCCATGCGCGCTCTGTTGGTCAGCTTGTCTGTGAGATTAACAAGGTGCCGCCTAACGTGCCCTCTCTGCGTTTTCACGAAGCCCAGGGCTTCAGCGAGGTTGGCGATATGGACACACGGGGTGTGACCGTGTCGTTGCGTGCGAAGGTGCTTCCGTCCGCCTGAGGTTCGGCATCACCTAATTCCCCGTTTTGTCTGTGAAATGCTTTGCTCCGGACGGTTTTGCCCTGTCCATACATCTTCTTGTGTTTTGGTCCAGCGATGCCCATATGGCATAGTCATTGCCATTAGATATGGGTGGGCCCGCTGGGCGGGCTTTACGTGCTTTTGAGAAAAGGGAACCTGGAATGACTGACTATACGCCGCCGAAAGTCTGGCAGTGGAACAAGGAGAATGGTGGGCGGTTTGCCTCCATCAACCGGCCGATTTCAGGCCCGACACATGAGAAAGATCTGCCCGTTGGCAAACATCCTCTCCAGCTTTATTCGCTTGCCACGCCTAACGGGGTGAAAGTTACCGTGATGCTGGAAGAGCTTCTGGCGCTCGGTCACAAGGGCGCGGAGTATGACGCGTTCATTATCAATATCAGCGAGGGCGATCAGTTTTCCTCGGGCTTTGTAAGTGCCAACCCCAATTCCAAAATTCCGGCACTGGTGGACCACAGCACACCGAAGCCCACGCGCGTGTTTGAGTCCGGCGCTATTCTTGTCTATCTCGCTGAGAAGTTTGATGCCTTCCTGCCGAAGGACCCCAGCGTGCGTGCGGAGTGCATGTCCTGGCTGATGTGGCAGATGGGGAGTGCACCTTATCTTGGTGGTGGTTTCGGCCATTTTTATGCCTATGCGCCGTTCAAGATCGAGTATGCGATTGACCGCTTCACGATGGAGGTAAAGCGTCAACTTGATGTGCTGGATCGTCATCTGGCGGACAATCAGTACTTCTGTGGTGATGAGTACACGATTGCTGATATGGCGATCTGGCCCTGGTATGGCGGGCTTGTGAAAGGGGTGCTTTATGAGGCTGGCGAGTTTATCGAAGCACACACCTACAAAAACGTGATCCGCTGGGCAGATCAGCTGGGTGAGCGTAAAGCGGTGCAGCGCGGACGTATGGTCAATCGTGTGTGGGGAGAACCTGACACGCAATTGATGGAGCGTCATGACGCAAGCGACTTCGACACGAAGACAGGGGACAAGCTCGCTGCCAAGGCATAAGCCGCCTGGCATTTATGTCAGCGTTATGGTGAAGAAAAGGGCCCCGTTGCGGGGCTCTTTTTTGTGTGCGCTACGCGTATTCGGCAACCGCTTGTATGCTTGGATATCGGGGGCGTTTGCGGCCATGCGGGCGGGAAAGTGACCCTGGCGAGAGGGATTGAGGGAGACGGGGCAGAATGCAACACCATCCGGAGCGAGCGGCGGTGACCGGGCTTGCACTCTTTACATTGCTGGGTGGTGGGCAGGCATTGTTCGGTCCGTCGTTGCCGACTTTTCAGGCTCTTTACGGGCTCTCGGTGCCTTCAGCCGGTTTGATCCTGACTTGCTATTGGGCAGGGGGGCTGTCGGCCGTTCTTGTCGCTCTTGTGCCGCGCTTCGCCCTCTTTATGCGATGGCGGACAGGCTTTGCGGCTGCTGTGCTGGCGCTTGGTTGTTTTGCGATCAGTGATAGTGGTGTTTGGCCCGGTGTTCTTCTGGGGGCTTTCGGCATGGGGGCGGGACATGGTTTGTTGACAGTCGGGTTGAACGGTTTTTTTGCCTCTGCATTCGGGCAGCGAGCCCCGGTCCTTCTTAATCTGCTCAACGCCATGTTCGGGGTCGGGGCGGTGATTGCGCCGATCGTGCTGGTCAGTTTCGATGGACATGTTGAGCATGTTTTTCGTGGTCTGGCGATTGGCTTTGGACTGTTGTTGCCGCTAGCGTTGCTGCTGGATGATCGTGCCGTGAACGTTGAGGCCGACACGGAAATAAACAATAGCCTTTCATCGCTGGTACGGACGGCTGTTCGTCATCGCCTTTTTCTTATGCTGATGGGAGTGGCCGTCGGGCTTGAGGTTGCGATTGTCGGTTGGGGCGTCACGGTGTTGAGCGGGGCGGTCATGCCTTTGGATGAGGCCCGCACTTTCACGTCTTTCTTCTATGTCAGTTTTACGTGTGCGCGCCTGATGGCTGTCGGACTGTCGTTTCATGTGCGTCCGGCGCTTTTCGTGCTGGGTGGTTTTTCGGCGTCTGCCATATTGCTTGTGATTGTGAACGACGGCGGGGGCATGGCGGGTTATGCGTTTGCCTCGCTCGGATTCGCCGTTGTCCCGCTCTTTCCCAATCTGTTTGCATGGGCAGCGCCGCGCATCGTTAAAGAGCCACCTCTCTCAGCGCTGGTGATCTGTGCAGGTATGCTGGGGGGAATTGCGGGGCCGGGCCTGCTTTCGGGCCTGGCTTTTGCCGCCGGGGCGCAGTCGGCTTTTTGTCTGTTATCCGTTTTCGCATTGGTAGCAAGCGCGATGGTTGTTCGCCTGATTATCAGGCCTGACGGTGTTCACTAGGGGCGACAGCTTCAAAACGGGCAAGGGTCCGTGAACGTTACCCAGCTGCCGTCTTTCGGGTGACGCAGGCGCAGTGTTTCGGAGTGGAGTTGCAAGCGGTTGGCTGCATGCAGTGCATCATCATGGGCGTAGAGCGTGTCGCCCAGGATAGGGTGACCGATGCTCATTAAATGAACTCTTAGCTGGTGAGAACGACCGGTGTGGGGTTTGAGGCGCAGGCGTGTGATGCCTTCTTCCCGTTCCATTATCTCCCAGTCGGTAATGGCTTCCCGACCTTCTTCAAAATCGATCATTTGTTTGGGGCGGTTGGGCCAGTCAAAGCGCATGGGCGCGATGATGCGGCCTTCGTCCTCTGCCGGTGTCCCCCAGACGCGGGCAATATAGGACTTGCGAAGTTTGCGCTTTTCAAACTGTAGCCCCAGATGACGATGGGCTGCACGTGTACACGCCATGACGATGACGCCGGACGTATCCATGTCGAGTCTATGAACGATCGTTGCGTCGGGGTAGTCCTTCAGGACCCTGGTCTTCAGACTGTCGAAATGTTCTTCCGGTCGTCCGGGTACGCTCAACAGGCCGCTCGGCTTTGCCAGCACAAGAAGATGATCATCTTTGTGGATGACCCGGACTGGTGTAGCGGGAGGTGCATAGACAAAGGGGCGCTCTGCCACGTCTGTGGGGATGGGGCCATTGTCCATGGGGGTATTGTTTTGAGGGGGGGTGTCAGACATTTGCACTCTGGGGCACGGTGGAAGGGTTAATAATGGGGAGGCGGTGGTTCGTCACCGGGGCTTGTCTTGCGCGCGCCGTCTTCCACTGTGTGCAGGCGGTCTGCCAGAAACGTTGCTGTCCGGGTGAGCTTGTCTATCTCTGCCCATTGTTTTTTTACCATCTCGTGCAGCTCGTCGATGATGTGAGCGTGATGGGCGAGTTGCACTTCAAGGTCGGCAATCCGATCTTCAGTTGATGAGGGGCTTGTCATGGAAGTGTCTCAGTCCGGTTGTTGGTGGGTTGCAACAAAGCGGCGTTTCTCCGCGGCGCTGAGTTGTTTAAAGTCATATTCAGCGCGGGCGGCTTTTGTGCGGTCCTCAAATTCAAGGTTAAGCAGGCATGCTCTGGGGGCAAAACTGCGCGTGAATTTGGCTCCTTTGCCGGTTTGATGGGCTTTCAGCCGTCTTTCAATGTCTGTTGTAATGCCGGTATACAGGCGTGCTCCTTCACATTCCAGCACATACATGTGCCAGCGACGGTGTGTGTTTTCTTTGCCCGAAAGCCGGGAGCCTGTCTTGCGTGCCATGTGTCGGTTCTAGCGTATTGCGGGAAAAACTGGAAATTTGCAGCCGGTTTTTACCATGGGAATGGAATTGTCGCGTCTGGTCCGGTCTTTCGCAATATGCTATTCCCCAGACAGCCACAGGCGGTACCGACGGAGTAGGGGCGTTTGAAAAAGAAGAAAAAAGGGCGAAGTGGTGCCATTCGTGGCCTTGCTCGCGTCGGAACGCGCCGGGTGCCGGACGGGAACAGTGTTGGTGCTGTGCTTGATGGTTTGGGAGACCGGAGTTTCGGCTGGGCGCTGCTTTTCGTTGGTCTCCTTAACATGCTGCCTTTGCCATATGGCTCCAACATGGTTTTCGGGTTGCCATCGCTCTTCATTTCCATCCAAATGGTGCTTGGAAAAAGAACACTCTGGTTGCCTGCGTTTATTCTCAAACGCCATATTGAGCGTGAGACGTGGCGCCGGGCCGCATTGAAGGCTCTGCCTATTGCCCGCCCTTTGGCGCGCCTGACCAAGGTTCGGCTGACCTCTCTTTTCACCGGACGGGCAGAGCGTGTGCTTGGTATTCTCCTCGTCGCATCGGCGGTCAATCTCTGCTTACCGATCCCTTTGTCGGCCTGGTTGCCCGCAATTTCCTTTGCGGTGATCGGGATCGGTCTGGTGGAGCATGATGGTGCCATAGTCGCGTTGGGCGGCGGGCTTGCGACAGGCTCCATTCTTATCTCCATCGCCATGGTGGCGGCGTTTTATTTCGGCGTTAGTTTTTTTGCGGGATAAGTCCTGTATGGGGCCTTTAGAAATTGAAGGCTTCGCCGAGCATTTTTTCTGATACGGCCCAAAGCTGTTTTGCTGCTTCCTTGTCCTGTGCGTGTGCCTGCACACCTGCGAAGGGCACGTCCTTTCGCGCGGGTTCGGCAATGTGGCAATCTTCGCAATACGCGCCGCCATGGCCGTTCAGGCTGGCAGCGGTGGCTGCCCAGACGGCAGTGGCCGCACCCCCCGCCGGTGTTTTGAAGCCTTCGCGCACCTTGCCGTTTTCATCGACCCAGCCCATGGCACGAATTTCCTCGTCGGGCATGTCGCGCTGGAGATTTGTCATGATCCCACCTGGATGAACGGAGAAAGCTGTCACACCTTTTGTGGCAAGCCGTTCGTTCAACTCCAGTGCAAAAAGGGCGTTGGCTGTTTTCGCCTGACCGTAGGCAATCCATTTGTCATAAGGGGTTGTATCGAAATTGATATCGTCAAAGCGGATTGGGGACAGGCGGTGTCCGATAGATGACAAGCAGACGACACGGGCGGGCGCGCCTTTTAGCAAAGCCGGGACCAGCAGATTTGTGAGCAGCATGTGGCCCAGGTGGTTGGTGGCGAACTGGCTCTCGTATCCTTCCGGTGAGCGTCGGAGCGGGCAGGCCATGATGCCTGCATTGTTGATCAATATGTCGAGCTTTTGCTCGCGCTTCAGGAAACTGGCGGCGAACCGGCGCACGCTGGCGTAGTCGATCAGGTCCATCTCTTCCAGGTGGATCTGGTTGTTCCCGGTGCTGCTGGCAAGGTCGTTTGCGACTTCTTTCGCTTTGGCGAGGTTCCGCACAGGCAGGGTGAGGGCTGCCCCGGCCTTGAGAAGGGCGCGTGCGGTCTCGGTTCCCAGACCCGATGCTGCTCCTGTCACGATGGCCGTTTTGCCCGAAAGGTTAACCCCTTCGATGACTTCGTCTGCCTGTGTTCCGGCACCAAATTTCCCTGTCATTGCGCGACTCCCTCACGTTTCAGTGGTTTTACCCATTGAGGCACGCGGGGGCGGCTTCTGCAATAAAATATATTATTGTGGTTTGGTGGGCTCGTCCGGTCCCCGGTTTTTGAGGCCGCGATTGACAGCGTCCAACGCCTTGTCCACGGCATCTTTGGCGTTTTGGGTCAGGCCGCCTTGTTCGTATTTTGTGCGGGCAACCTCGTCCAGCCGGTCGATGAGGGCATCGATGTTGTTGCCCTCATCGGTGTGAAAGGCAGGTGGTTTTACATGCCGGGTCGCACCAAACAGGTTGATCCAGTGTTCCGAGCGTCGCCCCAGATAGAGCAGGTCATAAAACTGGCGTCCTGGCTTATCGCCCCCGGTTGCAAGGGCCAGAATGGCGGCGGCAATGGAAAGGGGGCTGAGCAGAAGATCGCGCAGCCCATCGAGGACAAGCTTGCCCTGAAATGCGACGACGTCCCGGATCAGTGTCCAGCGGTCGACGCTGTCGGGCGGGTCATTGTCGTCTGAGGCAAAAGTTGAGGCCAAGGCGGTTTTGTCCGCCCNGGCTTGTGTTGTGNCGTTTTCCTCAGTGCCTGTCACTGATCCTGCCGTTTTGTTTACTCAACAGCCGATTTGCGGACAAAGGTTACCGCGTAGAATTGTTCGCCTTCGAACAATTCTTTGGGTTCGCCCATCCCTTCGATCATCTGGAATTTGCGGGGCACGATCTGCCCTTCCATCCGATAACCCTTTGCGCTCATGTTGCGGCGGTGAAACTCCATCGCGGCGGGCGTAAAGTCCTTTGCCAATACGGTAATGCGTTCCGGCATGTTGTCATCGTTCTGGTCGGCCATGGCTGTCTCGATATCCTGACTCTCGTGTCTGTAACGATCCGGCATTGTGCCGGATGGTGGGGGGCGCCGCCCCGATCTTTGAGCATATGTGCCCCGTGAGGGGCTTAGTATGGGGCGGCAGGTACCTGCTTGTCGATAGAGGGTTGTAGCCTCTTTGGCAAGGTGTGGCCTTCTCCCTGATTTTCCCGGACGTGATGCCGAACCCTGCCGCAAGGGAGATGTGGNCGGACAAACGAAAGGCCCGCNCAATGTGTGCACGGGCCCTGTTTTGCTGCCACTCCAAGGGCTGATTCGGGAGAATCAGAAGCCTTCAAGCGTGGCGTAACGGTCGCGGTGGAAACCGGNATTGCCGAAACTTGCTGCCGCAACGCGTGCCCGTTTCATAAACAGACCGATGTCGTACTCATCTGTCATCCCGACACCTCCATGCATTTGAAGGCATTCGTTGGTGATGTGACGTGATGCTTCCGACAGGCGGGCCTTGGCGAGGCAGGCAAGGGAAGGTACGTCATTGCGGCGATCTTCGATGGCGCTTAAGGCATCCAGNACAATCGACCGGCACACTTCAAGCTCCGCGAACATTTCGGCCATCCGGTGCTGGAGCGCCTGGAAGGAGCCGATNACTTTTCCGAACTGCTTACGTTCCTTGATGTAGGTGAGGGTCTGATCGAAGCTTTCCTGTATCAAGCCGAGCAGCTCTGCAGCCAGGNCGATGCGGCCAAAGTCCAGCAATGGNTCCAGAATATCGGCNCCCGCGTCCACGCTGCCCAGAACCGCCGCTGCCGGGACCTTCACATTTTTCAAGGTGACATTCGCGGCATTNTGGTTGTCGGCCATGATTGTCCGCGTGATGGTGAGCCCGTCGGTTGTGGCGGGTACGAGGAAGAGGGTGAGCCCATTGCGGCTGTCGACTTCGCCTGAGGTGCGCGCGACGATGACCAACTGGTTGGCCACGTGNCCGTCCAGTACAAAAGTTTTCTCGCCGTTCAGGATNTAGCTGTCGCCTTCCGCCTTTGCGCTTGTCGCTACCCGTGTCGGATTGTGATGTGGCCCCTCTTCCAGTGCGAGAGCGAGCAGTACGTTGCCGGCNGCAATTTCTGGCAGAAGTGTCTGTCGTTGTGCATCCGTACCGCCCAGNTGGATCGCTGTCGTTCCCAGAAGTACGGTGGAGAGGAGCGGTGTGGCTGCGATCGTNCGTCCCGCCTGCTCCAGGATGAGACCAAGACCTACCGGACCGAACTCCGTTCCGCCATACGCTTCGGGCACGAGAATGCCGGTGAAGCCCAGATCCGCCATTTCCTTCCAGGCAGCCCGATCAAAGCCATCTTTGTTTTTTTCGTCGCGCAGTTTACGCAGGTTGGCGACGGGCAGTTTTTCCTGGAAAAACTGCGATGCTGTTTCTTTCAAGAGCATCTGCTCTTCAGTGAGTACTAACCCCATGGGTGTCCCTGTCTTTTCTATTCTGTATCAACATGTCGGATTGACGGTGTGGCTCAGTCGGGCAGGCCCAGAACGCGTTTGGAAATCACGTTCAGCTGCACTTCTGTCGTACCGCCTTCAATCGAATTGCCCTTGGAACGCAACCAGCTGCGCGGGGCTGACAATTCTTCTTCTGAAAAACTTTCACCTTCCCAACCCAGTCCCTGGGTGCCCATCAGCTCGATGATGAGTTCGTTGCGGCGCTTGTTGAGCTCTGTACCGTAATATTTGAAGATGGACGAAGCTGCCCCTGTGCTTTGGCCTGCTTTGACTTCTTCCGCTGTACGCTGAAGCGTTAAGCTGAACGCGTGGCTATCCATGCGTTGGCGGGCCACACTGTCGCGCACAGTCGCATCTGTAATGCGNCCGTTTTTCTCGCCCACATATTCTTTGGCGAGCGTGGAGATGCCGCCGCTACCGCCGCCGCTCCCCATGCCCATGCCCATGCCGGAGATCATTTCGCGTTCATGCTGAAGCAAGCGCTTGGCAATGGTCCAGCCCTTGTTCAACTCACCAACGAGGTGATGNTTGGGTACTTTTACGTCTGTAAAAAAGGTTTCGCAGAAAGGNGAAGCACCGGAAATCATGGTGATGGGGCGAGCCTCGACACCTTCAGATTCCATATCGAAAAGCAGGAAGGAGATGCCTTCATGTTTTACGCTCGTGTCTGTGCGCACGAGGCAGAAAATCCAGTCGGCCTTGTCTGCATAAGAAGTCCAGATTTTCTGGCCGTTCACCAGATAATGGTCCCCCTTGTCCTCACATTTCGTTTGAAGGCCTGCCAGATCGGACCCGGCGCCCGGCTCTGAATAGCCCTGACACCAGCGAATTTCACCGCGAACGATTTTTGGCAGGTGTTCTTTTTTCTGTTCTTCGTTGGCAAATTCCAGAAGTGCAGGGCCCAACATCCAGATGCCGAAGCTCATCAGCGCAGGCCGTGCCTTGATGGCGCGCAGTTCCTGTTGAAGCACTTTGTTCTGTTCTTTGGTCAGACCACCGCCGCCATATTCCTTCGGCCAGGTTGGTGCCGTCCAGCCGCGGGCACCCATCGCGTCCATCCATTGTTTGGATTCCGGGTTTTTCCACTGTGCATTGCGGCCGCCCCACGGGCTTTCGTCTTCGGGCATGGGGGTGCGCATGCTGGGGGGGCAATTTTCCTCCAGCCAGGCTCTTGTTTCGGCGCGGAATTTTTCGAGATCTTCCATCAACGCTTCTCCACTGTTTGGGTTTTGTTTGAGTGGAAGAATAACGGTCAGAGTGTGCTTGGCAAGGAGCGGGACGAAGGTTTCTCGATGGATCAGATTTTACGGGCGATTTCTGAAAGTGACGCTACGACCAGCTGCCGGTTTTCTCCAGAAATGGAGAGTATTCAGAAAAACTTGTCTTGAGTGGAAAACTGCGTTTTACAAGAATTGTTTCCTCGACTTNGATCTCGACCAGTCGCTCCGCCCCCTCGAAACCCTCGAGATCTTGACCTTCCCAGATGATTTTGGCGCTCCCGGTCAGATAAACCATGTCTCTCGTGTCAAAGTCGATGAACATGAGCCCGGCTCTGGGGTTCATTTCAATGTTGCCCAGCGTGTTGAAAATTCGATTNCCGTTGAAGTCGGGGAAGCTCAGCTTGTTGCCGGCGACGCGAANAAAACCGGGTTTACCACCGCGATGGGAAACATCCGCACCGTTTGCAAGTGTGTTTTCGTCATTCTGAAAAGCGGTCGCGATGTAAAATGTATCTGCNTTTGCAATGATATTGGCGGTTACTTCGGTCAGGCCCTTGTGNTGGCTNGCTGATTGCTGGAATGGGGGCTCGTTCAGGAACTCTGTTGTTCGTGTCTGGATGTACCGCGGACAATTGCCAAAGCTTTGGGTGACTTCAATTGCAAAACCTCGTTCCGCTGTCTGACAAATTGTACCGTTCATGCGATTGCGGCGGCGGGTAGGCGGCTCCAGGCCGAGCACGCCGACGGCTGTACCGTTCTGTATTTGTGNTTCAAGNGGGCTTGAGGGCAATGGNCGGGCGGNNATCGACAGGTGGTGTGCGTCCGGGCTCGTGATAAANCCGGGTGGACCTGCGACAAGGGAGGCCCAGGGGCGCCCCTTGTCGTCAACCGTGCCCAGCACGAGNAACGGGAGTTGCTCGAAAAATTCCCGATGCTGATCCGGCATGAAAGTCCGCACGGCGCGTCGAGCCATGACATCTACGCGTTCCTTGAAGCCCAGCCGGTCCTGAATACGAAGTTCACCTTCGTGAAAGGGTGAGGCTTCATGNGGCCATCCGGCAAGTGGTGCTGCGTTTGTCATGGTTTACCCTCCCGGGTCTTGTGGATGTTCTTCANNNTGCAGGGGCGATGAATTCGACGCGGATGTTGCCGGGGATCGTACACATCATATGGTTGGTCTTGCTGNCGCCAAGAGATTCCGGCGCAAATTCNATCATGACGTTTTTCGNAGTCTTCAAACGTGTGTNGAGAGTGCTCAGGGCATCAGGGCCTGAGACTTTGAAGGCGATGTGGTGGAGGCCGATATTGGTTTTGCGNTCGAATGGTGTGGCGTCAGCACCATTGGTGGCCTGCCACAAGGTGATCATGGTCACTCCGTCCGAGACGAAGAGGGCGGGATAGTCCGGCTTTTCACCTACGATGCTGAAGCCGAGCGTTTTGGTGAAAAANTCAGCGGCGTCAGTAAGGCTCGGTACGGTCAGGCCGATATGGTGGGCGCCTGATGTAACGGGAGCAGTGGTCGGGGACGGGGCGGCTGNTGACATTTGATTTCTCCTCTGGTCGGGGCTGCCTTTGGGTCCGCTCAGAATTGGTGTTTTTAAAAACAATATNAATATGATATTTTCAAACTTCATTATTTTGTAAAACGGAATAATNATGGATCGNTTTAAGGCGCTTTCAATCTTTGTTGCGGTCGCAGAAGANGGCGGTTTCGCGGCGGCCGGGCGACGGCTTGGACTTTCGGCACCATCTGTCACGCGGCTTGTCNTGGAACTGGAAACGGAGCTTGGTGCGGTTCTTTTTCACCGGACGACGCGGTCGGTTCATCTGACCCAGGCCGGNGAAGGGTTTCTGGGGCGGGCGGTGCAATTGCTTGCGGATATGGAGGATGCGGTGCAGGCGGTTGCCGGGGCGCAACTGGAACCGCGTGGACATGTCCGAATTACCGGGTCTGTACTCTTTGGGCGTATTGTGCTGACCCCCTTGTTGTTTGAGCTGATGGATCTTTATCCGACGCTTCTTTTTTCGTCNCTGTTTGTGGACCGGATCGTGCACATGGTGGANGAGGGGCTGGATGTTGCCATCCGGCTTGCACATCTGCCTGACTCAACGCTTACCGCTGTGCGNGTGGGGGAGGTGCGTCGAGTGCTTTGTGCCTCACCCGACTATCTTGAAACACATGGTATGCCTGTTTCTGTTGGAGACCTTGCNTCCCACGAGATTGTGCAGTTTTCNCAGAATCTGGATCGCGAGGCGTGGACATTTNATGAGAACGGGCGCGGGATTACGTTTCGGGCATCGCCGCGCCTGATGGTGAATAACGCAGATTCAGCNATTGNCGCGGCCCTTGACGGGCGCGGGGTGACGCGGGTTCTGTCTTACCAGGTGGCGGATCATGTGGCGGCCGGGCGATTGGTTCACGTGCTGACTGAGAATGAGGGCGAGCCTATTCCCGTGCATGTTGTTCACAAGGAAGGGGCGCGTGTTTCCCGGCGGGTGCGGGTTGTGGTTGATCATCTGGTNAGTGGGCTTCGTGCTTCTCCCTTGCTGATTGCGGGCTCCACGTAAATTGAAAATCACAAGGCCCGGGCGCGAAGGGCGCCCGGGCCTTGTGAAGTGGCGTTGCAGCGTCAGTGCTGANGTTCAGGCGATGCCGAGTGAAGAGAGCGCAAAACTGGTGACGCCCTTGTAGTCGGCTTTGCCGTTTGGTGCCCGGAAGGGAACCTCGTCGCCGACAAGAATGCGCTTTGGTGTTTTGTAGCCGGCAAGAGATGTGCGAACAAACTCGCGCAAGCCCTCCTCATCAAAGTCCGCACCGATGGCGAGCTTCACAATACCGGTCACNGACTGACCCCATTTTTCATCCGGTACGCCCACGACCAGTGCGTCATCGATGGATGGGTGTTTTTTCAGCACCTCCTCGATTTCTTCCGGGTAGACCTTTTCGCCAGCTGTGTTGATGCAGACAGACCCGCGTCCCAGCAGGGTTAGNGTGCCGTCCTTTTCGACGGTGCACCAGTCACCGGGGATTGAGTAGCGNACGCCGCGAATGGTCTTGAAGGTTTTGGCGGTTTTCTCTTCGTCTTTGTAATAACCNACGGGGATCGGTCCGGTGAGGGCGATGAAACCTGGTGTGCCTGAGCCCGGCTCGACTTCATTGTCCTGTTCGTCAAACACCTTGCAGCGTTCACCGATTGTGAACTTGGCGGTCTGAACAGCCCCGTCGGCGGTGGTGAGCGAGGTNCCNAAGCCCAAGCCTTCGGATGAGCCAAAACTGTCTGCCATGATGGATTGCGGCATGTGTTTCAGCAGAGCCTGTTTGACTTCTGTTGACCACATCACCCCTGAAGAGATGATGGTGACCATGCTGGACAGATCATATTTGCCCGGGTTTTCGTCGAGAACCTTCAGCAGGGGTTTGGCGAACGCATCGCCAACAATGGCGGCGCTATCGACTTTGTTCTTCTCAATCGCCATCAGCATTTCTTCAGGGCTGAAAGAGTGNTGTGAAAGCGTTACGACGCAGCCACCGGACATCTGATTGCCGAGCGCTGTGAGAAGGCCCGTGCCATGCATAAGCGGGCAGGCGGGGATGATGCGTCCACCCGGTCCCTGGGCTTTGATCGCTTCCATGAGAGCGGGCAGTGTTTCAGGTACCTCTCCCAGGCGNCGCAGGGCGGCGAGTTGCGCTTCACGCAATGCGTCGTGGCTCCACATCACGCCCTTGGGCATGCCTGTTGTCCCGCCGGTATAGATAAACAGCTGGTCGTCGGGTGAGCGTTCGATATCGAGCTTTGCGCCATTGCCTGTTGTGGCAAGNGTCTCGTAGTTTTCGGCAAAGCTTGCGACGTTGCCGTCNTCACTGACTTCGATGAATGTCTTGACCTTGGTCAGGCGGTCCTTCAGCTCCTCGATAATGTCACGAAATTCGCTGCCATAGACGATGGCTTGTGCGTCGGAATTATCAAAGATGTAGAAAACTTCGTCTGCCTTGTAGCGGTAGTTTACGTTTACATGGGTCATGCGCGCTTTNAAACCAGCGGCAAGTGTTTCCATNTATTCGGGACGGTTGCGCATGTAGAATGCGAGCTTGTCACCGGGCTTGCCACCACGTTCGATCAGCGCGCGGGCCAGATTATTTGACCGTTTGCTGGTCTCACCCCACGTGATCACCCGATCACCATGAATGAGCGCCGGCGCGTCTGCAGGCAGAGCCGGGGCAATAGCATCAAGTATATCGCCATAATTCCAGGCCATTTCGTCCCTCCCATTGTGTTTGTCGTTCAGGCTTTTGTCCGCCCGTTACGCATGTTCCAGAACTTGCAAATATACCCGAACTGGGAAGGAGGTCACGTGAAACTGCGGCCTGTTTTTATTCAGGCAGGTTGACGTCGCGTTTGCCGCTTCCAGTAGGCGAGAACGCGCAAGCCCATAGCACCCAGGCAGAGCGTGGTGCCTATCACGCCCACGAGCATGAGGTTTTGGTCTGTTGCATCTCCACGACCTCCCATCCAGCGCCCTAGATACGAGAAGGCGAATATAAACCAGAGATAGTGCATGCCGATCAGGTGNAGGCGGTGCCAGTTTGTGCCGAGCTTTTGTACACTGACATTATTGGAAGTTGCGGCCATCGCGAACATCGCNAGATAGGCCCCGCCACCCCCAATTAGTGTGTCAATGGACGGGCTCTCCCCGATGTAGACAAAGAAGGCGGTGAGTGCGCCCAGGTGTACCGTGTGTGCGAGCGCAAATGACAGGCCGAGATAGCGCCGGTGCCGGAGAAGCCAGCGGCTGGNATTGTGNNGCCAGATGTGTGCAAGAGGTCGTGCGATATAGGCGAGAAGGAAAAGCGGAAAGGAAACGCGTACGGTATAGCGTGCCGCCAATTGGAAACCGGTTTCCGTGAGACCGTAAATGGCATAGGGACCGAGAACTGTTGCCAGCGAGGCGATGGCTGTTGCGACAAAAAACCATGTCGGATTTACGCGGCTTGCTGGCATGTTTTCTCCCCCCTTTGAAATTTCATACATTCTGTATGAATGCAGGTTCCTGTATAGAACGGGTTCAATTTTCATACAAGCTGTATATTTATGCCTGCGCCCGCAAAAAAACCGTCCAAGAACCATGCGAAGCTCCTCAACGCGGCCCGTGCGCTGTTTGTGGAGCGCGGGTATGGGGAGACCGGGACCGAGGATATCGTGGCTCGAGCGGGCGTCACCCGGGGTGCGCTTTACCATCAGTTTTCCGACAAGCAGGATCTTTTCCGGTCCCTCTTCCTTNCCATGCTGGATGAAATGGCTCAGGAGCTGTTTCAAAAAACGATGGCTGAAATCAAGGAGGACCGTGAAGACCTCGTCGTTGGTACACGGGTTCTGCTGGATTTGTTTAGTCGCGATGACATCAAGCAGATCCTGCTTCTGGATGGGCCTGTTGTCCTTGGCTGGGCGGAGTGGCGACGCTTGCAGGCGCCCTTGCATCATGCGTTGCTGACCCATGCACTTGAGCACCTGGTGGAAGAGGGGAGTGTGCCCGCATATGCATTGCAGCCGCTTGCAGATATGATTGGAGGCTCGCTGATGCAGGCGGGACTTGCTATTGCCAATGCGCCNGANCCCGANGTTGCGCGGGGACAATATGCGGAGAGCCTGAACCTGATGCTTTCCCGTCTTACCANATAACTGGCCCGGTAACCGGCCCGGTAACCGGCCCGGTAATTGGCCCCTTAACA
The DNA here is from genome assembly GCA_002715765.1 of Rhodobiaceae bacterium. Taxonomy (GTDB): domain Bacteria; phylum Pseudomonadota; class Alphaproteobacteria; order Parvibaculales; family Parvibaculaceae; genus Mf105b01. Next base: position 65,686 of record PAZY01000037.1, on the reverse strand, counting down.
GGTTTGCGGTGGTCCGTCTGTTGTCTCAACATGTTGTGCCGTTGCGACTCTCGCACAGGCGAAGCGGTGCCTGGGGTGTGGGCTGATTGTCATTGTCTGCCAAGGTTTCGATTGCTNTCAGGATTTCCTGGTTGATCCGAATGGCGGTGTTGGGATTGAACCTGCCGTCGAAGGGCCATCCCTGCTGGTGAACGACTGAATTATATTCGGTTGCGTTGATCCCGATCAGCAGGGTTTTCCCCTGATGTCTCAAGAGCAGGGGGCCGCCTGACCATCCGGCCATCATATCGCAGTCATGATTGAAAACCCGATTATCTTGCAAATTGTAGTGGCCGCTTGTTTTCCGCCTTGGNCCGCAATCCGATGAGAGGAGGAGAGGCATTTGTTCTCCATTGTGTCCGACAAGGAGAACAGTTCCGCCCGTGCGTCTCATCGCCATCANTTCCTCAAAGCGTACAATGGCCGGGCTTGGACGTGCAGAAGAGAGGNGGGGCGCGTGGGGCNGGTTCGGGTGTGATGACGTCAGTTGAGGGGTGGGNTCATGATCCGTCATGCGCGTGCCAATCCGCGCGACCGCCCAATCTTCACTCCACCCCTGGCCGGGGGTGGTGGTTCCGACAATCAGGCCGGTGATTGGGGCTGCCTTAGTTGGCTCTCCTTCTTTCTGGAAGTGGCAGTCATTCCACATCTTTCCCTGCGGGGTGTAGAAAGCATGCGCAACCGTCAGCAGAATTTCGAACGTACGCTCCCGGTAGCGATCCGGCAGCGCAATCAGGCTNGCTGTCGGCAGGCGTCCGGTGTTCTGGCANGCGATGACGCCAACGAAGTCCAACTGGTCTTCCTGTGTTACNGGGCGGCGGTCATCTGTCTCAAAAACATTGCCAAAGGTGANAACTGGCGTGCTCATCAGGCCAAGGCCTGCGAGAGNAAGCCGGTGTAGATAACGTGTCAGTCTGCGCCGTCCATCTGTATACGCACCCATGGTATTGCCTCATGCCATGTTGCTGAATTCAGCCGTGATGATTTTCCAGTCGTCGGTGCAACAGCCTATCAAGTCCGCACAGAAACAAAAAGAGCGGCGCATCGCTGCGCCGCCCAGTTGACGTTGATGTGAACNGCTTATTCTGCCGCTGTCATTTTATCGAGTGACAGGTATTTATTTGTATTGCCGTTCAATTCGCGGAGGAACTTGATACCTTCCTCTGCAATGTCGTCGCCGACCATACGGTCGCCTTCCTTGTGCAGTTCCTTCATGTCGATAAAGGCAGCGTAATTACCTGATGTGCGGTCTGTGATGATGCCGCCCTTCAGGAGTGTTTTGATAAGCACGCGGAAGATATTTGTTGCTTCCTGCATGTCTTCACGAACAACCGAATCCGTCATTGCTTCCATGAACGCGGATTGGACCCATTCCCATTCCAGACCGACCTGCGCATAGATGTGTTTTTTCTGCTCAGGACTGCCAAGATTGTAGAGAAGCACTTCAAATACATGCCAGGCCCAGTCTTCAATCTGGTCCCGTTCTGCTGGGGCCAGATTTGGAATGGTCCGGTCAGCCCAGATCTTGCCGAATTTGTGATGGAAAGCTTCATCCGTCATTGTGAGCTGCATCAGCTTGGTCAGGAGCGGGTCATTGCTTTCTTTATAGAANGTGGCGAAGGCGCCCATGGCCAGGCCTTCGACCAGCATTTGCATGCCGACGATCTTTTTCCAGACAAGCGGTGAGAGAACAAGTTCTGTCAAAAGATTACCAAGAGCAGGGCCAACGGCAACGGGCTTGCCCCAACGCGCTTTGATGTAGTTTGAGAACCCGGCGACATGGCGCGCTTCTTCCCGTGTCTGGTTTGCCGCATATTCCTGTGCGCCCGGATCTTTCAGGATGTGGCAGAGACTTGCCGACAGGGCCAATGCGCCTTGCTCGCCATGCAGGATTGATGAGAGGGACCATTGCACGTCGAGGTTCGCAAGTTTGATCCGCTGCTTTTCGTCGAGCTTGTCATTNACCGCNGTCCGCAACTCCGCCACGCCGACGGGGTTTACGAGATACTCGTTCTCCATGTCGAAAGGTTGAGAGAAGTCGACATATTTGGGGTCTTGCGGGTCCCAGAAATGGTCATGCGTGGCAGAGATAATCTTGTCGAAGGCGGTTGAGCGATTGCCATATCGCTCCACTTCCATCATGGCCGGAAAATCATCGGGTGCGACNGCTTCATACGCCGCATCAACTGTAATGTTGGATTGCTTCGTCATCGTTCCTCCAGTGTGTTCATTCGTGTGCTGGCATTCACGTGGTTGGTCTGCCTGCATTTACGTTGTGGGTTTCCCAACGCTCCCGGCTCAAACTCCTCACCGGTCAACACATATCTGTCTGGCCTACAGGCCAGTCCTCACTTCCCTGCAGAAAGCTTAACCCCAGTTTGAAGGGAAGGTCTACTGAAAATGACACGAGTGTCATTTTTGTGCGGTGCAAAATTTATGAATGCAAGGCAATTCTCNGAAACCCGGCCTCAGGAATCCGGCGGCNANGCCGACAGAAGGACCTGATGGCAGGAATCTGTCATGATGGGCAAAAATATCGGGAGGGACTGATGACACTGGCGCGAATTTCAACACCGCATGGCGTAATCGCCTATCGGGACCAACCTGCGCGGGANGGCGCGCACGGTGTGCCGGTTTTGTTTATTCACGGCAATTCCAGTTCACACCGGGCCTTCGATCCGCAATTTGCTGCAACTGTTTCGGCGGGACGCCGCTTTATCGCACTGGACCTGCCTGGGCACGGGGCGAGCGAGGACGCGCCGGATCCGGTGAAGACATATGCGATTGACGGTTTTGCNGATGCGGCACTCTGTCTGTTGAACGANCTGGGTATTGAGGATGTTGTCCTTGTCGGATGGTCGCTTGGTGGGCATATCGCCCTTGAGCTTGCGGCAGGCCTGCCAGGTGTGAAGGGGGTCTTGATTACGGGAACGCCGCCGGTTGGCGGCAACCCGGACGACATGGCCGCGGCCTTTCTGCCGACGGAAGATATGGCTCTCACGTTCAAGGCGGATTACACCGAAGACGAGGTTCAGCTCAAGGCGCGTGGCCAGTTCGGCAAAGCTTATCCTTTGGAAGGGTGGGTGGTTGACGCCATTCGTCGTGCAGATGGACGGTTTCGCACGCAGATGATTGAGGCGGCCATGGCCGGACGTGGTCGGGATCAGAAAGAGATCGCCGCGACACTCCCGGTACCCCTGGCGGTTTTTCATGGGGAGGCGGACCCCTTTATCAACGGGGATTATCTGAAAGGTCTGACTTACGCCAACCTTTGGCGGGACAGCGTGCAGAAATTTGCCGGCGTAGAGCATGGCCCGTTTCGCGAGGACGCGGAGCGTTTCAATGAATTGTTGTCCGCGTTCCTGAGAGACACTGGGTAGTATTATTCGTAGCTGCGAAAGACATTGAAACTGTTCGCCGACAAGAGCGGGGTTATGGGTCCATCCGCAGTGGAGATTGCGTCATTGAGGCGCTTTCCGGCGCCGAGATGGATCTCGTTTGTTTCCCTGCGACGGTCCGGCCCCAGATAGGTTGGGGTGCGGATGAAATAGTAGGGGTTGCCGACAATCGCAATGATGCGTTCATAGAGCGTGACGGAGGAAACGGGTTTCCCAAGATATTCTGTAACGCCTTTGGCACGGGCTTTCTCAATCTGTGCTGAACCCAGATAGCCTGACAACATGACGATTGGGACGTAAGGGTTTGGACAGTCGGGGTTTGTGCGGATGTGGTCCGTCAATTCATACCCGTCCATCGGGCTCATGGCCCCGTCTGTGATGATGATGTCGGGGTTTTTGGTGTGAAAGAGGCGAAGTCCTTCTTCACCATTTCTAGCTTGGATAACATCGTTGATCCCCATCGCTTCGAGGAGCGCCTGCAGCAAGTCACGCATAGGCTGGCTGTCATCAATGATGAGGAAACGCAGGGCAGTCAGGCTTGTTTCTTCCATCGTCTGCTCTTTTTTCAGCAAGGCGGGCGATCAGGCCCGTCTTAACTCCTTTTCCTGTGCTTCCGACTTGCGGGCTTCGGGTGTTTGCTCTTAAGATATTTCATCCAACCGGTTAAGCAGCACGGTTGCCGACATGCCCTGCGGCTCAGGTGTCAGTTCGACAATGTGTGCGAGGGCATGGATATGTTCTCTTATGATATTGATGATGGGCTCACAGGGGTCGCTATCGAGTGTCTCGATGAGGTTGCAAATGCGTGAGGCAATTTCCCCGGCAAGTGGTCGTGCAAAAGTGCCTGCGATGCCGCGTATTTCATGTGCCAGCGCGTAGGTTTGACCTTCGGCGGTGCTGTCGCCGTCCGACCAGGCCTGACATTCATGCCGGAGTTTCTTAATCTGGTGGGCGAGTACGCTCACATAGTCGCGTTGCAACACACTCACCACGTCGTGGATACGGGATTGGATGCGCGGATCCATGCGCAAGTGTGGTGCATTTTCCGTGACACTCTTGTTTTGTACTATAGCCGGTACATGAATGATTTCGGCCGGTATGCCGGTTGCGGTACGTGGTGTGACATCTGGTTTCTGCTGCACTCAAGGCCCCCGTGTGATGCGGGGGTGGTTCCCCAACCGGCCCCCTTACCAGAAGCAGGCTAGCGAAAAGGAGTTAAAAGAAAGTAGGGTGCAGTAGTTTTGTGGTCAGTGTTCGCGGGTGGTGTCTGCGTGTGCGCCAGAGGCGATGTCGGCCACCGTCGCTTCGGGGCCAAACTCCTGATCAATGCGTGACAGGCGTTCTGCCATTACAGCGGCGCTGTCGACAAACAGATCGGCGGTTCGTGCCGTCATGCGTCGGGCCGCATCGATCTCGGCGATAATTTTTTCGACCTCTGTCAGGCTTGCAAAACCCTCACGCGGGCGCGTCAGGGCCAAACCGTCTCTTTCTATTGTCAGGTTGGCGACATGCAGCGCGACTGATGCCCGTTGTGCGGCATCGAGATATATTTCGTAGGTCGCGCGATTGCCATCCAGCAGGTTCATACCATTATGTTCGGAATGACTGATAGCGATAGAAATCGCTTCCAGGAGCGCGCCGTAGCGCTTGGCTGTCAGGGCGCGGCGTCCCATGCTTTCTGTGTCGCGCGCTGTTGCGGCGAGCGTTTCTGCTTCAACAAGCAGATCTGAAATCGTATCAATGGCAAGGATTGCTGTTTCAAGCGTGTTCAGCGCTGTAGCGAGCTCGGCACCTGCTTTTGCGACGGCAACCGGTGCACCTTTCGCCATGGTTCGGAGGGTTCTTGTAATGGCTTCAGAGCTCGAAAGCGCCTGTACCGCGGTTTCGGGCTGCTTGTCCCATTTGCTGATGAGCTTGCTGAAAAGCCCCATGTAACGTCTCCTCGCACAGATGTCGCTGGCATCCTGTCTGCTTGGATAGACCTTAAGGGGCGGGAGGTTTACAAGTGGTGAACAGTGTTTCCAGAAAAGGGACAATCGGTTGAGACGAGTGGCGGCCTATCTGATCCCGGTTATCCGGTTCTTTTTGCAGCAATATTGGCGGGTTAGTCGTCCCCTGACGGCGGGTGCCCGCGTGCTGGTTGTGGACCCGGCCGGGCAGGTACTGCTGGTTCGTCATACTTATATGAAAGGGTGGTATCTACCCGGCGGCGGGGTGGATCGCGGCGAGACCATGCGCGCTGCAGCCGCCCGGGAAATATGGGAGGAGGCTGGTATTGTCGCGACGGGGGAGCTGACACTTTTCGGCTTGTACGCCAATTTCAAGGAATTCAAGTCGGACCATATTGCCCTTTATGTCCTGCGCGATTTTACGCAGGAAGTGCGCAAGAGCGCTGAAATTGCCGAGATCGGTTTTTTTCCCGTCGACGCTCTACCGGACGGGACAAGTGCTGCAACCCGGGCCCGCATACGGGAATGGGGCGAGGGGCAGGTGCCCCCCGACTTTTGGGCGCATGACGAGACGGCGCGTGTCTAAAGGGCTGGGCGCCTGTCCGCCCATGGGTGTGCAGCTTCCAGTTGGGCGGCGAGGCGGAGCAGGGTTGCGTCATCACCAAACCGTGCGGTGAACATGGTGCCCACGGGCAGTCCATCTTCTGTCCAGTAAAGCGGCATGGACATGGAGGGTTGTCCGGTCATGTTGAAGATCGCTGTGTAGGGCATGATGCGCGTGAGATTACCCAGATAAGTTGCAACATCTTCCGTCATCATGTCGATGGTCCCCAGCTTTGGGGGAGGTGTGCCCAGAACGGGCGACAGGTAGACATCATAGTCCGTCATGAAACGCCCCATCAAACGCCCCATCTGGTGCATGAAGAGAGAGCCTTTGGCATAGTCGATGCTGCTTCGCCCTTTTGCGGCTTCCGCGATAAGCCAGGTGACATTTTCGACATCGTTGCGGGTGAGATCGCGACCGAGTTCTTGGGCGCGTTGTTCNAGTGCCAGGGCGACGTTTGCCCCGATGATGGATGCCTGGTGCTCCCCCAATGCCGCGGGNTCGAGGGGTGGGGCTGCTTCCTCCACATGGTGGCCAAGATCCGCCAATTGCCGGGCGGCCTGATCGATCGCTTTTACAACATCCNGGTCGGGCAGGGTTCCGTCCGGTCGTTTGGCATTTACCGCGATACGGAGTGTCCCGGTGGGTGCNCCAACCTCTTTGAGGAAAGGTCGTGGCTGGTGCGGGGGGGCATAGGGGNCACCGGGTTCCGCGCCGGTTGTGGCGTCCAGAAGGGCGGCGCTATCGCGCACGGATCTTGATACGACGTGGGAGATTGACTGACCGCCCCAGCCTTCACCNCGATCCGGCCCCATAGGGGTTCGTCCGCGCGTCGGCTTGAGGCCAAAAAGACCGCAGGCTGCCGCTGGGATGCGTATGGAACCGCCGCCGTCTGACGCATTGGCGACTGGCAGAATGCCGGCCGCCACCGCTGCCGCGGCCCCGCCGGATGAACCACCGGGTGAGTGTTCAAGATTCCAGGGATTGCGGGTTGCGCCGTAAAGTCTTGGCTCTGTTGTGCCCGCCAGGCCCAGCTCGGGTGAATTGGTTTTGCCGAAAACAACAAGGCCGGCTTTCAGGTAACGGTCGGTCAGGGTTGAGTTGTGATCNGCTACATATCCGTCCCACGCCGCTGAGCCGTAACTTGTCACCGTGCCTTTCAAGAGGAGGTGGAGGTCTTTCAGGAGGAAGGGAACGCCTTTGAAGGGCCCGTCCGGTANCCCGTCCCTGATTTGTTTGCGCGCTTCGTCATAGTTTTTGATGACGATGGCATTCAGNTGCGGGTTTCGCGNTTCTGTTCTTTCGATGGCTTCGTCCAGAAGTTCCTCGGCGCTGACGTCGCCTTTTGCGACCAGTTCCGCAAGGCCGATCCCGTCATAGGTNTCATATTCCTTAAAGCGCCCCATGTTTATCTCCCTCTTATATTGTCCTTTTGTGCAGTGTAGGTGGGCTTTGGGAGCTTGTCACATGCAGGCATACCGGGGGTTTTTCGTCAGCAATGTTTNGCCACATTTAGCCGAAAGACTGTTTGTGAGGGGGATAAAGGAGATAGATATGCATAAGATTGCACTTGGTGTTGTGACCTCTTTGTTTCTGGCAGCGCCCATGCTTGCTGGTGGTCAGGTCTTGGCCATGGAGCCAGGGATCGAAGCCCTTAATGAGGAGCACAAGCGGGCAGTNCGCCGCGCACAGCGCGTTTGTTCAGCAGGCGAACCTTTCGGGTTCATTCGCCGCCCCAATCATGATGGATGTGTGGTGGGTGAAGTGGAGCGGTTTGTTCACGCGCACGAAAACCCGGCCATGTTGANGTTTCACGAAAACCTTCCGGCACGTTATCGGTATGACGGGCAGCGGCCGGGAAACGCACTTCGCCACGTTAAACCCTGATAGTTGACGCTGATGTGGGTCTCTTATCAGCTTTATTCCGGTCAGGCGGTTGATATGAAACAAGATGCCGCCTGACCGGCGTTAGGTCGTGCCTGTCTTCAGGCGCTGAGTTTTGTTGCCAGATTGGCGACATGTGCGCCCTGGAAAGTNGCAATGGCGAGTTCCTGNCGGCTGGGTTGGCGGCTTCCATCCGGTCCGGCAATGGTTGCGGCACCATANGGCCCTCCACCATGGACAGCACTGATGTCGGTGATCTCCGGAATGGCGTAAGGCACTCCGGCGATGAGCATGCCATGGTGCAGCAGGGTGGAGTGGAATGAGGTGATTGTGGTTTCACTGCCACCACCGGTACCGGTTGAAACAAAGACGCTGCCTATTTTTCCGACAAGGGCGCCTTTTGCCCACAGACCACCTGTCTGGTCGAGGAAGTTTCGCATCTGGCTGGTCATGTTGCCAAAGCGTGTCGGTGTCCCAAAAATGATGGCGTCATAGTCCGCGAGTTCTGCCGGNGTTGCNATGCTGGCATCCTGATCGGCTTTCATTCCGGCTGCGCTCAACTGATCGGNGCTCATCAGTTCCGGCACTCTTTTAAGCGTGACTTCGGTTCCCTTGACTTGGTTCGCCCCTTCGGCGACGGCCTTGGCGAGAGTTTCCACATGGCCGTAGGAAGAGTGATAAAGGACAAGAATTTTNGTCGACATGAGACGCTCCCGTCGTTGGGCCGCTGAATACTGATCCGGGCGGCGTTGCTGTGCGTCAGATATAACTGTTCTCNAANAATATATAATATATCNTNTATGGAACATATTGTTGTGTTTTAAGGAACAATCATGATTGCGGATCTCAACCTTCTTGTGACTTTTGCCCGAGTGGCGGAACAGGAGAGCTTTACCGCGGCTGCCCGGCGAATGGGGGTCTCCAAGTCCGTCGTCAGCCGTCAGGTGACTGCGCTTGAAGCGGAGATGGGTGTCCGGCTGCTCCATCGTACGACGCGCAAACTCAGCCTGACGGAGGCTGGCGCAGCTGTGCTGGAGCGCTGTCAGCGTATAATTGCCGAGGCTGAGGAGGCGGAGATCGCAGCAACCCATCTGGAAAATGCGGTCAGTGGCACTTTGCGTGTGACAGCCCCCATGTCGTTCGGGATATCTCAGCTGGGACGCGTGATGCCGGGTTTTTTGCGTGCACACCCCAATTTGTCTGTTGATCTTGTGTTTGATGACCGGCGTGTGGATCTGGTGGAAGAGGGGTTTGATGTCGGGGTTCGTATCTCGGCCATGCCGGATTCGTCGCTCATTGCCCGCACGCTGACACCNATTCGTTCCTGCCTGGTCGGGGCTCCTTCATATTTCGACAAGGTCGGGCGTCCGGCGCACCCGCACGATGTGCGGGATCTGAATTGTGTGCGTTACAGTCTGGCAGATCAGCAGAATTACTGGATGTTTCACAAGCGCGGTGTTGAGCCCGTGCGTGTGCCTGTTGCCGGGTCGATTACCAGCAACAATGGGGAAGCAACGCTGGATATGATTGCGGGTGGATTGGGTGTGGCGTACCTGCCGGACTTCCTGATTGCGGATGCCGTGCGGGCGGGACGGGTTGAAATGGTTTTGTCGGACTGGGACGCGGCAACATATGGTTGCCACGCTATCTATGCCAGTCGTCGTCACGTGCCGACCAAGGTTCGCTTTTTTGTTGATTATCTCGCAGATGTTTTTGCACCGGACCGGGTGGGGTGGCGGCTATAAAAAACGCCGCCCTTGCGGACAGCGTTTTCTTCGATGTGAATTTTGACCGGCTCATGCGGTCAGCCGATGTCCAGATCGATTCCCCTTAGATTGGTTCGCCTTTAGATCGGTTCCCAAGGGAAGACTGACGCAGTGGCACCAAGATCTGTCATGTCAGCTTTCATGGCAGGGAAGCCGTGTGACAGAAGGCTTTCCGGTGACCAGCCTTCCAGTCGGGCAATCCCGCGCACCGGGCGCGGCTGGCTGAACAGGAAGACCTCGTTGCCGCGCACGGCAAAAATCTGACCGTTCACATCGCAGTCTGGAGCTGCCAGGCCGACAGCGACATTTGCGACCTGGTCTGCGCGCATCGCGTTCTTCATGCGGTCAACGCGTTGCGCTGAGGCTTCGTCTTTCACCGGAATGGTGGCGATCATGCGTGTCCATGCGAAGGGGGCGATCACGTTGGACCGGACATTTTTGGATGCCCCTTCCATGGCAATGATACGCGACAGACCGACGATACCCATTTTCGCCGCGGCGTAATTTGCCTGACCTATGTTGCCGATCAGGCCGGACGTAGATGTGAAGAGGACAAAATTGCCCTCTTGTTGCGTCCGGAAGTGATTGATTGCGGCACGTGTTACGTTGTAGGAGCCTTTAAGATGAACCTCCAGAACGGCGTCCCAGTCCTCATCGGACATTTTGTGAAACATGCCGTCGCGCAGAATGCCGGCCGGGCTTACGATCGTGTGGAGACCGCCAAACACGTCCATGGCTTGTTCGACCATGTGCTCCGCCCCGCTTTTCAGCGCAACGCTGTCTGAGTTGGCAACCGCCTCGCCACCTGCAGCCTTGATTTCATCGACAACTTTCTGGGCTGGCCCGGCACTGCCTTCGTCACCGCCGGAGACGCTGCCGCCCAGATCGTTGACAACAACTTTTGCGCCCTCGCGCGCGGCAATCAGGGCGGTTTCGCGGCCGATGCCGTTTGCCGCACCCGTAACCAATACAACTTTGCCTTCGAGCAATCCCATGACTTTCTCCCGTTTGGTGTGTCTCTTACGTCTCAACCGGTGCATGGCTGGTTCTGTCATGCAGGCCTGCGGACGTATTGTTGATGCTGAAACTAAACGATGGGTATGCAGGCGTGCCAGTCTTTTTGATATGGAAATCCCAAGTTTGCAGCAGGCAGATTGCGGCAATGCAGATTGCCGTAGCGGCGATATGGGGCAATGGATGTGGCGATATCAGGCACGGATGCGCGACTTGCGCGGGGGGCAGGCCTTCTTTGGACCGGTTTTGCTTTACCGTCTGCTCATTCCCTGTTACAGCAAAACAGGAATAGGGGTATGCGACATCCGGCAGCGGATGATCCCCGGTTTTCAGGGACGGAAGAGATGACCCTACAGGCGCAGATGCGACGACGACGTATGACAAGAGGTTTCCTTGTGAACCCTGCTACGTGCGCGTGTGCGCCCAGATCTCCCGGATCTCTTTGATCAGCAAAGAATTGTGTTGGGTGCGGGCGAAAGCTGCGTCTCCATTTTTTGCTGTATCGGACCTGACCCATGCATTTTGATATTTTCCCGGAAACTTCTGAACACCAGGCTGAGATTGACGCCCTACATGATTTGAGTTTTGGCCCTGGCCGTTATGCAAAAACCGCGTACCGGCTTCGTGAGGGCATTCCTGATATAGCCGAGCTTTGCTTCGTCACTTTTGCGGGCGAAGGGGCGGATTATCGGATGGTGGGCTCAATTCGTTATGCCCCGGTACTGATTGCCGGTCGACCGGCCCTGATGCTGGGGCCGCTTGCGATGGACCCTGCGGTGCGGGGGAAGGGCGGCGGTATTGAGCTGATGCGGGTCAGCCTGGAAAAAGCCCGCGCGCTTGGTCATGATCTGGTGATCCTGGTGGGGGATCCGGTTTATTACGCCAAAGTTGGTTTCAAGCCGGTACCGCACGATCAGATCACCTTGCCCGGACCCGTCGACAAAAGTCGTCTTTTGTACCTGGCGTTGCGGGATGGGGCGTTTGACGGGGTCGAGGGTCAGGTGAGCCGTATCACGGCCTAGCGACCTTCGCGGCGCCATCCCCACAATAACAGGCCCAGCAAGCCGATCAATGCAAGCAGGTGGGGCAGCAGTGGCACGTCTTTAACTGCCTTCAAAACATAGCCACCGTTCTGACGCAGGCCGGCCCAACCTTTGCCTGCTGCATCGCGTTCTGGCCGCACGGGTCGCAGCGCGGGTGTTCCGTCTTTGTCGAGCCAGAAAATGCCGCCGCCCGTTTCTGTTACAAGGGGCTGCAATTGGCTGGCGGTGGCCCGGACATCCTTGAACTCTCTCGGGTTGGCCGGTCCCAGTGCTGTGATGGCGCGAAGTGCTCCATCTGTGACCTGATGCAGGCCCAGCTCGTCGCTCTCCAGACTGCCGTAGAACCGGCCGGGTGCCCGCTCTTCCAGTGTCAGGGTTTCTGTTCTGCCCGATGGCAGCGTGACGGTGACAGGTGGTGTGGCCTCGTTCATGGTGACGCGCTCGACAAGCAGGCGACCGTTTTCNGCATCGGCGTGGAGACGTTCTTCATCCAGGTCCGGTTCTTTCATCAACCAGTGGGCCAGACGGCGCAGAAGTTCACCTTGTGGTCCACCACCGTCAAAGCCGCGCGTCCAGAGCCAGGCATGGTCTGAAAGCAATTGNGCGACACGTCCGTCACCGACCGTGTTCAGCACCAGGAGGGGGCGACCTTCCGGTCCTTCCATCACGCGNCGGCCGTTTGTCTGTGTGGCCTCAATCAGCCTGAACCAGCGTCCCCAGTCGGGCGGCGTGGCGTTGCCGCCCGGCAAGTCTGCTGTCACGGGNTGTCGGCGCCCTTCATTGGTGATGGTGGGGCGAAANCCTTGCTCCAGAATCTGTCCGGTTGGACTTGCNGGCAAAATGGTCGAGAGTGGTGTGCGGTAAATCGAGAATGGNGTGGCAAAGGCTGGTCCCGCTGCTGCCAATACGGCGCCTCCGGCCTCCACATAGCGNGCGACATTNCTAAGATAGGCAATCGGCAAGACACCTCGTCGCCGGTAGCGGTCAAAAATNACCAGATCAAATTCATCCAGTTTGGTTGAGAANAATTCNCGTGTCGGGAAGGCAATCAANGACAATTCTGTGATCGGCGTTCCGTCCTGTTTTTCCGGTGGGCGCAGAATGGTGAAGTGAACAAGGTCCACAGCCGGGTCTGCCTTCAACANGTTGCGCCAGGTTCGCTCCCCGGCATGGGGTTCGCCGGACACAAGCAGCACACGGAGCCTGTCACGAATACCTGTAACGATCTGCATGGCATTGTTGTTTTGGTCTGTCAGNTCTCCGGGGATCGTGGCGGCGCTGAGTTCGAAGATGGATTTGCCNCCATGGGTCAGCGTGAGTGTGACCTTTTGTTCTTCGTTCGGCTTTGCATTGATGGTGGTGAGTAATGTTCCATCGCGCAGGATCNGGACAGGCACTGACGTGCTTTTCGTCCCTTCTTCCAATACTCTGAATTTCAGNTCAATCTCTTCGCCAACGATCCCGAAGCGGGGNGCTTTATCAACCACCAGCTTGCGGTCGACCGCGTTCTCGTCGCCGGTAATGAGGAGATGAAAAGGAGCATCGACACCAAGGCTGGCAAGGTTTTCNGGGGCGTCGTGCACTTGCCCGTCCGTGATGGCCAGAATGCCTGCCAGTCGTTCNCGNGGAATGTCTGCCAGGGTTCTTTCCAGTGCGGCAAACAGGGCCGTACCACCATCATTGGCCATTTCGTCTGTTTCGACAAAGCGTACATCAAGCGCAGGCTGTCTGGTCAGTTGCGCTTTGATGTTTGCGATAGTCTGCTCACCGATCTCGGTGCGTACTCCCAGGTNCATGCTATCGCTGCGATCCATCAGAATGACGGCAATATCTTCAATGGGNTCGCGTTCTTCTTCTCGCAATGTGGGNTTGAGCAGAAGCGTCAACAGCCCGGCCATCACCAGCGCACGATAAGGCGTACCCGGTGCCCGTTGCCAGGCGGCATAGGAGATGAGAATGCCGCTCAGGACAGCCAGCAGAAGAAGCCATTCGCTGTCGAGCAGCGGTGTTGTGACAAGGTCCCAATTCATCACTGACCCAACCGTTCAAGCAGGGCGGGGACATGAACCTGATCTGCCTTGTAATTGCCGGTCAGNGCATACATGACGAGATTGACGCCAAAGCGCGTGGCGCTTTCGCGCTGCATTTCCCCGCCGGGGACAGCAGGATGCAAGGGACGACCTGAGGCATCTCTGGCCCAGGCGCCGATATAATCATTANCCCCGATCAGGATGGCAGACACACCGTCATTGTTGGCACCTGAGAGACTGTCCGGGTCACGNGGGCGCTCGATCCACAATTGTCCGCCTTCCCAGCGGCCGGGAAAATCGACCAGCAGATAGAATGAACGGGTCAGCACATGGTCGGCCGGGACTGGTTCCAGTGGAGGGATATCCAGTTTCGACAGGATGTCTTTCAGNGTCCCGGCGGCACCTGTTGCACGTCCACTGATGGCGCGGTCCTGGTCCCGTGTATCGAAGAGGATGGTGCCACCTTGCTTCATATACGCATTGATNCGTGCAAGACCCGCGCTGCTGGGNACTGGCTGATTTTCGGTCACGGGCCAGTAGAGCAGGGGGAAGAANGCGAGTTCATCCGTTTCGATATNGACNCCGATGGGGGCACCGGGTTCCAGCGCGGTACGAAGGCGCAAGGTCCTGGANAGNCCGTCAAGGCCTGCANGACTTGTCTCGTCGAGACNGGTATCACCCGTCACGACATANGCGAGGTGTGTTTCCAGTGTTGCTGCAAGAATGGCTTTGTCTTCTGCGCTGATGCGTGTGCNTTCTCTCTCATGGTTGGTCGTATCTCCGTCNGCCGCANTAGCACCGGCAGGCAGCAGCACAGACAGCAGCACNGGCAGCAGCAGCAGGCCCAGTATGACTGTACTCAGGTTCTTACGGTTTCTGAACCGGGGGCCNAGGGTTGCCAGATGTTTGCCGATGGAACCTTGGGGCAGGCGCGACGGCCGCAGGCGACCACTCAGGCTCAGGGCAGCAATACCGTCTGCCATCAATAGNAGGAGAGCTGTCATGAGAAGTGGTGCTTTCATGCNTGTCTCTCTTCCTTCAACGAAGGAGCTGCGCTTATGGAGATTGTCGAGTTCCGGTAAACGCTCGAAAACGGTCATTGCCTGGGTTGCGTTCAGTGCGCGTGCGGCGCCGGCCTGNCCGTAGAGACCTGGCAGATGAGACGGGTCAGGCTGTGCCTGGGNAATGTCTTCGCGCGCCACGGGAACGGCCCATGCGGGAGGGGAGACCAGTTCTCCGTAAGCGTTCAAAAGCCGGTTCGGAGCCANTGTTGTCGCTGCATTTGTATCGGCGTCGATTGCAACTTTTCCCTGCGAAAGATCGACCAGCCGCCGCAACATCTCCACATAGAGGCCTGAAAGTGCAAGGTTGGACCAATCTGTGTTGGCGGTGACGTGGACCAGGACGATCCACCCATTGCCGTCGGCGCGGGCCGTCACGAGCGGCGTGCCGTCTTCCAGCCGCGCCCAGGTATGTTCGGACAGATTGCCGCGCGGGTCGGCCAGAACCTGGCGTTTGACGGTTACCTCGTCAGGTACGTTGATGCCGAAGAAGGGGCTGTCGTCGCCGAACGGCGCGAGCTTTTGTGGTTTGGTCCAGGANAGCGCTCCACCCAGGTCCCGTCCCCCTGAGCGCAAGGGCACGGGGATGAGATCATCCGCGCTGGCGGCGAGCCGCGGCCCGGCGAAGCGGACAAGGACCCCTCCTTCTTCCACCCATTGGCGGACCTTGTTTGCGTCCTCNTCGGTNAGGCGGCCCAGGTCGGCGAGCAACAAAAGGGAGAGCGGCTTGCCAAGCAGATTGCTGACCGGGCTCTCGTCGCTTTCGGCGGTGGGTTTGCGGATATCNACATAGNGTTCCAAGGCTCGCTCAAGATAGTAGAGCTCNGAGAGCAGGGGTTGTCCATTGTCGTCGGTTGAGACAATGCCCATGGTCCGTCGCCGCCAGCGTTCATCAAGGAGGAGTGTTGCGCCCGCTGTCGCGTGGCGATCGAGACGGATAGANGTGATCTCGTTTCGTAATTCGAGAGGCAGATCAAACCGGGCCTGGGTGGTGAGGAGGTCGGGCTCAAATGCAAAATGCGCGCGCCCCAGCGATTGCCCATCCTTGTTCTGGGCGATCAGCGTACCTTCCGTGCGGCTTTGTGTGCTTGCGCGCAGGACCGGCACTGTCAGGGTTGCCTGNCCTGGTTTGGGGGGGCTGAGNGCGAGATCCAGTTCTTCGGGTGCGGGTTCGANCAGATCGATCTTTACGCCTTGTGCGTAGAGATATTCACTCAAATCGTTTGCATGACCGTGATCAAGGCCATCGGAAATCCAGATGACCTGATCAGGCAATGTCCCGAGTGTTTCCAGTCGGNCNACNAGGTCCTGCCGATGAGGCAGCAAGGGTTTGGGGGNGAGGGCGGAAAGGCGGGCTTCTGCCTTATCGGCNGCTTNGTAATCGAAGGCGACCGGGCTTTGCTCAGGCACACTGGTCGTCAGGGCGACGGGGCGGTCGTTTTCACCGGCCTGCTGGATGAAGCTCCGNGCCAGGGCGGTNGCGCGGTTCCAGTGCGTGGCGGAGGTCCAGCCATTGTCGAGAATGATCAGGAGAGGGCCCGCACCGACAATACGTTCTGCCGGTCGCCATAGAGGATTGGNGAGAGCCAGGACGATCAGCACGGCGATGGCAAGCCTCAGGAGNAGGAGCCACAGCGGTGTATGGGCNGGCGTTTCGCTTTCGCTTGTCAAACCCAGCAGCAGCCGGATGGCGGGAAAGCGTATACGTTTTGGTGCCGGCGGTGTCACACGCAACAGCCACCAGATNAGCGGCAGGCTCAGCAGACCGAGAAGCGCCCAAGGTGCAGNAAAGGCGAGAGGACCAATGGTGATCANCGTTTTGCCTCCCAGTTTTCCAGTTGCTGGTCCGGACGGCCACCAATCAGTCCGTAAAGGCTCAGCAGGGCACTGGTCGGAGANTGATCAGTCTGGTGTTTGGTGAAAGACCAGCCCAGATTGCGTGTGGTGTCTGCGAGTGTTGCCTGTAATTTTGTCAGGCGTTTGCGATAGGCGTCCTGCAGGTTCTCCGCGCGCTGCACCAGAAGCCGTGTCTGGTCTTCGACCCCTTGGAATTCAGTTCGGCCTTCAAAGGGGAGATCGGTTTCTGCCGGGTCGAGGATCTGTATCAGGTGGCCTTTCACACCCGAAGCTGCCAATTTGCGCAGGCGGTCAATCAGTGGCTGTTCCGGGTCCAGAAAATCTCCGATCAGGATAAGGGATCCATAACGTGGCAATTCGCGCAGGGGTGGGAGACCTGTGACATTGTTTGCAGGTTGCTGACCAAGCCAGCGGTCGGCGAGGCGTGTGAGCCCAGCTTTGCCGGACAGGGGCAGGTCATCGTGATCCAGTGTGGCTACCCGTTCCCCTCCCCGTGTGAGAAGGCTGCCCAGCGCAAGGCCGAGCAAGAGACTTCTGTCCTGCTTGGTGGTGGGAGCAAANGCCGAACGGTAGGCCATTGAGGCTGTACGGTCACACCAGAGCCAGGCGCTTTGCGCTGCATCCCATTCATTTTCACGTACATAAAGGTGTTGGCTCCGAGCTGACTGACGCCAGTCTACGGCGCTTGCCATGTCACTGGTCGTGTAGCGCCGATATTGCCAGAAGCTTTCGCCGGGCCCGGTCCGCTTGCGCCCATGCAGTCCCTGCTCAACCGTGTTGGCCACACGTTCTGCTTCGACAAGCAGTTGCGGCAATGCAGATCCCAGGGCNTCCGCGTCACTTTGCGAGACNGTGTGTGCCGGGGATGGATTGAACTGGCTGGGGGNGCCGGAAGTCATGTCNTTCTTATCCAAACCTCTGGCTTATCCAAGCCTCTGGGTCAGCCGATCAATGACGCCTGCCACTGTGACGCCTTCGGCACGCGCGGCAAAATTGAGCGCCATGCGGTGTCGCAGGACCGGTTCCGCCAGTGCGATCACATCGTCGAGCGATGGGGCAAAACGGCCGTCCATGAGTGCGCGTACACGCACGGCCAGCATCAGGGCCTGACTGGCACGAGGGCCAGGGCCCCAGGCAATGTTGGTTGTGACTTCTTCTGCGCCACCTTCCTGCGGGCGGGCGGAGCGCACCAGCGACAGGATGGCATCGACGACACGTTCGCCAACCGGTACACGGCGCACCAGCCGCTGAATGGTTTGCAATTCCCCGGCGGTCAATACGGGTTCTGCCTTTGCTTCATCTGTCCCTGTCGTGGCCAGCAGCATGCGCCGCTCGGCTTCCATATCGGGATAGTGGACGTTGATCTCCATCAGAAAGCGGTCGAGCTGTGCTTCGGGTAGTGGATAGGTGCCTTCCTGCTCCAGCGGGTTTTGCGTNGCGAGTACGTGGAAGGGCCGGGGCAGTTCATGGCGATGCCCCGCTATGGTGACATGGTGTTCCTGCATGGCCTGCAACAGGGCGGACTGCGTGCGCGGGCTGGCGCGGTTGATTTCGTCGGCCATCAGCAATTGGCAGAATACCGGGCCGGGCAGGAAACGGAAGGAGCGTTTGCCGCCTTCCCCTNCTTCCAGCACTTCGGAACCCAGAATGTCAGCAGGCATCAGATCGGGGGTAAACTGGACCCGTTTGTCCTCAAGGCCGAGCACTATGCCCATAGTGTGAACGAGAAGGGTCTTGGCAAGGCCCGGCACACCCACCAGAAGGGCGTGACCACCCGCCAGCACCGTGATCAGGGTTTGGTCAATGACCTGTTCCTGACCATAGATAATCTCACCAATCGCGTTCTTTGCCCGGGTGATTTTCTCGCCTGCGGCTTCAATTTCCTGAATGATTGCGCCATCTGGTGTGCTGTTGGCTTCACTGAGTGTCTGCATTGCCCTACATATAGGTTGGCGACGCCTTATATACAGGCGTGCGGGAGAATCACGGCGATTTTGGCCTTGCCCGGGAGATTATCGGGCTTTCATGGCTAAATGTGACCGCCATTTCGATCTATTATGACCTTGAAGCTGTCTTCGTGCATAACTTGGTCATGAATTAAGCGTGAGATTGCGGAAATTAGATGGCAACGAGCGATAAAAACGAGGCTTCACGGGCTCCCTCCGAAATTTTAAAGGGATTGGGTGCCGCACAGAGCGCTGGCGAGAAGGCGCGGGGGTTGCCNCCGGTCCATTTGTGGAACCCGCCTTTCTGTGGCGATCTGGATATGCGGATCAAGCGGGACGGTACCTGGCACTATCTTGGTTCGCCGATTGGTCGTCNGCGTCTCGTCCGACTTTTCTCGACCGTGCTGCGCCGGGATGAGGATGACAAATATTACCTCGTCACGCCGGTGGAGAAAATCGGCATTACTGTCGACGATGTGCCTTTCCTTGGTATTGCCATGCGCGTTGAGGGAGACGGGCGCGAGCAGGTGCTCTCTTTTGAGACCAGTGTCGGGGACACAGTTACGGTCGATGCCGCGCATCCGATGCGTTTCGAGATTGATGAAGAGACCGGCGAGCCCTCGCCATANGTGCTGGTGCGTGCTCGGCTTGAAGCCCTGATCAACCGTGCTGTGTTTTATGANCTGGTTGAGCTTGGAGTGGAAGAGATGGTGAATGACGAGCGCTGGTTTGGTGTCTGGAGTTCGGGCCTGTTCTATCCGTTCATGCGGGCGGAGGAACTGGCGGTTTGATCAATATGGATGACTACCGCGCGCATATCCTTGCTCATATTGACCGGGAAGCGCCAAAGCCGCAGCGAATTCTGGAAGTGGCGGGTGCGGGCGTTCGGGGTGATCATGATTTGAACCCGGATGATTGGGTCGACCCTGCGNACAAGCCGGACCTGAGGCTCGCGGCCGTGCTTGTGCCGATTGTCGAGCATGCGGAAGGGCCGACGGTACTTCTCACCCGGCGGGCTGATCATCTCAATTCTCATTCGGGGCAGGTTGCCTTTCCTGGTGGCAAGGTGGAACCCGGAGAAACGCCGGTAGAGGGNGCGCTTCGCGAAGCGNAAGAAGAGATCGGGCTNGATCGCGCTTTTGTTGATGTGGTGGGCTACATTGATCCTTATGAGACGGGGACNGGTTTTCGCATTTTGCCGGTTGTTTCTTTTGTGCGGCCGGGGTTCAAGTTGCAGGCAGACCCTGGNGAGGTTGCAGAAATCTTTGAGGTNCCGCTTTCGTTCCTCCTTGATGAAGACAATCACGAGCGNCATTCCGTTTTCTGGAAGGGAAAGCGTCGCGCCTATTATGCGATGCCGTATCGCGGGCACTATATCTGGGGTGCAACGGCAGGCATGATCAGAAATCTTTCTGACCGGATGAAAAAGGGGGGGCGNGGTTGATGGCACGTTTTATTATCAATCTTTTATTCTTTGCGGCACCTTTTGTAGCGTTCTGGGTGTTTATGGTGGCGTCGCGCCGCATCGAAGGTCGCCCCAATCTTGGATGGGGGGATGCGCCCTTCGGGTGGCTGGTNNTGGCAGGCCTTGCGCTTGGTGCCTTGAGCATGGTGGTGCTTGGATATTATACGGGACAAGAAACAGAAGCGGCTTATGAACCTGCTCGTCTGATTGATGGTGACATTCANTCCGGTCGGGCGGTNGAAGNGCAGCCATAGTAATGCCGGGAGTGTGACATGGAACCTATGGAACGTGATGAGAGCCGCAAACAGACGGGCGANCTCAGACTTCAGGAATGGTTGAAGGCGGCGCCCACGCGGGCGGTCATGTCGGCACTCGGGGGGGAGAAGGGTGAANCCCGTTTTGTNGGCGGTTCGGTTCGCAATGCATTGCTGGGTGAGCCTGTTCTCGANGTTGATATTGCGACTGTTCACGCGCCTGAACGGGTGACCGCGTTGCTGGAGGCAGCTGACATCAAAGTTGTGCCGACGGGTATCGCACACGGAACCGTAACAGCTGTGACTGAAGGCCGACACTTTGAAATCACAACGNTGCGTGTTGACGTGGCGACGGATGGTCGGCGGGCCGATGTTGCNTTTACCGAGGACTGGCTTGCGGANGCCAAGCGGCGCGACTTTACGATGAATGCGCTTTATGCAGATATGGATGGGACCGTGCATGATCCGCTCGGCGGACGGGGTGATCTGGAGGCACGCGTTGTGCGCTTTATTGGCGATCCGCATGAACGGATTCGCGAAGATTANCTTCGCATTCTCCGTTTCTTTCGGTTCCATGCGCATTTTGGCAAGGGCGAGCCAGATGCGGTGAGCCTGAAAGCCTGCGCGGAGGAAAAAGAAGGGCTCATGCAATTGTCGGCTGAGCGGGTGCGGGCAGAGTTGTTGAAACTGCTTGCTGCTGATGCNGCGNGTGCATCTGTTCGCCAGATGGCGGCGACAGGCATTNTGTCGNTTGTCTTGCCNGAAGCTANGCGNCTGGAACGNATGGAAGCGCTGATTGAGATNGAGGCGCATCAGCTGTTCGTCTCAGACCCGGTCTTGCGTCTTGCGTCGGCTGTAGAGATGGATGGAGNAGGGCTTGATGCTTTTGCNGCCCGGTTACGTCTGTCCAACAAGGACCGGGACAGGATCAAGGCGCTTCACACGGACCAAACAAANATTGTCTGTTATCTCTCCATGCGGGAAGTGCACCGGGCGCTCTACAATATGGGTGTGCAATGTTTCAAAGACCGGGTGATGCTCGGTTGGTCTGTCGACAAGAAGGGCGCGAACGCGATGCANTGGCGNGCNNTGCTTGCGATTGCTGACAGTTGGGAGCGTCCCAAACTGCCGCTCAATGGATCGATGCTCAAAGCAGCCGGTGTGCCCGAAGGGCCTGAAATGTCGCGCGTCTACCGCGAGGTTGAGGAATGGTGGGTCGATGCCGGGTTCACCGATGATGAGTTCTCCATCATCGAGCGGCTGAAAGCCATCGTACAAGCGACGGTCTATTGATGTGGAAATGGGTGGCGCGGTGACGGGATCGCTTTTTTCTCTTAGCGGCAAGCGCGCCCTTGTCACTGGCGGGGTGCAGGGTCTGGGCTTCGAGATCGCCAAGGCGCTGGCGAGCGCAGGCGCGCATGTGTTGGTCAATGGGCGCGATGTTGCGCGCGCGCAGGATGCGGTATCGCTTTTGGCGGATCATGGTTCGGCGGAGGCTCTTGCTTTCGATGTGGCGGATGAAAGCGCGGTGGAGGCGACTTTCGCACGTCTGGCGAGCGAAGGGCTCGATATTCTCGTCAATAATGTCGGGTTGCGAGATCGCCGCGCGCTTGATGAGTATTCGCTCAATGATGTTCGGCGGATGCTTGAGATCAATCTTGTTGCGCCGTTTGATCTGTCACGATGCGCAGCTCGCTTGATGAAGTCCGGTGGCCGCATCATCAACATCACTTCGATTGCAGGGCCTTTCTCCAGACAAGGGGATGCCACCTACACGATGGCCAAGGGCGGGCTGGAAGCTATGACACGGGCGCTCGCCGCAGAGCTTGGACTTGTGGGCATCAACGTAAATGCAATTGCGCCCGGCTATTTCGCGACGGAGGCCAATCAGGCCATGGTGGATGATCCCTCTGTCGCTGACTGGCTATCACAGCGCACGAGCCTTGGCCGCTGGGCGCGCCCGGAGGAGATTGGCGGGGCGGCGGTGTTCCTTGCGTCTGATGCCGCGTCCTATGTGACGGGGCATGTGCTTTTTGTGGATGGCGGGTACGCCGCGCATTTTTAATTCGTGTGGGTGACGGATGTGCTCTGAGGCCGGGGCGGTGTTTGCGGATATTCGTGTTTCAAGTTATGCGTGCGAGGGTTGCGTTTGTCGCGTGCGCAAGCTCTGCGGCCGCGATTTCCATTTGCAGGCCATAAGCACCGCCGCTCACATATATTGTTTCAAATGCGTTGGCACTGTCATCAAGGAAGACAGGTAAAACTTTCTTCTGACCGAGCGGTGAGCAGGCTCCCATTTGGTACCCACTTGATTTCATCGCGATATCCCGCGGCGCTAGATCGATCCGCTTTACGGTCATAATACGTGCCAAGGCTTTGCGATCCAGCTCACAATTGGCAGGCACGATAGCGCAAGCAAGCTTTCCTGTGTCGCTCGCGACGACAAGAGTTTTAAAAAGGCGGGCGGGGTCGACGTTTGCGGCCTTCGCCATGTCGAGAGCCGTGGTTTTTTCGTTTTTGGACACGTCGAACAGATGAAAGACGGCTTCAATTTTATTGAGGCGTGCATATCGTTGCGCCGCTGTTTCTGTTTTCGCCATGGGCTCTGTATCTCAGCCGTTTTTTGTTGCTGCTTAAGGCCACTTAACTTCCGGTGGCATGGAGGAAAGGATCGAGTCCACATTGCCGCCGGTCTTGAGACCGAAGGTTGTGCCGCGATCATAGAGCAGGTTAAACTCCACATAGCGACCACGGCGGATCAATTGTTCCTCGCGGTCCGCCTCGGTCCAGCTCTCATTCATGTGACGGCGCACGAGGGTCGGGTAAATGTCGCGGAAGGCGCGGCCCACATCTTGTGTGAACGCAAAGTCCTTGTCCCAGTCTCCATTGTTCAGGCGATCATAGAATATGCCACCGATGCCGCGTGGCTCATTGCGGTGGGGCAGGAAGAAATATTCATCGCACCATTTTTTGAAGCGCTCGTAATAGTCTTCTCCGTGGGCGTCGCAAGGCGCTTTCATGGCGCCGTGGAAATCCTTGCTATCGGCATGGTCCTGAGTGCGGTTGCGGTTCAGCACGGGCGTCAAATCTGCGCCGCCGCCAAACCACCATTTTGTTGTGACGATCATGCGCGTGTTCATGTGCACAGCGGGCACATGCGGGTTTTGCGGGTGGGCGATGAGTGAGATGCCGCTCGCCCAAAAGCGAGGGTCTTCGTCTGCGCCCGGAATTTGCGCGCGAAACTCTTCCGAGAATTCCCCAAAGACGGTGGATGTGTGGACGCCGACTTTTTCAAAGACGCGGCCTTTCATCACAGACATGGTGCCGCCGCCTTTTTCCTCGTTCGCGTCGCCCCGGGTCCAGGGTGTGCGCTCAAAGCGGCCGGGGGCACGATCCGAAAACGTGCCGGTCAGGTCCTTTTCGATCTGCTCGTATGAGGCACAGATCTCGTCGCGAAGCGACTGGAACCATGTTTCGGCAGTTTTCTTCTGGTTTTCGATCGTCATTGAGAAGCTTTCGTAACAGGTGCGGGCATGATGTGGGTCAAGGCGGCGGGGCTCGCGCGGGGGCTAATCTCGCTCAACACTTCCCCCTCATCAAGCAAAACCCTGATATTTTTCATGACCCGTTCCTCTCTGTCGCTCATTCAGAAATATGACCAGCCGGTGCCGCGCTATACGAGCTATCCGACAGCGCCGCATTTTTCGGCCGATGTCGGTGAGANGGATTATCGACGCTGGCTGGCGGAGCTAGACCCATCGACGCCGCTTTCTCTGTATGTGCATGTGCCGTTTTGTGCGTCTATGTGCTGGTTTTGCGGCTGTCATACGAAGATCACGCAGCGCTATCAGCCGATTGCGACCTATGTTGATCATGTGCTGAAGGAAATGGCTCTTTTGGCGGCGGCGATGCCTGCGCGCATGCAAGTTGCACATGTGCATTGGGGTGGGGGTAGCCCCACTATGCTCCACGCTGAAGATTGGCAGCGCATGGCGGCGGCGTTGCGAACCTATTTCCATGTGCGCGATGGTGCGGAGCTTGCTGTGGAGCTTGATCCNCGAACGGCCACGAAGGCTTATATTGAGACGTTGGCCAACGCAGGTGTCACCCGTGTCAGNATCGGCGTGCAGGATTTTGATGCACGCGTGCAGGAAGCGATCAACCGTATCCAGCCTTATGAGCAAACGGCAGAAGTGGTGGATTGGTTNCGCGGGGCGGGGATTGATGCAATCAACATGGATCTCATGTACGGGCTCCCNCATCAGCGTGTTGAGACGGTTGTTGATCAGGTTGATCTTGCCGTCTCTTTAGATCCGCAGCGCATCGCGCTTTTTGGTTATGCACATGTACCCTGGATGAAGGCGCATCAGAAGATGATTGATGATGCGGTGCTGCCTGATGGTGCTGCGCGGGCCGCGCAATTTGACGCCGCCCGCGCNCGGCTTCTTACTCTTGGCTATCATGCAATCGGGCTTGACCATTTTGCGCGGTCGGACGATGCCCTGGTGACGGGCGCTGTGAAGCGGAACTTTCAGGGCTATACGGTTGACGAGGCCCCGGTTCTGCTTGGCCTTGGCGCTTCCTCGATTGGNTATCTNCACCAAGCCTATCTGCAAAACGAGCCCGCCACGGGGCGCTATCAGGCTGCTGTTGCCGCCGGGCATCTGCCAATCGCCAGGGGTCGCGTGCTGACCTGTGAGGACAGGGCACGACGTGAGATCATCAATGGTCTTATGTGCGATCTGGCTGCGGAACTGGGNCCGAGGATCAGCCGATATGGGGATGCACTCGCCTCTCTGCAGCCGATGATGGAGGACGGTCTGGTTGTACTTCAAGGGACGCGGCTTGTTGTGACCGAGAAGGGGCGCCCCTTTGTGCGCGTGGNTGCTGCCGCTTTTGANGCNTATCTTGGTCAGGGGGGCGGNCGGCACTCCAAAGCGGTNTAGGNNGCCAAAGNGGTGTGAGATNTATCCGGCTGTCTTGGGGAAGGCGTCAAGCTGCCGCAATGCCTCGCCGACGACCAACGCGCAGCTTGCCGCAACGTTCAGAGAACGGGCACCATCAGCCATGGGGATGANGAGGCGAGNGTCTGCCCTATCGTGCACAAATTGGGGAACCCCCGCCGATTCCCGGCCCAAAAGCAGGATGTCATCGGGCTGGTAGCTGGCGTCTGTGTAGCGGGTGGCTGCCTTGGTGCTGAGCAGTAACAATCTGTTCCCGGGGTGCAGGTTTTCGAGATAGCTCTCCCACGAATCGAAACGGGTCATCGCAGCGATGGACAAATAGTCCATTCCAGCGCGTTTAAGCCCTCGGTCAGAGAGTGGAAAGCCGCAAGGTTCAATAATATCAACAGGGACACCCAGACAGGCGCCCAGGCGCAGGATTGTTCCCGTATTCTGGGGGATATCTGGCTCAAATAGGGCAATCCGCATGGGTTTCAGGCTCTGTTTGTTCGGGCTTTAACCCCGCTTTTACCAGTTTGGCAGGTGCGGGAAAGGCTTATGTCCCCTTTGTCTGCGACATCCTGCCACTGTTCCTAAGGCGGGGACTGGACAATTATGCCTGCGGATGCCAAAAAACCCGGCAATACAGAGTGGAGGGGACTAAGCTCTGTACATTCCGGCTTTTGGCACCCATGTGCTNATTGGCATTCATGTGTGCTGTTTCAACTAAAGGAGACCTCAACCGTGGCAACAACCGACACGGATGAGCCGACCCGGCGTGATTTTCTCTACGTGGCCACCGGCGCATTTGCTGCTATTGGCGTAGGGGGCGTTGCCTGGCCGCTGATCGATCAGATGAACCCGGACGCGTCTGCGCTCGCCCTTGCCTCTATCGAGGTGGATCTTTCCCCTGTGGAAGTCGGGCAGGCCATTACCGTCAAATGGCGTGGTAAACCTGTGTTTATCCGTCACCGCACGGCAAAAGAGATTGAAGAGGCTGAGAGCGTTGATGTTCTCGATCTTCGTGACCCGCAAACGGACGCAGACCGGGTGATCAAGCCTGAATGGCTTGTGATGGTTGGCATTTGTACGCACCTTGGTTGCGTACCCAAAGGCCAGCAGGTTTCCGACGAGAAGGGCGATTATGATGGCTGGTTCTGCCCATGCCANGGTTCGCACTACGACACGTCAGGCCGTATCCGCCGAGGCCCCGCACCACTCAACCTTGAAGTGCCGGAATATGCCTTCCAGTCCGACGACAAGATTAAGATTGGATAAGGGAACAGACCATGAGCGGTGAAAGCACCTATCAGCCATCAAATGGCTTTACACGCTGGCTCGATGATCGTCTTCCGATCGTCCGTCTCGGCTATGATTCATTTATCGTCTATCCGACGCCCCGCAATCTGAACTATTGGTGGACCTTCGGGGCGATCCTGACGTTCTGTCTGGCGATTCAGATTGTGACGGGTATCGTTCTGGCNATGCANTACACGCCGCACGTATCGATGGCGTTCAACTCTGTTGAGCACATTATGCGTGACGTGAACTATGGNTGGCTTATCCGCTATGTTCACGCGAACGGCGCATCCATGTTCTTCCTCGCGTGTTACATTCACATGTTCCGCGGCCTCTATTATGGATCGTACAAGGCACCACGGGAAATCCTCTGGATTCTCGGCGTGCTGATCTACCTCCTGATGATGGCAGCCGGCTTTATGGGGTACGTTCTTCCCTGGGGTCAGATGAGCTTCTGGGGTGCGACTGTTATCACCAACCTTTTCGGTGCGATCCCGCTGATCGGTGATCCGCTGCGCGAATGGCTCTGGGGTGGGTTCTCGGTTGATAACCCAACACTGAACCGCTTCTTCTCGCTGCACTATCTTATTCCGTTCCTGATTGCCGGTGTTGTTGTGCTGCACGTTTGGGCGTTGCACGTCACGGGTCAGAACAATCCTGACGGGATTGATGTGAAGAGTGAGCAGGACACGGTCCGGTTTACGCCTTACGCAACAATCAAAGACATTTTCGGTCTTACATTGTTCGTGATCCTGTTTGCCTATTTCGTGTTCTTCAACCCGAACGTGCTGGGCCATGCTGACAATTACATTGAAGCAAACCCACTTGTTACGCCGCCGCACATTGTGCCTGAATGGTATTTGTTGCCGTTCTACGCGATCCTGCGTGCGATCACGTTCGACATCGGCCCGATCGATTCCAAACTTGGTGGTGTGATCGCGATGTTTGGTGCGATTGCTGTCCTGTTTGTTCTGCCTTGGCTTGATACGTCGAAAGTGCGTTCTGCGCGTTTCCGTCCGCTCTACAAGCAGTTCTTCTGGATCTTTGTTCTTGTTTGTCTCGGTCTTGGTTATCTCGGTGGCCAACCGGCGGAAGGCAAGTTCGTGATCGCTGCTCAGATCCTGACGGCGTATTATTTCGCACACTTCTTCATCATTCTGCCGGTATTGGGCCTGGTTGAGAAAACCAAACCTCTGCCGGAAAGCATTGCGCAAGCTGTGCTGGGTGGTGGTAGCGGTGGGGCAGGCGCATCTGCGTCGCCCGAGAAACGCGGTTAAGGGAGCTTTCTGACATGACCACACATATGACTGAAAATGAAGCTCGCCCTTGCATTTTTACACGTGCATGCCGTGTTGTGCCTTTTCTGGGGGCTCTGGCCATCATCGCTCTTGGTGCCTTTTTTCTCACCATCGGTGGGGCGAAGGCTGCAGGGGCAAGTGTTGAACTGAAACAGGCAGAATGGTCGTTTGAGGCGCCGTTCGGTACGTTTGATCGTTCAGCACTGCGTCGTGGATACAAGGTCTACGCCGAGGTTTGTGCAGCTTGCCACTCGATGAACCTGATGCGTTTCCGTAATCTTGGCGAGGCTGGCGGTCCGGAGTTTTCGGAAGCTGCTGTGAAGGCTATTGCTGCAGAGCACACGATTGAAGACGGGCCTGATGATCTCGGCGATATGTTCGAGCGGGCACGCCTGCCGAAGGATCCGTTCCCGGCCCCATTTGCAAACGAGAATGCAGCCCGTGCATCAAACGGCGGCGCATTGCCACCTGATCTTTCCATGGTTGTGAAGGCGCGTAACGGCGGAGAAAATTACATCTATTCTCTGCTTACCGGTTATACAGATGCGCCTGAAGGGGTCTCTGTGCCTGCTGGCATGAGCTATAACACGTACTTTCCTGGCCATATGATCGGCATGGCCAATCCATTGTCAGAAGAGATTGTGGATTATGAAGATGGTGCGCCAATGACCGTTGACCAGTATGCGCGTGATGTGACGACTTTTCTTACCTGGGCGTCAGAACCCACACGTGAAGCACGTCACAAGCTCGGTTTCCAGGTGATGATCTTCCTCATCATCTTCGCTGGTCTCATGTATTTCACCATGCGCAAGGTCTGGGCTGACGCTCACTGATCTTTCATGGATGTGACTTTGAAAAGGGCTCCCTTGTGGGGGCCCTTTTTGTTAGGTTGCCCCATTGTGGTCGGGTGAGCTCCGGAAAGGACAGATAATGACGAAACCTGTGTTAGGTGTTTTGGGCGGGAGTGGCGTCTACGATTTTCCGGGGCTTGCCAATGAACGCTGGGAGCAGGTTACGAGCCCGTGGGGGGAGGCGTCGGACGCGCTTCATTTCGGGGAGTTGGACGGTGTCGAACTTGTGTTCCTGCCGCGCCATGGCCGTGGTCACGTGCACTCGCCATCCTCGATCAATTACCGGGCAAACATTGATGTGTTGAAGCGGGTTGGTGTGACGGACATTGTTTCTGTATCCGCCGTTGGGTCGCTGAGAGAAGAACTGCCTCCCGGGCATTTTGTGATTGTCGATCAGTTTATCGACCGCACCTTTGCGCGCGAAAAAAGCTTTTTTGGACAGGGCTGTGTGGCGCACGTGTCTGTCGCCGACCCGGTGAATGCGCGGTTGGGTGACCTTCTGGAGGCAGCTTGTAAGGCGGAAGGGATTGAGCATACGCGGGGCGGAACTTATCTGGCGATGGAGGGGCCACAATTCTCGTCGCGTGCAGAGTCTGAGCTTTATCGCTCTTGGGGTTGTTCCGTGATAGGCATGACCAATATGCCGGAAGCAAAGCTCGCGCGTGAGGCAGAGATTTGTTATGCGACGGTGGCGATGGTCACAGATTATGATTGTTGGCACCCGCATGAAGAGAATGTGGATGTGGCGCAGGTGATCGAGATACTTAACCGCAATGCTGACAAGTCTCGCGCCATGCTGCGGCAACTTGTCGGGGCAATTGCCGGGCGTCCGCGTGACCCAGATCCGCAGGGCCATGATCGCGCGCTCGATATGGCCATTATTACAGCGCCAGAAAAACGCGATCCTGCTTTACTTGCAAAGTTGGATGCTGTCGCTGGTCGCGTTTTGTAACTTGTATTCAGGGGAAGCAGAGTGAAAAAAGTTCAAGATTATATCCGGACCATTCCCGATTATCCGAAGCCCGGTATTCAGTTTCGTGATGTGACGACACTCCTCTCCGATGCCAAAGGTTTTCGGAAAGCAGTGGATGCGCTGGTTCAACTGCATGTGGGGGCGGAGATCGACATGGTTGCCGGGATCGAAGCGCGTGGCTTCATTCTGGGTGGGGCTGTGGCGCACCAATTGGGCAAAGGTTTTATCCCGGTTCGCAAGAAGGGAAAGCTGCCATGGGAGACGATCAATCAGGAATATGAGCTTGAGTATGGTACCGACACGGTGGAAATCCAGGCGGATGAGGTGCCCAAAGGTGCCAATGTTCTGCTCATTGACGATCTCATTGCGACTGGTGGCACGGCGGAAGCTGCGGTCAAGCTGATCGGCCGTGCGGGGGGCAATGTGCTGGGAGCAAGTTTTGTCATCGAACTCCCTGCTCTTGCTGGTCGTGCGCGGCTTGAAGCCTATGACATTGAGGTTTTGTCGCTTTGCACCTTTGATGGGGACTGAAGATGCGCATTCAGGGAGAGGCAAGCCGCACGATCTGGCTGAATGATGATGGCTGGTCGGTCTCGACCTTTGATCAGCGGCTCTTTCCTCACCGGATTGAACTGGTGCGTCTCACTGATGTGAATGAGGCAGCGCGCGCGATCAAGGATATGGTGGTGCGCGGCGCGCCTTTGATTGGTGCGACGGCGGCTTATGGATTTGCTTTGGCGCTACGTGATGATCCATCGGATGCAGGCGTGCGGGATGCTTATCTCCGGCTTGTCGAGACACGGCCTACGGCGGTTAATCTGAAATGGGCACTGGACGAGGTGCAAACGGCGGTCATGTCGCATGTGCCGCACAACCGGGCTGAAGCCGCTTACGCGCGTGCGGCAGAAATCGTTGAAGATGATGTCGCGGTATGCGCACGGATTGGGGAGAACGGGCTCTCCATTATCAAGCGCCTGTCGGAGGCCAAGGGCGGGGCACCCGTCAATATTCTCACACATTGCAATGCGGGGTGGCTTGCCTGTATCGACTGGGGTACGGCGACTGCACCTGTCTATATGGCACATGCAGCAGGTATTCAGGTGCACGTCTATGTGGATGAGACACGACCGCGCAATCAGGGTGGGGCGCTGACAGCGTTTGAACTTGGCCAGGAAGGTGTGCCGCACACGGTAATTGTTGACAATGCGGGCGGGCATTTGATGCAGGCGGGCGAGATCGATATGTGCATCGTCGGTACGGATCGGACGGCGGCGAACGGCGATGTCGCAAACAAGATCGGCACCTATCTCAAAGCGCTTGCTGCTTGTGATAATAATGTTCCTTTCTATGTTGCCCTGCCGCACACCACGATTGACTGGGAGCTTGAGCGAGGGCACGACATCCCGATTGAGGAACGTTCAGCGCGCGAAGTAACGCATGTATCGGGCCTCACGTCTGCGGGGCAGGTGCAAGAAGTGCAGGTGGTTGCGAGTGGTAGCCCTGCGGCCAACCCGGCTTTTGATGTCACGCCTGCGCGTTTGGTGACAGCGCTTATTACTGATCGCGGGATTTGCCCGGCAACCCGTGAGGGGCTTCTCTCACTCTTTCCGGAGCGGAATTCATGAGCAAGTTGGCAGAAGCGGTAATCGTCACAGCGCAAGCCATGTCCTGTTCGGGCCTCTCGGCGGGGCGCTCGGGCAATGTGTCGGCGCGGGACGGAGCTCGGGTTTTCATCACGCCGACAGGCATGGCCTATGAGGGTCTTAAACCAGAAGATATTGTATCGATGGCGCTTGATGGATCCGTGCCACCCGGATCGCGGAAGCCATCTTCCGAGTGGCATTTCCACGCCGCAATCTACGCGGCACGGCCCGATATTGGCGGCATCGTGCACACGCATTCAAATGCGGCGACGGCGCTTGCCTGCCGTGAGGAGGGGATTCCCGCTTTTCATTATATGGTTGCTGCGGCTGGGGGCGCTGACATTCGCTGTGCGCCTTATGCAACTTTCGGGACAGAGGCGTTAGCGCAGTATGCGCTTGTGGCCCTTGAGGACCGGCAGGCCTGCCTGCTTTCCCATCATGGGGTGATTGCTTGCGGCGCGTCGCTTGAGAAAGCGTATGAGTTGGCGTGGGAAGTGGAGACGTTGGCAGATCAGTATATTCGGGCTCGCATGCTCGGCGATGTGCCATTGCTTTCGGATGACGAGATGGCAATTGTGTTGCGCAAATTTCAGTCGTATGGCCAACAGTCGTAATTCCTGCTGCTGTAGGTGTTTGATGCAAACGAAATTTTTCTTTTGGCTTCATGGGGAAATTATTCGTTTACTGATAAAATTCATGAATCCCATCTGTTTCTTCGTTTTATTCAAATGAAATTATAAATTTCTTTGAATTTTGTGATCAGAGTGTCGTTCGCGGGTTGGGGATATCCGTAACGCCTATTTTAGGCACCGTGGAACGAAATCAGGTGGTCACATGTTCAGGGAATTTTTTGCACGCATACCGGTGTTTGCGCACGTGCTGGGGTCCAGCAATACGAGCGCGATGCTTCGCGCGCTCGATAAGTCGCAAGCGGTGATTCAATTTAAGATGGATGGCACCATTTTGACGGCGAATGAGAATTTTCTCAATGCGGTCGGATATACGTTGGACGAGATCAAGGGCAAACATCACAGCATGTTTGTCGAACCGGACTATGCAGGTGGTGCAGAATACAAGCGGTTCTGGGAAACACTTCGGGCTGGTGTCTTTCAATCTGCGGAATATAAGCGTGTGGGCAAAGGGGGCAAGGAGATCTGGATACAGGCTTCCTATAACCCGATTATGGCTCCCGATGGCAAGCCGGTGAGAGTCGTGAAATATGCGACTGATGTCACAGCCCAAATGCTGGAGAAGGCTGATCATGCCGGGCAGATTGCTGCGATCGGCAAGTCGCAGGCGGTCATCTCATTCGAACTTGATGGCACGATCTTGGATGCGAATGAAAATTTTCTCTCGACCGTGGGCTATACGCTGGATGAAATAAAAGGCAAACATCACAGCATGTTTGTTGAGGCTGAGTACCGTCAGAGCCCGGATTACAAGGCTTTCTGGCGGGACCTCGCAGCGGGGAAGTTTCAGGCTGCCGAGTATAAGCGGGTTGGGAAAGGAGGCCGGGAAATCTGGATCCAGGCGTCTTACAATCCGATCTTTGACCCGTCCGGGCGCCCGTTTAAAGTTGTGAAATATGCAACCGATATCACAACGCAGGTAAAGGCGAAGGAAGAAGCGGCCCGGGTTGGCAAGCTCGTTGACGCAAATCTTGAGAAGATTCTACGGGCTGTTGGTGGCGCCAATGAACAGTCTGCAACGGCCGCGGCTGCGTCGCACCAGACAGCACAAACGGTGCAGACCGTTGCTGCTGCGGCGGAGGAATTTGAGGCTTCCGCAGCGGAGATTGCACGCAGCATGGCGACATCAAAGTCCGAGGTTGCCCGTGTATCGGCAGAAGCGCTGGAAGCAGATCAATCTACACAGAAGCTTGCCGCCGCGGCTGACGCGATGACCAGTATTGTACAGATGATCCAGGATATTGCCGGGCAGATTAACTTGCTTGCTCTCAACGCGACAATTGAATCTGCCCGTGCGGGCGAAGCTGGTCGCGGGTTTGCTGTTGTGGCGTCCGAGGTCAAGTCGCTTGCCAATCAGGTTGCTAAAGCGACGGAGGATATCGGTAGCGAGATTTCCCGCACCCAGACGATCGCAGATGAGGTTGTGACACGCCTGTCGGGGATCAAGCAGTCTATTACATCCGTGGAAGCTAGTGTGGCATCGGCAGCGGGGGCTGTGGAAGAGCAGAGTGCGTCAACCGGTGAGATGTCGACGAATATGCAGACTGTGTCGTCAGCGGTGCAGGAGGTGAATGCAAGTCTTGAGGGTATTGCACGCTCTGTGGACGAGTCGAACCAGTTTGCGACCGAAGGAATAGAATTGTATCGCAGTCTGAAAAACGCTTAAGTCTTATGTGGCTTGAGCAAAGGGCCCGTCGTTTGATCCAGCGACGGGCCCTTTTTTGTTTCAGCTGTTGGCGGCAAACCAGGCGAGTGTCCGCTCCAGTGCCAGCTCTGCAGCTTCTTTGGAATAATGTTCCCGGCGGTCCGAATTGAAGCCATGATCGGCGTCGTAGATATGGACTGTGATGTCCTTTCGTTTTTCCTTGAACGCGCGGACCCAGCCGATCGGGATGGACGCATCCTTCTCGCCGAAGTGGAGCATGGTGGGTACTTTCGGCTTATCGCTCTCCATATCCATGATGAGGCGACCGTAGTATCCGACTGCGGAGGCGAGACCGTCGCATTTGCATGCGGCGAGCCATGCCATAGCGCCACCGTAACAATAGCCGGTAATGTGGACGGATTTGACGCCATCCGCCTGTAATGCGTTGATGGCGGCTTGCATGTCACCTTGTGCATTGGGCAGGCCGAAGCCTTTTGCAAGCTCGATGGAACGGTTGAAGCCGGGGCCTGAATAGTCTGACTGCCAACCTTTTTCACCCCGGTCATACATGGACGGGGCGATCACCTCATAACCCTTACTGGCGTAGCCGTCACACAATTCTTTGATATGGTCGGTGACACCGAAGATTTCCTGAACAAGCACCAGTCCATTGCCATTTGCTTTTGCCCCGCAATCTGACGGGGAGACCCGGTAGGCGCCGAGTGCAAAACCTGCGTCACCTTTCAGTTCGATCATTGTTCCTGTGGCCATGTCTGCTCTCCTGTATGTTTTTCACATGGTGCAGGGCGGGGCGCGCTTATGCAAGGTGGGGACTAAATGATCGGAGCTTCACATTCATGTGCGGTGAAAGCTGCTTGATTGACCTTGCCTGCTTTTCGGTGCGAGCTTTGGTTTTCCGGGTTTTGATGTTTGATGGGGGACGATATGAAACGGCGGCACTTTTTGGGGATCGCAGGGGCGGCGGGACTTGCCGGTATGGCAGGTTACGTGTTGCTGCGTGGTGACCGGTTTTCAGCACGCTACACAGCCGAAGAGGCGGAAGCCTTGATTGCGCAGAAAGTGCATGAGGTGGCACAGTCCGGCACAGGGCCGTTCGGGGCTCAGGTTTATCAGGGCTATCGTGGTTTAGCGGCCCTTCCTTGGTATGAGCTCAATGAGACCGGTCGTCTTGTGCTGGTTGATGAGGATGTGCCGTCTGCAATTGATGTGCATGCTCACCTGGGGATGAATATGTTGTTTGCCCCCCAGATTGATTTGAGTCAGCGGACAAACCGGGTGGAGTACATGTTGGACTGTGATGCGACAGATCCGGGATGCCCGCTTGACCTTGATGTGTACATCAATGCCAATTTTTCTGATGCCGCTCTTCGCCGGTTGCAGCTCATGTCACTCGCACAGCTTCTGCACGGGAGCGGGGCTGCCGCGACGCACACGATACCCAACCTGCTGGCGGAGATGGATGATTGCCGGGTGGAACGGGCGCAGATCCTGCCGATCGCATGGGGCTTGCCGTTTGGGGATGCGCTCACGGAGACTTGGCTGAAAGCCATTGAAGGGGCGAAAGCGGAGCCGCGCCTGCTGCGTGGCGGTTCCGTGGTGCCGGGCGACCCGGACGCGCCGGCGAAGCTTAAGGTGCTGGCTGAACAAGGCATCCGGATGATCAAGCTTCATCCGACGATGCAGCGTTTTTACCCTGATGACCGGGTGATGGCGCCGATTTATGAGGCCTGTGGGGAACTTGGCCTGCCGATCCTTTATCATGGTGGGCGAGCGGGCATTGAGCCCGAATTTTCCCACAAATATGCATTGATGCGGCACTATGAAGGAGCCATCCGCGATTTCCCTCATGTTCAGTTTGTGCTTGGGCATGCGGGTGCGCGGGATGTGGATGGGGCGATACCGCTTGCGCAGAAATACAAGAACCTTTGGCTGGGTATTCACGGACAGGGGGTCACCAAACTTGATCAACTGGTGCGGGAAGTCGGGGCGGACCGGCTGCTCTATGGGACTGACTGGCCCTTTTACCACCTGGCAGCGACGCAGGCGAAAGTGCTGATCGTAACAGAAGGCAAACCCGCTGCGCGCCATGCGATTTTGCTGGGGAATGCGGAGCGACTGTTTGGTTTTGCCTGAGAGGGGCTATTCGGTCGCGGGCGCCCGGTAGGGTTCGCGACGCTCGACGAGGCCTTGTCCGATGAATGAGAAGATAAGCGTACCGTCCTGATTAAAACCTTCGTTGAAGCTTTTCAGGATGCCCTGATAGGGGCGGCTTTTCAGGTCCACTTTTTCAAGTGTAGTCGTGCGGTAGGCAATTGTGTCGCCAGCGCGTACCGGTTTGATCCATTTCAGATCAAAAAAGCCAGGCGAGGGGCCACCACGTGGTGCTGCACGTCCGTCCGGAGCGGGTGGCGTTTCATCCTGCGGCTGGTTTCTGCGTGTCTCCAGCATGAGTTTCATCCAGACGGCAGCAATGTGCCAGCCAGCGGCGACAAGGCCGCCAAAATGACTTTCCTTCGCGGCTTCCGGGTCTGTATGAAAAGGTTGCGGGTCATATTTCTCCGCAAAGCGGATAATGTCTTCGCTTGTGAACGTATGGGTCCCGAGTTCCAGTGTTTCACCGAGTTTAATATCTTCAAACCAGGCCATCAGATTGCCTCCACCGGTGCCGCGCCGTCAGGGCGTCTGCCCATCATCAACCAGCTTTCGAGGGTCATGATGGTGTCACCTTTGGCGTTGATCATTTCCCATGTCCAGTTTGTGAGGCCCATTGCTGGCCGGCTTTTCGACGGTCGGGCGTCAATACAGGTGACCTTAATCTTTACGGTTTCACCCGCGTAGAGCGGCTTTTTCCAGCGGCACTCCGTGATGCCCGGCGAGCCCTGCGTGGCGGCATTGATGTGGAACCGATCATAAACGAGGCGCATGGCGATGGCGCAGGAATGCCAGCCGCTAGCGCACAGACCACCAAGGATGGAGCTTTTGGCTGCTTCCTCGTCCAAGTGGAAGGGCTGTGCATCATACTCACTGGCAAATTCGATTATCTCTTCTTTGGAGATCGTGCGTGCTGCTGTCGTGAACGTGGTTCCAGGTGTGACATCTTCCCAATAGATCATGTGCGTGTCCTTGAAACACAATCAGGTATTGAAGCGGAAATGCATGACGTCACCGTCGGCGACGACATATTCTTTGCCCTCGAGGCGCATTTTCCCGGCGTCTTTGGCGCCGCTTTCACCCTTCAGTGAGACATAGTCATCATATGCAATGGTTTCCGCTCTGATGAACCCTTTTTCAAAGTCGGTATGAATAACACCAGCTGCCTGTGGGGCTGTTGTTCCTTTGGTGATTGTCCAGGCACGGGTTTCTTTCGGGCCGCAGGTGAAATAGGTGATGAGATGCAGAAGGTCGTAGCCCGCGCGGATGAGGCGGTCGAGGCCTGCTTCTTCCAGACCCAGTTCACTCAGGTAATCGGTACGCTCGTCGTCGTCGAGTTGCGCAAGTTCTTCTTCGATGCGTGCAGAAATGACGACCGCGACGGCACCTTCGGCGGCTGCACGCTCTTGCACGGCCTTGGAGAAGCTGTTGCCGGTTGAGGCTGCTTCCTCTTCAACATTGCACACATAAAGGACGGGTTTGGAGGTAAGGAGGTTCAGGCCTTTAAAGGCTTTTTCCTCTTCGGGTGTCCGCTCGGTGAAACGGGCAGGGCGGCCCTCGCGAAGGTGGACAAGTGCACGCTCGATAAGCTCAATGCTGGCCTTTGCTTCCTTGTCCTGACCTTTGGCTTTTTTCTCCAGCGCGGGCAGGCGCTTTTCGAGACTTTCAAGGTCGGCGATCATCAGCTCTGTTTCGACAATTTCCGCGTCCGCGAGCGGGTCAATGCGCCCTTCAACGTGGGTGATATCCCCATCTTCAAAACAGCGAAGTACGTATGCGATGGCATCCACCTCACGAATATTGGCAAGGAACTGGTTGCCGAGACCTTCTCCCTTGGAGGCACCTTTCACCAGGCCCGCAATATCAACGAATGTGAGGCGGGTCGGAATAAGTTCTTTTGACCCGGCGATCGCCGCAAGGTTTTTCATCCGCACGTCGGGGACGGCGACTTCGCCGACATTGGGCTCGATGGTACAGAAGGGGTAGTTGGCCGCCTGAGCGGACGCCGTTTGCGTCAGCGCGTTGAAGAGCGTTGATTTTCCAACGTTGGGCAGTCCAACAATGCCACATTTAAATCCCATCGGATTGATCCTTGTTCATGTTTTGCTGGCGATGTCTGTCGCCTAATTCTTGTTTTCATCTTCTGCAGGGCGGGCTGCTTTCTTTTTCTTCTGCTCTTTTTCCGCTTCGGGGTTCAAGAGCAGATGAACCTTGTTGGCGAAGGTTGCGTCTTTGCCTTCAGCCAGCAAGGGCACGCAGTCCGCAATGGCCTCCAGCAGTGGATCGAGCCAGGTTTTGTCGGCTTTGGAAAAGTCGCCCAGAACGTGTGAGGTGACACGAGCGCGGTCACCGGGGTGTCCTATGCCTAGCCGAACACGGCGAAAATTAGCACCAATATGTTCGGTAATAGAGCGAATGCCATTATTTCCCGCGGCACCACCACCTGTTTTGACCCGCACTTTTGCCGCAGGCAGGTCCAGTTCGTCATGTATGACGACGACATCTGCCGGGGTCAGCTTGTAGAAGCGCATCGCTTCGCCGACGGATTGGCCGCTCAAATTCATGTATGTCTGTGGCTTGAGCAGCAACACTTTCTGGCCGTCAATTGTTCCCTCGGTTGCCAATCCCTGAAAGCGGGAGCGAAGGGGCGCAAAAGAATGGCGGCGGATGATCTCATCCACCGCCATGAAGCCAATGTTGTGACGCTGACGGGCATATTTGTCGCCCGGATTACCAAGCCCTACCAGCAGGATCATGCGACATGCTCCTCTTTCAGGCCAAGCGGCTTAGTCTTCGCTTTCAGCCTTGTCTTCTTCTGCGTCTGCTTCATCGTCACCGGCTGCATTTTCCTCGGAAACGAGGCCAGCAGGGGCGGCGATTGTCGCAATTGTGAAGTCACGGTCGGTGATCGTTGACGAGGCACCGGCAGGCAGCTTCACATGCGAAATATGAATACCATCCCCGATTTCGAGGCCGGTCAGATCCACTTCGATTGAGTCCGGAATGTTTTCAGCCGATACGGTGAGTTCAACTTCGTGGCGGACAACGTTCAAGACACCGCCGCGCTTCAGGCCCGGGCTTTCTTCTTCGTTGACGAAATGCACCGGTACTTCAACGTTCAGTGTCGAGCCCTTCTTGATGCGAAGGAAATCAACATGCAGGACGAAATCCTTTACAGGGTCCAGCTGAACATCACGCGGGATCACACGCTGTACCTTGCCATCGACTTCGAGGTCGAGCAGGTGGCTTGTGAATGCGCCTTTGTTCCAGAGGTTGTTNACTTTGTGATAGTCCACGGAAATCAGGTCCGGGGTCTTTTTGTCACCGTAAATAACGGCAGGTACACGTCCCTCGCGACGAAGTGCCCGGGCGACCCCCTTGCCGGCCCGATCTCGTGCTTGAGCCGTCAGTTTAATATTCTCGGCCATAGCGAATTCTCCAATAAAAACAGGGCCTTATGGCCCTTCATCTTGCCCGCAAGTCTCCTCCAGGGGTGTGGAAGTGCGAACTGGGGGCGTGATAGCGCAGAAATGCGAGAAAAACAACCTGTCAGGGACTGATTTCAGCCTGAACCTGTCTGGCGAACNTGTCTGGCGAATCTGGNAGGGGCGTGGCCGTTTGCCCACAACAGGGGAGTGGGCGGCNCAGGCTTTACAGACTGTTTCGCGAGCCGGGATTGCTGNAAATTGGANGTGNTNAGTCGAAAAGGCTGGAAACAGAGCGGCTTTCGGCTGTCCGTCGCATGGCTTCACCGATCAGTGGGGCAATTGAAACGGTGCGAATATTGTGGCTGACCCGGACTGCTTCTGTGGTCTGGATACTGTCGGTAATAACCAGCTCTTTCAGCTGGGAGGCGGTCACACGGGCAACCGCCCCGCCGGAGAGCACGCCATGTGTGACGTAAGCCGATACGTCTGTTGCGCCCTGTTCTTTCAAGGCGGCGGCGGCGTTGCAGAGTGTTCCNGCTGAGTCGACAATATCGTCGACCAGGATGCAGGCCCGGCCTTTGACATCGCCAATAATGTTCATGACTTCGCTTTCGCCGGCGCGTTCTCGTCGTTTGTCAACAATAGCGAGATCAGCGTTCAGCCGTTTGGCGAGTGCCCGGGCGCGAACCACACCGCCGACNTCCGGCGATACAATCATGAGTTTGGAACAGTCATAATGATCNTCAATGTCCCGTGTGATAACGGGGGCCGCAAACAGATTGTCTGTGGGAATATCAAAGAAGCCCTGGATCTGACCGGCGTGAAGGTCCAGCGTCAATACGCGGTCTGCCCCAGCTTTGGTGATCAGGTTGGCGACGAGCTTTGCCGAGATCGGGGTGCGTGCACCGGGCTTACGATCCTGGCGGGCATAGCCGAAATAGGGGACAACGGCNGTGATGCGCTGTGCGGATGCGCGCTTTAGTGCATCAATGATGATCAGCAATTCCATCAGATGGTCGTTGGCAGGGTAAGAGGTGGACTGGATCACGAAGACGTCTTCACCACGCACATTTTCCTGAATTTCAACAAATACTTCCATGTCGGCAAAACGCCGGACGACGGATTTGGTGAGCGGGATATTGAGATAGGCTGCGATCGCTTCGGACAAGCCGCGATTTGAGTTTCCGGCAACCAGTTTCATTCCGCATCCCCTTGTGGCGGGCTGTTGGCCCATAAGTTCGTCTGATGGTCTCGCCGCAGGTTTGGCAGCCTTTGGCTCTGGCGGGTTTGTAACAAGGGGTATTGGCGTCTGTAAACCGGACNCTGCGTCAATTTGGAGTTTGTGAGCCGTCGTTCTCATCCGCTGATCTTGTCGGGGAAGCGCGATAGGGGAAAACTGCTTTGAATCAGCCAGTTTGNCGGGTATTTGCTGTTTTCTGATATGGTTCTGGTTGCAATGTTTTTCGCCGGGGTGACCTCAGTGCCACATGTTCAGCCCGGGTATTTTCATGCTTTGGGTGATGAAGGGCTAATCAGCTCGAGAATCCCNCTGGCGGCGGCTGTGCCCGCCTCTGTTGCGACTTGCCCCCANGTGCCTGCAATTTCCTCCGCGCCGACAATGTTGGATTGGGACACGAGGCCGAGTGGGACCCCTTCTTTGGAGGCTATGGTCCATTCAATGGTCACATGGGCTTTGCCAGCCTCTGCTTTGCTCAGNGTCACTTCCCCCAGAACACGATAGGCGGCAGGTGTTGCCGGGCTGCCTGGCATGTTCAAAAGAGCCTCCTGAACAGCGGCGGCCAAGGATAACTGACCGTCCCCGGGCGACGTGCCAACGGCGACATCAAACAGGGCACGCGGCGATGTTCCGCGTGTATTTATCGCAGGCTGTGTTGCTGCCCCGAGAGAGGCCGTGACAATTGAGGGCTCGGCTGAAGGCCCGGCGGGCGGGGAGGTGGGCCGGGAGATAGTGGCGGTTATGGCTGAAGCGGGAGGTGGCGCATCTNCGAGGGATGTGATNCTTGCCGNCGGTGACGATGNTGCTGTGGCTCTGCGGGTTGGCGCCAGATCGTCGAGCAAAGTTGCATCACGCGCGGATGTGTCTTCAGANACGCCACCGGGGATGGCCAGAAGAGACGGCGTTGAGAAGTCGATTGGTGGTGAGGAGGGGGGCATTGGGGGANNGTTTTGCGCATCAACTGCAGGTGTCAGGCTTGCNGTTGCGATGTTGCTTTCAGCGGGGGNCAGAAAATCCGCCTGATACCAGCCTGCAAGNTCTTGTGCNGCTTGATCNGCGATGCTTTCGAGTGTTTTGGCNTCGACGGTTGCCCAAGGATCGAACCGATCGAGTGGTGACGCTTCAGGCCGTTGAATAAGGGCATCGCCGGAGAGGAGTTTCAGGCGTTTGCCATCGGCGCCTACAACCTCCCAGACCAGTGCGACTGCGGTTCCGTTGGGNGCGATCCCGGCCCGCGCAACCCCTTTGACCGTCACTTCGGGAATTGTTCCCGTTTTGGCGAGAGGGAGGCGGTTGGCAAGGCTTGCTTCCTGAAGCCGGGCGAGGAGCAGACTTGCCAATTCGTTGGGTAAACCGGANGGCAGTTGAATAAAAATGCCGCGGCGCTGCAGGGCCGGTAGNGATGCGGTGTGGAGTGGGGCATCCAGCGGGTCAGCGGCATAAGGGGCGTTCAGCGCCTGTTTGTTGTTCTCTTCATCTGTGCACGCGGCNAGGCTTGCCANCAGCAGCGACAAGAACATGGCACGCCGGACGTATGGCGTCCGGTGGGGCGCCATGTGGCACTTTCCCGGTGTTTCCTGCCTGGTGCTTGTCCCCAAATATTCCACGCTTCTACTGATCCCCTGCGACTCTTGTCGCGTTGTGGCGCGATCGGACGGGTATCAGCCGGTTGCGCTGTCGCCGATGATTCGCGTTCAGTCTAAAGTAGCAAGGTCGGCGCATGGTCCCTAGTGCTGCGTTTCTGTCTTCTNAGCTTGCGGTCAACGGGCGCTCTTCTCACGTGTTTTTCAGCGTGATTGCGGAAATCTGCCGTCCATAGTCGGGCNNTCCGGCATGAGTGGTTCGTCGAAAGGAGAAAAACCTTGATGGGTCTGNATATGTGCACANATTGAGCCGTTCGACCGANGAAATGCCTGCGGCCTGCAGNCGGTCTTCAACAAATGCAGGCAGGTCGAANTGATAATGTTCTGTCCGGGCGCTGGGAATGAAGAAACGTGCATAACGTGCATCGCGGGCGGTGAACGTTTCCGCGAATTCGGGGCCAACTTCATAGTTGGGCTGCGAGATGGTGGGGCCTATGGCGGTCCTGATATTGCTGCGACGGGCGCCCAGCGCCTCCATCGCGGCGAGTGTGGNATCGAGAACGCCGTTGACGGCGCCTTTCCAGCCTGCATGTGCTGCCCCGATAATGCCGACGTTGGCGTCGGCGAAGAGAACAGGTGTGCAGTCTGCGGTGAGNATCCCCAATGCCAGGCCGGGCCTGTCGGTTACCATGGCGTCGGCCTGTGGCGCGGCATCGTACTCCCAGCGCTGGGTAACGGTTACGACGGTTGGAGAATGTATCTGGTAGGCGGTGATGAGATGGGTGCGCGGTACGCCCAGATCATCTGCAACCCGGCCCCGGTTTTCGATCACGTTTGTGCGTAAATCATCAGANCCCATGCCGCAGTTCCGACCTTCGTAAATGCCAGTTGAAACGCCGTTCTGACGGGAAAAAAAGCCATGTTCGATCCCGCTTTGTGCGGCAAGATTTTGGGCGCGGATCATGAGATATCCTCTGACTGGGATTGTCTTGTTGCTTTGTATCAGAAACCGGCGGGTGCTGTCGCGCCGATGCTGGTGGCCGCCATCACTTTAAAAAGCTGTCCCATTTGATCCGGGTTGATCAGG
Organism: Rhodobiaceae bacterium; assembly: GCA_002715765.1. GTDB lineage: Bacteria > Pseudomonadota > Alphaproteobacteria > Parvibaculales > Parvibaculaceae > Mf105b01. The sequence goes on along the minus strand of PAZY01000037.1, from coordinate 22,528 downwards.
CGTGTGAGGGCAGCATCAATTTCGTGCGCTTGTGCTTTGTCTGCATTCGCCTTCAGGAAATCGGCACGGACCTCAATCCCCAGGCTNTTCAGGAACACGGCCTGTGTGATGGGTGCGTAGGTTCGGGCCTGTGGCATGGCGTGTGCGAGCGCTTCGAAATCGACATGTGNGGTCAGATCAGCCTCGCCGGGATGNTCCAGTACATCTGCATATTTNTGTTGGTGCAACGCTTGCAATGTGTCGCCGGTTGCGCTGTGTGCATGTCCGTAGTCAACAAAAAGGGCGGCGCCGGGTGCTTGTTCAAAACGTGTNGCGATTGTGCGGGCGATGTCGGTTGCGATTGGGCANGTTTCGGCGATCTCACCCTCAGATGCGTGTTGCACGGCGGGCGGGAGGTGGCGTGTCTCCACAGGCAGGGGCAAGGTTGTGNACTGAAATTGCAGATGAGGTGTTGCCTCATTTGAAGCCACTGTCACAGCCCGCTCAAACCACTGCCCGTTCTGTTTCACATATTGCCGAATGGGCAGGGCGTCGAAAAATTCGTTAGCGAGGATGATGAGGGGGCCGTCCGGCAGGTCGTTGACATTCGTATAATGAGTGGCGAGCGGTACGTTTTTCTGCTGGGCTGATTTCAGGACAGGGCTGGTTTCCACGAGGGCGATATGGGCTGCTTTTGCAAAGCCCGCCACACGCGCGGTTGCACGTACGGCATCCGCCATCAAGGTACCCCGGCCCGGGCCCAGTTCAGCCAGGACAAATTTCCCAGGACTGCCGAGTTTGATCCACATATCGGCCGCCCACAGTCCCAGTAGTTCGCCGAACATCTGAGAAATTTCCGGGGCGGTTGTGAAATCTCCCTTTGTGCCCAGGGGATCACGCGTCAGATAATAGCCGTGCTCAGGNTGGGCGAGGCAGGCATTCATGAAGGTTTCCACACTCATGGGGCCATGAGCGCTGATGTCATCGGCAATAATACGCGCAAGTTTTGTGTTGGGACTGCCGGTGGTGCTCATCTGGACTGTTGTTGGCGGGCCCACCAGATAATGCCCACTCCGATCAGGATCATCGGAATGGTGAGAACCATTCCTTGTGTGACTGGCCCCCAGAGATAGCCAATATGGGCGTCCGGTTCGCGGAAGAATTCAACAAAAATACGTGCAAACCCGTATCCGATGAAGAAGGAGCCTGCGACGGTCCCCGGGGTTTGCAGTGCTTTTGTGTGATGGGTGAGGTATCGCAGCACAATGAAGAGCAATAAACCTTCGAGTGCGGCTTCGTAGAGCTGGCTCGGGTGGCGGGGAAGCGGGCCGCCATTGGGGAAAACAACGCCCCATGGCAGGTCCGTTGTACGACCCCACAATTCGCTGTTGATGAAGTTTGCCAGACGTCCGAACAGGAGACCCAACGGCGCGACAGCGGCGACACCATCGGCCAGCGACCAGAGTTTGATATTGTTGCGGCGTGCGTGAATGTAGACGGCTGCGACAACGCCGGCAAAACCCCCATGGAAAGACATGCCGCCTTTCCAGACGGCGAGGATGTCGCCCGGATTTTCGAAATAGAAACCCGGGTTGTAGAAAAGAACATAGCCCAGACGTCCGCCGAGAATGACCCCCAGCGCGGCCCATAACAGAAGGTCATCTGCCTGGTCGGGAGAGAAGGCGGGCTTTTTTCCCCATATGGTTTTATCGCCTGCCAGGCGCATGAGATAGCGCCACCCAAGTACGAGGCCGACAATGTAGGCGAGTGCGTACCAACGGATTGCAAACGGGCCGATCTGAAACAGGATGGGGTCGATTTCTGGGAACGGCACTGTCGGTCCTTTGTGTGAAGGCGAGGAGGAGGCAAAGTGTCGGCTAGACGGTGTCCGTGTCAAGCATCGGGCAAGAGGGCACCTCTTTTGGAGGGCGGCTCTCGTGGGGCAAACCGGCACGTAAACCAGGGAGGCAAACTGTCACAGCTTGGTCCAGATTGATTTTCAGGGGCTGGTATTTTCCGGCTTGAGGAGTATGGTCAGCTCTTACGCGATGATGCCCCGGAGAGACGCCCCATGACGCAATATGACAACCGCATACTTGATGATGTTGCCAAGCTCTTTACCTCCGCTGCCGGTGCGGCACAAGGGGTGCGTCAGGAAGTTGAATCTATCGTGAAAAGCCAGGCGGAACGGCTGATTGCCGATCTGGATCTCGTGTCGCGTGAAGAGTTTGAGGTTGTTGAGGCAATGGCAGCGCGCGCGCGGGAAGAAAATGAAGCGCTGGAAGCGCGGATTGTTGCGCTTGAAAAGGCTTTGTCCGCGAAGGGCTGAATTGCGTTTCCCCACCTTTTCCACATGTTTTTTGTGTAAGGGCTGTTTCACGGCCTTGCACCGACTCATCTGTTCGGGCACGCTGGTTTGTGCTTTGAGATGATTTGCCTACAAGATATAGGGGCAGGGCGTCTGAGGAGAGCGAGGCGGCAAGCAGGGGCAATCCATGAAATCGACGGTCGTGCCGGCAGAATATGTGGATACCAATCCGCTGGATCTCCTTGAACAGGTTGCAGATATCAAAAACTGGGCGTTTGACCGTTCGCACGAGCAGGAACTCAATCTTGCGGTTGTGGGAGAATGGCGCGATTACCAGATATCGCTCAATTGGCGGGATGATTTTTGCGGGCTTCATATGGCGACGGCTCTCGACATCCGCGTGCCTTCGGCCAAAAGAACCGTGATGCGTGATTTGTTGAGCCTGATCAACGAACAGCTCTGGTCTGGACACTTTGATATGTGGTCAGATGATGGCACGATCCTGTTTCGGGATACGCTGCTTTTGTGTGGTGGGGCGGCGGCGACACCGGAGCAGTGTGAAGCCTTGTTGAGACTGGCCGTTGAAGCCTGTGATCGTTACTACCCGGCTTTCAATTTTGTTTTGTGGGCGGGGCGCAACCCGCAAGAGGCGATGGCAGCCGCGTTGTTTGAAACACACGGTACGGCGTGACAAGGCATGGTGTTGCACTTGTCGGGCGCTGTATCCTTTATTCAAGTGAGTGATCCTGATGCTCAGTTCTTCAGATGCTTTGGTGCTGATCGGCGCGGGCAAAATGGGTGGCGCAATGCTTTCGGGCTGGCTGGCGGGCAGGCTCTCGGGCGCGCAGGTTTACCTGCGGGACCCCAATCCACCGGCTGAAATGGCCAAACTCGTTGCAGAACAGGGACTCCGGCTTAATTTTTCTGTGGCGGATATTGCGGCTCAGTCGCCGCGGGTTGTTATTCTGGCGGTGAAACCGCAGATCATGGAAACCGTGCTGCCTGATCTGGTACCGCTTGTTCAACCGGGTACGCTTTTTCTGTCGATTGCTGCGGGTGTGGGGCTCTCTCGCCTTGAGGAGATGTTGGGCGGCGGTGCTGCTATTGTCCGGACCATGCCCAACACGCCTGCCTCTGTCGGCAAAGGGATTACCGCCGCGATCGGCAATGAACGGATTACGGAGGAAGACAGGGCTTTATGTGACGCGCTTCTGTCTGCCATCGGATCTGTCGTCTGGCTTTCCCAAGAAAGCGAGATGGATGCGGTGACGGCTTTGTCGGGTAGTGGCCCGGCCTATGTTTTTGCGCTGGTGGAGACCATGGCGGCTGCGGGGGAGCAGTTGGGACTGGACCCGGCGCTGGCGAAGCAACTGGCGCGGGAGACTGTCGCTGGTGCCGGTGCGATGTTAAGCGCGATGCCGGATGATGCCTCGGTTCTTCGGCAGAACGTGACTTCCCCCGGGGGAACCACGGCGGCGGCTCTCGATGTGCTTTTGGGCGATGAAGGGTTGTGGCAATTGATGCGAACCGCCATGAACGCGGCGCGGGCACGCTCTCGCGAGCTTTCCAGGTAGGCCCTTATCGTTTCCTCTATCGCTCTCCGGCTGTCTGCCCCGACTGGCCGTCCGGGGGGGTGATCGGCTATGCTTTCTCCATGACCTGAAAGGATAGGCCTGTTTTCAATGTCCAGTTCCACACACTCACATGATACGGCTGATGAAATGGCCGGTGCTGCTTTAAAGCCCAAACGTAAAACGAAGGCGAAGTCTGCGCCGGAACCTCTTGAAGACCGGGTGATTGACACTGCCCTTGCGCTGATTGCCGTCAATGGCTGGTCGCGGGTCACGCTTGCGGATATTGCGGCGGGCGCAGGGCTGACCCTGGTTGAGCTGCACGACCAGTTTTCCAGTAAAGGTGCTGTGTTAAGTGCCTATTCCCGACGCACGGATGTACGTGTGCTGCGGGCAGTGGACCCCGAGGATCAGGAAGGCGAGGCACCAAAAGACCGGTTGTTTGAGGTGTTGATGCTGCGGTTTGACGAGATTGGTCAACATAAGGAGGCCGTTCGGCAGCTTGCGCACGACATGCGCGATCCGTTTGACCTGCTTGCCGGTATGAAGCCTGCGATGCGCTCTATGCACTGGATGCTGGAGGCTGCTGGCATTGACTCCGGAGGGCTGAAGGGGGCTGCGCGTGCGCGGGCCCTGGCGTTGGTCTGGCTCGCGGCTTTCCGGGTGTGGTTGGATGATGCTGACGGGTTGGCCAAAACGATGGCGGAACTGGATCGTCGTTTGGAGCAGATCCGGTTTCTGTGGGGGCGCGATGAGACGAGTGCCCGCGCCTAGGTAACGGGTCAGGGCTGAAGCTTTGTCTTCCTAGAGTGGCAAAGTTACTTCCGCCCGCAGCCCGCCAAGGGGGCTGTGGGAGAGTTGTATGTCGCCGCCATGTGCCCGTGCAATGTCGAGCGCAATAGCAAGTCCCAGACCTGTGCCGGGATGGTCCAGGTTTCTGGCTGTGTCGAGGCGATAGAAAGGGCGAAATACCTCTTCGAGTTCGGCTTCCGGTATGCCTTCGCCATTGTCATCAATGTGGAGGTGGGCAGTCCCCTTGTCGCTTAGAGACAAGGTGAGGCGTACCGTGTCACCGTGTTTTACGGCATTGTCGACAAGATTGGTCAGGCAGCGTTTGATGGCGTTGCGGCGTAGGGTAACGGGTAATGTTCCCGGTGTTTCCAAGGCAATGATATGACCTTTGCGTTCATTGTCCGACTGAATTTCCCGTAACAGATCCACCAGGTCCAATGCTGTTGGCATTTCGCCTTCTTCCCCACGAGCAAAAGCCAGATAATCCTCCAGCATGTGTTCCATGTCGCGGACATCTGCTTTCAGGTCGTCGATTTCGGGACTATCGCCCATCATGGCGATTTGCAGTTTGAAGCGGGTCAGTGGTGTGCGCAGATCATGGCTTACACCCGCCAGCATGGCAGTGCGTTGTTCGATCTGCCGCAGAATGCGTTCTTTCATATCAATGAAGGCCGCTGCCGCGCGCCGGACTTCCTGCGCGCCGGCGGGCCTAAAATTGGTGATATCGCGTCCCTTGCCAAAACTCTCCGCAGCCAGTGCCAGCCGCTCGATCGGGCGTATCTGGTTGCGCAGGAAAAGAATGGCAATGGTGATCAACACGAGAGATGCCCCCACCATCCAGACCAGAAATATGTGTGAGTTTGTTGCATAGACGCGGCTGCGAAGAGGCAGGACGCGGATGACCCCGTCGGGCATCTGGATGCGAATATCCACGTAGTCTGACTGGGAAACGGTATCGATCCAATAAGGTCGCTGGATACGTTTTTCGATTTCCACCCGCAGAGAACTATCCAGCAAGGAAAATTTTGGTGTGATTGTTTCTTCCGGCAATCTTTCGCCGGTGCGGAAGGAAACAGACATTTCCAGTTGTTCCCATGCCAGCGCTGTCAGTTGCGGGGCCCCATCTGTTGCCTCGGGGAAGGTCGTGCGGGCTTCGACCAGCAATGCAATGTCGCTCACGACGGCGCTTGAAAGACGCTCGGTGACCATCTGCCAGTGCCGCTCAAGAAATACATAGGTGACGATGGCCTGCAGGAGGACGATAGGGGCCACGATGATGATGAGGGAACGGCCGTAAAGACCACGCGGCATCAGGCGTTTCAGCAGTAAAAAGGGGTGCCATGCTGCACTCCGTTGCTTGGGGCGGCGTTGCGCAGGGGGGGGGATTTTGCTTTCTACGTTCGTGCTGCTCATGGCGAAGCTGTTCCGTCAATCCGGTTTCAGAACGTATCCCAGACCACGTACGGTCTGGAGATAAATCGGGTTCTTTGGATCATTTTCAATTTTACGCCGTAACCGGTTGATCTGCACATCTATTGCCCGCTCGGTGCTTGCGTCGTCACTCAGCAGTAGCGTGCGGGAGAGAATTTCGTTCTTGCGTGCGGAAAACAGTTGCAGCAACTGAACTTCCCGGTCGGTCAGTCGTATCAGCGTGTCGTCGCGCCACAATTCACCGCGCTCCCGATCAAACCGGCAGGGGCCCAGACGTACCAGGCCCGCATCAATTTTTTCCGGTGCTGTGCGACGCAGGATTGTACTGATCCGCAGTAAGAGCTCGCGTGGCTCAAAGGGCTTGGCGAGATAATCATCCGCCCCGCGCTCCAGCCCGTCAATTCTGTGTTCGGTTTCAGCCCGTGCAGTGAGCAGGAGGATGGGGACGGTTGAAGTTTCACGTAGAGACCGGGTGAGGTCGAGGCCGTTTTCACCCGGCATCATCACGTCGAGGACGAGCAGATCGAAGGCGAGACTTTCCAGTCTTTGGCGGGCCTCGGCGGCATGCTCTGCTGTGCTGACACGATAGCCATTGTCACTCAGGTATTTCTTGAGCAATTCGCGGATGCGACGGTCATCGTCCACTACGAGAATGTGAGGTGTCTCCTCATCAAAATTCACGGTCGAATGCCGCGTTCCGCTGGTCTGGTTCACGGTACGTCTCCACTGGAGATCAGGGCTTCAACACTTGCCCGGTCCTCTTCGTTGACGAGATTCAACAAGACCTTGCGCCAGACGGTTGCTGCTTCCGGGCCGGCGGCGGCGAGGGCTTTGTTGACGCGCTCATATTGGGGAACGGCCAGCCGGCGTTCCAGATCGGCTCCGTCGGCCGTCAGGTGCAGATGCCGCTGGCGGCGGTCGCGTGTGCCCGTCTGCTGCTCAATCAGGCCACGCTCAATCAACTGGCGCAGAACACGGGCCAGACTTTGTTTGGTGATCCTCAGGATCCCCAGCAGTTCGGCCACTGTAATGCCCGGGTGGCGTCCGACGAAGTGAACCACGCGGTGATGGGCACGTCCCCAGCCGTCCTTGTCCAGAATCGCGTCCGGCTCGCTCACAAAATCCCGATAAGCAAAGAAGAGCAATTCAATCGCCTCGAGAAGCGCTTTCTTTTCCGCCGGGTCGTCGGGTTTCCCCGATTTCTCTGCTGAGCGATTGGAAATCTTTATGTCAGTCATGTTGACGTATCTCAATCACATCATTACTTTGGAAGTCAGATTTACGACAGAAATGAACCCGTCTGGCGTTTTCGTCCCGTGAGTGTCAGTATTTTGGCCTAAAGATCGAGCTGACTGCAATTTTTGCAGGCGGAAAGGTCCTTGGGCTGATTTTGGTAGTGGCATCGCGACTTTTGGGCGACGGACGCTGAGGTCGGTCAGGAAACAATCAGGACTTACGGACATGGCAGATATTCCATTTGATAAGCGCGACGGCTTCATCTGGTTCAACGGTGAGCTTGTGCCATGGGCGGACACGAAAATCCATGTTCTGACGCACGGATTGCATTACGCATCCTGTGTGTTTGAGGGAGAGCGTGTCTATGGCGGTGAGATTTTCAAGCTTCGGGAACATACAGAACGGCTTTTCGCGTCAGCAGAGATTCTGGGTTTCAAGATTCCTTACAGCGTACAGGAAATTGACGATGCATGCCGCAAAGCCGTGAAAGCTCAGGGAATTGTGGATGGTTATGTCCGCCCGGTTGCCTGGCGCGGCAGCGAGATGATGGGGGTTTCCGCGCAGAACAACCGGATCAATGTCGCGGTTGCATGTTGGGAATGGCCATCCTATTTCGACCCGGAGCAACGTCTGAAAGGTATTCGCACTGAAATTGCGGAATATCGACGCCCATCCCCGCAGACGGCACCGTGTCATTCCAAAGCGGCTGGGCTTTATATGATCTGTACGATTTCTAAACACGCAGCTGAAAGCCGGGGCTACGCGGATGCGCTGATGCTTGACTATCGCGGTTACGTTGCCGAGATGACCGGTGCCAATGTTTTCTTTCTGAAAGATGGCGTGATCCATACACCGACACCAGATTGCTTTCTGGATGGAATTACCCGCCGGACGGTGATGGAGCTTGCCCGGCGGCGGGGGATCGATATTGTCGAGCGCCATATTGAAATTGAAGAGCTGGCAGATTTTCAGGAGTGTTTCATCACGGGAACCGCGGCGGAAGTTACTGCGGTTGCTGAGGTGGGGCCGTACAGATTTACGCCTGGCGAGATCACAAAAGCGCTGATGGATGACTACACCAAAGAGGTGCAGCCCAAGGTCAGTGTGGCTTAAGTATCCTTTGCATTCATTTTCAGGGTTTTGACGACGCCGCCCATCGCCGGGCGGCGTTTTCGTCTGTGGCTTTGGAGGCAACCCAGTTTGTGCCTTCCGGTCCTTCTTCTTTTTTCCAGAAGGGCGCCTTGGTTTTGAGCCAGTCCATCAGAAATTCAGCAGCTTCGAAGGCGGCCTGTCTGTGCGCCGACGCTGTGATGACCAGTACGATCCGGTCGCCCGGCTTCAAAGGGCCAACGCGGTGAATAATCAGACTGGCGTCGAGCGGCCAGCGTGCGTGCGCTTCAGCTTCGATCTGTGCGAGTGCTTTTTCGGCCATGCCGGGATAATGCTCTAGTGTCATTGTTTCAACGGCGCGACCATCATTGCGCGCGCGCATATGCCCGACAAAGCTGACGGATGCGCCTATATCTGTGCGGGTTTTGGTCAGTTGATCCAGCTCATACCCGGGGTCGAAGTCTGCTTCCTGTACGTAAATCACGTTAGCCCCCTGTAAAGGGTGGGTAAAAGGCCAGCTCTTTCGCCTGCCCGACCAATGTGGTGAGAGGCACTTCTTCCATATCAAGGGCGGCGTGGACAACAGACATATCTTCAAAGGCTGTCGCGTATTCTTCGCCACGCTGCACAAGCAAGCTGATCACGTCCATGATGGTTTGATCGCCAGCACCTGTAATCTCGATGACTTCTTCCGGTTTGCCAATCCGGTCTCGAAACCAGGCGAAATAGAGAATTTTCATAGAAGCGATCTCCCGCAGGTTCAGTTTGCGGCGTCCTCGTCATCTTTGATGACATGGCGCAAGCCGCTTCTGAAATAATCATACCCTGTATATAGGGTGAGGAGGGCTGCAATCCAAAGCAACCAGATGCCGATATCCAACGTGCCCGGCAGAACATTGTCTCCGGCATTGCCAACCAGCAAAAACCCGATTGCGACCATCTGGATCGCTGTTTTCCATTTGGCCAATTGTGTAACAGGGACGCTTACCCGGACTTCTGCCAGAAATTCCCGCAGGCCCGAGACCAGGATTTCGCGCGAAAGAATGATGATGCCCGCAATTACGGAGCCCCAACCGATAGTTCCGTTGGCCACCAGCATGAAAAGGGCGGCAGAAACGAGCAGCTTGTCCGCAATGGGGTCCAGCATACGACCGAGGTTTGACGTCTGCTCCCAGGCGCGGGCGAAGTAACCGTCAAAATAATCTGTAATGGCGGCAGCAACGAAGATCCCGAAGGTCACCCAGTTTGCCAGATGACCGTCCAGATAAAAGGCTGCCACCATGGCTGGCACCATGACGATACGGGCATAGGTGAGCAGGTTGGGGAGGCTGGTCAGCACGGGACCGCGCGTCTGCTTTTTGGGGCTTGCGTGATTCATGGGGCTATCCTAGCACCGGTTTGTCTAATCCGGGTTACCGTGAAAGTGATCGTAGACAGCCCGGGCGACTTTTTCGGAAATACCCTCCACGGTCAGCAGGTCAGCCAGGCCTGCGCGGGAGACTGCCTTGGCAGAACCGAAGTGGTGGAGCAGGGCTCGCTTTCGGCTGGCGCCAACACCTGGCACATTGTCGAGCGGGTTTTCGTGTACTTGTTTGGCTCGGCGTGCCCGATGGGAGCCAATTGCAAAACGATGGGCCTCGTCCCGCAGGCGTTGCAGGTAGAACAGAACCGGGCTTTTTTCTGGCAAAGAGAAGGGGGGGCGTCCCGGCATGAAAAAACGTTCTCGACCTGCATTTCGGTCGGGTCCTTTGGCAATTGAAACAACGGTCACGTCGGTAATGCCCAGATCGCGCATGACCTCCATCGTGACGGATAATTGTCCCTGACCACCATCGATAAGGATAATGTCTGGCCAACCTTGCGCGCGGCGCATTTCCAGCGCGTCTTCGGTGGACGGGCCGTTGGGATCTTCTTCGGCGTCGTCTCCGGTTTTGACGCTTTCTTTCAGCAGGCGTGAAAACCGGCGGGTCAGGACCTGGCGCATCATACCGTAATCGTCACCCGGTTCGATCTCGCCTTCCTTGATGTTAAACTTGCGGTACTGGTTTTTCAGGAAACCTTCCGGCCCGGCGACGACCATACCGCCAACCTGATTGGTCCCTTGAATGTGGCTGTTGTCGTAGATCTCGATCCTTTGTGGCGGGCTCTCCAGATTGAAGAGAGTTACCATTTCGCTCAGGAGTTTGCGTTGGGTGGCGCTTTCGGCCAGACGTCTGGCGAGCGCGTCGGTTGCGTTGCGCAGCGCATGCTCAACCAGCTCGCGTTTTTCGCCGCGTGCCGGGACAGATACGGTGACTTTGCGTTCACCGCGAATGGTCAGCGCTTCAGCCAGCAAGGTTCGACCTTCGACCCCTTCACTTAACAGAAGCTGTGCGGGCGCGGGGCGGTCATCGTAAAATTGTGCGAGGAAGGCGTCGAGGACTTCCGCCCGGGTCACATCCTTGTCGTGGCGCGGGAAATACGCCCGGTTGCCCCAGTTTTGTCCACCTCTGAAGAAGAAGACCTGAACACAGGTCTGGCCGCTATCCTCCGCGACCGCGAAGACATCCGCATCTGTCACAGATTGAGGATTGATCCCCTGATGGGACTGGATTTGCGTTAAAGCCCGAACGCGGTCTCGATAGAGGGCAGCCCCCTCGAAATCGAGCTTTGCGCTGGCGGCTTCCATAAGCTTGAGCAGATGGTCCTGGGTTTTTCGGCTTTTGCCCCGTAGAAAATCATGTGCCTCATCCACCAGCCCTTTGTAGTCGGTTTTGCTGATCTCACCGGTGCAGGGCGCAGAACATCGTTTGATTTGAAAAAGCAGACAGGGGCGGGTTCTGCTTTCAAAAACACTGTCGGAACAGGACCTGAGCAGAAAGGCGCGTTGAAGAGTGTTCAATGTTCGGGTGACAGAACCGGCGGATGCAAAGGGACCAAAATAGTCTCCTTTCTGACTTCTGGCGCCGCGGTGTTTCAACACTTGCGGAAAGTCGTGATCTCCAGTCAGCAGGATGTAGGGGAAAGACTTGTCGTCGCGCAGCAGGACATTGTAGCGCGGCTTTAGCTGCTTGATGAGGTTGGCTTCCAGCAGGAGAGCGTCGGTTTCGGTGGCCGTGGTGATGAATTCCATATCGGCGGTAGAACTGATCATGCGCGCGATACGGTTTGAATGGCCGAGAAGCTTGGTGTAGCTGGTCACCCGCTTTTTCAGGCTCCGCGCTTTTCCTACGTAAAGGACATCGCCTTTATCGTTCAACATGCGATAGACACCCGGCCCATCGGGCAGGGTTTTAACCTTCTCCGCGATCAGCTCTGACCCTTGTAGGGGCGTATCTGTGCTTGTGGTGGGTTCGCTCATGGGGTGATGAATAGCGTATCGATTAGGTTTGCAGCTATCCCTTCATATCGCAATTCTCAGTGAGAAAGGGGGATTTGACAGGGTGGTTTACCTTCACGCCGGAGAAATGGTTCTCCAGACTGATTTCAGTTGGATCTCTTGCTTGACCGGCGGGGAGATGTCTGTGGATAAGTTTGTTGAAAAAAATCCCGAATCAAGTCCAAGCGTTTGTGACATAAGGATAAATCAGCTTCTAGACCCAAGGGCTTGTCTTTGTAAGTTGTTGATTTTAAAGAGGAAAATTGTGAAGATTGATTATTGTTGGTTTTCTGTTTGTTTTCGAGTGTCAAGCAAAATTGGTTAATCGGCGAAAATTTTGTCTGTGCACAAATATCCGTGGGCGGTCTAATTTAAGTGCGACGAATTTGTTAAGAAAACCAATAGCCTAGCTGATATACGGCATGGTGGTCTTGAAATTTCAACTTTCGATTGAGCTTTAGGGAGTGGCCCGGCCTCTTTCAATTTCCACGCCGACGCTGGCTGTTTCTGCAATCGCGGCCAGCTTCTCCACTCGGATACGGGCCCGTTCCACCCTGGCATCCTCCAGACACCGGGATGCGATCCGTTCCGCGAGCGTTTCTACCAGGTTGACGTGCCCTTCAGCGATCAGGGCTTTCACCTTGTTGACGATTTCCTCGTAACAAACAACGTTTTCCAGTGCGTCGCCATGGGCGACTTCGCGCACGGTCAGATCAATATTGAAGCGCATCGGTTGACGGAAACCGTCTTTCTCGTGCGCATAGACGCCTATTTCACCTTCCAGCACCAGATCGCGAACGAAAACATGCCGAATGGCCTTTGTCGCGTCGGCGATCTGCAGGCGGGTGACGTTGTCTGCGTCACTGTTCGATATGGTTTGGCTCATGGGAAGTCCTTTCCATTCTGGTCCATTCTGGCGATAGCCTGTCCTTGTGCGACCCGGCGATCTATTCCGGTCCTATGGCATCCGGCGTGGCCCAGGCAAGATGCTGGCCTCCATCGAGGGCAATCATTTGCCCGGTCATGGAGGGGGCCGCAAGTATAAAGCGAATAGCCTGACAAATTTCATCCAGTTCGGGCCCACGCTGGAGCAATGTTGCTTTGACCTGGGCTTCAAAATCCGCTTCTTTCTGTCGTTCATTGGTCAAAACGGGGCCCGGGCCGATTGCGTTGACCCGCACATGTGGCGCGAGCCCTTGCGCAAGGGTCTGGGTCAGGGTCCACAGGCCCGCTTTGGATGCGGTGTAAGACAGGAAGCGGGGGGTCAGGCGCCAGACGCGCTGATCGATCAGATTAATGATGTTGCCTTTCTGGTGGCGCGGCAACTGGTTAACAAAAGCCTGTGTCAGAAAGAGAGGAGCACGGAGATTGGTATCAATGTGAGCGGCCCAACTTTCCGGTGTGAGGGTGGCCAGACTGTCTTCTTCAAAAATGGAGGCACTGTTGATCAGGGTGGTCAGGGGCCCCAGGTCACGGCATGCGGTTTCCACCAGTGATGAAATTTCACCGGTATTGGCCAGGTCTGCACCGATACAGATGGCCCGTCCACCATCACGCCTGATGTCATCACGCAGTTTTCCGGCCTCTTTGCCGGACTGGCGATAGTGGATTGCAACACCCCAGTCCTGCTTGGCAAAGTCATGGGCGATCGCCCGTCCTATACGTTTGGCCGCGCCTGTAATCAGGACGTTTTCAGGTTTATCCGCCATGGGTTAGCCGTGCGCCGCGCGCGCTGCCTGATCTGCCACGAAGAGGAAATACAGGTAGGACACGTATCCAACAACGAAGAAGAAACCTGCTGAGCGGGTGATGGTGCCGCGTGACATGGCGAAGGGAACGATGACCAAGGCAGCGATCAGCATGACCCAAAGGTCAAACCAGATGAAGGCTTCCGGTACGTCAATGGGCGTGACCATGGTTGTAATGCCCATAATCGCCAGAATGTTGAAGAGATTGGAGCCGAGCACGTTGCCGACTGCGAGATCTGGTTGGCGGCGAAAGGCTGCAACCATTGTGGTTGCAAGCTCTGGAAGTGAGGTGCCGAAGGCGATCAGTGACAGGCCGATGGCGGCATCGGAGACGCCGAAATTGCGGGCAATACCTGTGCCGCCTTCGACAATAAAATGAGCGCCAAGGGGGAGGCCGCAAACGCCGATCAACAGGAAAAAAGCAATTGTCCAGCTACTTTCCGGCAGGCCTTCACCGTCNCTGGGGATTTCAAATTCGGCTGCGATGTCATCTTCAGTCGCGTTTGATTTGAAAGCGTGGCTGGCCACGTAGGCGAGGAAGAACACGACCAGAGTGAAGAGGACCACTCCNTGCCAGAATACGAGCTGGCCGAAAAGACAGAAGGCAATAAACAGCAATGTGGCACCGACCATAAAGCCGGTATTGCGGCGGACGACATCCTGATTGCAGAGGGNGGGGTAAATAATGGCCGGAAGGCCGAGGACAAAGAGGATGTTTGCAATATTGGAACCGACGACGTTCCCGATTGCAATCCCGCCCGCGCCGGTGAGTGCTGCTTTGATGGAGACNACAAGCTCCGGNGCCGAAGTGCCAAATGCGACAACGGTCAACCCGATCAGAATTGAAGGAATACCNAGTTTCAGTGCAAGGGATACAGATCCTCGTACGAGAAGGTCGCCACAGAAGAGCAGAATGACAAAACCGCTTATCAGGGAGAGATAGCTCATTGTGAGAGATCCGAAGCGGTGTGCGCGGTGGTAGGCGATTTACGGGTCATCATGCTCTTAAGGGTCATTGGTTTCGTCTACTCCCGGGCGGTCACTGGTTTCTGCGTGGGCACNCCACCGGGGNCTGCCTGTCGTCAGACTGGTGTTTTGCTGCAGTTTAGCGCCGCGAATATTTTCTTTCTCTGAAGCAATCCTCTATCTTTCATATATAGGAACCATGTCGATGAAGTAAAATCCGTTCGTTACGGCAAATGGGTAAAAAGGCGTGAAAGGATGCGGAAAACGTAAATGGAAGCTGTAGATGGCGGGGCGGGGCATGCGGAGGCAATTCCTTACCTGAAAGAGATTGTGGTCTTTCTGGTGGCATCTGTGCTTGTGGTGCCGCTTTTCCAGTGGATGCGGGCAAGCCCGGTTTTTGGGTATCTGGCTGTTGGCGCGCTGATTGGCCCTTTTGGCCTTGCGGTCATTGATGATGTGGAGGGCGTAATACGGCTCGCTGAGCTTGGTGTGGTCTTCCTTTTGTTCACCATCGGGCTGGAACTTTCCTTCGAGCGCTTGTTGGCTATGCGGCGCCTGATTTTCGGTCTCGGGGGATTGCAGGTCCTGATTGTCGGACTGGTGATTGTGTTTTTCTCGCTCAAATGGGGAAATACGATCGAGGCATCGCTTATTATCGGCTTTTCGCTGGCTCTTTCTTCTACCGCAATTGTCACACAGGTCCTGATTGAAAAAGGGGAGTTTGCAACGCCGCTCGGGCGACGCTCGTTTGCGATTTTGCTGTTTCAGGATCTGGCGGTGGTGCCGCTCATTATGCTGGTTTCCATTCTGGCGAATGGTGGCGCGGAGATTGGTGGTTGGGAGCTGACCAAATCTGTCGTGATCGCGCTGGTGCAGGCTGTTGCTGCGATTGCCTTTATTCTTATCGTTGGACGTTTTGCCCTTCGATATCTCTTTCGTCTGGTAACCTGGACCAAGTCGCCTGAGCTTTTTATGGCTCTTACATTGCTGGCTGTGTTGAGCACGGCGTGGGCAACCGGNCANTCGGGCCTTTCGATGGCTCTTGGTGCTTTTCTGGCCGGGCTGGTTTTGTCGGAAACGGAATTCCGGCCTCAGGTTGAGATTGATATTCAGCCCTTCAAAGGGCTTTTGCTGGGGCTCTTTTTTATCAGCGTCGGCATGGGGCTCGATTTTGGTGTCATGCAGGGCATGGCATATGAGGTTTTCGTCGGTGTGGTGGGGTTGATCCTTGTGAAGAGTATCATCATCACNGCTCTGACAGTCATGTTCGGGGTGAATACCAGTCAGGCCATCAGAACGGGGCTGCTCCTGTCTGCCGGGGGTGAGTTTGCCTTTGTTGTCTTTGGTGCGGCGCTTGCGACGGGCGTGATGGACCGTGATGTCGCNCAATATATGCTCATTGTTGCCGGNGTTTCGCTCGTGTTGACACCATTGCTTATGCTTCTGGGTGATGTCTTGTCGCGGTTGATCGTCAGGTTCATTCAGCCGGACCCGGAAGTTGAAGTGGCGGCGATTGATGATGATCTCAAAGGCCATGTCATTATTGCAGGCTATGGCCGGGTTGGGCGGACCGTTGCACGTGTCTTGTCCGAACAGATGGTGCCGTTTATCGCNCTGGATATGAACGCGACCCGGGCACGGCTGGCACGGCAANGGGGNGAGCCTGTTTTCTATGGGGATGCCGCCCGGCACGACATGCTGGACCGTGTGGGCGCAGACCGGGCGGCGGCGATTGTTATCACGCTGAACGACTTTTCCGCGGCTACCCGTGCGGTCGGTGGTATTCGTGCGAAATGGCCTAAAATNCCGGTCTTTGTCCGCGCGCATGACATGACGCATACGCAGGAATTNTTGCGGCTGGGGGCGACGGGCATTGTGCCCGAGACGCTTGAAACGTCTTTGCAACTGGCGACGGAGCTTCTTTATACGCTGGGTATTCCACATGAGGCGCTTACCCCGCTCATGGACAAGCTGCGTGAGGAAGGCTATGCGCGGGTCAATCCGGATCTGGAAACCGCCAAACGGGANTAGCGGGTTTCTTGATCTACGGGGATGGCCTTCGACCGGNCNNATTAGAACATATCCTCCGGCAGGTCGCGCTTTTTGGGTTTGCGTGGACGCTCGTACAGCACACCGGGGAACCCTTTGAGGTTTGACAGGGTGCCTCCCTCCCATGCCCAGTCCGGCTTTTCACGCATGCGCAAATGATAGCGCGGTTCGCGCCCTACAGCGTCGGAAAACAGTCCACGTGGAATGTTGATCATATGCGGGGAGGCATCCCGCTCGTAGGCGACGGTGGTGCCGCATTCGATGCAGAACCGCCGGGTGATCCCTTTTTCCTCGTCACGATAGGCAGATAATTGTGCTTCACCCCTGATCAGGCGGAACCGTTTGCGCCACGAACCCACATAGGTTGTNGTGGCATTGCCCGAGAAGCGACGGGTTGAGNCCGAGTGATCATGGTAGGCCCATCTGGCAGGATGCTTGATCTCAAATGNGATCAGACCACAACCGCATTCGCCTTTGATCCAGTCTTTTGTTGCAAGGATTGTCTTTTCGCGCACACCTGAACTCCCGCTGACATTATTGTGAGATGCGAACCCGGGTTCAAAAGCGCAACTATGCTCTGCGTTTTGCAAGAACCAATGTTGAGAATATGCTTGGGTTCATTGAGGGGGAACTATGTTTACAGAATTTATGGATGCGTGGGCGATCGCGCAGGTGGAACAGGATGCCTACGTTGCGGCGCTGCCGCAATGGGTCCAGCTCTGGATGAACTGGATGATACTCGTGCTGGGCGTTGGGGCGATTGTGTTTTCAATCTTCAAGGTAGAGGCCCGCTGGCTGCTGCTGGCTATGCTGCTGACCGTGCCTGCAACCATGATGATGGGGGTCTATGTCGGATGGAATGGATTGTGGGGGCTGACCCATATTCTGTTGTGGNCACCGGTGGTGATTTATATGGCCCGCCGTTTATCGCTGATTGAGGTCCGGAGTGTTTATGGGGCCTGGTANGTTTTGGCGTTGGGCACGATGGTGATTTCCCTGATTTTTGATATCAAGGATGTAGGCCAATATCTGTTGGCTTGACGGATGTGAGCGCGTGCGCCGCAAGCGATCATGCGGGGTGCGCGCGCGCCTTGTTTTTCTACGGAGCGACATTTCCTGCCTGCTCTTCAATCCACAAGAGAGAGGCGATGAGGCCCGAGAGTGAAAAGCTGGCGGACGCGGGCTCNCCCTGTTCGTTNGTATAGTCGAACCTGATTTCAGACCCCTGGCGCATGGCATCGATCAGAAAGTCCGTCTGTGTCTGTGAGCTGATGAAGTAATCGTTGATGGCTTCCGGTGTTTCAATTTCGTCAGGTGCCAGCAGGATCTGACGTGTGCCNTCCACGTGAATGTCAACCGTGTCCTGGCGGCTCATCATTTCAAAGACGGCGATCAGTGAAAGGCGTAGCGGTGCGCCCGCGCGCGNTTGCGAGATGCGGAGTTGATAATCATAGCCTGCGGGGGCGTCTGTGTTGTGAACATAGGCATTGGCGGAGCAAAAGCGCCCGCTGTCCGGGTCGGCCGGGCGGCAGGACGCCAGCCAATCTTTGAAATAGCGGCGATCTTCGCAATAGGGGGCCTGGGCGCAGCCTTCGGCGGCCGCGGTGGTTTCAGGCGCAGGTGTGGACCGGNCGGTGGTTCGTTGATAGATGACGGGCCACTCGTCGGCAAGGCGACCGTTGCATTCGCCCTCATAGGCATATTCCAGCATGGCGAAGGTGAAGCCGGTCCATTCCCACCTGCCGTGCGCGCCGCAATCTCCGATCCCGCGGCCTTTGGAGAATTCGGANANTTCGCCGGTCTTCTCATCCAGACTGGCATTCACTAACTGGTCGCGCGCGTACCAGCCGCGGTCNCTCGAATAGGCGGCAAGATGTTGCACGGAGAAATGACTGACATCACTTTCNTCGTCGCGGCGTTCGAGAATGAGTTTGCTCACCATATTATAGGCGCCGAGAAAACAGGGGATGAGGTGGGCGCGGGTGTTGGCGTTGAGTTCTACGCCTGTCCAGACATTCTCCCAGTCGGGATTGTCGATCGTGTCGCAANNNCCGTCATTGATGAAGCGATCCACAATTTCCTGTGGTGGCGGGGTGACGGATGGTCCGTTGAAGCCGGCAAGGGCCGGTGCTGCCAGACAGNTGAAGAGCGTGGCGGTGATGAGGTGNTTCATGGTCGCTTGTCCCAGGGTTCCAGTGTGCCGGCAATGGTGCGTGTNTCGAAGCCGCGATGAGCGCGGAGGGCGGCGGCGGATATTTCGTCATGGGTGAGCCAGCGTGATGTGTCNCCCTCGATGNCAAAGCCCAGAATGAGCTGGCGATAGGTGCGGCCGGGCAGGCGTGACATGGCTTCCAGCCGCTGATCGGCAAAGCCGCCGGGCATGCCTGCNGCGGATCCCATCACCTCGATGATCTTGCCACCGGGCAGCACGCATTCGGCAATGGCATTGCGCAGCTCATGTGCCTCCGGCCGGATCCAGGTGAGGGCAAGGTCGACGGGCCCGCGAATGCGCAGCGTGTCGAGAAAATGTGTCGGGTCGTCATAGTCGAGCGGCAGGCGCATGACTTTTTCATCGAGGAAGTTCTCCCCGAATGAAAAGCGGCTGGCGCNGCGTGCGCAAAGGGTTGCGTGNTGACTTTCGCCAACAATTTCCCGGGCGGCTTTCGCCAGCATGCCGGTGGTTCCGATNAGGAGTGCGTGATCTGCCATNGGCCCCTNTTTAAGGGGTCAGGCGGCATTTGTCGCGCTTTTCAGGCATTCGGCATCCGGGTCCTGCGCCATCCATGCGGGTCGGGGNCCGCTCGCGTTGAACATTTTGACGACCCTGTCGGGATAGCGCTGCACAATGCCTTCGCCNTAATCCAGCGTGGCAAGCCCGGTGACGAAAGACATGAAGCGGACGGAGCCGTCTGCGATCTCCCGGCAGGGGAAGGTGAGGTTCTCAAATTCCAGCAGGCGACCGGTATTGGTGCGGGCCTCGCCGATGGTCCAGCGGCCAAAGGTGGCGTCGGCGCCGTGCTCTGCATGGAAGGCGGCGCGGCTGGCNATGAGCCGGGCGCGGGCTTCATCCGTCATCGGGCCTTCGACATAGTCCCCCGTCAGATCCCGCCCGAACAGGCTGACAAGCGCGGTGCCGAACAGGGTGTAGCGGGCGCGCCCGTCGCCCGTGTGCTGAACAATCGCAATATGGGGCATGAAGGGCGANAGGCTGCGAAGCGGAATTTCGGTTTTGGCGGGGAGGGGGTTGTTGTTCAGCGCCCGCACCTTGTACCAAAGGTCCGCATAGGCCACGGACCTGGGGGATTGCAGTACGGNCGTTGTGTCGGGCGTGGGCAAGGGATCGGCCTTTGNCTGGTCTTTGGAACTGGGNGTCTGATCTTTAGTCTAGGTTTTGGAGGTTAACGCTTTACAACCAGAAACGGTTAAGGCGCGCGCGGGTGGGCCGCCGCCCGTTTTGCAAGGGGCCCGCGGGGGAACGCTGAAGGGACACGGAGCGCCAGAAGGCCTCATGTGTTTTTTGTTTAAGAGGTCTTCCGACGCTCCATGTGCGGCTGCTGCATTGAACTGACAACCCACTCACTGACGATGATTGCTGTTTCTTGGCTCGCGCCCCATGGCTTTCACCATGGGTGAGAGGTCAAGGCTTAGCAGATCGCCCCAGAGGACTGGCCTCCGGCCTCAACAGTTGCTCCGGTCCCGGGCCGTTACCCCCTGGCACACCGGAAGCCGCACCCATGCCCGCATATCGGACGGTCGACACGCCCCTTCATGGACATGGGATGTATCCAATATGGGGGCGTGCGAAGGGAGGGGGATAAGTTTTTTTGGGGGGGTACGCCATGCCCGGACTTGGTTACCGGGCATCCATTCTGGGGTGAGGTCTTGTGCCTGCGGCACTGGATTGCCGGGACAAGCCCGGCAATGACGGGCCGGATTTGGTGTTGTCCCGTGCTTGTCCATCACACTCATGCGTCATGCCCGGACTGGTTCCGGGCATCCATGCTGAGGAGGGCGCCACGCCTACTTTAGTAGGTCGTCGAAAAGGTCACGCCATGTCGGGTTTGTGGCTTCGATCAGATTGATCTTCCATTGTCGCGGATAGGCCTTGATGGTTTTCTCGCGTTGAATCGCATGTTGCGCATCCGGTGCTTCTTCGACCCAGACAAGGTTCGTGACCTTGTAGCGAGAGGTGAAGCCGTCTGTTGCGCCGGTCTTGTGTTCGTGGGCGCGTTTGGCAATGTCGCTTGTTACACCGCAATAGAGTGTGCCATTGCGCTTGCTTGCCATGAGGTAGACGTAGAAGCGTTTTTCCATCTAGGGAGCTTGCCGCTCCTGAACCCTCGGAACAAGTCCGAGGGTGACGGTTTTCTACTTTGTCACCCCGGGCTTGACCCGGGCATCCATTCTGAATTGATGTCTTGTGCCTGCGGCTCTGGATTGGTGCCGTCGCTTGCTTGTCCATCACACTCGTGCGTCATGCCCGGACTTGTTCCGGGCATCCATGGGAGGCGGGTTGTCGCGTCTACTCGAGTAGATCGTCGTAAAGATTGCGTCATGTCTGACTGGGCAAAACCTGAAGACGGGACTTTGTATGTCTGTGTATTGTTTCCTCCGACATATCGTGTCTTTCTTGAATTTTTACTTCAGACACTGGATTTCAAACAATTGAGTATGAACTTCTGAAGTGTGTCCCACATTGGACGGAGGTGCTCGGGAGATGGTGAGAAGTTCGTCGAGTGCACGTAGGCGTGCATTGTATGGCTAGAAATCACCGGTTCCGTTTTTTCAAACTTCCTGAGTTCCGCGAGATCTGTTTTAGACAAGATTTGATCTTTAAGTTGTTGGTCTAAGCACTTTAGATATTTGTTGCGGAGTTTGTCGTTTTGATGAGTTTGGATCTTTGTAGTTTCTACATAGTGATTGATTGCTTGCTCGAGCAAGACTCGGAATAGAACGGCGATCGCGTTTGTATGCGTACCGAAAGTTAGATGTTGTTCCAACTCTTCCCATATTGCCCTGACTCGTTTCAGCTCAGGTTTCTTGGGAATTCGGGAGTCGTAGCCTGTCGGAATTAGCGTAGGGCGATTACTCTCCTCTTCCGCTGGTCCACCAAGTTCGGGTATGTCTTTGAGCGTAGTTTTGACGTCTGGAAACTCAGGTTTGTCTAGGGTGCCAGCTGGGATGGGTTCGTTCGATGGTTTTTCCCAGTCCTTAGAAGTTTTATGAAACTCCAGCGGTTCGTCCAATGCGTGATGAGCATTTGGCAGAACACCCATCATCTCTAGCGAATTCAGGTATTTGCGTTTTCCTTCAGCTGCCCAAATATCTCCCAGTACAGGCTTGCCATTGCGCATGTCCTCGACGATTTTCGTTAGAGCAGCAAGAGAAACGTGAGGAAGGTGAGTGAAGTACACTTTGTTCTTCTCAACTGATATGCCGACCCTTGTTCTTTGGTATCTTCCCGACAAAAGTCGGGACAGATTTGAACGAGGTATGCGCTTGTCTTCCTTTATTAGGTTTTCGCTCACGAGTTTTTTTACTATTTCTTCTCCGAGTTTTACCTTTGCCTTTTTTCCTGTTCTTTCTATGAAGTTGGATTTGGCGGTGTCATCCCATTGACTTTGACCTACACCTTGTTGTGTCCCGGTGTGCCGCCGGTAGAGAATTTCGTCTATCTCGTCCACGTTGGTTTCGATTCGACATTGAATTTTTGAAGGTATGGCGTGTGTCGTGCTCAGGCCTTTAAAGAATTTCTGCCAATCAGGCGTTGTGGCTAGTGTCGGATTGTTCAAGAGCTTTAGGCAGGCAACACGTCTGTTTCCGTCATCGACTACTAACTGTCCGTTCTCCGAGTGTACTAAGGGGGGTTCGTAAATTTTACCGGCGCTTGCTATGTCTTCCGCGAGCTTTCGCATATGTGCTCCGCGGTGTTCAAGTAGCCAAGCTATTGCATCTTCTTCGGATTGTTGCTCTCCATGCC
>PAZY01000036.1 GCA_002715765.1 Rhodobiaceae bacterium | reverse complement strand
CAGCGGCGACAGTGACCCGTGCCTTGCGCCTTATTCAGGAAGGGGCGCTAGACCGTAATGGGGTCGGCCAACTGGCGGACCGGCTGGGCCTTGGGGAGCGGCAGGTGCGGCGACTTTTTGCCGCTCATCTTGGCGCCAGTCCCGAAGCTGTTGGCGCCACGCGGCGTCTGCTCGCGGCTAACCAATTGCTCCGCGATACAGACCTGGCGATTGCAGACATTTGTTTTGCTGCCGGCTTCAAGAGCTTGCGTCGTTTCAATGATGCATTTGC
Organism: Rhodobiaceae bacterium; assembly: GCA_002715765.1. Taxonomy (GTDB): domain Bacteria; phylum Pseudomonadota; class Alphaproteobacteria; order Parvibaculales; family Parvibaculaceae; genus Mf105b01. The sequence continues at coordinate 75,048 of PAZY01000036.1, read as the reverse complement.
CACGCGCTATAAAGAACCTCCCAGCGCGGTGCGGGCCCGGGTACGCGCGAAAGCCCGGCCGAGCGCAGCGTCCCCTCATTTTCCATTCGATATCAAACTCCGGCTCGGGTTCCGCCCGCCTTTTGACTGGGCGCTGATGCTGGAATATTTCCGTTCGCGCCTGATCCCCGGTGTTGAGGTGATTACCGGTTCGACATATCGCCGATCTGTGTCTTTTGGCGGGCATGCCGCCTTCATCGAAGCATCCGCCGATCCGGTACGCCATATTCTGTGGGTGCGCGTGCTGGCACAAGCCCCGTTCCCCCTTGCGGAGCTGGCGACACGCGCCCGACAGATTTTTGATCTGGACGCCGAGCCTGCTGTCATTGCCGCGCATTTTGCCGGCGATCCGCTGATCGGGCCTCTTGTCGCTGCCCGCCCCGGACAACGCGTCCCGGGGGCGTATGACGGTTTTGAACTGGGGATCCGGGCCATCCTTGGACAGCAGGTCTCCGTCAAAGGTGCCAGCACACTTGCGGGACGGTTGGTCAGCCGATACGGAACACCCCTTTCCCCGACACCGGGGCCGGACTGGCCGACGCATTTGTTTCCAACGGCATCGCAAATCGTTATCGCCGGGGTGCCCGCACTATCCACACTGGGCCTGCCCTCATCACGGGCTGCCACTCTCTTCAATCTCGCCGACGCGGTTGCCAACCATGGGTTACAGCTCGATCCGGGGGCACCCCTTGATGAAACCTGCCGACACCTTCTCGGTCTCAAGGGGATTGGCCCCTGGACTGTGAGCTATATCGCCCTTCGGGCACTGCGCGATCCCGATGCTTTTCCGGAAGGCGATCTGGGACTGCAAAAAGCGGCTGCCACATATGGCGACAAATTGAGCGCAAAGGCACTCCTTTCTCTCGCACAGCGCTGGAAACCCTGGCGGGGTTATGCCGCTCTCCATTTGTGGTCCAGCCTTTCAGAATAATAGTGAGACATGACATGCCAAAATCCACCACACCGCTTTACGTGCAGACCATTGAAACACCCATCGGGCCGATACGGATTGGCACCCATGCAGCCGGGATTGCGCGCGTCCTTTTTGCCAAACAGGAAGATGAAGTGCTCCTGGAAGACACAACCCCCGGCGAAGCTGCGCGTGCGCATATGAAGCGGACCGTTGCCGCCCTGGAGGATTACTTTGCCGGACGCCGAAAAACTTTTGACGACATCACACTCGCGCCGGAAGGTACTGCATTTCAATTGAGTGTCTGGACAGCACTTACCAAGCTCAAGTTTGGCGAGACCTGCGCCTATCGCGATATCGCCACCGAGATCGGCAACCCGAAAGCCGTGCGCGCGGTCGGACTTGCCAACGGGCAAAACCCGATCCCGGTCATTGTTCCGTGCCACCGCGTCATTGGAGCCAATGGAAAGTTGACCGGCTTTGGTGGGGGCCTGCCCGCCAAGCAATGGCTTCTGGCGCATGAAGGAGCCATCGACGCGCCGCTGCTATGACGTTAGACTCCCCTTCAAGCTAACGACGTTTAGGGGAATATTTCATGGACTTTCAAGTCAACGGTCTCTTGGGCCTGCTTATTCTGATTGCCGATATTTATGCGATCGTGAAAACCGTACAGAGCAACGCCGACACGCTCACCAAAGTTTTGTGGATTGTGGCAATCCTGTTGCTGCCAGTCCTTGGCGTCATCCTCTGGTTCCTGTTCGGTCCCAAAGGCTAGAAACCGTCATTCGACACAGGATGTCAGATCCGGCACGGCTCCGTTCTCCATCGAGGCGGAGCCGTTTCCGTTTAAGCGCGGGATAGCGACAATCGGCACACCATCTGCAAAACGTTTCATCACGCGGATAGTCTCTTCAACCGAAACCGGATTGACTTGAGACGTGGAGATGACAATGGCAGACGGGCCGAGACCTCTTGCCCTCAAGCTTTCCATCGCCGAGAGCGTGTGCGATATCGTGCCCAGATAAGATCCGACAACCAGCAGCACTTTCAATTCCGCCCTGGCTTTCAAGGCCAGCATCCAGTCCGCCATGGTCGCCGTCTCGTTGATCGGCACCAGGACGCCGCCTGCGCCTTCGACCAGAATATGGTCCTGGTTCTCAGGCGCCACGCAAAATTCCGTCAGCTCGTCCAGACAGAGTGTTGCCCCTTCGCGGGCGGCCGCCATATCCGGCGAGAGAGGCTCTTTAAATGCCCAGGGTGTCGCTGCCTTGAAACTCGCCTCGGTTACAGGCACCCCCACCGCCTGCAACAAGCGGCCGGTATCTGTCTCGTCGAGCGGCACACCCTCCGTCCCGCTCAATACAGGTTTAAGGGCCGTGACCTGCCTGCCCTTGGCTTTCAACTGCGCCAACAGCAAAGAGCTGACCACGGTTTTGCCAATATCGGTACCGGATGAGGTTACGAAGATCAGGCTCATTCCGCAGCCACCTTTGTCAGTACATGTTTGCGCACAAGATCGGCCAGACGATCAATGTCTTCATCCCGGTGCGCTGCCGTGAAAGTAAATCGCAGGCGCGCCGTGCCAAATGGCACGGTTGGCGGCCTGATGGCGGCAACCAGAAACCCGTTCTCTGCCAGAAAGGCGGAAGCTGACAATGCAATATCAGGATCTCCCACGATAAGCGGGACAATCGGGCTTTCAGCCTCTGCCAGGTTGAGTGCTCTTGTGAAGCGCCGGGCCTTTTTGAGTGGAAGCGCCGCAAAATCCGGCTCGCTCTCGATAATCTCGAGGGCCGCCAGGGCCGCCGCGACGTTGGCGGGTGGCAACCCGGTGGAATAGATGAGCGTCCGCGCGCGGGTGCGAATGAGATCGATCACCGGCTGGCTTGCACAAAGATACCCACCATAAGAGCCGATCGCCTTGGAGAGCGTGCCCATCTGCAAAGGCACATCTGCCTTGGCGCCGGTCAGGAAGGAGGACCCTCTGCCCCCTCCCACGACACCGATCCCATGCGCATCATCTGTCATGAGCCAGGCATCATATTCCTTTGCCAATGCTGCCATCTCTTCAACAGGGGCTACGTCACCATCCATGGAAAACACACCGTCGGTTACGATGAGACAATTTTTTGCCTGACCACGGTGCGCTTCCAGCAGGGCCCGCAGGTGGCCCATATCATTGTGCCGGAAGCGATGGTTCGCCGCGCCGGACAATTCGGTTCCTGCCAAAAGGCAGGCATGGGAAAGTTCGTCCGCCAGGATCAAATCCGCCGGGCGCATCAGCGTCGGAATAATGCCCAAATTTGCGAGATATCCGGAGCCGAAGATTACGCAATCATCACTTCCTTTGAGTTGCGCAAGACGGCGNTCCAACTCGCCAAACAATGTGTGATTGCCGGTCACGAGCCGGGAAGACCCCGAGCCTGTGCCATGCCGGTCCATCACCNCCTTTGCCGCCTCAACCACCCGAGGGTCATGGGCGAGGTTCAGATAATCNTTACAGCAAAATGAAATCAGGGTTCTGCCGTCGCGCTCAACATAAGCATTTTTCAGACGGTCCGTATCAATGAGGCGGCGACGAAGACTCTGGCTCTCCAGTTCGGCCAATTTGGCCTGCGCCATATCATCCAGTGTCCCCATTTTCTGCCCTTTTTTGGTTAATCTGTCGGATGACCCAGCGTTTTCAGGCAAGCCCTCGACCTTTTGTCGCCAACCTGCGCCGACAGGCTTTTCCTGTCAATTCAAAGCCCGCCGGATATAGTGCCGGGAACCCTTGCAATGAAGTCAGTTCCGCCTATGCTCACGGAAAAATACGGCCTGCCTTATAGAGGTTGGCATGATTTCAGCGTGATTTCAGATCAGGGACAGCCCTTATGAATATGCAGACCCCCCTCACCGCTTCCCCCGACACAGCCACAAAAACCCATCTGGGCGCACCGGAAGACGGTCTGCGGCATGACTGGTCCCGCGACGAGGTTGAGGCCTTGTTTGCACTCCCGTTCAACGATCTGATTTTTGAAGCCCAAAAAGTCCATCGGATCTGGTTCAACCCGAACGAAGTGCAAAAAAGCATGTTGCTTTCGATCAAGACGGGCGGTTGCGCAGAGGATTGCTCCTATTGTTCGCAAAGTGCGTCTTATGAGACCGGCCTTTCCGCCTCTAAAATGATGGAAGTTGAGAAAGTGCTGGCGGGCGCACGACGGGCGAAGGAAGCCGGGGCTTCACGCTATTGCATGGGTGCTGCCTGGCGCGAACCCAAGGACCGCGACATNGCCGCCATTGTNGCCATGATCAAAGGGGNTCGCGAAATGGGCATGGAGACATGCATGACACTCGGCATGTTGTCGCCGGAACAGACCATCCAGCTTAAAGATGCCGGACTCGACTATTACAATCANAATGTCGATACGTCGGAAGAGTTTTATCCCTCGATCATCACAACACGTACCTACCAGGACCGCCTTGATACGCTGGAACGTGTCCGCGCGGCAGGCATCAATGTGTGCTCCGGCGGCATCCTGGGGCTCGGTGAAGAACGACAGGATCGTGCGGGCATGCTGATCACACTTGCCAACCTGCCTCAGCANCCNCAATCCGTGCCGATCAATATGCTGATCCCGATTGAAGGGACACCGCTGGGCGACAATGCGAAGATTGATCCGATCGAGTTTATCCGCACGATTGCCGTTGCGCGCATTCTGATGCCGCAAAGTATTGTGCGCCTTTCTGCCGGACGTGAATGGATGTCAGACGAGACGCAGGCGCTTTGCTTCCTCGCCGGGGCCAACTCAATCTTTGTCGGTGATGAATTGTTGACGACCAAAAATCCTGGTCAGGACAAAGANCAGGCTCTGTTTGACAAGCTGGGTCTTGAGCCCATGCCCGCACACAGCTGCCCGTCCGAGGTTTGATACTCGCCGGACCATCCTTGCNTAAAGCGATGGTCCGGTGCTTTGTCCTTTCTTTGTCATTGCATGNCGTGCCACAAGGCATGACAGTGCAACCCATCAAAGAAGGAGATGCACCATGACCGCGATCCCCCCGATCAATCCGCTCTATCCCAACCCGCCTGCCTGGCTCGCAGAGAGTGCNGCTCATGTCTGGCTGCCTTACACGCAGATGCAGACCGTCCCCATGACGCTGCCGGCAGTAAAAACAGACGGCGTNCGCGTGACCCTTGCGGACGGGCGCGAACTGATCGACGGCGTGTCATCCTGGTGGACGGCGGCTCACGGATATAANCATCCTCACATCCGGGCAGCCGTGCAGCGGCAATTGGAAGAGATGCCNCATATCATGCTGGGGGGCTTCGCTCACGAGCAAGCCTTCCGNCTGGCCAAGCGTCTTGCGGACATACTGCCAGGTGACCTGGCACACACTTTCTTTTCCGAGTCCGGCTCGGTCTCCGTTGAGATNGCCATGAAAATTGCTGTGCAGTACTGGCTCAACCAGGGACAACGCGGAAAAACACAGTTTGTCAGTTTTCGCGGCGGCTATCATGGTGACACGTTGGGCACCATGGCCGTATGCGACCCCGACGAAGGCATGCATACGCTTTTCAAAGGTGTGATCCCTGAACATTTGATAACTGCCCTGCCGCGTGATGATCGCGAGGAAGAAGTGTTTGAGCANTTCCTTGCTACGCATGCACACGAAGTGGCGGCCGTTGTGATGGAGCCGCTGGTNCAAGGGGCAGGCGGCATGATTTTTCACAGTCCGGAAACGATGCGCATGATACGCCGGGCTTGCGACAAACATAATGTGCTGCTGATCGTCGATGAGATTTTTACCGGCTTCGGGCGCACGGGAACCTTGTTTGCTTGTGATCGTGCTGAAATTGTGCCGGACATTCTCACACTCTCAAAAGCCCTTACAGGCGGCACCATGGCGCTGGCAACAACCACTGCACGCACCCCGATCTTTGAAGCCTTTCTGGGAGAGGATGCAGGCAAAGCGCTGATGCACGGCCCTACCTATACCGGCAATCCGCTTGCCTGTGCGGCTGCTAATGCTGCGATTGACCTGTTTGATCTGGAACCCCGCCTGCAACAGGTAGCCATGATTGAAGCGCAGCTCAAACGCGAACTTGAACCTGCCCGCGAGATCAAACAGGTTCGTGATGTCCGCGTGCTCGGCGCGATCGGCGTGATCGAGGTTGACGGCCTGAATGATATTGAATGGCTCAAGAGGCGCTTTGTTGAAGAAGGCGTTTGGATCCGTCCCTTCGGCAATATTGTCTACACGACGCCCCCGCTGATTATTTCGGAGGCAGATTTGCGCCAACTTACCCACACCATGATCAAGGTGCTGCGCGAATGGGCAGCCCGATAGACACGCAAAGGTCAAAGCGTGGCGCGGAAGTCACAATCGAGTTATCCACACTATTGAGGCGAAGCGGGCTAAAAGTTAATCTCCGTTAACACAACTGATTCGCATGATCGGTTGCGTTATCCAGTGTCCATTCAAGCTACACGGTTACAGCGGGAACCGATGTTGGCCAGACACGAAGAGGGTGGTGTTTGCACCCTCAAATGAAAGCCCGCCGGTGAACAGGGGTTCTGCGTCATGTACGTGATTGCGTTCGCGTCTCAAAAGGGCGGGTCTGGTAAAACCACCCTGGCCGGGCATATTGCGGTCGAAGCTGAACGCGCAGGGGCAGGCCCTGTTGTGTTGATGGATACGGACCCGCAAGGGAGCCTGTCTGAGTGGTGGAATGTTCGTGAGGCTGANACACCAGCCTTCNTTCGCTCAAGTCATAATGGCCTTGAAGCTGATCTTGCAGCGCTCAAGGCATCAGGAACGGGATTGGTTGTGATCGATACNCCACCAGCCATTACAACAACCATCGGACAGGTGATCGCACAAGCAGACCTGGTGGTGATCCCCACACGCCCGTCGCCGCACGACCTGCGTGCCGCCGGGGCGACGGTACAGATATGCGAAGGCCAGNANAAACCTTTGGTCTTTGTTTTGAACGGTGCCAGCCCGCGTGCGCGCATTACAACAGAGGCAGCTATTGCGCTGTCNCACCACGGCGCCGTATCGCCGACCGTTGTTCATCAACGTACCGATTTTGCNTCCGCGATGATTGACGGACGTACTGTTATGGAACTGGGAGGGCAATCACGCTCACCCGACGAGATTTCTGAATTGTGGCGGTTTCTCAACAGCCGCCTGACTGGAGAGAATGCGTCACCGCTTCTCGCCGGGAAACCATCCGTTCGAAAAGAAGCCCTGTCTCCGAACAGTGAAGCTTCCATGCGTGGGGCTGCCTGATGGCGAAAAAGCCCGCCCCACTTACGAGTCAATTGCTTGTCCGCAAAGGGGAGGCCACCCCGTCCTCGATCAATCCGGAAGATCGGGCGACATTTGCGGCTGAGTCGAATACCCATCCTGCCCCGTCCGATGCGGCGCCTGTCGAGTTGCCTGATGCANCTGCAGAAGAACCACAGCCCGATCCGCAGATGACCGAGACNGTCGCGACGGTTGATCCACGCCCTCAGACCCCGGAACCTGAAATTATTCTGGCNGCCGATGAAGAGACACAGGAACGAGGCTCCAAGCGTCGCCTGGTTGGTGTGTTGGCGCTGGTGGCACTTTCAGCTATCGGGGTCACGGCTGTCAGTATTATGGGCGGGGACGAAGACAATCCGAGCATCGCACCCACTGCGGACGTATCGGACATCCATGAGACGGTTGATGTTGCAGAGGGTGGTACACCTGCTCTCGCACCGTCCAGCCCCCAGTCTGTTGGTGCGCCTGCTGCACCCGAAGATATNGAGCTGCGCCCCGGTCTGGTGACAAACCCTCTCCCCCCTGNAGGGGAGCCGGTNGNGACTGCGTCCGCCGATACGTCAGTCTCCGCAGCCAATGAAGGCGAAGCGGCTACGGCAGCACTTGAGGNACCGGCACTTGAGGTACCGGTGACCNAAACACCTGTTACAGCCCCGACNGTTGAGCCCGCCGCCACTGTTGANTTGCCTCAACCCGCGCCGGCGCGCACCGCGGCCCGCNTTGAGCCTATTGTGGANACCGCCGAGACGTCCACACCCCCTAATGCGCTTGTGGACACAGCNGAGCNACCTGCCTCTGCCGCTCAGGCACCNTCCGTTGCCCGGCCCGGCCAATATCTGATCCAGCTCCTGTCCGTTCGCTCTGAGCCGGATGCACGACGCGCCTGGACGCAGCTTCAGAGCCGCCATGGCGCCATTATCGGTACGGCACCGCTTGATCTTGAAACCGCTGATCTGGGCGCGCGAGGCACATACTATCGTGTCCGGTTCGGCGCGTTTGATGAGCGCTCCGCCGCGAATGCCGCCTGCAAAGCGCTCAAAAACAAAGGGCAGGATTGCCTGGTCAAAAGAGCGGAGTGAGATAAGCGGCTGAGGACCTCAGGCCGCCGCTCACTTATGCCGCTTGCTCATTTTGGCGAACGGCATACCAGTACCGCACCGTCTTTCGCAAGGTCGCCACAATGTCACCATGCACCAGCCCGTGTCGCGTGGCTGCAGCTTCTGCCGACGTGGTGTCATATCGATAGTCATTGATAAAGACGAGGCCTTCCAGGGGAACGCCCAACCGGTCTTCGAGGCCTGCATTCAGGAGAGCTTTCAGCGCCCAAAGAGGGACACGCCGCCTGGGTGCCTTGACGCCCATTTCCCCGGCGATAATAGCCACCATGTCGGGCAGGGTCGGTGTTCCCTGACTGAGCAACACATAATCGGTGAGAGGATCCTGATCTGAGAGAGGGATTTTTGCTGCAAAATCAGCCAGATGATCGATCGCGACAAGGGGGATCCAGTCTTGCGCGTTTCCGGGTATGGCGGCAAAGGTTCCGGTTGCCAATCCGTCGAGGATACCTTCCAGCCCATAGACCTGATGAGCTTCCCCATCCGTCGTGCTGCCAATCACGGTTGACGGGTTGAGGATTGTTACCGGTAAACCTTCCACAGCGGCCCGACGCACCAGATAGTCCGCTTCAATTTTTGAGGCTTCGTAGGCACCGATCCGCTTGTAGAGGCGAGCAAGCGCACGTGTGGGTTCCTTTTTTTCCTGCGCCAGCTTTGCCGGTTCGAAGCCGATATGTGCCTGATGACGCTTTGACGTCACGAGATATCCGGAGATGTGGACAAACCTCTCGAAGGCGGGAAGACCCGCCGCCCTGGCGAGGAGGGCTCGCACTGCCTTCACGTTGATCTGACGAGCGACCTTGGGATCCAGATGCCATTCCATGGCCGCTGCAAAAGAATAGATATGGGTCAGCGCGGCGAGGTCTGTCGCACCTTCAAGGGTCTTGATAAAATCCGGGGCAGCGAGATCGACATCTATCCAGTCGATGAGCGATCCATCGCCGCCATGCGCGTTGATCCAGTCAATCAGGCCGGGGCGTCTGCTTTCTGCCTGACGGAGGGGGGCGACAATCCGATGTCCGTCCTTTGTCAATCGAGCCGCGGTCCAGCGACCGATCAGACCAGACAGGCCCGTCATCAAAATGGTTTTTGGGGCTAATGCCGACATATGTTTATCCTTCAAAAAGAGGGGAAAGATCTTCGATCATTTCGTGGAGCGCACGTGTACTTCTCTCCGTCCGGGCGAGAAGCAAAGCGCCCTCCAATGTGGAGAGCCCCAGACGCGCGCGACGTGTTGCGAGATCGGGCTGCATTCCTTTTGCGACGAAGGCCCGCTCAATCATCGCGAGCCAGCCCGAATAGGCTTCCGCACATGCCCGCTGCAGATTGGGTGTTTCTTCCGTCGCCTCCAGCGCGATGGTGGAGACCGGACACCCTTTGGTGAAGTCGGAAGCTTCCAGCTCGGCCGCGAAAAGCACCGCTACGTTTTCAAGCATGGCGCGTGGTGTTTCTGCAGGTATGATGGCGGCCTGAAGCAGGGTCTCGACCATCCCTGCACCGCACCTGACAGCAGCGACCCCCAATTCTTCCTTGCCGCCGGGGAAATGGAAATAGAGAGACCCTTTCGGCTGACGGCTTTCCGCTACGATCTGATTGAGGCCGGTAGCGGCAAAACCCTGTCGCTGAAACAGATCAACCGTCGCATCAATCAGCGCCCTTCTTGTCTGCTCGCCCTTTGATTTTGTCCTGCTGGCCACGGGGGTCTCCGGGCTTTTTTTCGCCTGACCTGCCATCATGTTTCCTCGTCTCTGCTGATCTCTGTCCTTAAATATATAGACTGGTCTACTTTTTCAAGTGGTAAGACCGATTTCATCCGTCCATCCTCATAACGCCTTGGCGGGGCCTATGGGCTCAGGTAGGGTCCGGCATCAAAATTGGAGATATTCATGAGAAACGCGACTATTGAAGCCGTTATTTGGGACTTTGGCGGGGTGCTGACATCCAGCCCGTTCGAGGCCTTTAACCGGTTTGAGGCGGAACGCGGTTTGCCAACCGATTTTATCCGCGGCATCAATGCAACTAACCCCGACAGCAATGCATGGGCCCTTTTCGAGCGCAGCGAAATCTCGCTCGACGAGTTTGATGCAAAATTTCTCGCGGAAGCGGAAGCCAAAGGCGGGACAGTAACGGGCAAGGAAGTTGTCAGCCTGTTGTCTGGCGATATTCGCCCCGAAATGGTTGAAGCCCTGAAGCGTTGCAAACAACATTTCAAGGTCGGCTGCATCACCAATAATGTGAGCGCCGGCGAAGGTGCCGGCATGGCACGCAGTCACGAGAAAGCGGAGGCTGTTTCTGAAATCATGTCGCTTTTCGACCATGTGATCGAAAGCTCCAAGGTTGGTATTCGCAAGCCCGATCCGAAAATTTACCAGATGGCCTGCGAAGCCCTGAACGTCAGTGCCGCAAAATCTGTCTACCTTGACGACCTGGGGATCAATCTGAAGCCGGCCAAAGGGCTCGGCATGACGACGATCAAAGTCCTCAATGCCAACCAGGCGCTTGACGAACTGGAAGCTGCTACCGGCCTCACCTTGCGCTGACTCTGGCTCACAAACAAAAGGCCGCCCTTATGGGGCGGCCTCTATATCCTGTCTATCAGTCGTTCGGCTGCGGGCGGAGCCGCTACAGCGCTTCTTCAGCCCTTTGCCGCAGTCTTAGCTGCAGTCTTGGCCGCTTCCGCGTCTGCAGCGCTCAGGCCCAACTGACTTGCGACATGTTTGACGAGATGTTCTTCAAACTTGTGCAATGAGCCGTCTGACAGTGCGACCGCCCATAGCATTTTCAGCAGGTCCTTCTTTTCCGCCTCATCAAAACTTTTGGCCACAATATTGATGAAGGCCATGTCGGAATAGTTGGTCTTCTGCCGCTTTTCCGCGACATCAACCAGATCAGCCGCCGCTTCGTCCGTCAGACCAAATTGTGCTTTCACGATTTTGGTAATGGTCGCTCTTTCACCATCGTCAAAATCACGATCCAGGCGGGCCGCCTCGACCATGAGAGCAGCCGCAGCCACCTGCTTTGCGTTACCGGCCCCAATAGACGCGGCTGGTGCTTTTGGGCCTTCCTGCAGAAGAGAGAGAATTTTATCGAGCATAAGTACCTCCGGTTCGACAGGCGAGGTTTAACCGATACAGGCCTCGCGTCTCTATGAAAAACGCCGCCGGGGATTTTGTCCCCGGCGGCGATGTGTCACCGCTCAGATTGTCTTAGTGCGAGAATGCACCAGACGGCGCCTTTACCGGGCGCTTACGCGGGAAGATCATATCGAGCACCACTGCGATGGATGGCAGAGTTGTGATCGCCATGATCATGTTGATGGAGAACATGAAGGTCAGAAGGAGACCCATGTCCGCCTGGAACTTCAACGCCGAGAAGGTCCATGTGGATACGCCCACAGCCATGGTAACGGCAGTGAACACAACGGCCATCCCCGTTTCAAACAATGTCTGTTTGTACGAGTCCGTGATGTTCAGGCCTTCAGCCAGGTGGAACTGCACGCGGTTATAGATATAGAACGCGTAGTCCACACCCAGACCAACCGCCAGAACCATCACCGGCAAAGTTGCCACGGTCAGACCGATCTGCAGCACTTCCATGAACCAATAGCCAAAGAAGGTTGCAAAGGTGAGCGGGATTGTACACGCCACCGTGGCGCGCCAGTCACGATAAGTCAGGATCACCAGCGCAACGATTGCCACGTAGACCCAGAGCATCATTGGAAGCTCGGACTCTTCGATCTCTTCGTTCACGGCAGCCTGAACACCCATGTTCCCCGAAGCAAGACGGATCAGGACATCATCGCGTGCATTTTCATCACGCCATTCCTTTACCGCATCCACTGCGCGTTCAATGGTTGTCGCTTTCGCATCTTCCAGGAAGATCAGAAGGGACATAACCGAACAGTTCTGGTTCAAGAGACCCGTTGACGGTGGGACAGGACCAACCGACTGCACGAGTGCAAACTGGTTGCGCGGCAATGCCCGCCATTTCAGTGCACCCTCGTTCCAACCGGCTGACGAGTTCTTCACTGCGTAAGGCAGGGAGATTGCCAACGTCACACCTTCTACATTTTCCATGTACCAGGTGAAACGGTTCAGATAGCGCATGTAATCATATTTGATACAGGCTTCCGTTGGCGTTTCTGCCACCACTGTCAGCAGATTCAAGCCCAGAGAGAACTTGTCCGCAATAATACGGCTATCTGCATTGTAACGTGCATCAGGATGAAGCTCAGGCGACCCGGGGTGCAATGCGCCCACGTGACGGTCCTGACTTTCAACAACAGCCACCCCGAAAAGAACCGTGGAGATGATCAGTGTCACAACAGCGGTTTTCGGATTAGCAATGTTACCCAGGAAGGCCATGATCTTCAGGCGGAAGTCACGGGCCTTGGCCACACGTTCCGCAAAACCTTCATCGAAGGTGAAGTATGATGCCAACACCGGCAGCATGATCAGGTTGGTCACGATCTTCAGTGCCACACCAATAGATGCCGTGATCGCCAGTTCCTGGATCATCTGGATCGGGATCATGTAGAGCGTGCCGAAACCAACAAGGTCAGTCAGCAGTGCCATGGACCCCGGGATGAGCAGGCCTGAGAAACTGGTTCGTGCAGCTTCTTCCGGCGTTGCCCCGGCCGAAATTTCCGCCGTGATCAGATTGACCTGCTGCACACCGTGGCTCACCCCGATCGCAAAGACGAGGAAGGGAACCAGGATCGCCAGCGGATCGAGACCGTAACCCAGGAATGCCAACACCCCAAATTGCCAGACCACAGAAACAAGTGATGCAAACAAGGGGAGGAATGTCAGGATCGCGGAACGGGAATAGAGATAAACCGAGAGAACGGTCAGCAGGAACGCGATGGCAAAGAAGAATACCAACGACTGCGCGCCATCAGCAATATCACCGATCAGTTTAGCAAACCCGATAATCCGGACCGTATACTTGCCGTCTTCGATCTCGTACTTGTCTCGAATTTCCGCTTCAAGTTTTGCCGCCAGGTCGAAATAGTCGAGCTTGGCCTGCGTCCGTGGATCAAACTCAAGAAGTTCTGCGGTGATCATCGCAGCCTTGAAGTCTTCCGCCACAAGACGACCCACAAAGCCACCACGGATCACATTGTTTTCGATCTGCTCTAGAGCAGTCGTCGTCATTGTTTCCGCCGTCACCGTGCCCGGGATCACGTCGTCGGCCCGAATGCCTTCTTCCGTGATCTCAAGATAGCGCGTGTTCGGTGTCCAAAGCGACGTCACCGTGTGTCGGGCAACGCCCGGCAAGAAGAAGATGTCGTCCGTGATCAGCTTGTATTCTTGGAAAAATTCCTGATTCCAGATCGTGCCTTCTTTGGCTTCGAGCACCACGATGATGCGGTTCGAACCGAAGAGCTTTTCACGATATTCCTGGAACGTCTGAATATATTCGTGACCCGCCGGCAATTGCTTGTCGAAACCCGCGTCCATCTTCAGCTGCGTGGCGAAGTAGCCCGCATAGACTGTAAAGACAGCGAGAGCCGCAAGAATGATGACGCGGGTATTAAAAACCAGGGCTTCGAGTAACTTGACCATGGACCTTTCCCGTCTCCCAGACCGCCTTCAGACGGCCAAACCATACTAGCGCATCAGCAAAACGCAGGCCTTGCTACCAACGGGGCAGCGACCCTTGTTGCGCCTTCAGCGCCAAAACAATCAGGGGGAATTCAGGTGGCCGTACAGCCTACCTGGAATAGAAGCCAGACACCTCAGTCATTGCTGCGCCTGTCTGAGCCCTTGCAAAATTCTTCTCAATCGAAGCCTTCCGCAATACCCCCTCCCAATGCTGCTTATGCAGCGCGCCGACATTTGTGCTGCCGGTCTTCTTTTTAGCGCCAATACGCAGCGCCTCTTTTCAACACCGATATGCAGTGCCGTTCGTCCTTCGTGTCGCCCACTCCCCCGAAGGGAACCGGACCCCCTTGTCAGGCAGCAAATGAATGGCACACATGCCCTAAACTGCCAGCCTAACTGTTCTCGGATAGCACAGATTTTGGCCTGATGTAATGGGAATCGCTATGGAAACTCAGAATTGCAGGTTTGAATCTTATAACGCCCCCAGATTAACCAAATGCCAATTCCCAACCGTGAAACTCACCGTGAGGTAAAGTCCGCCTCCCGAACCAGCAAACTGCGGGGGGAACCGGCAACCGCGAGCGACAGATCATGCACAGGGCAAAGCGCCGCCACGCCATGACTGACCGCTCACGATAGAGTGTAGATTATCAGATCACAAAAGTGACGTTGGTGTCACTTTTTTCTTGAATGAAGTGGAAGCCGACCCTATTTTTTCATCGGCAGACAAAGTCAGGGAAGTGCGGGCCTAAATCCGCCCCCTCATTGATCAAACCGGTCAAGAGACCACCCCTCTTGGAGCCCTCCTTTATCGGGAGGTATCCCAGAGACCGCTCTTAGAGCGCCGGTCAAACTGGAGGAATTTATGTCCGATACACAACAGATTACGAAAGACGCTGCTTATAATGCCTGCGCGCCAGACGATTTCCCGGCGATGATGGATGTGGAACGCTACGGCAACCGCTCCACAGCTTTCGACAAGATTATTTCAGCGACACATGATCATTTCTGGGATCCGCTGGACACAAAATATATCGACTTCTCCGAACCTTTCGACATGGAGAATGAGCGCCTGCTGCCGGACGAGTTTTTTGTCGAGCTGCGCCTTCCCTGCTTCCAGAAGCTGTCCGAGAAAGAAAAGACGCGCTTTGCCAATCAGTCTGCCCGCTGGATGCTTTCTGCCATTCTGCACGGGGAACAGGGCGCGCTGAACCTGTCTTCAAGCCTGTGCCACATCCTTCTGGACCCGGGCGCACAGGAATATGCCGCCAACCAGACCCGCGAAGAAGCCCGACACGTCACCGCTTTCTCTCAATATGTGAAAGCACGTTGGGGCAAGCCTTTGCCGGTTGGTCAGACCTTGGGCGACCTGTTGACCGATATTGTCGGGGCCAAGGAAGTCTACAAGAAGATTGTCGGCATGCAGATGCTGGTCGAAGGGCTTGCCATGGGTGCCTTTGCCACCATGTATACAAAGTCCAACGACCCGCTCATGGTTAAGCTGATGCAGCTCGTGATGACGGATGAGGCTTTCCACCACAAGTTCGGCAAAATCTGGGCGGACCGCACAATCCCCAAACTGTCGGAAGATGAGCGTAACGTGATTGAAGACTGGGCTGCGCATTGTTTCCAGACGCTGCTGTTCAATCTGGTAAACCCTGAGCAAAAGAAAGTGCTCTATCCGGAATTCGGTCTTGACTGGGAAACCGTGCAGGCTGAGATGCTGGAAGCTGTCGGCGACGAAGACCGCCGTGAAGCCATGCGTGAGGGAACGAACATTTTCCGCGTTCTTATCAAAACGCTACTCAAAGCCGGCATCATCACCGAGCGTACCAAAGCGTTCTACGCCACCTATGTGAACATGGACGAACTCAAAGACGAGGGCGACCGGATGATCGGTGACGATATCGCCGAGGAAGGCATCAAGTACCTCAAGACGATCAATTTCTCTGCCAACACGAACGCACTCGCGGAAGTATCAGCAGCAGAATAATCCCCGCCGCGACTGAGATCGCTGGCGTGAAAGGGCGGCATCCCCCATTTGGCCGCCCTTTCTTTTTGCCCCGCTTTGCTTCGGACATTGTATCCGACCTTGCACATGCCCTGGCTCCCGTATCGCGAGGACGGCACGCAAGCGGCACCCTCCCCAGCGCTGTGTCCTGTCAGCGCCCGGTGGCACCCTGGTAGCGCCCTTCGCCCATTGTGCCTGCAAAAATGCATCTGTTTTCGACCGAAATGCACTAGCATGTCGCTCATGAAACTCAACGGCATCGAAGACATTGTTCATGAGACCTTGCGCGCGCAGGGCCTTGATCTGCCACCACCACCCTGGACCGAGCTAGGTCAGGGTGTTTGGGGCGTTGTATATGATCTGCAAGACGGCACCGTGCTGAAACTTGTGCGCAAACGCGGTGGGCTGGGCTCACCCGCGGCCCTTATCTTTCGGGAGACGGAAGCGCTCAAAGCGCTGGGCGGGCGGCGCATCGGCGGATTTGACATCCCATCGCTGATCGGACACGGCGAGTTACACCTTCCCTCCAACCCGTTGTTTGCCCCCATGGAAGGCTACCTTCGCATGAGCAAGCTTCAAGGCCTGCCACTCGGACAAAACCTGCCCTACAACCCCGACAAGCGGCAACAGGTTGCGGAAGCTTTCGGGGCGGCGCTTGCTGATTTTCATGCGGCGGCGGATGGCCATATTGACCGCGAGCATCCTGCTTTTGCGGATCCGATCATCCGGGCCGCCACGCAACTCAAAACCGCCCTTCGCTCTCCCGAAGACCGGGCACTTGCAGATGAGATCATTGATACATGGCAGGCCCGGCAACGGAACTCTTCCACCTTCCTGCATGGTGACATCAATTTTTCGAACGTCTTACTTGCAGCCGATGGTGCCTATGGTCTTTGCGACTTTGCGGAGGCAGGCTTTGGCGTGGCTCACAGCGAGTTCAGACATTTCGAAGAGAGGCCCGAGGTGCGCGACATGATCTTTCTGGGCTATCAGGCTGCCAGCGGAAAACCCGTTGATCTTGATACCTATTATATCGCAGCCACCGTCAATGCACTCGGGTCTTTGTATTTTGGCGGGGCCGTGCAACCCGGTGTTGCAGCCAACGACCCCCGCACAGGAATAAGACTTCGCGGCATGGTTCGCCATTGTGCCAAGCGTGCCGGTCTCCATATCCATGATCCACAGGAAGGATAGCGCGATGGAGGAGGGTGACGCGCTCTCACATTCAACCACCGACGGTCGTCAATCACCCGTTGCAGCGGCCATCCAGCGCGGTGTGTGTCGCATGCTGGTTCATATGGATTATATGCCGCTTACCGAGCTCGCGCTACGCAGCGGACGACGAGCCGACATTGTTGCTCTGAACAGCAAGGGCCAGATCATGATTGTTGAGATCAAATCATCCCTTGCCGATTTTCGCGCCGACCAAAAGTGGCACGACTATCTGGACTATTGTGATTATTTCTATTTTGCAGTGCCGCCGGATTTTCCGCTGGAGGTTCTCCCTGCAGGCGATGAGGTCGGTCTGGTTATCGCGGACAAGTTTGGCGCGGAAATATTGCGCGACACGACAGAAGTGAAACTCGCTGCCGGTCGCCGCAAGACAGTGACGACCAGCTTTGCACGCGCAGCCGCGTCCCGTGTGCATCAAACACTTGATCCCGGCGTTACGGCCCTGCTCTGCAAAGCGGACAGGTGAATTTCCCTTATTGAGGCGCGTAGCAGACGCTACGCCTAACGCGGCGCGCGTTTTGCCAGAATACGCTGCAAGGTGCGCCGATGCATGTTGAGACGGCGCGCTGTCTCCGAAACGTTGCGGTCACACAATTCATAGACGCGCTGGATGTGCTCCCAACGAACACGATCGGCTGACATGGGATTTTCAGGCGGTGTCGCCCGTTCACCATCAATGGCCAGCAAGGCAGCTTCCACATCGTCTGCGTCTGCAGGTTTTGACAGGTAATCAACAGCGCCGAGCTTCACAGCTTCGACGGCGGTTGCGATGTTGCCGTAACCGGTCAGAACAATAACACGGGCTTCTTCGCGAACCTCATGAAGGGCCGAGACGACTTCAAGGCCGCTCCCGTCATTCAGGCGCAGATCAACCACCGCGTAGAGAGGCTTGATCTCCCGCGCGAGCTTGATGCCGTCCGCTACGGAAGCAGCCTGCGAGACATCAAAGCCTCTCCCTTCCATGGCGCGGGCCAAACGCCCCAGGAATGGCGCGTCATCATCCACAAGCAAAAGCGTGCGCTCTTCTGTCGCAGAACTCAGATCCGCGTCGACATCATCATTCATGGGATTTCCGTCCATATCATTTGTGTCGTTGGTCAATTTTGCTCCGTAAGGCGAGGCGCATGGCCAGCCTTTTACCCTGTTCTGTGGTGCTTTTTCGACCCTCCACCCCAGAGGATCAAAGAGGCGCGAATTTTACGCTTTTTCGGCCGTCAGGCCAAATCTTCATCCTCGATCTGCTCATCCGCGGCACCCATCGGGGCCGCCTCCACAGCGTCGCGTGGCCATTCGACAACCACAACTGCACCGGTCACCCCGTCCGTGCGATTGCCGATGGCAACGTCCGCCCCGCTTCGCTCAAGGAGTGTTTTGCCGATGAAAAAGCCGAGCCCCATCCCTTCATGGGTTCCCTGATCGGCGCGCCGGTCAGCCAGACCGCGCGGCCTTGTTGTCAGATAAGGCTCGCCCAGCTTGTCCATCAGATCAGCGTTGAAGCCCGGACCATCATCGGTAATGGAAAGACGGATGCGGTTTGCATCATAGGTAACGGATACCGCGACCCGCTTGCGCGCAAAATCTGCTGCATTCTCCACAAAATTCCCAAGGCCGTAGAGGATCTCGGGACGGCGCGCAAAGGCAGGTGCGCTCACACCTTCCGCCCCCTCCACTTTCACATCAAAAAAGACATCCATATCCTGATGCGGGCCGATGACCTCCGCGATCAGAGCCTGAATTTCGATACGCGAATAAAGCGCATCCCGCTTGTCCGGTCGCATGGTGAGACGGGAGAGAATTTCCTTGCAGCGCTCCGCCTGGGAGCGGAGCAATGCCAGATCCTCATCCATCTGTTCATCTGTCGGCTTGTTCCGTTGCAGCTCCCGCGCGACCAGTGCGATAGTGCCCAAAGGCGTGCCCAACTCGTGTGCGGCAGCGGCGGCGAGACCATCCAGCGCGGAGAGCCGTTGTTCCCGGGCCAGGACCATTTCCGTTGCTTCCAGCGCGTTTGACATGCGCCTTGTCTCTTCTGCAATCCGCCATGCAAAAACTGTCATGAACCCCAGACCCAGAAACAAGGCTGTACCAATACCCATCTGATAGATGGTCGGCAGATGCAGTGTTTCGCCTTCTCGCCATGGCAGCGGTACGGAGAAGAAGCCAAGCGCCGCCACGCAGGCCAATGACAGGCTCAGCAGTAAAATCGTCAAGCGCGGTGTCAACGTCGTCGCTGAAATTGTCACCGGCACCAGGAGCAGCAGGGCGAACGGATTGCCCAATCCCCCCGTGAAATAGAGCAATGTCGACAATTGCAACAAGTCATAGGCGAGATAGATTGCCGCCTGTGGCTGTGACAAGCGCACCGTCGCGCGGTAGCGAATAGACAAAAATACATTGAGCCAGGCAGAGGCGGCAATCGCCGCAAGGCACGGCCCCAGTGGCAGCGTAAATTCCAGCCCGAAATTGACAATGAGGACAGCCGCCATTTGGCCGGCAACGGCCAGCCAGCGCAACATAACCAGCGTTTGCAGGCGGACACCCGTGCGGGTGTTGGCAAAGACAGACCTCTTCATCTCAAACGCCATCCGCGCCCCTTCCCTCTGCACCGCCCTTGACCTGCGGCGCGGCTTTGACCACGCGTCCGGTTATCCGTTCGCAGGCCAGGTCTCTTGCAATGCCC
The DNA here is from genome assembly GCA_002715765.1 of Rhodobiaceae bacterium. GTDB lineage: Bacteria > Pseudomonadota > Alphaproteobacteria > Parvibaculales > Parvibaculaceae > Mf105b01. The sequence goes on along the minus strand of PAZY01000036.1, from coordinate 55,163 downwards.
TGGTTTCACCGATCTTCATGACCCAGACCGCGTCCTTATCATAACCAGCTCTTTCACCGGCTGCGACAAAGCGCTCCGGTGGTTCGAAAGGAGGCTCCTGGGTCAGAACAACCGTTCCCCAATGCATGCCCACCACGCGCCGGGCCTTGAGGTCCTGTGCCATCTGAATGGCTTCTTCCGGTGTGGCGTGGGATGCGTGCATCATTTCGCGCGGTGCATAGGCGCCGATACCCAGAAGGGCTGTATCAAAGGGGCCATAGGTTTCACCCGTTTCCTTGAACACGGGTCCGTATCCACTGTCACCGCCAAAGAAAAGATGATGATCCGGCGCCGCAAAAGCGAAGCCCGCCCAGAGTGACGTATTATAGTCAAACCCCACACGCCGCGACCAATGCACAACCGGCAATGCCGTCACCTTCAGATCATTCAGCTTCACCTCGTCATACCAGTCCATGTCGATGACGTGCGCAAAGCCCCGCTTGCGGAAAAAATCTCCGAGGTTCAGGGGTGCGACAACCGTCATCTCCTCTTTGCCCGGGATCTGGTTGAGGGCACGCGCGTCCAGGTGGTCATAATGATTGTGCGAAATGGCCAGGACATCGATCGGCGGCAGGTCGCGGATTGCAATGCCGCTCTTCACATACCGCTTGGGTCCAAAGCCCGCAGGCCCTGCATATGCTGTGAGATAGGGATCGGTCAGGATGGTCTTCCCGGCCATCCGGATCAGGAAAGAGGCATGTCCAAGCCAGGTGACAAAATCGGCCCCGGTCGCCAGAAAGGCATCCATCTCCGCCTTCGCAGTCTCGCGCGGCAATACGTGCGAGGTGGGTACGTCGATCCGGCCAAAACTGCGGGCAAACATTTCCGCAAAATAAGGGAGCGCCACCTTGAGCGGCACGTTTTTCCTGGGGCTGCCTTTGGGGTTGCGAAAACGGCCATCCGGCAAATGATGCCAGGGCCTGCCTGCTTCCTGATCTGTTGAAGAAGGGTGTCTGTTGGAGGCCGGCTGGCCGGGGGTGTCCTGTTTGGTCATAGTCACAAAGATAGGGTCTTCCCGCTCTTTTAAAAAGAGGGCATCTCTCCAAGCCGGCGAACAGCTGTCCGCTGCACCACAGCCCGGCCCGGACAGACGCTGACTGTTATCTGCAGGAGATATCTTTCCCTATTGTGCGCCCGCAGCTTCCAATACGTTGACCACACTGGAAAAACGGCGCTCGCGCGCAATGTTCAGTGCGGTGCGACCCGTGAGGTCTGTTGCTTCATAATCTGCTTCGTGATCCAGCAACAACTTGACCATCTCCGCATCCCCATTGCGGGCCGCGATGATCAAGGGTGGCTCACGGTTGGCACCCGGACGATCCGGGTCAGCGCCTGCGCGGAGCACAATGCTTGTCACATCGTAGAGTTTCGTGCCCGGAAGCAAAGACAGCAGGGTATCGCCTTCCTTGTTTTTCACTTCCACACGCGCACCCTTTTCAACCAGAAACTTGAACATGTCGCTCTGGGAGAACTGCAATGCCACGAAGATCGCCGGTGCGCCGTTCTTGTCACGCACATCCACAGACTGACCGCGTACAATTGCGGCGTTCACCACGTCGAAATCCCCATCGCGCACCGCTTCGATGAAAGGGCTGTCCGGCACCACCACGTCGGGCTGGCCCAGACCCACTGCCGCTGCGGGTTGTGAGAAAGCAAACAATACAAGCCCGATCAGCGCGATCACGCCGGAGCTCCTGTTTGTTTGGTGGCTGATCCGATTGAACATTCTTATCATTCCCTGCATTCTCTTGAATTGTCGGACTTTCAGATTATCGGGTGTCTTGAGCTTGCCCCTGTCTGCATCAAGGCGTGCGACACCTGAAACTGCGGCATCAAGGTCTCTGTTCAAACAGAGCCTCTTGCTTTATCCCTTTTGTCGGGTGTCCAGCATAGGTTGCCGGGGTGAGATGGTAAACCATGCAGCTCCTCGTCCCTCAAGTGAATTTGACTGGAGTCATCTGAAAATAACGCTAGCCATAGCGTGATGAATTCAGGCTGAACAAGATGAAGCCCCACGCAAGGAGACGTGTCATGTCGAGATTTACGGTATTTATGATCGCAGTCGGTGGACTTTTGCTGGCCTCTCTCGTCGCCGTTCTTCTGCTGAAGCCAACTGCCGAGCAGGGCGAGACCAGCCGCAGCACGGGTACGGCGCTGGTGGGTGGTCCGTTCGAGCTTGTCTCACATACCGGCCAAACCATGACAGAAGCTGATTTTGCAGGTCAGTATATGCTGATCTATTTCGGCTTCACCTTCTGCCCCGATGTCTGTCCGACGGAACTCCAGGTCATGAGTGCCGCCCTTGATATTCTCGGGGACGACGGACGCAACGTGACCCCGGTGCTTATTTCCATTGATCCTGAGCGCGACAGTGTTGAGGCAATGGCCCAATATGTCGTCAATTTTCATCCGCGNCTGGTCGGGCTTACGGGCACACCCGAGCAAGTTGCCGCCGCTGCCAGCGCCTACCGGGTCTATTACCAAAAGGTCGCTGACGACAGTTCTGCAGCNGCCTACACGATGGATCATTCATCTGTCGTTTACCTCATGGGGCCGGATGGTGCTTTCATCAAGCATTTCGGNCCGGGCACCAGCCCTGAGAAAATGGCCAAAACCATTGCAGCAGCGATTGCCGACGCCTCCTAAAGCCCAGACNCATCCTGGCCACACCACCTTGCTGCGCCGCAATGGATGGCACAAACGCACTCATTTGCGCGTTTTAGGGAGTTCGTGATAGAATTTGCTGCATTGCACAAATGCTATTGCGAGACGCAGATGCTTTATCATGCCTATGAATGGAACCATGCGTTGGTCACCCCTTTGCGGGCGGCCGCCAAATGGGGTGAGGCGGCGCTGACCGACAGTTCCAACCCGTTCGCACGCACCGGCTGGGCCAAGAGCACCGTCGCCGCCCTTGGGGTTTTTGAAGGCCTGACGCGACGATATGGCAAACCGGCCTTCGGGCTCGACGCGACAGAGATCGATGGTCGGTCCGTTCGTGTGCAAGAGGAATGTGTCTGGGAAAAGCCGTTCTGCCGTGTCCTTCATTTCAAGCGCGACCTGTCCGGCATTGAGGCGCGCCCGCGAGACCCCAAGCTGCTGATCGTGGCCCCCTTGTCCGGCCACTACGCCACTCTTTTGCGTGGAACGGTGGAAGCACTTCTGCCCAACCATGAAGTCTATATTACCGACTGGGTGGATGCCCGCATGGTTCCCCTGCATGAGGGGGGCTTCGATCTGGATGACTATATTGCCTACCTTATGGAGATCGCCCAGCGTATTGGCCCTGATCTCCACATGCTGGCCGTCTGCCANCCGTCTGTTCCCGTTCTGGCGGCGGCCGGTATCATGGCCGCAGATCAAAACCCCTTCCGNCCCTTGTCCATGACGCTGATGGGTGGGCCGATCGATACGCGCATTGCCCCGACTGAAGTAAACAAGCTTGCCGTCAGCCGCGGCATTGACTGGTTTGAACGTCACGTCATCATGACTGTTCCGTTTCCCAATCCGGGTATGATGCGTCGGGTTTATCCGGGTTTTTTACAGCTTGGCGGNTTTATGGCCATGAATATGGACCGTCATGTCAGTGCGCATCGCGCCTATTTCAATCACCTTGTNGAAGGTGACGGAGATAGTGCCGCCAGACATAGGGCGTTCTATGACGAATACCTTTCCGTAATGGATATGGAAGCAAGCTACTACCTGCAAACGGTCGAAAAGGTCTTCTGCGAACATCACCTGCCACGCGGGCTCTTTACCTATCGCGGAGACAAGGTAGATCTGTCGGCGGTGCGGGACATCGCGTTGATGACTGTCGAGGGNGAACTGGACGACATTTCCGGTGTTGGNCAAACACAGGCTGCGCACGACCTTTGTGAGCACCTGCCGGACAACAAGCGCGCGCATTGGGAACAAAAGGGCGTNGGGCATTACGGGGTATTCAACGGCTCCCGCTGGCGCAACGAAATTGCCCCCAGAGTTTCAACTTTCATTCGCGCGCAAGCCAAGCGCTGANATTTTTNTTTCGTCGCCTGTTTTGATACCCGCTTCAGCTTNTCGCAAACACATCCTCATCGTTGCGGAAGGCCTTGAATTCAAGCGCATTGCCGCTCGGGTCGCGAAAGAACATAGTTGCCTGTTCCCCCGGTTTGCCGACAAAACGCACATGCGGTTCGATCACAAATGAAAGCCCTGCAGTTTTCAGCCGTGCGGATAATGCCTCCCATTCGTGCCAGGACAAGATGACGCCGAAATGCGGTACAGGCACGTCGTCACCATCGACAGGGTTTGAACTCGCGTCATGCATTCTGTGTGAGACAAGGTGCGCGACGATCTGATGACCATAGAGATTGAAATCAATCCATGTCGTATCGCTGCGCCCTACACCACATCCGATCACATCCACATAGAATGCCCGCGCAGCGGCAAGATCATGCACAGGGAACGCCAGATGAAACCTCGGAATGCTTGACATAGAGGACATGAACCCGCTTTCTGGTCGCGCTTGCTGGCGATAATCGCCGTTGCTGATTCGATAGAGTATCCAAGTTTTCATGAAAAAGACGACGCCGTCACGTGCATTGCATCTGGACATGCTGACCCTCGGGCCCGAGCAGGTGCCGCTTGTGGTTCGCCACAATCCGCGCGCGCGTCGTTTTATTGTACGGGTCGATATGACCAGTGGTGCGGTACATGTGACCACGCCCAACAAGCGCAATGTCAAAGGTGCGCTTGCCTTTGCACGAGACCATGCAGACTGGATTGCAGCGCAACGCGAACTTGTCCCGACGGCGGAACCCTTTTGCCCCGGCGCACAGGTACCCGTACGTGGTGTCATCCACACAATCAAACATGTTACCCAAGACATGCGAGCCGGCGAGCGGCGACGACGCGTTGTTACACAGCGGCCTGCGAGCGAAACTTCCGGACCTGAATTACTCGTCGCCGGCGATGCGCGCTTTCTTTCGCGCCGTGTCACAGACTGGCTGAAAGCACAGGCGAAGGCCGACCTTAATCAGGCTGTTCTGGTGCACGCCGCCAAGCTCGATGTTCGTCCGAGCCGGATCACCGTGCGGGATCAGTCCAGCCGCTGGGGTTCATGTTCTTCGACACGCGCTCTTTCCTTTTCATGGCGTCTGATTTTCGCACCTCCCCACGTACTGGATTATGTGGCAGCTCACGAGGTTGCACATTTGCGGCATATGAACCACGGGCTGCAATTCTGGAAAACGGTGGCGTTGCTCATGCCGGACTATCGCAATGCTATTCGCTGGCTGGAGAAAGACGGTCCCGCGCTGCATCGCTATGGTTCCGGACAGGCGCCGGACATGGAGGCGGAAAAGCGCACACCGGCATAAAACACTTTGCCGTCCCGCCCCAGTGTCGCCACTATTTAGCCCTCTAATATATGTGGGTACATATCAGAACAGGGGATTCTTCATGGCAACCGAGCCGGGAAATTTTAGCGCCATCATCAACAGTTTTACGGGCACACTTGCAGCCCTGCTTGTCGCAGGTGGCGCCTACTACGTCCTCAATCCTGCCCCCGTGCCCGTCGACACCGCCACTGAAGCCCCAGGCCCGGTCGCGACAGCATCCCTTGATGTCCCGGCGGATGGGGCTGAATTGCTGCTGGAAATTACGAGTATTGCCAACGCGGTCTCCCTGACATTCGCTGAAGCTGGTGACTACAGGGTTGAACTTCGGGCATTGACGGCGGAAGTCGATCCTTATCTCGCCTTGTTTGCGGCAGAAGGGACAGCTCCCGTTGCGGCCAATGATGATGCCGCGGGGACGCTTGATGCTATCGTCGGGGTGAGCGTCACAGAGGCTGGTGCCGTGTTCCGCGCAGACGCCACCGCCTTTGGCGAGACACAAGGCCCTGCCATGTTGCGCGTGGTCCCTGGCACGATTGCGGCCGGGGCTGGTGTGGCAACGGGCGGCGCTGCCGGTTTCCCTTCGGGCGATGTGCCTTTGCTTGAAGCTGGAGAGGGCGTCGATGTCCTGCTCGGTGCAACGGGCGCCTGGTATCGTTACCGCCCGGCACAATCGGGCATCCACCGCCTTGCCGTCCGGGCTGCAGACGAGAGTTTCGACACGGTCGCCTTTCTGNTACCCGTCCTGCCGGGCAAAGCGGCNCCCGCTGCCGGCATCGACATTACCTCTCTTCCCTCAAGCTTTTCGTCAGANGATGATGACGGGCTGAANCCGCGTATCCAGCGCTATATGGTCAAGGATGCCGACTATTATCTCTTCGTGAAAAGCTTCGACGACACGACCGAAGGATCGGTCGCGCTGATGGCTGAATATGTGGGCGACGATGCCCGCATCGAAACCATGATCCCGGTCGAAGATCCGATGGGTGAGATGGAAGAGGAAGAGATGGATGAAGAAATCGAGAGTGATGATGAAGAGCAGGTCGAGCCGGAAGAGATGACATCACCGCCCGCGTTGAACGGCAAAAACTGATCTGGTGATCATCTTCTGATCTTTTGAAAGGGCGCTGATGGATTTCCTTCAGCGCCTTTCTTCATTTTGTATACCCGCCCGTCTTNCCCTACCGCCAGGAATTACGACCGGGACGCTGCATGTTATCGATGTCACGACCGCTGGCACTGCCTGTCAGCCCAAACAGGTTGTCAAAGAAACCCGTGCCGTCCTCCGGTTCCTCCCGCACGCGCCTTGGGACCTGGTAGACCGGTTCGCGTGTTGTAACCGCCAGATCGTCGGTCTGCTGGATAGAACTCGTTGCCACATCGTATGGCNGGTATTTACCCGGCAGGGCCGAGATGCGCGCGCCCGACTGAGTGCGTGTCATGAAATCATGCCATATGGCTGCCGGCAATCCGCCGCCTGTTACGCGGTTCATCGGTTTGCCATCATCATTGCCAACCCAAACACCCACGACAATGTCGGACGTGTAACCAATAAACCAGGCATCCCGGAAATCCTGACTGGTTCCGGTTTTGCCNGCGGCAGGGCGCCCGTCCAGGGCGGCGCGGCGCCCGGTCCCGCTATTGATCGTCTCGCTCAACATGTAATTCATCATGCCAACCGTCTCGCCCGACATGACGCGCCCGACACCTGTGCCGCGACGTTCGTAGAGACGCTCACCGCTTGCCGTCGTCACGCTATCGATACCGTGCGGGATAACACTTGATCCCCCATTGGCAAAAGCTGCATAGGCCGCTGTCAGCTCCAGCAAGGTGACTTCAAACGTACCCAACGCGATAGATGGATGAGGTTGCATGCGGCTCTGGAAGCCCAGCCTGCGGGCGGTCCGGATCACATTTTCGCGCCCTACTTCTTCTGAGACCTGAACCGCAACGGTGTTGATAGAACGCGACAGGGCGTCTGACAACGTCATGATGCCCCCGAATTTCTCCGTATAGTTTCGCGGCGCCCAGCCATCCACACTGATGGGAGCATCAACACGCAGTGTTTCAGGGCGCAAACCCTGCTCCATCGCCGCCATATAAACAAAGGGTTTGAACGCAGAGCCNGGCTGCCGCTCCGCATTCGTGGCGCGGTTATACTGGCTTTGCGCATAAGACCGGCCACCAACCATGGCCCGCACGGCACCGTCCGGCGTCATGACCACAATTGCTGCCTGCGTGACACCCAGCGCGTCCCGGTTTCGGGCGATGGCATCTTCCACTACGCGCTCAGCGGCGCGCTGCATAGTCGGGTCCAGTGTTGTGCGAACCAGCAGGCTTGCGTTCGGGCGNCCGGCAAACCCCGGCACCAGATCCATAACCCAGTCTGCAAAATAATTGATGGATTGCGAGCGTGCCGCACCGGCCAGACGTGCCGGGTTGTCATAGGCATGCTGCCCGTCAGCATGTGTGATGTATTCCTCCCGCACCATGGAGGCCAGGACCGTTGCCGCACGTTCACGGGACCGCGCAAGATCATTGGTGGGGGCGTATCGCGAGGGCGCTTTAAGCAGGCCNGCCAACATGGCAGCCTCCGCGAGGGTCACATCCCGCGCAGACTTGCCGAAATATCTTTGTGAGGCAGCCTCCACACCATACGCGCCNCCCCCCAGATAGACCCGGTTCAGGTAGAGAGTCAGAATTTCTTCCTTGGTGAACTTGGCTTCCAGCCACAAGGCNAGCATCGCTTCCTGGATTTTTCGATCAATCGTGCGCTCNGGCGTGAGGAAAATATTTTTNGCCAATTGCTGGGTCAGCGTCGATCCGCCCTGCACAACAGTCCCGGCTTTCAGATTGGCCAGCATCGCCCGCGCCAGGCCAAAAACATCAATTCCNGGGTGCGAGAAGAAACGCTGGTCTTCCGTCGCCAGCACGGCATCAATCAGATAGGGCGGCAAGTCCTGCAGCGGNACAGACATGCCATGCCCCTGTCCCCGNACCACGGCGGGTGACCCGTCAGCGGCAACGAGCGTCACCCCCGGTGACATGTCAATGTCCCAGAGATCGTCCGTACTTGGCAGGCTCATGGCGTAATAAAGTATGAAACCACCAAGCGCTATCGTCGCCCAGAGCCCTGCAACCGTGCCCCAGTAAGCGATACGCGCCGCTGGTGTCTTCTCGTCACGCGCACGTGAATGCTGTGCACGGGCGGACCGGCTCGGGATGATTGGCTTGCCGGCACCGCGCGCCGGTTTGCGCGCAGCCTTTTCGGGCCGCTCAACTTCAAAACGAACGGTTCCCAGAAACGGGATGCGGCGCTCGATCTGGCTGCGNCCTGGTCCCGCGCCACGTTTTCTTCGCCGGTTTTGCTGACTTCGTGCCATCAGTGCCCAATTTGTCAGGAGATCGATAGGATCACCCATGTTGCTTGCCCGTTAAGAAGTTATGAAGCCAAGGTTAATGAGGAGTGAAGAAAGCCAGGTTTCCCGGCACTTCCCCTCNATCACGCANCACAGATGAGGGATAAGTGCGGCGGATTGAGGGCCTGGATGTGTCCAAACGAGGCCCGGGCCCGTGGGCGCGACTTGACGGACGGCCCCACGATCCTTAAGTTTTCCGCATGAACCAGATGAACCTGTTCCCCATTGGGACCCTATTGGCACGACTTACCGCCCCGGCCGCCTGACGCGCGCCGGTTCAAGGGCTTATGGGCCCGCCTTTAAAGTCTTCCNCTTCATCACTGGTTNTTCTCCATGTTTCCGGCTTTTTCTCCGGCCTGCCCTCAGGCATTTGAGTCCTGTCATCCTGCCGTTCGCTCAGCGCCANGGTTTCGTACACGCGCAGAAAACGCCCGTGCGCGGCACATGTCCCGACTTCGAAGCTCCGCTTCTTCCNTTGTTTTCCTATTTTGAACCGGAGTTNCCGATGACACAGATTTACGCCCAACCCAAAACCATGCCGTTTCACCGATATCGCGCCTATGAGCCCGTGCGCCTGCGCGACCGGACATGGCCGGATGCGGTCATCACCCAAGCGCCAACCTGGTGCTCGGTCGACCTGCGTGACGGNAATCAGGCCCTGATCGACCCCATGACCGTGGCGGAAAAGAAACGTTTGTTTGCCACGCTTTGCGAAATTGGTTTTAAGGAAATCGAGATCGGTTTTCCTGCGGCTTCGCAAACCGATTTTGATTTCACGCGGGCGCTGATTGAGGAAAACCTCATCCCCGACGATGTNACCGTTCAGGTTCTGACCCAGGCCCGCCCCGAACTGATTGAAGAAACGTTTCGCGCCCTGAAAGGAGCGCGGCGCGCCATTGTCCATCTTTACAATTCAACATCCGAGNTNCAGCGGCGGGTTGTGTTTGATCTGGACAGAGACGGGATCAAGAAGATCGCCACCGATGGTGCGAAACTGGTGCGCCAGCANGCTGATGCAGCACCTGAAACAGAGTGGGTCTACCAATATTCACCAGAGAGCTTTACCGGCACCGAACTTGATTATGCTGTCGAGGTGTGTGAGGCCGTGATGGATATTTTTGAGCCGACACCGCAGAACAAGATGATTGTGAACCTGCCTGCCACGGTAGAGATGGCCGGGCCTCATATTTATGCAGACCAGATTGAATGGTTCTGCAGGACGGTCAAAAACCGGGATGCACTGATCATGTCTCTGCACACCCACAATGACCGGGGGACGGGTGTTGCCGCATCCGAGCTTGGGGTAATGGCCGGAGCTGACCGGGTTGAAGGAACGCTCTTTGGCAATGGAGAACGCACCGGGAATGTCTGCATCGTCACGCTTGCGCTCAACATGATGAGCCAGGGTGTCGACCCTGAACTGGACTTTTCCGACATTGACCGGGTTGCCAAGGTTGCGGTCGAGTGTACCAAACTGCCGNTCCCGCACCGTCATCCCTATGTGGGGGAACTGGTCTATACCGCCTTTTCCGGCTCGCATCAGGATGCCATCAAGAAGGGGTTTGCCGCGTTGAAAAAACGCAATGACGATATCTGGGAAGTCCCTTATCTGCCGATCGACCCAAAAGATGTGGGCCGCTCTTATGAAGCCGTGGTGCGGATCAATTCGCAATCCGGCAAAGGCGGCGTGGCGCATATTCTCGCCGACCGGCATGCGCTCGATCTGCCTCGCGCCATGCAGGTTCATTTTTCCAATGTCNTTCAGGAAATTGGGGACGAGACCGGGCGTGAAGTTGACGCGGAGACAATCTGGAAGGTTTTTCAGAACACTTATGTGTCACCCNNGGGCCGGGTTGTGTTTCGTTCCTGCCAGGTCTCTTCCGGCGCGAAGGTCTGCAAGATAGAGGCTGATATTTCCGTGGACGGGAAACGCCAGACCATCAAAGGCTNCGGCAACGGGCCGATTGATGCCTATGTGAGTGCCCTGCAATCGGCGTTGGGNCGTGCCTTTGCGGTTGCCGGATTTCACGAACATGCGGTTTCNACAGGTTCGGGCGCGGAGGCTGTGGCTTACGTNGAAGTGGATGAGACAGATGGCGGCCGCGCGCATGGCTGTTTCATTGACAGCAACACAGTTACGGCATCACTGAAAGCGGTGACGAACGCGATCAATAATCTTGACACCTGAGCGCTCTTAAGCGGCGCTTCAACGCACCCTGAATCCCGGGCCTTGCGCCCGGGATGACAGCATCACGCCGGAGGATGCGGTTTGGACATCAGACGTCGAGATTGGCGACGCTGAGTGCATTGTCCTGAATGAATTCGCGTCTTGGCTCAACCATGTCGCCCATCAGCTTGACGAACAGGTCATCTGCCTGATCGAGCTCACGAATTTTCACCTGCAAAAGTGTACGGACATTGGAATCGAGTGTTGTCTCCCACAATTGCTCAGGGTTCATTTCCCCCAGGCCCTTGTACCGCGACATGGACAGGCCCTTGCCGCCAGCGGTGAAAATCGCTTCAAGCAACTGGCTCGGTGAACGGATTTCGTGGGCTGCATCCTTGCGGGTCAGCGTGCAGGCTTTCATGTAAACCTCCTGCAGGGAAGCCGTCATGCTATCCAGCTTGCGGGCATCCGCACTCGAAAGCAGCGGACCATCGATCAGGACATCTTCTGTTACGCCGCGCACTTCGCGCTCAAACCGCAAACCACCGTCCTGGGTTGGCCGCCCGGCCCAGCCGCGTTCTGTCTCATCAGACAAAAGATCAAGGCGTCGAGCGATATAGTCTGCCGCTTCCTGCGCCGCCGCACTTTCTGCAAACACAGCCGGGTTCAGGGCCCCGGCAATCGCGGCCTGTTCTACGGCGAAATGCGGATATTTGCTCGGCAAGCCGTTGAGCAGGTTCCGCACTTTACGTGCTGTCTCCACGATCGCACGCAAATCTTCCCCAGCGCGCTGCGATCCGTCATGCAGGGTCAACACCATGTCTTCCAGCCCGGTCTCAATGAGATAGTCCTGCAGGCTCGGCTCGTCCTTCAGATAGGTTTCAGATTGCCCGCGACGCACTTTGTAAAGCGGCGGCTGCGCGATATAGAGGTGACCGCGCTCAATCAACTCCGGCATCTGACGGTAGAAGAAGGTGAGCAACAAGGTTCTGATGTGCGCTCCATCGACGTCCGCATCAGTCATGATGATAATCTTGTGATAGCGCAGCTTCTCGATGTCGAAATCATTTCGACCAATACCCGTCCCCAGCGCGGTGATCAGTGTACCGATCTGGTCTGAGCCCAGCATCTTGTCGAAACGGGCGCGCTCCACATTCAAAATCTTACCGCGGAGCGGCAACACGGCCTGTGCCTTGCGGTCACGTCCCTGTTTGGCAGAGCCACCCGCACTGTCACCCTCGACGATAAACAGTTCCGATTTTGCCGGGTCGCGCTCCTGACAGTCCGCCAGCTTTCCCGGCAGGCTGGAAATCTCCAGCGCGCCTTTGCGCCGGGTCAGCTCGCGGGCCTTGCGTGCCGCTTCGCGGGCAGCCGCAGCTTCCACCACTTTGCCGACAATAATTTTTGCTTCACTCGGGTGTTCTTCAAACCAGGTGGAGAGACCCTCATGGACGGCGCTCTCCACGATAGGCCGGACTTCGGAAGACACAAGCTTGTCTTTCGTCTGGCTGGAGAATTTCGGGTCCGGCACTTTGACCGAGAGGACGCAGGTCAGACCTTCACGGGCATCATCACCCGTGAGGCTCACTTTTTCTTTCTTCGCGATACCCGAGCTTGTCGCGTAATTGTTGATGACACGGGTGAGCGCACCTCGAAAGCCCGCCAGATGTGTCCCGCCATCACGTTGAGGAATGTTATTTGTGAAGCAGAGTACGTTCTCGTGGTAGCTGTCATTCCACCAGGCGGAGATTTCGACAGTCACTCCGTCTCTCTCTTCCTTCACCGAAATCGGGGCTTCGATCAGGGGGGACTTGGTGCGGTCCAGAAAACGAACAAATGCCTCAAGCCCGCCTTCATAGAGAAGCTCCACCGTTTTGGGCTCCGGGTGTCGCGCATCCGTCAGCGTGATCCGAACGCCGGAATTCAGGAACGCCAGTTCCCGCAAGCGATGTTCAAGGGTCGCATAATCATAATCGGTAATAGCGAAAATTTCCGCCGACGCGTGGAATGTCACTTCCGTACCCGTGCGCCCATTGGCAGGCCCCACAGCCTGAAGCGGGGCTTCCGAGACACCGTTTCTAAAACGGACAAGATGCTCCTTGTCTTTCCGCCAGATGCGCAGCTCCAGCCAGTCTGACAGCGCGTTCACAACAGACACACCAACCCCGTGCAACCCGCCGGAGACTTTGTAGGAGTTCTGGTCAAACTTCCCGCCCGCATGAAGCTGGGTCATAATCACTTCAGCGGCCGAGATGCCTTCACCTGTGTGAATGTCAGTCGGAATCCCGCGCCCATTGTCGGAGACGGAGACGGACCCGTCCGGGTTGAGGCTGACGGACACGGTGTCACAATGACCGGCCAATGCCTCGTCGATCGCATTGTCCACGACTTCATAGACCATGTGATGAAGACCTGAACCGTCATCGGTATCGCCGATATACATGCCGGGCCGTTTGCGTACAGCGTCGAGACCCTTCAGGACCTTGATACTGTCTGCGCCATATTCCGGGCCGGCTGATGCTGGTGTATCGGACATGCCTGTTCGTCTCCTCAAAAGGGCATCCTGCCCCCGACCGTGTGACCGGCGATCGATTGATCAGCGGGTGTAACGGTATAACGATGTATTGTTTCGAGCCGATCTGTGCGGCTGGTTACCGCACAGGCCGATCCTTGTTTCAATCAACCAATCTCGGCTTGCGAGGTGATGATCTTTTTTACGACGCCATATTCAACAGCTTCGTCAGCGCTCATCCAGAAGTCGCGATGGGTATCTGCGACAATCTTGTCGAGCGACTGACCGGTTGCAGCGGCAAAAATCTTGTTCAAGCGTTCGCGCATACGCAAAACCTCGCGGGCCTGAATATCGATTTCTGACGCCGATCCGCCGACACCGCCGCGTGGTTCATGCAAAAGGAAACGCGTATTAGGCAGGCAGAAGCGATTTTCCTTCTCCGCTGCAACGAAAATCAACGCACCCGCGCTTGCAACCCATCCGGTTCCCAGCGTGCGGACAACCGGTTTCACGAATTTGATCATGTCGTGGATCATGTCACCGCTTTCAACATGACCACCCGGCGACGACACGATCACCGTGATGGGCTCATCGCCTTCACCCGCCATCGCGAGCAAACGTTCTGTTGTCGCCCGGGCTAAACGGTCGTTGATCTCACCGGTAATAAGGATCGTGCGGGACTTGAAAAGACCACTTTCGATCAGCGGGTTGGAGACGTTTTTCAGGAAATCAGTCGGGTCGGATTCGGTCAATTGGTGATGCATCAAATGAGCTTCTTCAGGTTCTGGGTGATTCTTTATGTAGGATGAGAATATAGGTTACAAATCAAGAGGTTACAATGTGATGAAGCCCGTCTTGGCCACCCCGTGCACGGGGGGCACGCGCCCGAATTTCGCGTGCAGTTTCAAGGGCTTGCAAGACCCTTATTTCGAGAGGTTTAAAGCGGGGCCGGCTCCGCACGATGATCCCCAATGTGGAAGTGCTGCGCCCTGTCACCCAGGGTCGAAAAGAGGCTCGCATCCGTTCCTGTCATCCAGGCCTGAATATGCATCGCGCAGAGTTCATCAAAGAGTGCCGCGCGGCGATCCTTGTCCAGATGGGCCGCCACCTCGTCCAGCAACAGAAGGGGCGGGCGTCCGACTGACAGGCCCAGAAGTTTGGTGTTGGCCAGCATAAGGCCGAGGAGCAACGCCTTTTGCTCCCCTGTCGAACAAGCTTCGGCCTCCATATCTTTCGGTGCATGACGGACCAGCAGGTCGGACCGGTGGGGGCCATCAAGAGTTCGCCCCGCCCCGCGATCCCGGCTCCTCATCTCTGCCAGTTTCGCCCGGTACCTGTCTTCCACGTCAATGGCCGGCTCCCCCGCACTTAGAGCGGCCTCCAGCTCTCCTTCCAGGGCCAGGCTGGCCTTGGGAAAGGCATTGTCCGGGGCGGCGGCAATGGCACCCTTGAGCCGGGCAATGATTTCCACCCGGGCGGCGGCCATGGCAACGCCGTATTCTGCAATCTGTTCCTCAATTGCCGCGTACCACATGGCATCGCGTACATCTTCGGCGAGAAGTTTGTTGCGTTCCCGCAATGCTTTTTCGAATGCATTGGCCCGCGTGCCGTGCGACGGGTCAAACCCCATCACGAGACGATCCAGAAAACGTCGTCTGCCGCCTGCCGCCTCCACAAAAAGGCGGTCCTGTGCCGGGGTCAGCCAGACCACGCGGACATATTCTGCAAGCACCCCTGCGCCTGATTGGGTTTCACCATCAATACGCACAATCCGGGCCCGTTGGGCCTCGCCCGGACTGGGTTCCTGGCCGGTGCCGATTGCCGTATCTTCGCCGTCGCTGAACAACGTTGCAGCCACGGCCCATCCATGGCGAGCCTCGGTCTCGCTGCTGGCGCGATAAGCCAGATCCGCGAACGGCTGCCCCCGCAACCCCCGACCCGGCGACAGNAGCGATACGGCCTCCAACAAATTGGTCTTGCCCGCGCCGTTTGCCCCGGTCAAAACGACAGGGCGGCCATCCAGTGCCAGCGCGGCCCGTTCGTAAGACCTGAAATGGGTCACGACAAGGCGTGACAAATGGGTGCGCGGTGCGGGCTTTTGCACGCGGGGCCCCTCTCCAATTGATGTGAGTTCCGGGTTTAGNTTGTTGTTTTCGTTCACCAGCTCAGACGCGATCCGGCCCGACGCGATCCCAGGATGCGCTCCCTGCACACGCCTTTGACAGGCTGTTTCTAAACACGCATAGGCATCAGAACGTAAAGCGCACTTTCATCATCCACATCACGGATCAATGTTGGCGACCCGCTGTCTGCCAATGAGAAGATGGCTTTNTCACCGTCCAGCTGCNCCGCAATGTCGAGCAGATAACGGGCATTGAAGCCGATTTCGAGCGGCGATGACGCATAGGCGACACCCAACTCCTCGGTTGCACTGCCAGAGTCCGGGTTGGTCACAGTGAGGATCAGACGCCCCTCTTCCATATTGAGTTTCACGGCGCGGGAACGTTCTGTGGAAATNGTGGAGACACGGTCCACTGCTTCGGCAAACTTTTTGCCGTCCACCTCCATCTCCTTGTCATTTCCTTCTGGAATAACGCGGGTGTAATCNGGGAATGTACCATCAATCAGTTTTGATGTGAGCACCACGCCCGAGAACTCGAAACGGATTTTTGTGTCGGAAACGCCGATCCGCACCAGACCATCTTCTTCTTCGACAAGCTTTTGCAGTTCGAGCACCGTTTTGCGCGGCACAATCACACCGGGCATGCCNGCCGCCCCATCGGGGAGCGGGAAATCNGCCTGCGCCAGACGGTGACCATCTGTTGCCACCGCGCGCAGCATGGGCGTGCCGTTTGCCTCCGCTGTGTGCAGATAAATGCCGTTCAGATAATAGCGTGTCTCTTCGGTTGAGATCGCAAAACGTGTCTTGTCCACAAGGCGGGCCAAAGCCTCTGCCGGCATTTCAAACCGGTGCGGCAAATCCCCCGCTGACATGGCCGGGAAATCTTCCTGCGGCAAGGCCTGCAGCGCAAAGCGTGAACGCCCTGCTTGCAGNGTGATCTTNCCGTCATCACCATCGCTGATTTCAACCTGCGCACCGTCNGGCAGTTTCCGGACAATNTCATAAAGCGTATGCGCGGATGCGGTTGTCCCGCCTTCCTGCGCAATGTCGGCTGTGGTGGCTTCAACCACTTCGATGTCGAGGTCGGTCGCCGTCAGGCTCAACTGGCCTTCACCTGCCCGCATCAGTACATTGGAAAGAATGGGAATAGTGTTCCGGCGTTCAACAACACTTTGCACATGATTGAGTGACTTCAAGAGCGCACCGCGTTCGATTGTGATCTTCATGTGTCCCCTAAACTCTTCTTCTCGTTGTTGCCTACCCGATCAACCGACTGCACTGTTTACTGCCCAGTCGACTGCCATGCCCTGTGCCCGGATTTACGGCCCGGCTTTGCGAAGCACCTTCGCNCAACCTGCAAAGACCGCCCTGGCAACCGAANNCTTTCGGTTCCGGAATTTGCCTTGTGTCGCTTGCCAGAGCGTTACCATGACGGTTTTTTTTACCGCCGACCAGCCCCTTTAACACACAAGTTATCCACAGATGGTCATCCGGGCAATCCCGGTCCATCTGCAAGGAAGGAGAGCGCTTGCTACCACTTGGGGCTTTTCACCGGGCATGGGTGTCAAACCNCGGTCTGACTATACCAGAGGCGCGACAAAGGACCACGCAGTTTTTGCGCCGTCGTCCCGGGTGTTCCCGGCTATTGTGTCTNNCTATGACGGGAGGCTTTTTCAGCCCGACGCGACACNAGATCCACGCTTAATGGTCGGGTGTGGCNCCTTCCAGCATACGGCGGAGAAGGTCCACATCTTCTTCCATGGAACTGTCTTCCCGGCACAACTCGTCAATCCGCCGCACGGCATGAATTACGGTCGTGTGATCCCGGCCCCCGAACTTGCGACCGATCTCCGGCAGTGAACGGGTGGTCAGCTGCTTGGACAGGTACATGGCGATCTGGCGCGGCCTGGCAACGGTGCGGGCCCGGCGCGGTGACAACATATCAGCCAGGCGAATGTTGTAGTACTGGGCAACGCGGCGCTGAATATCTTCAATCGTGATTTTGGGCTCGTGCGAGCGCAATAGATCNCGCAATACTTCCATCGCCATTTCAACCGAGATGGGACGCCCCACCAGAGATGCATAAGCCACGACACGGGTCAGGGCGCCTTCCAGCTCCCGCACATTGTTGGTGATACGGCTTGCCAACAATTCCAATACGCCTGCCGGAATTTCCACGGCACCTGCGTGACGTGCCATGCTTTCGGCCTTTGCCTGCAGAATGCCGAGCCGCAACTCATAATCCGTTGCGTGGATGTCAGCCACCAGCCCCCAACCCAGACGCGAGCGAATGCGTTCTTCAATCCCATCCAGATCAGATGGCGAACGATCGGCAGAAATAATCACCTGATGGTTGTGATCGATCAGAGCGTTGAACGTGTGGAAGAATTCCTCCTGTGTGGAATCCTTGCCGGAGATGAATTGCACATCGTCAATCATCAGAACATCAACCGTCCGGAACTGCTGCTTGAAAGCCATCGTGTCTTTGAACCGCAGAGCCCTTACGAACTGATACATGAACTTCTCAGCCGATAGGTAAAGCACCTTGCGTTCGGGATGCCTGCGACGAATTTCCCAGGCAATGGCATGCATGAGATGCGTCTTNCCCAAACCCACACCGCCATAAAGAAAGAGCGGATTAAATGTGACATCTGTGGCTTCTGCCACGCGCCGCGCCGCGGCGTGGGCAAGCTCGTTCGATTTGCCGACCACAAAATTGTCGAATGTGAAGCGCTCGTCCAGGGGCGCGCCCACAGGCTCCCCCGCGAAATTTTCTTCCATCGGTTTTGCAAAGCCCGGTTTCGCTTTGGCAAAACCTGAAGGCGCGGCAGATGAGGTTACACCCGCCTGCGGGACAGGGGCAGGACGCCCTGTTGTGCCTTGTCGTTCCTCGCCGGGGGATGTGTGTTCGGTTGGCGCCCGCACATCGTTGCGCACCATCACTTCCACACGCTCAATACTGGTGTCTTCTTCGCGCCACAACATCAGCAAGCGTTCGCTTTGGTGGGACGCCACCCAAGAGCGGATGAAACGGGTTGGCGCGGACAGCACCACTTTGCCATCCCCAAGGCCGATCATATCGACAGGCTTCACCCAGCTGTTGAAGGTTGCATCACCCAGCTCGACCGCCATGCGCGCTTTCACGCGCGCCCATTGACTTGCCAGATCATTTCCGCCGCCCACACCGATTTCTCCGGTCGCCGCGCCTGCCGGTTCTATTGCCATGCCGTGCGCCTGTTGCGACGCGTCGTAAGACGGTCTGCCTGATAGGTCAGTTTCCTGACGGCGCAAACTGTTGGCTGAGTTGATCTCGTGAACCGCATTTTCTCTCGTCGACATAAATTGCCCGCACCCTTGTTCATTCGTTTGCCCGATATCACTACCCTTCGGCAAGCAATAACGGTCATCGCCCCTCGAATGGCGTCTGCAAAAACAACTGCTTCTGCTGTGATGTTTCTTACCCCCGAAAGAAACATCATGCCGTGACGCCGGCATTCTGTTTTTAAATCACCCGAATGACTTATGCCTCTCAAGTGACTGCTATCTCTTCTGTCCCAATACCAAACTCGGGTTTGGCTCTCTACATCAACGCCAAACTCAGGTTTGGCTCTCTACATCAACGCCAAACTCAGGTTTGGCTCCAGGCCAACCCGGCAGCCTTCCACCCGTTCGTGTGGCCACGATGATGATTGTGATCCAAATCCCCTTCAAAGCCACCCGCAACATTGTACGCGGTTCCCAGGCCTGCCTGTGTCACCGCAATGGCCGCGGCACGTGACCGNGCACCCGAGCGGCAGATCATGAAGAGCGTGCTACCCNGCCCCCGGCCGGTCTTTTCCAAAACGGCTCGCACGTCTTCGACGAAATTCTCATTACGAGCCATCGTCGGAAAGGACTGCCATTCAACACATGCAACCGGCTTATCAACCGCATCAAGATCAGGGCGTCCAACAAATGCCCATTCAGCTTGTGTCCGAACATCAATGAGGATGGCATCGGAAACCTGGCTCAGAAGTCTGTACGCCTCTTCAACCGTTACATCACCCGCATAGTCAGAAGGCTTTGCTCCGATGATCGACACATCCTGCCCCGCCATATGTCTCCCGCTCCCATGATCCAAGCCACCAGATACCAGCTTGCCCAATTGCACAAAAAACCNGTTCGGCGCCGATTGAACTCGACTCCGATGACTTCCCCGTCAACTGACAGGTCGCCGCTTTTCGTGTGAATACTTTGNACACCTCTGCCGAGAGCGCCGATATACTGCTTTAATACTGTTCAGTTGCATCTTTATGCAGTATTCATTGCCGCCGTCCGAGGCTGATAACCATACTGGGTGGGGCTCGNCGAGGCAAGCGCCATGGCCACGAATCTGTCAAAAAAGTTTGGCATTTTTCTCTTTNCCCGCGGTTTCCAGCTTCAAATGCTTCGCGCTGTTGCAAAGAACACACGATCAGAAAAAACTGTTCGCTCAAAACTCAAGTACGCATAATTTGGCTTTGCAGAGCCATTTGACGACGATCACTAGATATAGAAAAAAACCTGTTGCCGCACACAAGGCATAATCGCTTTTGCTGCTGACGCTTTTTGCACATGCAGCAAAGGCCAAGCTGTCGTGTACGCATGTGCAAAAACAAACCCCGCAAACAGAACCTGTTGCGGGGTCAAAAAAAGATGGCAATCGCCATGCCATCTTTATTTCATTTTACTTCAACATCATACACTTAAAGCCAACAGCTTGTTGTGCCTGATTAAGCACCCAGTGCTTTTACACGCTGTGCCAGACGCGACACTTTCCGCGATGCTGTGTTCTTGTGCAGCACACCCTTTTGGGCCGCACGCATGATTTCAGGCTGAACAGCTTTCAGCGCGTCACCCGCAGCTGACTGATCACCGCTGGCAATGGCTTCTTCAACCTTGCGCATGAAAGAGCGGATACGGCTGCGGCGGTTCTTGTTAACTGCCGTGCGGCGCTCCATTTTGCGGATCGCTTTCTTTGCCGACTTTGTGTTGGCCATCGATTTGTCCGTTTCTTGCAGCGGCCAAGGCGGGCATGACGCCTCGCTTCGGCCATTCGTGAACTGGATATTCAGCAGACGCGCACGAACGCGAAGACGTTCGCGGCGAACCCGTGAAAGAGCGGGCGTTATACTCGGGCCACAAAGGCCCGTCAACCGGGCATTTGCAGGCTTTTCCACAAGCCCGACCGCCGCCTTCGCCGAACCGGGCCGGTTTGCCCCCTCAAATCTGAAATACCGCTGATTTCCAGCGTTTTCTTTCAGTTCCTGGCCCTGTGCCCGCCTTCTCTACCGGTTTTTAAATTGGGGTGTGCGTTTTTCGACAAAAGCCGCCATCCCCTCTTTCTGGTCCTCGGTCGCGAAAAGCGAGTGGAAGACCCGTCGTTCAAACCGCACGCCCTCTTCGAGGGTCAGTTCAAACGAGCGATTAACCGCCTCTTTAGCCATCATTGCCACGGGGAGAGATTTTTCGGCAATACTCTCTGCAACCTTCAGGGCCTCCTCCAGCAGCTGGTCTTTGGGAACAATACGGCTCACCAGACCGGCGCTTTCGGCCTCGGCCGCATCCATCATGCGCCCGGTCAGGCACATTTCCATAGCCTTCGCCTTGCCGATCGCGCGGGTCAGACGCTGGGTGCCCCCAATACCGGGAATTACCCCCAGATTGATCTCAGGCTGACCAAAACGGGCGTTATCCGCCGCAAGGATGAAGTCGCACATCATGGCCAGTTCACACCCCCCGCCGAGCGCGTAGCCCGCCACCGCGGCGATGGTTGGGGTGCGACAGGCCGCAATAGCCCCTGCTTTGGCAAACAGATCTTCCCCATACACATCCATATANGATTTGGGTGCCATCTCCTTGATGTCTGCCCCGGCTGCGAAGGCTTTCTGCGACCCGGTAATGATGATGCATCCGATCTCGTNATCGGCGTCATAGCCGGCGACCGCGTCGATCAGTTCGTCCACCAGTTGATTGTTGAGAGCGTTCAGCGCTTCGGGCCGGTCCAGTGTGATCAAACCGACGCGCCCGCGTGCCTCGATGCTGATCGTTTCATATGCCATGACGTTCGCCTTTCATTTTCCGGCCTTNCTGTGGTGACATGGCCATAATGGACCTGTTGTCGAAGCCGTATCGTCNTTGATTACCGCTNACAGGCCGGACAATAAAAACTTGAGCGGCCTGACTGAACAATGCGCGCCACACTAGCGGTGCAGCCCTCGCTTAAACAAGCTTCTCCTTCACGGCCATANACTTGANATGTGTGCTGAAAATAGCCCAGTTCTCCGTCCGCTTGCGCATAGTCGCGAAGCGTGGACCCACCGGCTTCTATCGCCGCTGCAATGACGTCGCGGATCGCAGGTGCCAGGCGTTCCGCGCGCTGTGCAGGCTTTGGGCCCTTGCCGGCCACACTTGATGCCTCCCGTTTGGGAGATATNCCGGCACGATAGAGCGCCTCACAAACATAAATGTTGCCAAGCCCCGCGACGACCCGCTGATCGAGAAGCGCTGATTTGATGGGTGATCTTTTCCCCCGAAGCGCATCCGCGAGCAGCATCGCGGAAAACGCATTCCCCACGGGTTCCGGTCCGAGNTTNACCAGATGGCGGGATGTTGAGAGATCAGCTTCAGCGATTAAATCCATATAACCAAAGCGNCGATGATCGGAATAGACAATACGTGTCCCGTCTTCCATATGGAAAACAACGTGATCATGCTTGCCCGAGCCGTCAGTCACAGAAGTGGAGGCAGAGGCGGCTGTGGAACCAGACTTTCCGCCGTCATGAGTGAAGGCCCCGGGTACATTCGTTTCGCCAACAGGCGGGCAGATGGTAAAGCGCCCCGACATGCCAAGATGTGCCAGCAACGTCGTCCCATCATCCAGATGAATGAGCAAATATTTGGCCCGCCGCCCCAGCGCTGTCACCCGGCGCCCCGTCAACCGCTTCACAAAGCCGTCGGGCAATGGAAAGCGCAGATCCGGCCTTCTGGCTTCCACTTTGACGAGNTTCCGCCCTTCCATGGCCGGGGTGAGACCGCGGCGAACTGTTTCGACTTCAGGTAATTCAGGCATGATAGCTCATCTGGCGGCAGGGCTGGCATAAAGAGGCGGCCCCCGACACCACACGCGGCGAAAGGGCACATTAAGAATAGAAGTTGCAAAGTAGCGCGGTTCTGCGGGTTCCGCTATGGTCCGCAAGAACAAGGTACACTTTATGGCCCGTCTTTTGATCGTAGCGGACCATGCCTGCGATACGGGGCTTTATGACTATCAAGACAGTTCAAGACCAGCAGACACCTGACGCAGAGGTCGCCACTACTCATTTTGGCTTCCAGACCGTCGCAGAGGAAGAAAAGGCGCGTCTTGTTCATTCCGTGTTTGAAAAAGTGGCCAGTCGGTATGACCTGATGAACGACCTCATGTCGATGGGGCTCCATCGCGCGTGGAAGCAGGTGATGATCGACAAGCTGAACCCGCCGCGCACAAATCGTCCCTGGCATCTGATCGACGTCGCTGGCGGCACGGGCGATATCGCGTTTCGGGCGCTGGACCGTGCCGGGGCCGGCGCGAANGTTACGGTCTGCGATATCAATGAGNATATGCTTGATGTCGGGCGNGCGCGCGCCAGAAGCAGCGGCTATGCGGAGAAAGCAGCNTTCGGCTGTGGTGANGCGGAAACGCTCCCTTTTCCCGATCAATCCTTCAATGCCTATACGATCGCGTTTGGCATTCGAAACGTTACGCGGATAGATAAAGCATTGCGCGATGCGTACCGGGTGCTGAAGCCGGGTTCGCGGTTTCTTGTACTTGAGTTCTCGCACATGGTATTGCCGGAAGCGCAGCGGCTTTATGACGCCTATTCCTTCACAGCCATCCCGCCGATCGGCAAGGCAGTCACTGGAGATGCGCAACCTTATCAGTATCTGGTTGAGAGCATCCGCCAGTTCCCCACACAGGAAAAATTCAAAAGCATGATTGAAGACGCGGGTTTTGAACGTGTGCAATATCAAAACCTGACGGGCGGCATTGCCGCTCTTCACTCCGGCTGGCGGATCTAGACCCCGATGATCAGGTCATTACGCAATATTTCGCGGCTTGTCCGTGCCGGTAGAATTATGGCGCGGTATGACGCACTCTTTCCGCCTGAATTTGAAGATGATGTGCCGGGCATCGTGAAGGTGGGGCGCGCGCTTGCCGCCATCCGATTACCCTGGGAACCAAAGGCNGATGCGGGNGGCGATGTCATTCAGCGCCTGTCCACCGCGCTTGAAACACTGGGGCCATCCTATATCAAGCTTGGTCAGTTTCTCGCCACCCGGCCCGACATTATCGGACCGGAGCTTGCCGGTGACCTGGCCGCCTTGCGCGATCGNCTGCCGCCGTTTGGCAAGAAGGTGGCTGAAGACATTATTGAAAGTGAATTCGGCCAGCCTGTGTCCGCGCTTTATCTGGAATTCAGCGAACCGATTGCCGCCGCTTCCATTGCGCAAGTACACAAGGCAAAGATTTCTGTCGGCGACGAGAACGACAATCAAACGCTCAACACGCGTGATGTCGCGGTAAAGGTCTTGCGGCCGGGCGTTGAAGAACGGTTTGCTCGTGATCTGGACAGTTATTTCTGGATCGCCGAACTTGCCGAAAAACTGAACCCNGCCGCCAAACGGTTGCGTCCGGTGCAGGTGGTGCAAACACTTGCCGACAGTGTCGCGCTTGAGATGGATTTGCGCCTTGAGGCAGCAGCCATGTCGGAGATGGCGGAGAACGTAGCCCACGACACAGATTTCCGGGTGCCGGAGATTGACTGGCTGCGAACCTCGCGCCGGGTCATGACCCTTGAATGGGTTGACGGTATTCCCGCCGGNGACCGCGAAGCGCTTGTTGCGGCAGGGCATGACATGCCGGCCCTTGGCACACGGGTCATCCAGACCTTTCTNACCCATGCGCTGCGCGACGGCTTTTTCCACGCGGACATGCATCAGGGCAATCTCTTTGTGGGGGAAGACGGCGCGCTGATTGCTGTGGATTTCGGCATNATGGGTCGGCTTGATCAACGCTCCCGCCGGTTTCTCGCGGANATATTGTTCGGTTTTGTACGACGTGATTACCGGCGCGTGGCAGAGGTGCATTTTGAAGCAGGTTATGTGCCCGCCGACAAAAACCTTGATAATTTTGCGCAGGCATTGCGGTCCATCGGNGAGCCGATATTTGGTAAAAANGCGCAGGACGTCTCGATGGGGCGGCTCCTNGCGCAGCTTTTTCTTGTAACCGANCAGTTTGATATGGCGACGCGTCCTGAGCTTATTCTCTTGCAGAAAACAATGGTCGTGGTGGAGGGGGTCGCGCGCGATTTCGACCCGGCGCACAATATCTGGGAGAGCGCAGAGCCGATACTGGCTGCATGGATTGCTGAAAAGTTTGGCCCCGAAGGGCGCATTCAGGANGCAGCGGATGGAGCCGTCGCGCTCGGTCGTGTGCTCTCTCATCTNCCNGATTTTCTGGAGCGGGCCGAAAAGGCCGCCCACGCCATTTCCGACAATATTGACCAGGACGGCTTCCGCCTTCACCCCCAAACCGTTCGCGCGCTTGCTGAAGCAGAGAAAGCAAACCGTCGCTGGTCGCGGGTTGCGCTGTGGGTCGGTGCGTTGTCGCTTTTTGTCGTTGCTGTCGCCCAGATTGCCTGAAGCTTACGGTCGGCTCTCCGCGTAGAGGGCTCGGAGCCGNGTCATGTCTTCAGGGTGTGTTGCNGCCCATGTTTNTACGGCCGCAGCCAGTGTGTCTTCCGACATATCAAACGTTGCTGCGGACAAACGAACCGCTTCACCGGCGCGCGGCTCCCGGCGGCCCAGCAGGATCTCCAGAAAATGCTGCCNATGGCGCTGATGCAAATGATGTGAATCGTAGAAATTTGCCGTCACGCCCTGATCTTTGCTGAAGACGCTTTCCTGTGTCCAGGCACTGGCGCGCGCAAAATCCCATAGCTCAACGGTGATACCTTTGGTGCGCGCAACCTCCACCAGCGAGACAAGGTCACGTTTCCAGTCTTTGAAGCTTGGCCACAGGCCCATCATCTCGATCATCTCCAGGTGGAGAAGGTGGACNGGCGCGATGTAGAGCACCAGCTCGGTGCCTTGCGGGCTCGCATTTAAAATGTGGCGCAGATCTTCCATATCGGACCCGGCCTTTGGATAGTCGCCATAGAGCCCGCCGGTATTGCCCATATATTCACGCAGCGAGGCACTTACGCTTTGCTGCTGCCCGTTCTCGCGGACAAGCGCACATTCATAATCATGAGGACGGCGTCCGCCATCAGGGCTCCAGATTGCCTGGCAGGGTCGGTCTCGATATTTCAGCCGGCGACGCAGTTCGTCCAGTGCGTCACGTGACAGCAATGTGGCCGGCANATCTGCCAGACTGTGAAAGCGGTTGATCTGTCCATTCGCGGTGCGAGAGAGGCGGTCCTCGCTGAAACCCGCGCTGGCGGGTCTGTTCTCATTGAACATGTAGAAGTCGAGACCGATAATGACCATTTCCGGTCCACTGTTTTCGTCATCGCCCGTACCCTGCAGTCCAAACGCGTGATCGATCATGCGCCGGACTTCATAGATATTGGCACCGCTCAGGCTTGCGTTGAAAGCGCTTTTACCGGTGAGTGATGTCACCAGAGCCGGGTCCAGCATCAACTGGGCACGAGATGAGCCGACGAGCAGCACGNTCGGTGCGCTGTCTGCCAGCCAGTGTGGCTTAACCAGCCGGTCCTGNCCTTCAAGGCCCATCAGATCACGGCGCTGATAGAGCCCGTAGGGGTCGCCCCAATAGAGGGTGCCCACAATCAGCAGTGTGATGACCCCGACAAGCCCCAGAACCAGCCTGACATATGCACGATAATGTTTCTGCATGTCGGCCCCCTAGAACTGGAAGTAGAGAAAAGGACTCAGCCGGGCGAGGTTGAGCAAACAATAAAGCCCCACACATGCGAGCAGGAAGGCCCAGAGGCGCGTAGGTCGCCAGGTAAGCCAGTCGTATNCCCATCCCTTCTCCCCCATTGTCACGCGGGACGGATCAAGCGCCGGGCGATAGCGCCGCATCAGCTCCATTGTGTTGGGCGCAAGCACCACCACCCACAAAAGCCCTATNACCAGCCAGACAGGCTTGGAACTGTCCAGCAGGGAGAGCTGCTCTTTCACCACCAGACCAAGGGAGGCGGTGTCCAGCGGCAGTGCGCGCGCTATCTCGGCGCTCACGGCGACCCCGTTTACACCCGCTATACCTGCCAGCATGGTCAGTGCCGTCGAAAGATCCGCCGAGCGGAAGAATATCCACGCCACCACAACAGCCAGAAACGTCACGCACCAGGAAAGTGCCCGCCCCGTTCTGGTCGCAGGCTGCCCTGCTGCCNGGGCAGGTAGCAGTTTTCGCCAGCCATGATTGAGGATGAGANAAAGGCCGTGCAAAGCGCCCCAGATCACAAAAGTCCAGCCGGCGCCGTGCCACAACCCTCCCAGCAGCATCGTGATAAAAAGATTGANAAAGCGCCGGGGCACACCCAAGCGGTTGCCACCCAGAGGAATGTAAAGATAGTCCCTTAGAAAACGGGAGAGCGTGATGTGCCAGCGCCGCCAGAAATCGATGATGTTGACGGCCTTGTAGGGTGAGAAAAAGTTCAGCGGCAATCTGATCCCGAACATCCAGCCCAAACCGATAGCCATGTCGGAGTAACCGGAAAAATCAAAGTANATCTGAAACGTGTAGGCCAGTGCGCCGATCCATGCCTCAAAGAAGGTCGGGGCCTGACCTGCCGCAGCCGCATCGAACACCAGATCTGCGTAAGGGGCGATCTCGTCAGCAATGCCGACTTTCTTGAACAGGCCCAGAATAAANATCGTGATGCCAATTGTCAGGTTCCGGCTGATTTTGGTTGCGGCAATGCCGCCAAACTGCGGCAACATCTCCTTGTGATGGACAATCGGCCCGGCAATGAGCTGTGGGAAGAAGGTGACAAAAAGCAGATAGTCGAGCGGGCTTTTGGTCTGCGCCTCCCCACGTGCCGCATCCACCAGAAAGGCAATCTGCTGAAAGGTGAAGAACGAAATCGCCAGCGGCAGAATGATCTGCGGCACCGGCAGGCCCCAGTTGCTGGCCCAGTTCAGGCTTTCTGCAAAAAAGCCCGCATATTTATAGACGGCGATCAGACCAAGATTGGCCGCCACGCCGACGCTTAACAGTGTGCCGGTAGATCCACCGCGCCCGCGCGCCGCCGTAATGAAGCGCGCAAGCCAGAAATTGAACCCGATTGAGCCCAACAGCAACGCGAGATAGCTCCACTTCCACCATCCGTAGAAAAACAGGGAGGCAACCACC
The DNA here is from genome assembly GCA_002715765.1 of Rhodobiaceae bacterium. Classification (GTDB taxonomy): domain Bacteria; phylum Pseudomonadota; class Alphaproteobacteria; order Parvibaculales; family Parvibaculaceae; genus Mf105b01. Next base: position 27,153 of record PAZY01000036.1, on the reverse strand, counting down.
AGCCAGGTTTTTCCCGCGCGCGCGTCTTTGGCAACCAACGGGTAGTAAACAAGCAGGACCACTGCCAAAAACAGCAGAAACACATGCGAATTGAACAGCATTGAGCTCCCTCACCCCCGATTGCGGCCAGATTTACCAGTTTCCCGGCTTCATGGCGAATTGAGAGCAGGGTTGTTCAGTTATAACTACACAATGCGTGCGTAAAACATTATATATTCCCCTCGCGAGCTGCATGAAATACGACACCATCCTGCAAAGATGGCAACGTATTGGGTATTGGAGCCGCTTTGAGGGAGTGATCGATCAATGAGTGTGTCACCACGGTTCGACGGCAAGCGCGTTCTCCTCATCATCGGGGGCGGAATTGCTGCTTACAAGTGCCTGGAACTGATCCGCCGGTTGAAGGAACGCGGCGCTACCGTGCGTGCCATCATGACCCGGGCCGCCGAAGAATTTGTCACACCTCTTTCCGTTTCGAGCCTGACCGGGGAAATTGTCTATCGCTCACTCTTTGACCTCACGCAGGAAGCGGAGATGGGGCATATCCAATTGTCACGGGACGCCGACCTTTTGGTCGTGGCGCCCGCAACTGCCGACCTGATGGCCAAAATGGCGTCCGGGCAAGCCAATGACCTTGCGACCACCGCGCTGCTCGCCACCGACAAGCCCGTTCTGATTGCCCCGGCCATGAATGTGCGCATGTGGGAGCATGCCGCCACACAGCGCAACCGGGCGACACTTGCCAAAGACGGGATCCAGTTTGTCGGACCGAATGACGGGGACATGGCCTGCGGAGAATTTGGCCCCGGCCGCATGGCGGAGCCGGTGGAAATTCTGCATGCGATTGAAGCGCAGTTGGCAGGCCCGGCTTGATGCCCACTTGACGGGCGCAAGGCACTTGTGACGTCCGGCCCAACACACGAACCCATTGATCCGGTGCGATACATCGCCAATCGCTCATCCGGCAAGCAGGGCCATGCGATCGCGGCAGCACTGGCCAAACTCGGTGCCGACGTCACCCTTGTCGCCGGCCCTTGCGGCCAACCCGACCCCACAGGGGTCAAAACCATCCATGTCGAAAGTGCACGCGAAATGCTGGAAGCCTGTCAGGCCGCCTTGCCGCTCGACATTGGTGTGTTTGCGGCCGCGGTGGCGGATTGGCGTGTGGACCAGGCCGGGACACAGAAGATGAAAAAGAACGGCGACGTGCCCCCGTCGCTCGCACTTGTTGAAAACCCGGATATTCTGAAAACGATCTCCCGGCACGCGACGGCCCGCCCCGCACTGGTGGTGGGCTTTGCCGCCGAAACAGAGAATGTGCTCGACTATGCGCGGGCCAAGCTGGCCCGAAAAGGGTGCGACTGGATTGTCGCCAATGACGTTTCTCCCGCGACCGGGATTATGGGGGGGGATCGCAACACGGTTCACCTCATTTCCGCTACCGCCCATGAAGACTGGCCGGAACTTTCGAAGCTCGACGTCGCTGCACGCTTGGCCGCGCGTATTGCTGACCATTTCAAAACATAAGGACAAGACATGAGTTTCCAGGAAGTCCCCGTTTCGGTTCAACGTCTCCCGCATGGAGCCGACCTTGCGCTCCCCCAATACGAGACGGAGGGGGCAGCAGGGCTCGACCTGCTGGCCGCGATTGACGAAGGCGAAACGTTGAGCCTTGCACCTGGTGCCCGTCATATGGTGCCGACCGGCCTTGCGATTGCCCTGCCGCTGGGGTTCGAAGCACAGATCCGGCCACGCTCGGGCCTTGCGGCCAAGAACGGGATCACCACGCTCAACGCCCCCGGTACAATTGATTGTGACTATCGCGGTGAAATCAAAGTCATTCTGATCAACCACGGGTCGGAAACTTTTGTCATTACGCGGGGCATGCGCATTGCGCAGATGGTGATTGCCCCTGTGACACGTGCAACCTTTGAAGAATGCGACAACCTGCCGGAAACGGCGCGGGGGACCGGCGGCTTTGGCTCGACCGGGACGGGCAAACGCTAACAGGTTTGGGAAACGGGGAGAAAAAGATGGTGAGACTTTCCAAGAAAACATTGCTGGCACTGGAAGCCGTTCTTGATGTTGCCGTGAATGCACGCCCTGACCCGGTACAATCCAAAGACATTACGCGTCGCCAGGGTATTCCACAGCGCTATCTGGAACAGGTCATGCAGCAACTGGTCCATGCGGGCATCCTGAAAGGTGTGCGCGGCCCTAAAGGTGGCTACCGGCTGGCACGCGAACGCCGCCGGATTTCCGTCGGTGACATTGTCCGCATTGTCGGTGCCATGGAAATTGCGGAGGAGCCCCGCTCCACACCTTCAGCGCTCGGTGAAAAAGTGATCGAACCCATGTGGGATGCCATTCAGAGCGAGATGATGCTGCGACTGGACGCAGTTACCGTTGAAGATCTCTGCCTTGAGGCAGCCAAGCTGGGTGCAGACGGTGAGGATAAACCGGAAGCCGATTTTACGATCTGACACGACTTGTAATCTCATAGTCAGCTATGATCTGTCTATGAGACGTCAGCAGGCATAGGAGATGAAGATGAGCGACCAGAGCAAAGCCGGGCGCGGCCGGATTTATGACAATATCACCGAGACTGTCGGCAACACGCCCCTTGTACGCCTGAACCGGATGGCAAAAGAGCGCGGTGTCAAAGCTGACATTCTGCTCAAACTCGAATTTTTCAATCCCCTGTCCAGCGTGAAAGACCGGATCGGCGTTGCGATGATCGAGGATCTGGAAAATCGCGGGCTGATTACACAAGATACGGTGATTATTGAACCCACATCCGGGAATACCGGCATTGCGCTCGCCTTTGTCTGCGCGGCAAAAGGATATCGTCTGATCCTTTGCATGCCCGAAAGCATGTCGGTTGAACGTCGCAAAATGCTGGCCCTGCTGGGTGCTGAACTTGATCTCACACCGGCGGACCAGGGCATGAAAGGGGCCGTCGCACGGGCTGAAGAGCTGGTGACCACTTTTCCAAATGCAGTTATTCCCCAGCAGTTTGACAATCCGGCCAACCCGGACATTCACCGACGCACGACGGCTGAAGAGATCTGGAACGATACCGGCGGCGCGGTCGACTATGTCATCTCGGGCGTGGGTACAGGGGGCACCTTTACCGGTGTCGGCGGCGTTCTGAAACAGAAGAAACCGTCGGTCCAGATGATTGCAGTTGAGCCGGAAGACAGTCCTGTCCTTTCCGGTGGCACACCAGGTGCTCACAAAATTCAAGGCATTGGCGCTGGTTTCATCCCAGGCAATCTGGAACGTGATCTGGTGGACGATGTCCTTACCATCGGCAATGAAACAGCTTTCGAAACGGCCCGCCGCGCCGCCAAAGAAGAAGGCATTCCGGTCGGGATTTCTTCGGGTGCGGCTATCGCTGCCGCAATTGAGCTGGGCTCAAAGCAGGGCATGGACGGCAAAACGATTGTCGTCATTATTCCATCATTTGCGGAGCGCTATCTCTCCACGGCGCTTTTTGACGGGCTTTAAGCCTTAGATCTGGATTGCGGTCGGGGGTCGGTAAAACCGGGCCCCGCCACCGCCTCCACCGCACGTGCATCAAGCAGCTCCCCACACTCGGAACAGACAAGCGCGCCATGCATCTGATGCCCGCATGTTTTGTGGCGATGCACGATGGGCGCACCACGTGCGTCGGCCCGGTGATTATCTCCCCAGTGCACAATCGACATGATAACGGGGTAGAGATCGAACCCTTTCTCCGTCAACCGGTATTGATAACGCACCGGCGCTTCACCGTATGGCTCCTTGCGCAGGACATCTTCGCTCACCAGTTTCTTCAAACGGTCCGACAGAACATGCCGGGTGATACCAAGGCTTGCCTCAAATTCCTCAAAACGACGCAGGCCCAGAAAACAGTCACGCAGGATCATCAGCGTCCAGCGGTCGCCGATAACGGCAAGGGTCCGTGCGACCGAGCAGGTTTCGCTCCCTAAATCATCCCATCTCATGTGACGTCTCCTTCACGATTTCCATTTCGTGACTTTTGACAAAATACATTGACAAGTTCCAAATTGGAACCCATTTTACAGATATAAGTTCCAAAATAGAACCTTAATAAGGAGACTCGCGGATGGCGGAGAAACAAGCAGCCCTGGTGATCGGCGCGGGAGACGCGACCGGCGGAGCGATTGCCAAACGTTTTGCGCGAGAGGGTTTTGAAACCTGTGTCGTGCGACGCCATGCTGACAAGCTGCAACCCCTGGTGGAAGAGATCTCAGCAGCCGGCGGTGCGGCCCATGCCTTCGGCACCGACGCGCGCAAAGAAGAGGAGATGATCGCCCTGATCGACCAGATTGAAACAGATATCGCCCCACTGGGGGTTGCTGTTTTCAACATCGGGGCAAACGTCAACTTTCCCATCACGGAAACAACGTCACGGGTTTATTTCAAGGTATGGGAGATGGCTGCCTTTGCCGGTTTTCTGACGGGACGCGAAGCTGCGCGCAAAATGACACCGCGCGGACGCGGTACCATCATTTTTACGGGCGCGACGGCAAGCGTTCGCGGCGGGTCCGGCTTCTCCGCTTTCTCCGGCGCCAAACACGCCCTGCGCGCGCTGGCACAAAGCATGGCGCGCGAGCTTGGGCCCAAAGGCATCCATGTCGCGCATTCCATCATCGACGGTGCGATCGACACGCAATGGATTGCAGAAAATTTCCCCGACCGGTACGCCACGAAATCTGACGACGGAATTTTAAATCCGGATCACATTGCTGATGCTTACTGGTGGCTGCACACACAGCCACGCGATGCCTGGACCCATGAACTTGACCTGCGGCCGTGGGCTGAAAAATTCTGACCATCCGCATCTCAACAAAGCACCGCGAACCTAAATTTCAAAGCCACCAAGGGGATAATCATGAGCAAGAATGTAGACTTTATTTTCGATTTCGGCAGTCCCAACGCCTATCTCTCGCACAAGCTTGTTGGCGAGATTGAAGAGAGAACGGGGGCGACATTCAACTACATACCCTGTCTCCTGGGGGGCCTGTTCAAACTCACGAATAATCAGCCCCCCATGCTTGCGTTTGGTCCCGTCAAAGGGAAACTTGAATATGAGCAGCTTGAAACCAAGCGCTTTATTGAAAAACACAAACTGACAAAGTTTAAATTCAATCCGCATTTTCCGGTCAACACACTTCTCATTATGCGTGGCCTGATTGCAGCCGAAATGAGCGGTGCCAAGAAAAAATATATTGACCTCGTATTGAAAGCCATGTGGGAAGAAGGGCTCAAAATGGATGACCCGGACGTTGTGAAGCAAGCCCTCACAGAGGGTGGGCTTGATGGCGATGACATTCTTGCCCGCACGCAAGATCCGGTCGTCAAACAGAAGCTTATGGACAATACCGAAGCGGCGGCGGCACGCGGCGCCTTTGGCATTCCTACCTTCTATGTCGGCGATGAAATGTTTTTCGGGAAAGACCGCCTTGCCCAGGTTGAGGAGCTTTTATAGACCGCGGCCCCTCGGGCACCCGCTATCGCGCAATATGACTTGCGAAATTGGGCGCTTCCGCGGGAGCGCCCAATGTCTATTTGGTGCCCAGCCACGCCCGTCTATTGGGTCTCGTCCGGACGGGCCCACGCCTTTATGTTCTCTGCGTATACAGGAAGATCATCATGAATATCGCCTCCCCCACCCCCGTTTTCAGCCGACAGAACCAGTTGTGGCACCCGGAGCCCCAGGCCATGGGGCCTTTTGGCGGCCTGCACGGAGGCGCGGTTTCGGGATTGCTGACCGGGGAGCTGGAAACGCTGGCGGCAGACGCAGAACATGGCACCGCAATCTCCGCACAGGTCTATCTCCTGCGCCCGGCACCGCTGGTCGCGAGTGAGACAAAGCCGGTTGCGGTGCGGGAAGGTGGTCGCGTCGCGGTTTACGAAAATGAATTATGGGCCAATGGCAAATTGCAGGCCAAAGCCTCCATGTGTTTCCTGAAGGGCGTCCCTGCCGGCAAGGAGATTGCCGGGATCGCTCCCGTGCTTCAGGGAAGCGAAGTGCGCGAAGCTCAGGTCAACCCGGACGAGCTGCCTGTCTGGCAGTTTGAGGGAAAAACTTTCGGCACATCCTACCTCAGCGCTGTTGATGTCCGGGAAGCCCCGGACGGGCTTATCTGGCTCAGGGCGGTACAACCCTTGTTCAATCGGGCCACCCCTTTTGCCTCGACCATGAGTTTTGCCGATTTCTCGACCCTGTTTTCAGTGGTCGCCGCCGGACGCCGCCCGGCGGCAGGTGGCTGGCCCAATGCCGATATCGGCCTTCACCTCTCCCGCCTGCCCGTCGGACCCTGGATTGGCCTGAAAACCCGGTCAGACTGGTTTGCCGACGGTCGTGGCGTCACGGAAAGCCAGATTTACGATATCTATGGCCGGATGGGCCGCTCAACCCAGGCAGCTGTCCTCGCCCCGCTCTGAACACCCCCGGTGCCGGTTTGACTTTTCGGGCGGGGCATGGCGGATTGTCCCCCCACCCGGTGCGAGGAGGTTTAAATGTCGTTCTCCGACGATGAGCTTGAGCGTTATGCCCGACATATTGTGTTGCGCGAGATTGGCGGCCCCGGGCAGCAGAAACTTCTGCAAGCCCGCGTGCTCGTGATCGGGGCCGGGGGGCTCGGCTCTCCGCTCCTGCTTTATCTTGCCGCAGCAGGTGTCGGCACAATCGGCATCATTGATGATGATCATGTTTCACTCTCCAACCTGCAGCGACAGGTTGTGCATGGCACAAAGGATGTGGGACGCCCCAAGGTCGAGAGCGCGCGCGACGCGATCCTCGATATTAATCCGCATACAAATGTTGTGATACATGAAGAAAGGCTGAACGCCACCAATGCACAAGCGCTGATCTGTCAGTACGATATTGTCGCAGACGGGTGCGATAATTTCTCGACACGTTTTCTGGTGAATGATGCCTGTTATTTTGCCCGGGTGCCGCTTGTGTCTGCGGCCGTTGGCCGGTTTGACGGACAGCTTTCAACCTTCAAAGGATATGAGCGCGACGCCGACGACGTACCACTGCCCACCTATCGCGATTTCATCGCCACCATGCCACCCGATGGCAGCATCCCCACATGTGAACAGGCAGGTGTCCTGGGCGCGCTTACAGGCGTGATGGGCTCACTCCAGGCGCTTGAGGTTATCAAGGAAATTACCGGGGCGGGCACCGGGCTTGCGGGCAAGCTTCTTATCTATGATGCACTGGACGCGCGCGTACGCACCATCACGCTTCGTCATGATCCCGCCAATCCGCTGACCGGGACAAGCCCCAGTATTACAGACCTGTCGGGCCATCCCGCTGCTACAGAATAGTGGGTATGACCCGGTCGGGGGGCTTGTGCCCGTCGGCCCAGGTGCGAATATTGATCAACACTTTCTCTCCCATCTCGATCCGGCCTTCGACGGTCGCCGACCCCAGATGCGGTAACAACACAACATTGTCGAGATCCAGCAGCCGGGGGTTGATCAGCGGTTCCTGCTCAAACACATCGAGCCCGGCGCCTGCCAGCTCGCCTGCCTCCAGAGCCCGGGCCAGGGCGTTTTCGTCAATGACCTCGCCACGTGATGTGTTGACAATGTAGGCGTCATTTTTCATCAGCTTGAGCCGATTGGTGTTCATCAGATGGTATGTTGCCGGGGTGTGTGGACAATTGAGTGAAAGAATATCGATATGGGCAAGCATCCCGTCGAGGCTTGGCCAGTAGGTTGCCTTCAGTTCCTGCTGGGTTGCCTGATTGACAGGATGGCGATTGTGATAGTGGATCTCAAGGCCGAATGCCGCAGCACGGCGTGCCACAGCCTGGCCGATGCGCCCCATCCCGACAATACCGAGTTTTTTGCCACGCAGGCGGCGCCCCAGCATCCAGGTCGGCGACCAGCCGGTCCAGAGCGATCCGCGCTCCCGGATGAAACGGGCCCCCTCCGCGATGCGGCGTGGTACCGCAAGGATGAGCGCCATCGTCATGTCGGCTGTGTCTTCTGTCAGAACACTGGGTGTATTCGTAACCGTAATGCCGCGGGAGACCGCCGTTTCCACATCAATATTATCGACACCGGTACCGAATTGCGCAATCAGCCGGAGGTCAGGTCCCGCCTGCGCCAGCAGGCGGCCATCAATCCGGTCTGTCACCGTGGGAACCAGCACACTGGCTTCCCGCAAGGCCGCAGCGAGTGCTGCCTGGCTCATCGGTTCGTCCGTCGCGTTCAGCTTTGTATCAAACAGTTCGCAGAGCCGCGCTTCGATGGAAGCAGGTAGTTTGCGCGTCACGATGACCCGCGTTTTGTCTGCGTTTGCCGCCATTCTTTTTCCTTCCGGCTCACAAGGCCTGTCGTGCCCGCCTCAACTGTTCCCTGACTGTCCTGAATGGTCTTGACCACTTGGATATCTTGACCACTCGGATGTCTTGACCTCTGATGGTCCTGTCGACCGGCGGATCGACTTTCTGGAGAGCACTGTCCGGCAAGAACGGTAGCACACCTGATGCCGGGATACACAGGATCAAGTGGCGCTGCCACCGGTACGTGCCGGGATGTGCCTGAATGTGCTTTGGGCCATGCCGGATCGAAGGCTTGACCCTTCGCCACCTCGCTTGTCATAACGGAGTATCAGATTCGCCCTTTTCGCTCAGACGCGCCCCAAAGCCCGACTTGAGGATATTCGTGATCAAAACTATCGCGTCCTGCACACCTTGCCACCGCATCGCGCTTCGGGCGCCGGGGCTTCCGGTTGCCCTGCTTGCGATATTGTTGCTTGTAATGATCGCTCCTGGCACCTTTCCGGCACAAGCGGCCGAGCTGACGGGGGTTGAAACCGGCCTTCCGCTACCCCGCTTTGTGAGCCTCAAATCATCCAAGGTAAATGTGCGGGTGGGCCCCAGCCGCAACCATGCCGTTATCTGGGTCTATCAGCGCAAGGGATTACCGGTTGAGGTGATTGCCGAATTTGAGCATTGGCGACGCATCCGTGACGCGGACGGCGAAACCGGGTGGATTTTTCACTCATTGCTGGATGGCGACCGGACAGCCATTTTGCGCCCGCAGCGGAACGAGGAAACCGTACCGCTCTATCGGCTACCCGACATGAGAGAACTGGTTGCCGCAGCGGAAGACGGGGACATCGGACGTGTTGATGCGTGTTCTGTCCGTCTTTGCCAGCTTGTTGTCGGTGACTATTCCGGCTGGGTGCTGAAAGGCAATCTCTGGGGCGTTTATGGCGATGAGATATTTGAGTGATCTCTTCTTCGTCTGACGCCCGAGACCTTTCAGGCCAGATCGCCACTCAGCGCCGCCCGCACAGACGGGGTCAGACCTGCCTGATGCGGATATGCATCGTGAGCAATGCCCAGTGACACTGGCACGGTGCCCGCTTTGAAAGCGCTCGCATCTTCATCGCTCAGGTCGAAATGCAGAAAATGGATGGAAGAGGTTTTCCCGTCTTCTTTGGTTCTCTCCACCTCGTCTTCTGCGCGCGCGGCAATACGTTTTCCCCCGATGTCCAGATAGACCGTGTTTTCAACATGGGTCAGCTGCCGCAACATACGATCCCGGCGAACTTCATCATCAATTTCAAACATCAAGGTTGCGACCAGGTCGCGCCCTTGCGGGATCAGCGGATTATAGGCTGACAACTCATCCAGCAATTGTTCGTCGCCACCTTTTTCGATGCGCAGCATTTCGTGCACCTGATGCAGCATCGTATCGTAATTTTCGAAATAGAATGTGGCGCAAGGTCCGACTTCCACGCGACGATTTCGTTTTATTTCCCGAAGGCGGGCACGGCGCTGCGGCCGCTCCACCTCATAGGTTTCAAGGTCCAGAATATCGTCGCGGGTTATGGTTTTGCGAAGCGCGGTCATGGTGGCTCTCATTCTTTCCGTGTCAGTCGATCAGACCGTAGGCACGCGCCATGATCTCGATCGGATGATGTGCCTTCGGCAGGGGCTTTGCCTCGCTCTCGCCATTCAGCGTCTCGATTTCATGAACCAGATGCTTGGCCGCAAGCGGACAATCCGACGTTACATACTTGTTTTCTGTTTTGGCGACATTGCGTGCCGCTGTCTTGCCTACCTTCATGGCAAGATCAAAGGTCTCTTTCATCACGCCAAAGGTTCCGCCATGGCCTGAACAACGCTCGACCACATCCACTTTCGTGTCGGGGATAAGGCGCATCATTTCCGCCGATTTGGGTCCCATGTTCTGCGCGCGTGCATGGCAGGCAAGATGCGCTGTCACGCCACCATCAACGGGCTTCAGCCCGTCCGCAAGCCCCTCTTTCTTCGCAATGTCGACGACATATTCATCGATGTCGAACGTCGCCTGCGCGAGGGCCTTCACGTACTCATCCTCCGGCAGGATAAGTGGCCATTCAAATTTCAGCATCAACCCGCACGAGGCGGTGAGCGCGAGGATATCGTAGCCCTCGTCGATCAGGGGTTTCAGCTCACGTGAAACTTTGCGCGCCTGCTCCGCGACCTTTTCAATATTGCCGCTTTCCAGATGGGGCATGCCGCAGCAGCCAGGATAAGCGGGCTTCGTTTCTACCCCGTTATGGGCCAGCACTTTGCGCGCCGCGATCCCTGCATCCGGATTATTGTAGTTCACAAAACAGGTCGCGAAGATGGCAACCTTGCGCCCGTAAGCAGGCGCTGCGGTGTTCACCATCACAGCACCGGATGCGTCATCCGCCTTGGCGCGCATCATGAAGGTCTTGCCAGCAAATTTTGGCAGTTCGGCGCGTGCATCGATCCCGGCCACTTTCTCCATGACGGGACGCGTGAGCTTGTTGGAACGTTTTGAGCCCCAATTGGCGAGACCTGCGACAGGTGCGGCCATGGTTCCGTTCCGGTCCATCTTCGCAAGCTGCCCCTGCACAAATGGAAAGCCGCCTTTCGCTTTTGCTTCAGCGGCGCGGTATCGCAGCATCAGGTGCGGGAAGTCGAGGTTGAATTCGTGGGGGGGCACATAGGGACACTTGGTCATGTAGCACATGTCACAAAGCGTGCAGGCGTCCACAACCGGCCCAAAATCCTCACTGGATACAGTGTCCAGTTCGCCGCTTTCCGCTTCGTCCACGAGATCGAACAGGCGTGGAAAGCTGTCACACAGATTAAAACAGCGCCGACAGCCATGACAGATGTCAAAGACGCGACGCAGTTCTGCATCCAGATTTTCAAGATCGTAGAATGAGGGGTCCTGCCAGTTCAGCGGATGGCGGGTTGGTGCCTCAAGACTTCCTTCACGGCTCATGTTTTCTCCCCCGTCAAAAGGTGCGTGAGGGGCCCTGTGGTGGCGACAGAGCCCCTCAAACCGTTCTGATTAGTCGTTGAGGGCGTCAAGCGCCTTCTGGAAACGACCGGCATGGCTTTTTTCAGCCTTGGCCAGGGTTTCAAACCAGTCCGCGATCTCGTCAAAACCTTCGTCACGGGCCGTGCGGGCCATGCCCGGATACATGTCCGTGTATTCGTGGGTTTCGCCCGCGATGGCGGCCTTGAGGTTGAGATCTGTGCTACCGATCGGCTCGCCCGTTGCCGGGTCGCCTACGGCTTCAAGAAATTCCAGATGACCATGAGCATGGCCGGTTTCGCCTTCCGCCGTTGAGCGGAAAACAGCCGCCACATCATTGTAGCCTTCAACATCTGCCTTCTGTGCAAAATACAGATAGCGACGGTTGGCCTGGCTTTCGCCCGCGAAAGCGGCCTTGAGATTGTCTTCGGTTTTGGAACCAGCTAGCGACATGTGCGTTCTCCTCGCCTGTTGTCTTTGAGAGCCGTCGGAGATCAGCAAAGCCCATTATGGTCGGCTTTTACCCGATCACCGGTGCGCATCTTGGCGGATGCGTTCCTATTAACCTAAGTTAGATCAACAGGTTCGTCAACAGGTTATAATTATTCTAAAGAGAATGAGTTGCAACTGGCAAAAAGCCGGTCAGTCGCTCGCGCGGACCCGGATAACGATGTCCACGCGCGAAACACCGGTCCCGGCAGGCGCATCCGGCAGGCCGGATACTTCTATTTTTGCGCCATCAATATCCATCAACCGTCCTTCTTCCTCGTGGAAGAAGTGATGATGATCACTCACATTTGTGTCGAAATAGGTACGGGAAGAATCCACGACAACCTCACGCAGCAGCTTGGCATCTGTAAACTGGTGCAATGTGTTGTAGACCGTCGCCAAAGACACAGAGACACCGGCCCCTTGCGCCTGCTCGTGAAGACGTTCCGCTGTCACATGCTGGTCACCGCCCTCAAACAGGAGACGGCTAAGGGCAAGACGCTGACGGGTCGGCCGCAACCCGGCCTCACGCAAACGGGCAAGCGTCTGGCTGTAGGGACGTGCCCCCATTTCCATTTCAATCTTGTCCAATTTGGCGTCCATGCCGACCGTTCCTTCAAGCACATCCCGAAACCCTGCCATTCGGGCAGAACCGGGTCTTCGCTACTTTGTAATCATTACAAACAACTATACAATGTGGGAAGGCCGGGGCTTTTGTCAAGTCACGAGCTGCCGCACACCATCACAGAACAGGGGCCCCGCGACAGGGGCGCAGGAGTTGGCCTGGTCATTTTCCGGTGAAATTCAAGGGTTTGCGCGTGAGGCCGGGTGTGTTACGAAGCGGCGGGACATATATTAAGTAACGAGAACCGGGATTAACATCCGGCGGTTGCGGGATAATTGGCGCGGATGGAAAGCACCATCTGCTGCCCTTAGGGATGCGGAGCAGGCAGACAGGATGTCAGAACCAAAATCAAGCTATAGCTACGAAGATCTGATTGCCTGCGGGCATGGACAATTGTTCGGCCCCGGGAACGCTCAGCTTCCCCTCCCTCCCATGCTGATGATGGATCGCATCACCCATATTGCCGACACTGGCGGCGCCTTCGACAAGGGCGTGATCCGCGCTGAATATGAAATCAATGAAGACCGGTGGTTTTTCCCCTGCCATTTTGAAGGGGACCCGATCATGCCCGGTTGTCTGGGGCTGGACGGCATGTGGCAGCTGGTTGGCTTCTATCTCGGCTGGATGGGCGCAAAAGGCAAAGGCCGCGCCATCGGCGTGGGTAATCTGCGTTTCTCAGGCATGGTGACACCAAAAGTGAAACTGCTTGAATACGAGATCGACCTGAAGCGCGTGATCAACCGGAAAATCGTGATGCTCACTGCGGACGGCGTTTTGAAGGCCGACGGAGAACCTATTTACAAGGCAGAAGATTTGCGCGTAGTGGTAGAAGGCGCAGCCTGATCCGGGTTTGCGACATCACCACGACAGCAAGGCAAGTTCTTGAACCTTTCCGGCACCGTTGCCGATTTTGTGTAACGGTTCTTGTCACAGTTCTTGGAATTGCCGCATTCTTCGGCCAAAAGATTTGAACTAAGCTAATGCTTAAATTCGCTCTGGTGGGAATGCTCCCGCCCAGCCATGGAGAATAGCCATGAGGCGTGTCGTAGTAACCGGTTTGGGCGTTGTTTCCAGCCTCGGCAATAATTCACAGGAAGTGCTTGCGAGCCTGCGTGAAGCAAAGTCTGGGATTGTCAAATCCGATGAGTATGAAAAGCTTGGCTTCCGCAGCCAGGTGCACGGGTCTATCAAACTTGACCTGGAAGAAGTGCTTGATCGCAAAACCCGCCGGTTTATGGGAGATGGTGCCGCTTATGCCTATCTTTCGATGGAGCAGGCCATCCGCGATGCCGGGCTGGAAGAGGCTGAAATCAGCAACGACCGTACGGGTGGTATTCTGGGGTCAGGTGGTCCATCGACCCTTGCGATTGTACAAGCTGCGGATATCACCCGCGAAAAAGGCCCCAAGCGCATTGGCCCGACCAGTGTGCCCAAAGCCATGTCGTCCACGATCTCTGCCAATCTCTCGACATTGTTCAAGCTCAAAGGACCGACCTATTCGATCAGTTCGGCCTGCACGACATCGACACACTGCATCGGCAATGCAGCGGAACTCATTCAGTGGGGCAAACAGGATCGCATGTTTGCCGGCGGGGGCGAGGAGCTTGCCTGGTCGCTTTCCAACTTGTTCGACGCCATGGGTGCCATGTCTTCGAAATATAATGACAATGCTGCTGTTGCTTCGCGTGCGTATGACGCTCATCGCGACGGGTTTGTGATTTCCGGTGGCGGCGGCATTCTTGTTCTTGAAGAGCTGGAAGTTGCCAAGGCGCGCGGCGCCAAGATTTATGCAGAAATTGTCGGCTATGGCGCGACATCTGACGGCGCGGACATGGTTGCGCCATCCGGCGAAGGCGCCGTTCGGGCAATGAAGCTTGCTCTTCAGAACGTGAATGAGAAGATCGACTACATTAACCCGCATGCCACATCGACACCGGTTGGCGATATTCCGGAGATCAATGCGATCACCGAGGTCTTTGGCGAAGATATGCCTGCCATTGCTGCCACCAAATCGCTCAGCGGCCATGCGCAGGGTGCCGCCGGGGTGCATGAAGCGATCTACTCTCTGCTGATGATGCAGAACAGGTTCATTTGTGAATCAGCCAATATCACTGAGCTTGATCCCGCTGTTGCTCACGCCAACATTGTACGGAAACGGATCGATGATGTTGAGCTCAACCATGTTCTATCCAACAGTTTCGGCTTTGGCGGGACCAATGGATCGTTGGTTTTCAAGCGGTATGACGGTTAACAGGGGAAACGGTTCAACCATCATATGACGTCAGGTATGGCATTTGCTGTGTTTGACAGGTGAGGGGACCTGTTGTCCCATAATGATACAGGTATTCGCTACCTGCCCCTTTTGACGGGTGCAGCCGGGCGTGAGACAGAACGGATCTTGAAAGATGGCTACGGGGACCACACGCGGAAGCGCATTTCAGTCAGGCGAACTTTTAGCCGGTCGACGCGGCCTTATCATGGGCGTCGCAAACGACCACTCGATCGCCTGGGGTATTGCCAAAGCCGCCGCAGCGCATGGTGCTGAACTTGCCTTTACCTATCAGGGAGATGCATTCGGGCGGCGGGTGAAACCACTTGCGGAGAGTTTGGGCTCCAATCTGCTGATCCCGTGTGATGTCCTGGATGAAGCCAGCCTTGACGATCTCTTTGCCACGCTCAAACGTGAATGGGGCAGCATCGACTTTATCGTTCATGCGGTCGCCTATTCCGACAAGAATGAGCTGAAAGGCCGCTACCTCGACACGACGCGAGACAATTTCCGCCAGACGATGGAAATCTCCTGTTATTCCTTCACCGACATTGCCCGTCGGGCCGCAGACATGATGAGCCCCGGTGGCTCTATGATTACGCTGACTTATGCCGGCGCTGAACGGGTGATGCCGAACTACAATGTTATGGGTGTTGCCAAAGCCGCACTGGAAGCCAGTGTCAGGTATCTGTCTGTTGACCTGGGTCGTATGGGCATTCGGGTCAACGCCATTTCAGCCGGCCCCATGCGCACGCTCGCGGGATCGGCTATCGGATCAGCGCGCCATGTTTTCAAATGGAACAAGGCACACGCCCCCATCAAAGAAACGATCGAACTGGATGATGTAGGCGGGGCCGCGCTTTATCTGCTCTCCGATCTTGCCAAACGTGTTACTGGTGAGGTGCATCACGTTGACAGCGGTTTCAACATTGTCGGCATGCCACAATGGGAAGATTTGCAGGCTGAAGAGGCCGCGCAGAAAAAGAACGCAGCGGAATAGTTTTATACCCGCCGATACAGACCTGACGCCGGGCCGGTATGGTCAACCGGGATACCATCAGTCCGGCTGCCAGCCGTTCGGTCGTTTCAACTCCAGAATGTCATAGGTACTTTCCAGCACCGACCAGGGAAAGATGACCCGGAGACGGCCGTCTTCCAACTCCGTCAGGACGCCCAGCTTGTCCTGTTTCTGCGGGTCAATGATCCCGCCTTCCGGCCCGGAATAGTCCCGCTGCGGCTCGTCATTATATGTCGGGGCTGCCAGCAGGATGCGCCGTTCAGCGCCGTCTTGAAACAATCTGCCGGAAAGACGTTGCGAGCCGGAGCGCTTTTCAAAGAACAGAAAACCGTCGCGCACCGAGACCCGACAATCAAACCAGCTGTAAACAACGAGACCTGCAAACTTGCCGCCCACCTTGATTGTCCGGCAGGCCCACCATCCCAGAAGGTTCTCATCATCCACCGGCTTCGCCTTGGCGTTCATGACTTTGTGGAACGCGGCTCGCTCTCCAATGGTTGCGGAGGCTGCGTAGCTTTCCTCGTTCCCCAGCGCAATCGCCTCGTCCATACGTGCCAGCCGGTCCCGATCGAAATCCGTGATGACATTCTCCCAGTTAAATTCCGGCGCCAGTCCTTTGTCCGTCTCCTCAGCTGCCCGGGCAGACATCGGACTTAACAAGAGAGTGCCAACCAGTGCGGCGGCAAGAGAAGCGAAACGAGAAGCCATTTTCTTTCCTTCAATCCGGTTTTGAGCCCGGTTGTGACTCAAAAAGAAAGGGGCCCGAGACGGGCCCCTTATTTTGTCCTGTCATCAGCGTTCCGCCAAGGCTTGAACGCTGAAATTGTTTGCCAGGTGCTGATTAATCTTCAGCTGGCTTGCGACGACGCGGGCGACGTGGCTTCTCGCCTGCATCACCATCGGATGACTTTTCAGCCCGGTTTTCGGACTTGTCATCAGCTTCGCCTTCCTCGCGCGGAATCTCTTCACCGGTTTCCTGGTTGACGACTTTCATCGACAGACGAACCTTGCCACGGTCATCAAAGCCCAGAAGTTTTACGAAAACTTCCTGACCCTCAGACACAACGTCGGAGACTTTCGCCACCTTGCGCTGTTCCAGCTGGGAAATGTGGACAAGACCATCTTTCGGGCCAAAGAAGTTCACGAAGGCGCCGAAATCGACAACTTTCACGACCTTGCCCTTGTAGATCTGTCCCACTTCAGGCTCTGCTACAATACCTGTGATCCAGTCCATCGCTGCCTTGATGCTGGCCGCGTCGGACGAAGAGACCTTGACGATGCCTTCGTCGTTAATGTCGACTTTGGCGCCTGTCTCTTCGACGATCTGACGAATGACCTTACCGCCCGACCCGATAACTTCACGGATCTTGTCGGTTGGGACCGTCATGGTTTCGATGCGTGGCGCATATTCGCCCAGCTCTTCGCGTGCGCTGGTGAGCGCCTTGCCCATTTCACCGAGGATATGCAAGCGCCCGCCCTTGGCTTGCGCCAGTGCGGTTTCCATGATGTCCTTGGTGATACCTGTAATCTTGATATCCATCTGGAGAGAGGTAATCCCCTCTTCCGAGCCGGCCACCTTGAAGTCCATGTCGCCCAGATGATCTTCATCACCGAGAATGTCAGACAGAACGGCAACGCCTTCCGGTTCCTTGATCAGGCCCATTGCAATACCAGCAACAGGACGTACCAGCGGCACGCCAGCATCCATCATTGCCAATGATGAACCGCAGACGGTTGCCATGGAAGAGGAGCCATTGGATTCCGTAATTTCGGAAACCAGGCGAATTGTGTACGGGAAGCTTTCGCGGGTTGGCAGTACCGCACGCAGCGCACGCCAGGCAAGCTTACCGTGACCCACTTCACGACGACCGGTAAACCCGACACGACCCGTCTCACCCACAGAGAAAGGCGGGAAGTTGTAGTGAAGCAGGAAATGCTCTTTATACGTACCTTCCAGCGCGTCGATGAATTGCTCATCATCGCCAGTCCCCAGCGTTGCCACAACCAATGATTGTGTCTCACCGCGCGTGAAGAGAGATGACCCGTGCGTACGCGGCAGGATCCCGACTTCTGAAACGATCGGACGCACGGTGTCGAGATCACGACCATCAATACGTTTTGACGTTTTCAGGATAGAGCCACGAACGATTTTCTTTTCCAGGCTCTTGAACGCACCACCAACCTTTTGGGCGGGGTAAGCGTTTTCATCTTCTTCATTCGCCAGCGCCGCCATTACCTTGTCGCGCGCATCAGCCACCTTTGACTGACGTTCCATCTTGTCTGCAACCTGATAGGCCGCCACAAGATCGGCTTCAGCGAGAGCTGCAACCTTACCGTCGATCTCGCTCGTATCTTCTTCTGAGATCGCACGCGGTTCTTTCGCTGCTTTCTCAGCCAGACGGATGATCGCGTCGATCACGGGCTGAAAACCTTCATGACCGAACATGACCGCGCCGAGCATGATTTCCTCAGACAGTTCTTTCGCTTCTGATTCAACCATCAGCACGGCATCTTCGGTGCCCGCCACGATGAGATCAAGATCGCTGTCTTTCTGGTCGTCGATGGACGGGTTCAGGACGTATTCATCGTTGATGTAACCCACGCGAGCGGCACCGATCGGGCCCATGAACGGGATACCGGACAGGGTCAGGGCAGCGGATGTCGCCACCATTGCCACGATGTCCGGGTCGTTTTCCATGTCATGAGAAATGACGGTCGCAATGATCTGGGTTTCGTTCTTGAAGCTCTTGTGGAAGAGCGGACGAATGGGACGGTCGATCAGGCGGGAGACGAGGGTTTCTTTCTCGCTCGGACGGCCTTCACGCTTGAAAAAGCCGCCGGGGATTTTACCCGCAGCATAGGTCTTTTCCTGGTAATT
This sequence comes from Rhodobiaceae bacterium, assembly GCA_002715765.1. Lineage (GTDB taxonomy): Bacteria > Pseudomonadota > Alphaproteobacteria > Parvibaculales > Parvibaculaceae > Mf105b01. The sequence continues at coordinate 8,558 of PAZY01000036.1, read as the reverse complement.
CACGGTCAGCGGGAAAAAGTCCAGGCCGGGCTTCGGCTGACGTTCTGCCACTGCGGTTGCGAGCACTGTTGTCTCGCCATATGTCACCATCACGGCCCCGTCGGCCTGACGAGCCACTTTGCCCGTTTCGATGATGAGGGGCTGACCGCCCCATTCGATTTCCTCGCGGAAGATATTGAACATTTCTATTTCCTAATACGCGCCGCACATTACTCTCTATCGTCACATCCGGATCGGTCTTGTCTGGCCGGATGCGTGGCGCTTCGGTTATGCCGCTTCAATTTTGCGGCCGGATAAAGATCCGGGGTCGAAATTCGGGGTCACTTTACACTCGCCTCCCCTTCGAGACCAAAGAGAGGCAAAGACCCTATTCCGCCGGATCGAACGGACATGTCTCTATCGGCGCAACCCGTCTGAACGGGAGGCCTTTTACGTTTACGCGACTCAACATCGTCGAACTGGTTGAGCTTACACAAGGGTCTGCCAAACACGAAAAGCGTCCGGTCCATTGTGAGGATCGAACGCCTTTCCGAGAGCCGGAGAAGCCAAAAGCCTCCCCCGATTAGCGGCGAATGCCCAGACGCTTGATCAGGTCTTCATAGCGTGCCTGGCTCTTGCCCTTTACGTAATCGAGCAGACGGCGACGCTGGCTGACCATCTTCAACAGGCCACGACGGGAATGGTTATCCTTGTTGTGGGATTTGAAGTGTCCGGTCAGGTTGTTGATCCGCTCTGTCAGGATGGCAACCTGTACTTCCGGTGACCCGGTATCACCGGCACCTTGAGCGTATTCTTTGATCAGTTCTTGTTTACGATCAGCTGTGATCGACATCGTGTACTCCTTAATGCGCCGCGAACCATTGTTCGTTGCACTATCTGGTAAGTGTCAGCCGTTTGAGAGGTCTGACAGATTGAATACGCGGACCGGCTTCAATTCACCCCGTTCATACTCGGTCAGGGCGACCGGTGTGCCGTTTTCGACGGTCAGGGCAAGCCCTTCAATGACCGGCGCATCACGGCCGCGCAGTAAAATCGCCTGCCCCTGTCTTAACCGGTGCGCATCTGAGGTGCTCACGGCCACCGCCGGGATGTCGTCCAGCGCGGTCTCAAGCGGGTGCAGATGCGCCCACAGGGATGGGCGAGCGGGCGCACTATTGCCGAACTCTTTGATTTTATCCAGCAAAATCGACCCTTCTTCACTAAAAGGGCCCGTCGACAAGCGTCTTAAGCGGGTTACATGGGCTTTCGTGCCCAAAGCCTCACCCAGATCGCGGGCAAGGGAGCGGACATAGGTCCCTTTTGAACAACAGATTTCGAAAGAGGCTGCGTCCGGCCCGTCAATGTTCAGCAGTTCCGCCTCATAGATCGTTACTGTTCGTGCCTTGAGGGCGACGGTTTCACCCTCGCGGGCGAGGTCATACGCCCGTTCGCCGTTCACCTTGATCGCGGAAAACTGGGGGGGGACCTGCTCGATCGGACCCAAAAATCCCTGAAGCGCGGTTTCGATCCCGCTTTCGGTCGGGCGGACAGGGCTTTCGCCCACAATTTCGCCTTCGCGATCATCGGTCGAGGTAGCCTCGCCCCATTTTACCGTGAACCGGTAGGTTTTCTCGCCATCCATCACAAAGGGGATGGTTTTGGTGGCCTCGCCGAGTGCGATCGGCAAAATGCCCTCCGCCAGTGGATCAAGTGTCCCGGCATGTCCGGCCTTTTGCGCATTGAACACGCGACGCACGATGCTCACGACCTGCGTGGAAGTGGGTCCGACAGGCTTGTCGACAATCACCCAGCCGGAAACCGGGTCGCCCTTTTTACGCCTGCCCATGGATCAATCCCGGTCTTCATCTTCTGTCGGTGTGATATCCGGCTCATGCGGCCTTGTCGGCTCACTCGGCGCCAGATCACGCGCAACCCGGGGTGACGCCAGCATGGCATCAACGCTTTGTGCATAGTCGAAAGTTGTGTCCGCGCGAAACGTCAGCTCCGGCATGAATTTCAAATTCACACTCTTGGCGATTTCACCCTTGAGATATTTTTTGACCCGGTTCAGCGCTTCGATGACGGCCTTCTGGTCCACATCACCCAGCGGCACGATGAAGACATTCGCATTGCGAAGGTCAGGGCTGGCCCGGACTTCCGACACCGTAATGATCGTCGTCTGCAGGATCGGATCCCGCACGTCACGGCGGGTCAGAATTTCAGACAGTGCCGCACGCAGCAACTCGCCAACGCGCAATTGGCGCTGACTTGGCATGCGGCCCTCAACAGGCCGGCCTGATCCTTTGCCGCGTGATGCCACGGGTCCAACCTTCTCTTGTGCTTGTTCGAACGGTTAATGCCGTGCAAAGAGATCGCCCGTCTCAACTCATCAAATCTTTGATCAGTCCAGACTGCGGGCGATTTCCTCTACATTGAAACACTCGATCACGTCACCTGCACGCATGTCCTGATAGTTTTCAAAGGCCATACCGCATTCCTGACCGCTCAACACTTCTTTCACTTCATCCTTGAAGCGTTTCAGTGTTGAGAGTGTGCCTTCATGGATCACCACATCATCACGGATAAGGCGAACCTTGGCCCCACGGCGGACATTGCCCTCCTGACACGGCAACCCGCGACCTTGCCCACCTTGGAAATGTTGAACACTTCCAGGATCTGCGCATTACCAATAAAGGTTTCACGCAGTTCCGGCGAGAGCAGGCCGGACATGGCTGCCTTCACATCATCGACAAGGTCGTAGATGACGGAATAGTAGCGGATTTCAATTCCCGTCTGACGGGCTGCATCACGCGCCTGCGCATTGGCACGCACGTTGAAACCGATCACCGGTGCGCCGGAAGCATCTGCCAGTGTGATATCTGCTTCGGTGATACCGCCGACACCAGAGTGAATGACCCGTGCTGACACCTCGTCATTGCCCAGCTTCTCCATCGCCTGAACGATAGCTTCCGCGGAGCCCTGCACATCGGACTTCACGATAATCGGCAATTCCTTGCGCTCGGATGCCTTCAGCTGCAACAACATCTGGTCCAGCGAGGTCCGGCCAGCGCCGCCCACACGCTTGTCACGACGCAGACCCTGACGATAGCTCGCCACTTCACGCGCACGCGCCTCGTTTTCCACTACGACAAAAACATCGCCCGCTTCGGGTGTGCCGTTCAGGCCCAGAACCTCAACCGGCTGTGATGGACCGGCTTCCATGACATTCTCGCCGCGATCATTGATGAGCGCGCGAACGCGGCCCCATTCGGCACCGGCAACCAGAATATCCCCGACGCGCAGCGTCCCGCGCTGAATGAGCAATGTGCCCACTGGCCCACGACCCTTGTCGAGCTTGGCTTCCACGATAACACCTTCGCCCGCCCGGTCTGGATTGGACTTCAATTCCAGAATTTCAGACTGAAGGATGATGGCTTCTTCCAGCGTATCGAGACCGGCCCGGGTGTGGGCTGACACTTCCACTGCCTGAATTTCACCACCCAGGTCTTCCACGAAAATTTCGTGCTGGAGCAGTTCGTTCTTCACACGCTGTGGTTCAGCGGCTGGCTTATCGCATTTGTTGATCGCCACGATGATCGGCACTTCTGCCGCCTTCGCGTGATTGATCGCCTCAATCGTCTGCGGCATGACGCCATCATCGGCGGCCACGACAAGGATCACGATGTCTGTGGCTTTCGCACCACGGGCACGCATGGAGGTGAAGGCTTCGTGGCCCGGCGTATCCAGGAAAGTGATCTTGTCACCGGAGGCCATTGTTACCTGATAAGCACCAATATGCTGCGTGATGCCACCAGCTTCGCCCGACACAACGTCGGTCTTGCGCAGGGCGTCGAGCAGAGAGGTCTTACCATGGTCAACGTGACCCATGACCGTGACAACCGGCGCACGTGGACGTTTTGTTTCTTCAGGGTCGTCGTCGGTAACGAGACCGGTTTCCACGTCAGCAGCAGACACACGCTTCACCGTGTGACCCATCTCTTCCGCGATGAGCTGTGCGCTGTCGCTGTCGATCACGTCGTTGATCTTTACCATCTCGCCCTGCTTCATCAGGATCTTGATGACGTCAACGGCACGTTCCGCCATACGGTTTGCAAGCTCCTGCACCGTGATGGCTTCAGGGATCACAACTTCACGGACCACCTTGGCCTGTGGCTCCATCCCGCCCATGGCCTTCTTGCGTTCACGCTCGGCCCGACGGCGCATTGAGGCCAGTGATTTCTGACGCGCCTCGTCCGGCCCGCGCAGGGCGCTGTCGATCGTCAGCTTGCCTGTACGGCGACGCTGATCACCGCGGCGTGGTGTCGGGGTTGGTCGCGCAACCTCGCCGGCACGTGATGGCGCGCGCGTTTTGCGTGCCTCCTCATCGTGGTCTCTGTCTTTGGCCGCCACTTTTGGCGTCGACTTGGTGGATGGTTTTGTAATTTCGTCCGCCGGTGTTGCCACTTTAGCGCCTGCGGGCGCAGGCTTGGCATCCATGCGCTTGCGCGCTTCCACTTCGGCGGCACGCTTTTGCTCTTCTTCCACTTTCAGGCGTGCGGCTTCTTCCGCCTCACGCTTTTCGGCTTCTGCTTTCTCTTTGGCCCGGCGCTCGTCTTCTGCGGCCTGGCGAATGGCATCTTCGGCGGCCTGCCGGCGCTCTTCCTCTTCGCGAATGCGCGCCATGTCGAGCGCCCGCCCGCGGGCAGCTTTTTCCTCTTCGGTCAGGGTGCGCAACACCATGCCGCCGCGATCTTTCCTGGCGGGCTTTTCAGCTTTCGCAGGCGCGGCCTTTGCAGCAGCTTTCGGCGCAGCCTTGGCGGCGGCCTTTGGTGCGGCTGCGGGTGTTGCCTTGGCAGCCCCTTTTGCTGTTTCCGCCGGTGCTGATTTGGGCGCTGCCGCAGATGCAGCCTTCGGTGCAGCCGTTGGCGCAGCTGAGGGCGCAGCCTTGGATACGGCCGGCGCTACCTTTGGCTGCGGTGTTGGCGTGGCTTCAGCAGCCTCGTCCGCGCCGCCAGGCTTAATTGTGCGCTTGCGTTTGGTTTCAACAACAACGGATTTCGACCGACCATGCGAAATGTTCTGGCGTACAGAGCCAGACTCGACCGTCCGCTTCAGGCTGAGGGTCTTCCCGCCCGATGCTTTCAGTTTGCGTTCGCCACCTTCCGTCTGATCGCTCATTCTTTTCCTTTACTTGGCCTCGCCTTACGGGTTTTCCACCCGCTGGCATACAACCACTTCGTTCTTTTTAGCGCCCGGCGATCTGCGTTTCATCCCCAGCACTACCCTTCAAGGTCGTGCTGTTTCGGGCATCGTCGCGGCGCCAAGCCGACAGTCTGGCAAAATCGGCCAGTACCTTTTCCTGCATGCGTCCCTTTTTCAGGGCAGCATGTACCACATTTAACCGTCCCAATGCCAAACCCATTTGGCCTGAGGTTAACTCTTTCAACAGGGGCAGACCGGTCAGGTCTGCCGCCTTCAGTTTTGCATGGAAGCGTCTGCTTCCATCTCGCCCGGCGTCTGTTGCCTCGATCAAGGCAGCAACCGGTTCGCGGTCCAGAGTCTCAAACACCCTTTCAAGACCCATAATCAGTTCGCCGGACCGGCGGGCAAGACCCAGCGTTTCTGCCGTTCTTGCCTCCAAAAGCCGTTCCACCAGGTCTGCCAGGCCCTCTGGAACCTGAACCTGCTGTTTTGCCGAACGGGCAAACGCCTTTTTGGCGATTGCCTGCTCCAGGGCCCCACGCGTCCCTGTCACCCAAATACCGTGCCCAGGCAGTCTTTCAGCGAGATCCGGGCCAATCTGGCCTTCGGGCCCCACTATAAAGCGGATCAAGCCCGCTTTGGGCTGCGTTTCACCAGTGGCGATGCAGCGGCGCTCGGATTCCGGCTTCTTCGACGGTTTTGGCTTACGGGCCGCATTTTCCGGCTCGACCGCCTCGTCCGTGTCAGGCTTTTGTTCCATCTGCGCCACTATCAAGGTCAGGAAAACAACGCTTAAGCGTCGTCGCCTTCAACCTCTTCCTCGCCCTCTTCAACTTCTTCCACGGCCGGTGCCAGATCTTCTTCTGTCACCCAACCTGCTTTCAACCGAGCTGACATAATAATGGACTGCGCTTCACTGGCATCGATCTCGAAGCCATCCAGAATACCCGCCATGCGGGTGCGTTCACCTTTTACGTGCTCGTACCAACCCAGCAGATCGTCCGTTACACAGCCTGCAAGGTCTTCAACGGTCTTGATATCGTTTTCACCGAAGGCGACCAGCATTGCTGTTGTGACACCCGGCACTTCCGCCACGGCGTCTTCCACGCCCAGCTTGCGACGGGCTTCATCAAATTCTGCGTTCTGGCGTTCCAGGAATTCAAGGGCGCGGCTCTGAATTTCCTGTGCTGTATCTTCGTCAAAACCTTCAATATTGGCAATCTCGTCGAGTGCGACATAAGCCACTTCCTCAACGCTTGCAAAACCTTCCGACGCCAGAAGCTGCGCGATCACCTCGTCCACGTCCAACGCTTCCATAAAGGTGTTGGAGCGCTGCACGAATTCGGCCTGACGACGTTCGCTTTCCTCCGCCTCTGTCAGGATATCAATATCCCAACCCGTCAATTGCGACGCCAACCGGACGTTCTGACCGCGACGACCAATGGCCAGCGACAATTGCTCATCGGGCACAACAACTTCGATGCGCTGTGCATCCTCATCGAGCACCACTTTGGCGACTTCAGCCGGTGCCAGTGCATTTACGATGAAACCGGCGAAGTCATCCGTCCACTGGATGATATCAATCTTTTCGCCCTGAAGCTCGTTCACCACGGCCTGCACACGGCTGCCGCGCATGCCGACGCACGCCCCGACAGGGTCGATGGAATGATCGTTTGATGTTACCGCGATTTTTGCGCGCGAGCCCGGATCACGGGCGACCGCCTTCACCTCGATGATGCCATCATAAATTTCAGGCACTTCCTGACCGAAGAGTTTGGCCATGAATTGAGGATGTGTGCGCGACAGGAAAATCTGCGGTCCGCGCTGCTCGCGACGTACGTCATAGATGTAGGCGCGAATGCGATCGCCGGCCCGGAAAACTTCACGCGGCAAGCTTTCGTCCCGCCGTACAATGCCTTCACCGCGGCCCAGATCCACAATCACGTTGCCATATTCAGCCCGCTTGACCACACCGTGAATGATTTCACCAATACGGTCCTTGAACTCCTCAAACTGACGCTCCCGCTCCGCATCCCGTACTTTCTGCACGATGACCTGCTTGGCGGTCTGTGCCGCGATACGTCCGAAATCAACCGGGGGCAGCTCATCTTCAATCAGATCGCCGACACGCGCTGCCGGGTTACGGCGCTGCGCATCCACCACCAGAATTTCAGTGGCATCGTTTTCGATGGCGTCTACAACATCCAACAAACGCACCAGGCGAATTTCGCCGGTGTTCGGGTCGATCCGTGCACGGATGTCATTCTCTGCGCCGTAACGAGATTTGGCCGCCTTTTGAATGGCCTCCGCCATAGCTTCAAGCACCAGTTCACGCTCGATCGATTTTTCCCGCGCCACGGCATCCGCAATTTGCAGAAGTTCCAATCTGTTCGCGCTCACAGCCTGAGCCATTATCTCGTCTCCGTTGTCCGTTTACCGCCGATTCCAGTCAGGCGGTTCAAGTCTGTCAAATGCGCGACTGCGCCTTATCCCTAATTCTTTACGTCTTCCGTACCGTCTGCATTGTCATTTGCTTGCACAGCGTTCTCGGCAGGTTTCATGCGCCGGGCGCTTTCTTCCACAAGATCGTCTGTGATAACCAGGCGGGCATCTGACACGAGGGTGAACGGCAAACCGATTGTCTGCAATTCCTTGTGCCCGTCCACCTGCATCTCCAGCAGCACTTCACCGGCCTCTACGCCCTGCAACGTGCCGCGAAACCGTTTACGCCCCGCCAGCATTTCCGAAAGCTCAAGCTTCACTTCAAAGCCGGCCCAATTCTCGAAATCTTTCTCACGGGTCAAAGGCCGACCAATGCCGGGAGAAGACACTTCAAGCATATATTGGCTCTTGATCGGATCCGCGACATCCATCAGCGCGGAAATCGTCCGGCTCACAGCCTCACAATCTTCAACCAGCATCGTGCCATCCGGACGCTCTGCCATGATCTGCAGCGTCCCGCCACCATCACCAGACTGACGGACCCGCACAAGCTCATAACCCAGATCATTGATTGCCGGTTCAATCAGGTCGGCAATACGTTTTCCGAGCGCGCCATGGGCGACCATGGGTGCACGTGTTTTGCCTGTTTCATTGTTCCGTTCGCTCAGCAATCGGCTTCCTTTTGGCTGATGAGACCGTTCGCCACTTTCAAGATCAGCGGTCTCCAGATAACAAAAAAAGCGGGGCCCCGGTTTAGAGATCCCACTTTCTACAATCTGACAAATGTCAGCTATGTCTAAAGTCAGGGGGACATTACGCCCGAACGCCCCCAATTTTCAAGCTTTTTCTGGACGGAGGCCGGGCCGCCGCCAACGGGGGCATTATCGGGGTTTGCGGCGAAATTTGAGATAGACCGGCTGGCGGCCTTCGCGAAT
>PAZY01000035.1 GCA_002715765.1 Rhodobiaceae bacterium | reverse complement strand
GGACAACGCTGGCCGGGGACAAAAATCGAAGGCATTGCCGTCACACGCTATGGGCATATCTGCCCCACCCGACATGTCACCGTGCTGGAAGCCGCACATCCCGTCCCCGACGAAGCCGGGGTTCGCGCGGGCCGTGCCCTCCTGTCGCTTGCCACATCACTTGGTCCCGATGATCTGGGCCTCGTGCTCCTCTCGGGCGGAGCATCAGCGCTGCTCACCTTGCCACCCGACGGTGTCAGTCTGGAAGAAAAACAGGGCCTTTCCCGCGCCCTTCTCGCCAGCGGTGCCCCGATTGCAGACATCAACACTGTTCGCCACCATCTCTCGCGCATCAAGGGGGGACAATTAGCCGAGGCGATTGCCCCCGCACGCTGCGTCACCCTTGCCATTTCAGATGTCGCAGGCAACATACCCGCCATTATCGGCTCAGGCCCCACAGTACCCGCGCAAGGAAGTGGCCAGGACGCCAACGCAATTCTCGACCATCTCAATATTCCCGTATCCGCCGCCCTCAGGGCTCACCTGGCAAAGGCCACGAGGCTCCCGGCGGCGGACGCACCATGCTTCTCCCGCGCCAGCTATCAGATTATCGCAACCGGTACAGACGCCCTCGCCGCAGCGGCAGCCTTGGCCCGTGAAGCAGGATACGAGGTCTCCATTGTTGGCGACGATATGGAAGATGAAGCCCGCACGCTGGCCATCGCCCATGCCCGCATGGCGCGCTCCCACACCAACCCGGGCGTTCCACGTCTTATTCTTTCCGGCGGGGAGGCAACTGTCACACTGGGCGACAAACGCGGTGTCGGCGGTCCCAATCAGGAATTTGCACTGGCGCTCGCACTTGCTCTCGCGGGCGAACGCAACGTCCACGCACTCGCCTGCGACACCGACGGGATTGACGGCGGCGCGGGAGAAGCGGACGATCCCGCCGGGGCCATCATCTCCTCACGAACGCTGGAACGAGCAGCAGCCCTCGGCCTCAACGCACAAAGAGCACTGGACGAGCACGACGCCGGCACATTTTTCAGCCAACTTGGCGACCTCGTGATGACAGGACCAACCCTCACCAACGTCAACGATTTCAGGGCCATTCTTGTCTCAACCTGAAAACCTCCAAGCAAAGCGCCACAGCTTGCAATCTTAAGCGGGTGTTGACGCCTTCGCGCATACAATTTCCATCAAAGTTTCATACGCCTACAGTTGACCCGCAGGGCCAGAAGGCGCAGAAACAGACAGGGTTAGGTTTTGTCGGCACCTGCCGATCAAGACCGATACTCACCCCAAAATTGAACAAACAGGAGCGGCAACATATGCGGCGGCGGAATGTAAAAATTATTGCAACCCTTGGACCCGCCTCAACCTCAGCAGAGATGATCCGTACACTCTATGCGACGGGTGCAGATGTCTTCCGCCTGAACATGAGCCATCTGGACGCCGCAGGCCTGAAAAAAGTGCACGCCCTCGTCCGGCAGGTCGAAAAAGAAGTTGAACGTCCGATCGGCATTCTGGCCGATCTGCAAGGCCCAAAGCTGCGCGTAGGCGCCTTTGCTGACGGATCCGCCGATCTCGTCAATGGCGATACATTTCGTATTGATCTGGACGAAACACCAGGCGACAAAACGCGCGTTTGCGTCCCGCATCCGGAGATTTTTGCAGCGCTGGAAGAAGGCTCGTCCCTGCTGCTCGACGATGGCCGCATTCGTCTGCGCGTCACAGAAGCAAACAAGGACTATGCCGTTACGCAGGTCGTAACGGGCGGTGAATTGTCCAACCGCAAGGGCGTTAACGTGCCCGACACCCTGTTGCCCATGACCGCCCTGACAGAAAAAGACCGGCGCGACGCGGAACTCGCACTTGAACTGGGCGTCGATTGGCTCGCCCTGTCTTTCATTCAACGGCCTGAAGATGTGGCCGAAGCCCGCAAAATTGCCAAAGGCCGCGCTGCGGTAATGGCCAAGATCGAAAAGCCGCTGGCCCTGACACATTTGCAGGAAATTGCGGAGATTGCTGACGGGCTTATGGTCGCGCGCGGTGATCTGGGCGTGGAACTTCCCGTCGAGCAGGTACCAGGTTGGCAAAAACAGATTACCCGCCTTTGCCGTCGAGCAGGAAAGCCGGTAGTCGTGGCCACACAAATGCTGGAAAGCATGATTTCATCACCCATGCCAACCCGGGCCGAAGTCTCTGATGTGGCGACCGCCGTCTTTGAAGGCGCAGATGCTGTCATGCTCTCTGCGGAAAGCGCTGCGGGCGACTTTCCGGCCGAGGCGGTTGAAATGATGAACCGCATCGCCGCACAGGTGGAACATGACCCAACCTACCCCGGCATTATCTACGCACAACAAACCCAACCGGAAGCAACGGGAGCTGATGCCATCAGCGCAGCCGCCCGTACCGTAGCCGACACGCTGAACGCCGCCGCCATCGTCTGCTGGACAAATTCCGGCTCAACCGGCCTGCGGGCCGCCCGCGAGCGGCCACAGCTTCCTATCGTGGTGCTGACGCCAATCGAAACAACTGCACGGCGACTGGCGCTTGTCTGGGGCGTACATTGCGTCCTGACAGAGGATGCACGCGACCTCGATGAAATGGTGGAGCGCGCGAGCCGCATCGCCTTCCAGGAGGGCTTTGCACAGCCGGGCCAGCGGATCATCATCACAGCCGGTGTTCCCCTTGGTACACCGGGGGCAACCAATATGCTGCGCGTTGCCTATGTGGGATCTGACACCAAACGCAGTTGATCCGGTCTAGCGCAAGGCCGCCTTTTGCGCTGCCGTCTGGGCTTCATGAACATGAAGCCCCGCCCGGACAGACTCACCAGCTGCCAATCGCGCAAGCGCATCTACCACAATGTCCGGGCGAACGTGGTGGGGCATGTGCCCCACACCTTCGAGCTTGATAAGCTCAGACCCGGTAATCTGCTCATGCAACGCATAGGAATGCAGCTTCGCAAGCACGGTTTGATCCCGGTTTCCTGTGATGATAACCGTCGGCACAGCAATCTCGTGATAGCGCGCCGACTGACCAGCCAAATGATCCCTCAAACGGCTGGTATCAGCCGAATTATGACGAAAATGGTCCGGGCGGAAGAGAAGTGAAAGCCCGATAGCCTCTTCATATCCTGTCGGCGCCGGATCAGGCGCAAAGGTGGATTTGACACCGGCCGCCGCCATCACACGCCCCAGCGGCACCACCACGCCCCACAGAAAAACAGTGCCGAGAACCGGTTTTGCCAATAACCGGTGATACCATGCAACCTGCCCTTTCCAGGGATGTGTCGCCCCGGCCAGAACAAGCAGCCCGGACAAATCCGCCCCGAAGGAAAGTGCATAGGCACTGGCAACCGCACCACCCCAGGAATGACCCAGCAGAACCGGCCGCGTCACACCGAGGTTTTCCAAAGCCTCATGTATAACCGCTGCCTGGCGGGCCGGATCATGCATGTCGGGACCATCGGGACGCTCACTCCAGCCATGGCCGGGGCGATCAAAGGCAAGCACACGGTGCTTGTCCGCCAGCAGCGGGATCAGGCTGGCCTCGAAATCCCGCAAATTGCCGCTCGCGCCATGCACCAGAACAATGGGTGCCCGATCAATCCCATCCGGATCAAGCGGCCCTACATCAACATAATGCAGATCTGCATCATGCGAGCGAACAAGCTTTCCTTGTCGTGGAAACTGTTTTTCCGTCTGGCGGATCAGAAACACGACATACAGACAAAAACTGACAAGCAGCACCACGAAGAGCCAGATCAACACAGATATCCCCGGTTACAAAAAAGATGCGGCAAAAGCTTGCCCCTGAAGCCGGCTGCGTACTTGCTGCAATCTGGATCAGATGCCCCGACCGTCAATCTCAACCGTAAGCCGGTTTTCCGCATCAGCCGCTCCCTCAAGCCAGGGATAGACCGCCAGCGCGCGACGATAAGCGTCTCTGGCACCTTCCTTATCCCCCAGATCCTCCAGCACCAGAGCCAACCCGCCAATAGCCCCGAAATGCCGCGGCTCAAGCGCAAGTGTGGTCTCAATATCGGAAAGAGCAGCCGCATAATCATCTTTCAAAAAATGAACTGTTGCACGCTTGTTCCACCCTTCCGCATACCCCGGAGCCAGATCAACCACTTCATCAAAAAAGGTGAGTGCGATATCGATTTCCCCATCCGCCAGCGCACGCACACCGCGCGACATTAACAGATCGACACTGATACTGCCCGAACGGTTCCAGCGCGCCCAAATCGCCTGCTCGACTTCCTTGGCATCATCCGGCGTTCGGGCGACCGCAAGCTGCGCAAAAAGCTGGTCCAGTTGAAGATCACTCACCGCACGCGTCGGCAACCGCCCTTGCGCTGCCGGCGGCAATATCCCGCCTCTCCCATCCGCAGCAAGGGAGGGGAGTGCGAGGCTGGTAAAAATGATGACAGCGGAAACCCCCGCACAGGCGATTTGTCGAACCATGCCCAAAAACATAAGTCAGAACGCACAAAGCGCAAAGGCCTGCTCATCACAGTTTTGCGAGTGTACGAACATGATAGGGGCTAACGGTTCAAATCTTCCATCACACAACCTTCAATACCGGTAATGTAATCAGGGCCGAAAGCAAGGCTTGGTGTCTGAAAGCCGGTTTTGACCTCTCCCGCCAGCACCCGACGCGCAATATCGAGCCCTGTCATATAGGTGAGCGTATAGCCTTCCGGCGTTCGCAACCGCGAGACCACCCGCTCCCCCGCCTCGTTTGTCGCCTCACCAATCAGAACCGCATGGCCCGCAGCCCGCTCATGCTCGCTCGGACCATCGGGCTTTGCATCTTCCCGCGCCTTCAAACGACGTTGCATAAACCCGCGGCTCAACAAAAAGCGGGTAAAACCACCAAGATTGGCCATCTGCGCAATCTGCGGATTGGCCTCAAAGAAAACTGTAATATTGGGAATCCCGGTCGAGTGATACGCAGTGGAAACATCCCCCCATCCGATCGCCACGGATTTCTTCGCACCGGACCCGAAATCGATATCCCGCTCCGGCGCGCGCCCGAGCGATACGATCCGCCCGTCGCGGCGGATCCGCGTACCATCCCCGATACTCTCGATCATTGTCTTGGCGGTACCGCGAGATGTAGAGCCCAGCCCCGAAATGCCCAGCACCAGGTCGGTGGCATCAGGCATACGACGTTTCATGTGCGCGGCCAGACAATCGCTCGGCACCACATCAAAACCGACCCCTGGCAGGATCATAATCCCGGCTTCCTTTGCCGCTTCGTCACGTCGGGCACAGGCCTCAAACACCGAAATCTCGCCGGTAATATCCAGATAGTGCGTCCCTGTGCGAAGACACGCATCAATCATCGGTTTTGATGTGGCTGAAAACGGGCCCGCGACATGCAGCACAAGATCAATATCAGCAAGCGCCGTATCGATTGCAGAGCGATCCATAAGGTCGAACGCACGCGCCTCAAAGCCGTACTGATTGGAAATGCTTTTTAGCTTCGCCTCAGACCGACCGGCAAGCACAGGCGTAAGCCCGGCATCACGCGCCATTCGGGTCATCAGTTTACCCGTATAGCCTGTCGCACCATAAATCATGAACTGACCGGTCATGGAAGCCCTCCCAAAGTCATCGGACAACACTGTCAACCATCAGCGCGGATCAAGCAACCCGTGAGCGACCAGAGTTTCGACAAGCGTCACACCCCCACCCTGATGAAAATGATGCCCGACAATACCCACCGCTTCGGCGGCTCGAACATTCTCCAAAAGATCATCCACAAATAGAGCTTCATGCGGTGCAAGACCGAAACGCGCCAACGCATGCAGATAGATCTCGGCCTCCGGCTTCCTCATACCAACCGTGCCGGAGACCACAATATCTTCAAAATACGCCAGAAAACCATAATCATGCGAAGGATCAGTCGCCTGCGGGGGCCAGGTCTGGTGCGGCCAGTTGCTCAACCCGTAAAGCGGTACCCCCTTCACCCGAAGAGCCTCCAGAATGCGCACCGTCTCCCCAAGCGGCCCGTACAAAAACGAATGCCACCGGTACTCGAACATCTCAATAAGGGGAATATCATCCGGCATCTCCCGCTTCAGGGGTGCCAGAACCTCACCAAAGGGTCTATGCGTATCATGGACCAGATTGTGCATGCGTCGAAACAGACCACTAAAAAACCTGGCACGGTCTTGGGGATCGGGAAGGAGGACCTGATAGGTGCGCTCTGGATCCCAATCGATCAGCACATTGCCCATGTCAAAAATAACCGCGCGCACGCTCATGAAGTCAGCACCCCGCGTGACACAAGCTCAGCGCGCAAGGCCGTCGCAGCACAAAAATGATGGACCTGAAACCCGAGGGCCGCCCCTGCCTCGACATTCGGCAATGTGTCATCGATGAAAAGCACATCCTGCGGTGCAAGGTTCATCCGCTCGGTGGCAATGTCAAAAATACGCCGCTCTGGCTTGCAGACCTTCTCATCCCCCGACACGACCACTGAGCGGAGCCGCGCCAGCATGGGGTAGGCAGCACGCAATTTGGGGAAAATACTCGACGGCATATTGGTCAGCCCGTGTAGTGGCAATCCGGCCTGCTCCACCTCACCAAACAGACTTGCCATGCCTGGTACTTCGCCGGGCGTCATGTCCAGATACCGCACACTCCACGCATCAATAAGCCCCGCATAGGCCGGAAAGCGCGCCTTCAGCGGCGCAGCATTCTCCTCAAAGGAAACACCCAGATCATGAGCGAAATGCCATTCAGGAGTACAGATTTCCGATAGAAAATGATCGACTGCGGTCTCATTGGGTAGCAACTGCCGAAACAGATGCCGTGGCTCCCAACGGACCAGAACATTCCCGATATCAAACAGGATCGCCTTGACCATATTGTCGCTCCCAACACCCAAACCGCATGGAAAAGGCCATCTGCAAAGACCACAAGAAAAAAGGCCGCACCCCCGAAGGTGCGACCTTGAAACTCTACCATGATCTTTCCGGGTTACCCGAAAAGCCAGCTCAGAACATCAGCCCTGGCGCGCCTTGAAACGGCGATTGGTCTTGTTGATTACATAAAGACGGCCCTTGCGGCGCACCAAACGGTTGTCCCGGTGCCGACCCAGAAGGGATTTCAAAGAATTACGAACTTTCATCTGTGTCACCCACCAATTGTGCCCATTTTCGGGCTCAGGCAAAGAAGCTGGTACCCGCCGGGCACCGACCTCATCCGCCGGTAAATATCGGAAATTCGGCCGGAAACTAAGCTGCAGAGCCGCCCATGTCAACCGCCAAACAACGCAGACCAACCGTTAACCCACAATTGCGTGCCGCCCGGCCCCTTCTCTTTACAATCTGCACTGAAAATCTTAAGCCATGCCCAACAAAAATGACGCCGCCGCCATTTTCAACGTACGAGACCTGACAATCAGCTCGCACGCTCCCATGGCAGCCTCAGGACGAACATCAGATCATGAGTGAAGAAGAACACGAGAATCGGGGACCAGAAATCGCCCCCCTCCCAAAAGAGGACTTCATCACACACGCACCGCGCTGGTTCCGTGACTGCCTTGCAGAAAAGCCGGAAAGCCACTGGGTAACGTCCGAAGGCACGCGTGTTCACTACCTCAAATGGCCCGCCAAAAAGGCAGATCGCCCGGGCCTCCTGTTTGTCCACGGAAATGGGGCCCATGCCCGCTGGTTCGACTTTATCGCCCCACTCCTGACAGAAGAATACAACGTCGCGTCAATCGACCTGCCCGGCATGGGTGACAGTGAGTGGCGCGATTCTTACGTCCGCGAAACCTATGCCCACGCGATCCGCAGCGTCGCTTTTGACGCCGGGCTTGGCCCCAAACCGGTCATTGTCGGACACTCCTTCGGCGGCTTTGTGACACTGATTACCGGTGCACTATACGGTGCGGAACTGGGCGGCCTTCTCCTTGCCGACTTCCGCGTCCGTCCGAAAACAGACGCTGTAGAATGGTTCCTTGGCGACCCGCCGCGTCGACCAACCCGTGTCTACCCCGACCGGGAGACCGCCCTGGGACGTTTCAGCCTCGCCCCCTTGCAGGAATGCGCCAACGCCTTCATCACCGACTACATAGCAGGACATTCAATCCGCGAAGTGACAGACGGTGACGAAAAAGGCTGGACCTGGAAATTCGACCCCATGGCCTTTCAGGGCCTGAAAATGGGCGGTGAAGAACATGCCGACATGTTCAAGAACCTGCCTTGCAAAGTGGGGGTGATGTACGGACACATCTCCAAAGACCATGATCCGGACACGATGGCCTTCATGAAAAGCTTGCGCCCCGAAGCCCCGATCTTCACGATCCCCTTTGCCCAACATCATATTATGCTGGATCAACCCATCGCCTTCGCATCTGCCGTTGGAACCCTGATGGCCGATTGGGAGGCAAAAGGCGTGCTCGGTGTTCCCAAAAGTAAAACAGCTGCCGCCTGAGCATCGGGAAAGAAGAACACCGGCACAAATCAGCTCAATGAAGGGGCCAGCTCAATGAGGATGAAGGTCGCCTTCATCCTCTTCATCATCCATGCTGGCATTCGCATTCACCTTGCTCACAACAGGGTGAAACAATGCCATCAGAAGAATGATCACCATCAGACCTGCCGCAAGAATAAAGGGGGCCTGATGCATGAAATAATAAAGCGGGATCCCAACCAGTGGATTGATAATATGCCCGGTCGCGGCCGTGCCGCCAATTAGACCGGCAATGGCCCCCTGGTCACGCGGCGAGACGGAGAGCGAGGCCCCTGCGCTCAAGCCTGCCCGCAAGAAGCCGAAACCAACCCCGGCCAGAGCGAGCGATGTGACAAACAGACCATAAGCGTTGGCCGCAATGAGAATGCCAAACGACGCAATCATCACCGCCGCCCCGACCCGCAGCAAAAACTGCACGGACAGGTCGAAGCGCTGGATCAGGACCATCTGTGTAAAAATCGTGGCCATCGCCATCGCCATCAGGCCAACCGACACGAACTGGGTGGCTTCGTCCCCTTGCATATTGAACGTGTCCATATAGTAGAAGGCGACCAGCTGCATCGTAATGGACTGCGCAAGCGACAATACAACCCCCAGCATGAGCCAGGGGGCCACACGCCCGTCAGACAGTTTCAACCGACGGCGCTGCTTCTGACGGTCTGCAACTTTCTGCTTGGGCGTTGTACGTTCAGGCAGCATTCGCCAAATAAACAACGCCCCGCCAAAGGCAATCGCCGAAACAGCAAAAAACGGGGCCAGAATGTGAAACGTCGCAAGGGCCGCAGCAAAACCCGGGCCGATCACCGTCCCCATGCCGAACGCCGCACCAATGGAAGCCACGCCCGATGCCCGTTCCGCCCGCGTTGTCCGGTCAGCAACATAAGCCTGCGCCGCAGGCATCGTACCGGACCCGAAAGTCCCGAAGATGGCCCGCACTGTAATCAAAAGCGGAAACATGAGGCCAAGTGACACCCAGCCCCAAAGGCCAACCATGACGACAGCCGCAAAGCCGACCGTTGACACACCAAACCCGATCAGGCCCGTCAGCATAATGGGCTTGCGCCCGACAATATCAGACCGTGTGCCCCAATACGGACTGGTGAGCGTCCACAAAAGTGCCGACAAGGAGAAAATCATTGTCGTCTCAAATTCGCTCATGCCCAGTTCACGGGCAATTGGTGGCAGAACCGCAAAAAACAGCGATTGCCCCATACCGAGGGATAAAAGCGATACAAACAGAATTCCAAACGCCCGGCGGCGCTCTTCCGGCGTCGTCGCCTTCAGTCCAGGTAGATCAGCGTCATTCGGTGAATTGTCTGGTGATTGATCGGCCATTGCCCCAAATCCGGTCTCAAGTCCGCAGGGCTTGGCAGAAAGGTCAACCCTGAAAGAAACACGCCCCGGCGCGGCGAGATATCTCTCACCGTCGGAGCGCCCTCTTCATTTAGGCGAGTTTGCACTAAACGCCAATGGCTATCGCGGAAAAAAGCGCGCTACGCCGCTGCATATCACACAGGCCTCCCCAAAACCGACACACGCTCTAGGCCGCCATGCTGTTTCAGGGTCGATGCTCGGCATAGATCCGTCGAACCCAGGCAACACCGGGATGATCGGCCCATTTGGAAAGCCAGGCAGATACCGAGGCAGGTTTTGGTTCTGGCCTCTTCATATCAACATGATCGGGATTTGCGGTCAGGGCGAGGAGTGCTGCTCCCGTCAAATCCGCAACGCTGAAACGGTCACCCACGAGATANCCGGTCGCCAAACTCTCCCGCGCAACAAAGTCGAGCGCCTCCTCCACCGCACGAAGGGCCTCACCCTCCGCCGCNGGGGTGATATCCATAGACCGGCGCATAATCGGACGAACCAGTGGCTGCATTACGGCATAGGCCGTGCGAGCGGGCCACGACCGATCCCCCGCAAAAAGCGTGGCAAGATANCGACCNTCTTCAATCGTCGCACAGAAGAGTGCCCGACGGCCCTTTGGCCCAAGCTCGGCATCGAACCAGGCAGCAAGCGCCAGCGCCTTTTGCTGCATCACCGGATCAGCCGGNTAAAGCGGCCTCTCAGGCATCACCTTTTCCAGAAATTCGATAATAGCGGCGGAACCCGGAACCACCTCCCCGTCCCACTNAAGAACCGGCGTCTGCGTCTGCCCGGACAGCTTCCGGATCGAAGCGGCGTGAGGGCCGGGCAGATAATTCACCCGCTCGACATCAAGCCCTTTGAATGCGAGCGCCCACCGCGCCTTCTCATTGAAATGAGAGTAACGGAATTGATGTAACCGGCGCGCCATGTGACCCTCCATTACATGTCGANAAACATGTTATTTGCATGTTGAANAACATGCAATATATTTCTCCCATGCGTTACAAACCTGAACACAAAGAAAAGACCCGTGCGCTGATCCTNCANCAGGCGGGCCTCCTGTTTCGCCGCAAGGGCTATATGGGTGTCGGCATCGACGAGATCATGAACGCGGCAAAACTGACCCGCGGCGGCTTCTATGGGTATTTCAAGACCAAGGCAGCGCTTTTTGCAGACGTCCTGACGGAGGAAGCGGGNCTCGACCGCATGCTCAGACGACGCACCGGCACGACCAAACAGGAACTGCTGACAGAAGCGACGGAAATGCTGNCGGGATATCTCGCCCCTGAAAACGCCAGCACAATCGAAACACAATGCACTCTTGCATCGCTTCCGGCAGATGTCGCCCGCTCCGGATCCCGCATTGCCAAGAGCGCNTACACGAACAAAATNAAAAATCTTGCGACAGAGTTTGACCGGACGCGCAAAAAGACCGGCGAGACCGCACCCGAAGCAACAGCACAACCAAGCAAGGAAGCGCTGGCAGCGCTCGTTCTGACCGTCGGCGCCTTTTCAATTGCCCGCGCCATCGACGACCCGGATTTCGCAAAAGCGCTGCTTGACGCAGCGCGCGACAAGGCTCTCGAGCAGTTACGCTAGCTTGATTTGACTTGTCCCNCGCCCCGCCTACTCTCGCAAAAAACATTCTATTCATAATTCAAATAAGGGGGGTGCNATGCATCTGGGGTTCCATTCAAAGCACGAGGCTTTTCGNGACGACGTCCGGCGTTTCCTTGATCAAGCCATGACCGACGACCTGCGCAAAGCTGGCGCCGGTATGACCAGTGTCTATTCCGACTACGAAACCACACTCAAATGGCACAAGAAACTCCATGCTCAGGGCTGGGTTGCCCCAGGGTGGCCNACCGAGCACGGCGGCACTGGCTGGGATATCGTCGAGCGTTACATCTGGCAAAGCGAGTGCGCCGCATATGAAACTCCGAGCCTNTCTCCCATGGGGGTCGGCATGTGCGGTCCGGTTCTCATCGGTCATGGCAACCAGGAACAGAAGAACTATTTCCTGCCGCGCATCCTGTCGGGCGACGACTGGTGGTGCCAGGGTTATTCGGAACCCGGTTCCGGCTCNGATCTCGCCAGTCTTCAGATGAAAGCTGTCGAAGACGGGGATGACTTCATCTGTACAGGCACCAAAATCTGGACAACCCATGCACAGCACGCAAACTGGATCTTCTGCCTCGTCCGCACGGATGGATCAGACATCCCGCAGCGCGGCATCACCTTCCTGCTGATCGATATGACAAGCCCCGGCATCACGGTGGAGCCCATCATCATGCTNACCGGCGAGCATATCCAGAACCAGATTTTCTTTGAAAATGTGCGCGTTCCCAAAAAGAATACCGTCGGCAAGATCGGGGACGGCTGGACCGTTGCAAAATACCTCCTTCAGTTCGAGCGCGNCAATGCCTATGCGCCAAAACTGAAAGGTCATCTGAACAAGATCATCTCTATGGCCCAATCAGAAGCGGGGTCAAATGGCACCCCTCTCATCGCAGATACAGATTTCAGAAACAAACTGGCTGAAGCGGCGATTGACCTCACTGCGATAGAATATACAGAGCACCGCGTTCTCTCTGAACTCTCACAGGGCGGNGCACCGGGAGCGGCAAGTTCAATGCTGAAAACGAGAGGTACGGAAATGTCAAATCGCCTGACNGAGCTTGCCGTTGAAGCACTNAACTACTATATCGCCCCGTTCCAGCCACACCTCACCAGCCCCGGCGGACCCGTGCCGACCGCCCCTGAAACCTCTGCAAATGAACACGCCGTCGGCCCGGATTACGGGGTGACGGTNCTGCCCAAGTATCTGAACGATCGTGCAGGCCCCATTTACGCAGGCTCCAATGAAATCCAGCGCAACATCATGTCAAAGGCCGTTCTGGGTCTCTGACGTGCCCGCCACACCATAAAGCAACAGCGAGACGCTGGTTCCGCCTCGCGCGCCATGCTATGCCCCCACATGAAAACACGANGGGGGCAATGATGGATCTTGATAGCGCACTCAATAATCGAAAATCAGTTCGTGCNTTCAAAAGCGATCCTGTCTCCCGCGACAAGATTGAGGATTTGCTGGCGCGCGCTGCCCGCTCTCCCTCTGGTACCAATGTCCAGCCGTGGAATGTTTATGTCGTCATGGGAAAGGCGCGTGACCGCTTGAGCCATGAACTGCTGACATATAGGGACAAAAACCCGGAAGACGGCGCAAAGGAATGGCCATCCGCCAACAAGCGCGTAGAGCCATACCTTTCCCGCATGCGCAAACTGGGCAAGGACATGTACACGCTTCTGGAAATTCCCAAAGGCGACCAGCAAGCAAACTGGAACCAGTGGGGCCGGAATTACGCTTTCTTTGACGCACCCGTCGGGCTGATTTTTACAATCGACAAAAATCTCGATCCAACCAACTGGATCGATATAGGTATCTTCATGCAGAGCTTTATGCTGCTCGCAACGGCGCAGGGTCTGGATACATGCGCCCAGGGCGCGTGGAATCAATATTGGAAAGTCACCAAACGCGTCCTCGACATCCCNGANCATGAATATGTGTTGTGTGGCATGTCACTGGGTTATGCCGACGAAACAGCACCCGTCAACACACTCGTTTCGGAACGTGAACCCGTGTCCGCCTTCACGCGTTTCTTTGAAGACTGACGCGACGTAACGGCCTCCATGCACCTTTCATAAATAGCAGTCAGCGGTTCGCACAATACATCTGAACCTTGTCACCAGCGTTTCGACAGCTATGCTCTCCCCCAACTAATAACAACAGGAGGACGACATGGCCGACTTTCAACGCCCCTTGCCTGTACCAACCCCGGAAACAGAACATTTCTGGGCCGGTTGCAAGGCGGGTGAACTGAAATTGCAGAAATGCGAAAGCTGCTCAACAAATTACTTCCCCCCGCGGCCATTCTGCCCCAATTGCGGTTCACGCGATGTGAGCATTTTCACCGCCAGTGGCAAAGCGACGCTTTATTCCTATGTCATCAATCATCGACCCAGACCTGATTTTGGGACGGAACCACACTCTATCGCTGTCGTGGAACTGGCCGAAGGTCCACGCATGATGACCAATATCGTGGACTGCCCTCAAACACCTGAAGCGCTGATCCTCGATATGCCGCTCGAAGTCACTTTCGAAAAAGCAAGCGACGCCATCAGCCTGCCCAAATTCAAACCTGCATCGACGGAGGCCTGAGCCATGAAACAGAAATCCATCGCTATAGTAGGTGCCGCAGAAACAACCGAACTGGGCAAAATTCCCCACATGTCCCAGATCATGCTGCACGCGGACGCCGCGTTGAACGCCATGGCGGATGCGGGCCTGAAACCGTCGGATATTGACGGTGTGGCCACAGCCGGTGAAAGCCCGACGGAAACCGCACACTACCTGGGCATCACACCCAAATGGGTTGACGGCACCTCCGTTGGCGGTTGCTCTTTCATGCTGCATGTCCGGCATGCCGCCGCCGCCATTAACGAAGGCCTTTGCAACACGGTCCTTATTACCCATGCCGAAAGTGGCCGAAGCCGCGTAGGAGCACGCCGGTTTGCAAGATCACCGGACAGCCTGATGGGGCAGTTTGAGCTCCCTTACGGCGTCACCAACCCGCCGACCATGTTCACCATCCCCGTGCTGCGCTACATGAAGGAGCGCGGCGTAACGGAAGAACAGCTCGCACAGGTGGCCGTCATTCAACGCGAATGGGCTTCCATGAATCC
This sequence comes from Rhodobiaceae bacterium, assembly GCA_002715765.1. GTDB lineage: Bacteria > Pseudomonadota > Alphaproteobacteria > Parvibaculales > Parvibaculaceae > Mf105b01. The sequence continues at coordinate 49,728 of PAZY01000035.1, read as the reverse complement.
GCGGGCCAGCTTCCGTGATCCCATTACCATCGATGATGTGCTCACCAGCCGAATGATCGCCTACCCGTTCCGCCTGCTCATGTGTTGTCTGGTAACAGATGGCGGGGGAGCCCTGATCCTGACCAAAGCGGATCGTGCCAAAGACATGCCCCAGAAACCCGTTTACATTCTGGGGACCGGAGAAAGCGTGGAAACGCCGATGATCAGCCAGATGGCCGATTTCACCTCATCCAAAGCCTTTCGCGTTTCCGGTGCGCAAGCCTTCTCGGAGGCAGGCATTACACATAATGATGTGGATCATCTGATGATTTACGATGCCTTTGCGCACCTACCTCTCTACGGACTGGAGGACCTTGGTTTCTGCAAACCGGGTGAAGCCGCCGATTTCATCTGGGAACGCAATACAGCGCCGGGCGGCAAACTCCCCCTGAACACGAATGGCGGCGGTCTCTCCTACATGCATTCAGGCATGTATGGCATGTATGCGCTCCAGGAAAGTGTCCGTCAGATGCGCGGGACAGCGCCAGCTCAGGTGAAAGGCGCAAAAATCTCCGTCGCCCATGGCGTGGGCGGCATGTTCGGCGCGTCAGGCACGATTATCTTCTCAAACGAAGCTCCATAAGCCTTTAAGGGCAACGTACGAAACAGCAAGGCCACCGGCGTTTCTCCGGTGGCCTTTTTAATGACCGGGACCTGAGCTAGACTGCCCCCCGAAACAAGCCAGCGAGGGGAGAGACAATGGCGGACACAGAACCGACGGAGACGCAAACAGTTTCAGAACCGACGACCACCGGTGAACGTCCATTCGACATCTCCATCACCCACCCACTATGGACTCAATTGGAACGCGGCATACAGATCCTGCTGGGATTTTCCATTGTGACATCCATTCATTTCCTTGCGGAAACATGGGGTGCACAAAACATCCCATACACAAAAATTTTTTCTGCCATTGGGAATGTAGGCATGGCCTTTATCGCGAGCCTGCTGATCACGCCAATTGCGGGTTACGCCGGGATGATCATGCGTGCCACAACCAAACTGCCAGGTTTCCGCATCAATCAGATAAGAGCTATCACGTTTAATATTGTCCTCGTTTTCCTGCTCTATGTTTTCTTCAGTCAAGCAAGCCTCTTTATCGCCGCACTGATTGAAGCTGTGGACGTCGTCCCGCGATTGGCAAACACTTAGGAAAGCACCCCGGGAGTAAACGCCTAGACAAAGCCGGATTGAGATCACGGGAGGAAAAAATGACCTACAAGAACATCGATGTGAAGCCCGTTGCTGGTGCGCTGGGTGCGGAAATTGAGGGGGTGGCCCTCAACGACAATCTCGACAATGAAACCTTCGATGACATTCATCAGGCATTTCTGGATCATCAGGTGATTTTCTTCCGCAATCAGGACTTGAGCCCCGAAGCCCATATACGCTTTGGACGCAGGTTCGGATCCCTGAACATCCATCCCTACGTAAAGGGCATGGCTGGCCATGAAGAGATCATGGAAATTATCAAGGAACCTGACGAACGCGAGAATTTCGGTGGGGGATGGCATTCCGATATGTNATTTCAGGAAGAGCCCGCGCTCGGATCAATTCTTNATTCGATCGAAGTCCCGCCGTACGGCGGAGACACGCTCTTTNCAAGCCAGTCAGCCGCCTATGATGCACTGTCAGAAGGCATGAAGGACATGCTGGACGGCATGATNGCCATACATACAGCTGAAAAAGAATACGGGCGCAAAGGCCACTCCGCCATGCAGCGCGCGGGCATGCAGGTGGAACAACAGGAAGAAGGCACTGTGCCAAAATTTGAACATCCGGTCGTTCGCACACACCCTCAAACCGGTCGAAAGGCACTCTATGTCAATTCCGCCTTTACCATGCATTTCAAAAACATGACCCGGCGCGAAAGCAGGCCGCTTTTACAATTCCTGTTTGAACATGCAACNCAGGAACAGTTCACCTGCCGCTTTCGATGGACACCGGGCGCCGTTGCTTTCTGGGACAACAGAGCNGTTCAACACTATGCATTGAACGATTATCACGGNCACAGGCGGCATATGCGTCGCGTCACGATAAATGGAGATANACCTCGCTGATGCTCTCATTTTTGTGACCCCGAGAANGCACGTCCCCTGTTAGGCTGNTGCCNGATTGTCCGCTACCGGACAAATGNAAAAATGAGGTGTTTTGTGGAGTCCATCTATTACGTACTCACCTGGGCATGCCATCGACGCTGCAAACATTGTTACGACACCCGCTTCCGCCCCTATGTAAGGGGCGCACTGGAAAATGTGCTGGGNGNAAGCGANACCCATTACCGCAAGATCATCGACAACTTCCCTGACAGCATGGTTTACAAAGACCCGGCACACCTCGACACGAACGGGGANCCGGAGAAACGCATTGGCCGGATCATCGTCGCGGGTGGTGAAGTTCTGATCGATCCTGTACGGGAACGTATCTTCTATCCGACCCTCGATGCGCTGAACCNGAAGTANGGCAAGAACGGCGTCCGGCTTTCCATGCAGACAACCGGCGATCTGGTAACACCCCGGATTATTGATGAACTCCTGGAACGCAACATCTNGATGCTCGCCATCGCCGGTATGGACGACTTTCATGTCGGGATGGAAGGTGACAAGCGCCTGCCACTCGTGGAAAAACTCACCCGCATGTTCGAAAATGCCGGCATGCAGCCTGTACCGGCCCCTTCGACCGGCCGCGACCACCTGACAGAAGCAGGACCNTTCTATTTTTTCTTTGGCGCCCAACCCGACAAATGGATCGGCGAGCTCTGGCCNCGCGGTCGCGCCTGGGAGAACTCACTTTCCAAAGCGGACATCAACACCAATTTCTGCGCCCGCCACTCCGGCGGCCGAAATTTCCTGAACCACGGTTTTGCCGGAGCGGAGGTTTCGATAGAACCGGACGGCTCGGTCTACCCTTGCTGCCTGAAGACAAAACAACCCATTGGCAATGTNGCAGAAGAAAAGCTCATCGACATTCTGGANAGTTTGAAAGGACATCCCGTCTTTGAAGCCCTGAACCGGGGTGAACCGGACCGTATGGGCCTGTCACACGGCTGGTCGGCAGAAAAATTCTTCGCCGCCTCCGAAACCACGATGCCCGACGGCACACCTTTCGCCAACCTCTGCATTGGNTGCGACAGGTTNCATGAAGAGGTCATGTCCCCGGTGATTAAGGAACTGGCTGAAAAACGCAAGGCCNCGCGCCTCGCCATTCGCCGTTAGACACCATCAAAATCCCGTCCCAGCTCCGCCGATGATGGGCGCCAGCGCNCCAACAGAANCAGACTGGCGGTGATAAGAGAGGCCAGNCCCAGGGCCAACATCCAGAACGGTGTCTCAAAGAGAACGGCATAGGTGGTAAGCTCGCTTTGCCCCATCAAATGCTTGAACAAAGGCAGCGTATATCCATAGACGAGCGCTCCCGCGACCCCGCCCAGAAGAATAAACCACGCATCCTTATAGCCCGCACCGATCTGGGCAAAGACGGTACCAGGGCAGGCTCCGGCCATCACCATACCAAGCCCCAGGATCAAGCCACCCCCGATCTGGGCAAGTGGCACAAAGGCTTTGGGGTGAAGCTCCACCAGGCCCAATCCATTCATCAGGGCAAGAGACAGGAGACCGGTCACAATGGCACTCAGGAAAACCCGCAGCATGGTGAAGTTGCGGAGCTGCATCTGTCCGACAATCACGCCCGGTTCAAACACGCGCGACTTTTCAAGAGCCACACCAAAAACAAGGCCCATCGCAAGCCCCAGCAAAACAATCAGGAACACATCTATCGACATCGCCGCAATCTCCCTCAATCTCTACGCGTCAGCAGAAAGGCGGAAGCGATCCCGCCCGCAAAAATGGCCATCACCACAACCGATGAAGAGACAGCCAGCTGCGCCATGCCCGTAAGCCCATGTCCACTCGTGCACCCTCCGGCAAGACGAGCGCCAAACAAGAGAACAAATCCGCCGAAAAATGCCATCCCGTAACGCGCCATGCGGGACTGCAGATGAAAAGCCGTTTGCCATACCGGTGCGATGCCGCGCCGCTTCATCCCAGACAAGCGTGCCGAAAACAGCGCCCCGATCCCCACACCCAGAACGAGCGCCACCTGCCATAAATACTTGTTGGCCAGAAAAGACTGGTTGAACAGAAGGTATTTGGAGAAGTAGCTCCCCTCCTGCACCCCCGCATCAACCAGAAGAGCGGCCTGACCCGCAGCCGTCACAAACGACGAGGACGCACCAAGCCCCGTGTCCATCAATATAAAAGCCGGGATTTGCAAAAGACCTATCAGGCCGCCAGCCAGATAGGGAGACCAGTTTCGATCAGCATGGCGGATCATGATGCACTCCTGTAATCAATATATTCTTATTACATGATATATATGTTATTTATGCAAGAGGCAGATAGTCGCACCCAGACACGAACCCCCGTGATGGCCGAGCGCCCGTAACAAAATGAAACCCACGTGCAATTCGCCTGTCACACAACCCCAACAAACTGATGTCAAAGACGCCACCCGGCGCCTCACCGGAACCGCATCACAAGCCCCCTTCCAGGCAGGCAGCCCGGAGGCACGGGCGCAACAAATAAAAGTGAACACAGACCTTGACCATCCGGCATCGGCTCTCTAGATAGTAGACCAACCGGTCGGTTTTTAACTTGAGCCGAAGAGGAGTCCTGAGAAATGAGCCCTATCAGCCCCAAACCGGCAATGAGCAGACCGGAAAGCACCGTCGGGCGAACCGACGCCCGCGTCACACGGGGTGAAAAAACCCGGCAGGCGCTCATTGATGCCGCTTTCGCGGAAATTCACCGTCATGGATACAGGGCTGCCAGCCTCAACGATATTCTCGGTGCCGCCAATTGCACAAAGGGTTCGCTCTATCACCACTTTCCAGACAAGCATGCACTGGGGCTTGCAGCTGCATCAGAAAATATCGAAGCCTTTATTGCTGAAAATTGGCTCACGCCATTGGCAGAGACAACCGACCCGCTCACAACTATTCGCGGCATTATCCAGCGGCATGTCGCTGGCGAAACCATGAAAGACATTCGGCTCGGTTGTCCGATGCAAAACCTCAGCCAGGAAATGGCACCGCTCGACGAAGACTTTCGCCACTATCTGAACGGCGTCTTCAACCGCTGGACGGATGCCATCGCCGATGCTCTCCGGCGCGGGATGGCAGCTGGCACAGTGCGCCAGTCCATCGATCCTCACGGGCTGGCAACCATTATCGTGGCAACACATCAGGGCATGATCAGTCTCATTAAGACAGCCCAGGATCCTATGGTAGGCGCCAACAGCGCCCCTACATTCTTCAATCTTCTTGAAACCATGCGTCCCACCCCCGAAAGCGACGCACATTAACAAGGCAACACCATGAAAAACGGTTGGGTCATTTCCTACGCAGAATGGATCGTCAAACTGCGTTGGCTGGTTGTCGTACTGACAGCCGCCGGCGCGCTCTACATGGCAGCCGGTGGGCAGTACATTAAGTTCTCAAACGACTATCGCTACTTCTTTACGGATGAAAATCCGAACCTGAAAGCCTTCGAACAGCTGGAGCGAACTTACACAAGCCCTGATACATTGCTCTGGGTTCTGCGCCCCGACGAAGGCATGGCAACAGAACCGCGTGTCCTGGCTGTCATCAAGGAAATTACAGAACGCGCATGGCAGACACCCTATTCAATCCGCGTGGACAGCCTGACCAACTATCAACACACCCAGGCTTTCGAAGATGACCTTCTGGTGCAGGACCTCGTTATTGATCCGGCAAGCGCTGACCGCGACCGAGTTTTTGGTATTGCGTCAACCGAACCCGCCATTGCCAAGCGGCTGATCTCGGACGACGGCACAACAACCGCGATTGTCGCCACCTTGAAACTGCCGCGTGACGACGTGCAGGCAAACACGCAATCTGTTCAGCATGCACGAGAAATCCTTGCCGACGTGCGAAGCCGTTTCCCTGATATCCGCTTCGAGCTGACCGGCTCATCCATGCTGTCCAACTCTTTCTCTGAGGCAGCAACCAGAGACCTCCAAACACTGACCCCGGGCATGTATCTCGTACTGGCCCTCACCGTCTGGCTTCTTATCCGCTCCATCTCCGGCACGATCNCAACCCTCCTTGTGGTCGGCCTGTCTGCGGCGGCGGCAATGGGGNTCGTCATGGGTTGGATGGGCGTTAAACTGACGCCACCTTCCTCAGGCGCACCAACCATTATCCTCACCGTCGCCGTCGCAGACTCCATTCACATCCTCGTCACGGCCCTCGTCGCCATGCACAAAGGNATGACCAAACATGAGGCAATCGTGGAGAGTATTCGGGTCAACTGGCAACCAGTGTTCCTGACCTCACTNACAACGGCAATTGGCTTTGCAAGCCTCAANTTCTCTGACGCACCCCCNTTTCGCGACCTCGGAAACACAGCCGCGGTCGGTGCCCTTGTGGCATGGGTGCTCTCGATAAGCTTCTTGCCAGCCCTGATGGCAATTCTACCCGTCACGGCCAAAGGCTCTCTCAGCAAGCAAAACGAGCTGATGGAAAAATTTGGCGAAATGGTAATCCGCAATCGCCGCACCATTCTGGTCACGATGACCATTGCTCTTGTTGGTTTCGGCGCGCTCCTTCCGCAATTCAAATTCAACGATCGTTTCGTGGAATATTTCGATGATCGAATGGAGTTCCGCNTCGCATCCGACTGGGCCTCGGACAATCTGACAGGCATCTACCAGATCAGTTANTCNCTTTATGCNGGNAATCCCGGCGGCATCTCCGATCCCGANTATCTGGAACGCCTCGAAGCCTTCGCCAATTGGTGGCGAACTCAACCAGAGGTCGTACATGTCTCCACCTTCTCAGACGTGATTAAACGTGTGAACAAGAGCATGAACGGAGATAATGAGGATTTTTACAAAGTACCGACAGACCGGCAGATGGCCGCCCAGTTTCTGCTTCTGTACGAAATGTCACTTCCATATGGCCTTGACCTGAACGACCAGATCAACGTGGACAAATCTGCTACGAAGCTCACGCTGACACTAAGCGATGTTTCAACAGAACAGATGCAGGCTCTGATCACCCGCGGGGACAACTGGCTCAAGACGAATGCGCCGGAAACCATGTACGCCTATCCTGCAGGNCAGGCTGTCATGTTCTCCTTTATCGGGATCAGTAATTTCCAGGCAATGATGGTCGGAACAGGCATTGCCCTGCTCCTCATCTCCGCAAGCCTGATCATCGCACTTCGCGATATCAAGCTTGGCATGATCTCGCTNATTCCAAACCTGACACCNCCNATCTTTGCGTTTGGTATCCTGGCGCTTTTCACGCCGGAAGTCGGCTTCTGGTCAACCTTCGTCATCTCCACCGCACTGGGCCTGATTGTGGACGCCACCGTCCACTTCCTGTCCAAATATCAGCGCGCCCGCAGGGAAAAGAACGAAACAGCGGAAAACGCTGTCAGATACGCTTTCTCAACAGTGGGTACCGCGCTGTGGGTTTCGACCTTCGTGCTGATCATCGGCTTCGGGCTTCTTGCCTACTCACCGTTCAAGGTGAACGCGATGCTCGGCACTATGGTGGCGCTGACGGTGGCTTGCGCGTTGATTATCGATTTCCTCCTACTGCCTGCNCTTCTGATCACGCTTGACCGGAGAGCCGACAAGAAAAAGGCAGACCCCGAGGACACGTCTCCCGCGGCAGAACTGGGGGCGCCCGCCTAGCACGCACCNNTCCTTCAAAAGGCCCGCCGGTCTCACCACCGGTGGGCGATGGGGNACAACATGACACGCTTTTCAATTCACGATGCGATCCCTATCGTATCCCTGAAAGCAACCAAACAAGAGGACCGTTCGATCATGCGAATGACATACACAAAATTTATGGGCAAAGCCCTCCAGGCATCGCTTCTGGCAACGGCAATGGTTGCCGCACCACTTGGTCTGACAGCAATGGCCGCGGGCATTGATACGCTTCCCGGTGAAGATCAGCCCGAAGCACGTGGTCTCGCGATTGCACAAGAAACAGAACGCCGNGACCTGGGCTTCCAGGACTCATCTTCAACCATGAANATGGTCCTTACCAACGCATATGGCGAAACCAGCGAGCGTGAACTCCGCAATATGGTACTCGAAGTCACCGANGAGAATGAAGGNGACTGGAGCCTNATCGTTTTCGACAAGCCACGCGATGTGGATGGCACAGCGCTTCTGTCCTATGCGCACATTCTCGACCCCGACGATCAGTGGATGTACCTGCCAGCCGTTGCCCGTGTGAAACGCATTTCCTCGGTCAACAAGTCAGGCCCTTTCATGGGATCGGAATTCGCGTTTGAGGACTTTGCCTCACAAGAGGTGGGCAAATATTCTTACACATGGTTGCGCGACGAGCCTTGTGGCGAGATGACCTGCCACGTGGTGGAGCGCACGCCNCTCTACGAACATTCAGGATACACACGCCAGATCGCCTGGACGGACACAACAGATTATCAGCCACGCAAGATCGAGTTCTATGACCGCAAAAACGATCTNCTGAAAACGCTGACCATGTCTGACTATCGTCTTTACAATGACAAATACTGGCGCGCCCACGACCTGTTCATGGAAAACCACCAGACATCAAAAACCACACGTCTTGTCTGGGCTGACTATGAATTTGGTTCGGGCCTGAGCGCGTCTGACTTCACAACCAATGCCCTGAAACGGGCCCGGTAATCATCAAATGTTAGGAAGCGGGCACTAGTCTGGTGTGCCCGCTTTTTTATTGCCCTGCTGGGAGGGAATAAATGTCAAAACATATCNGGTCGACAGGCACCGCAACCGCCGCGNCTTTCGGCCTCATGATCGCAGCCTCTCCGGTCAATGCGACCGAGATCGAATTTACCGGGTTCGTCGAACCCGAGTTTCAAGTCTTTTCGTCCAGGGGCAATGTGCCCGGGCAGAAGCGCTTCAACTCATCCGTCGCAACCGAATTGACGGTAGAAGCGTTCTGGGACGATTCATATGTGGTCTTTAAGCCCTTTGCCCGTCTGGACCAACAAGACGGCAACCGATCCCACGCCGACATTCGTCAGCTGAAATATGTCCATATTNTGGATGATTGGGAATTCCGCATCGGTTTTGACAAAGTATTCTGGGGCGTCACAGAAGTTGCCCACNTGGTGGATGTGATCAACCAGACAGATGCGATTGAGAGCATAGACGGCGATGAAAAACTGGGNCAGCCCATGCTTGCCGTTTCAACCGTGCAACCCTTTGGCACGTTCAGCGGCTACCTGCTTCCCTATTTCCGTGAGCGCACCTTCGCAAGCATGAGCGGGAGACCTGCAACAGACATACCTGTCGATGAAACACTGACAGCCTACGAGAGCGACGACAAACGCCAGCATCTCGACTTTGCACTGCGATACGCCAACACGTTTGAAGATTGGGATGTCGGCNTGTCCTATTTCCAGGGAACCGGGCGTGACCCGATCCTGCGGCCGACGCTGAACGGACCGGGAAATCTGGTNCTTGCCCCTTTCTACGCACAGATCCGCCAAACATCTATCGATGTCCAAGCCACCAAAGGCGCCTGGCTCTACAAATTTGAAGGGTTCTGGCGGCGGGAACTGAACGAGGAACGCATACAGGCCACCGGCGGCATCGAGTACACTTTCTACCAGATCTTCGANACATCAAACGACCTGGGGATTGTGGCCGAATATATCTGGGATGACCGGGGCGCCAATCCGCAGAACGCCTTCGCAAACGATGCCGTAGCAGGCGTCCGCTGGACGGCCAATGATGAAGCGTCAACAGCCGTGCTTCTTGCATCCACCATAGATATGGACACGCAGGCGCTTGGTATCTCGCTGGAGGCGGAACGTCGNTTCGGGGATGACTATTTTGTCAGTCTGGAAGCACGTATGTTCGAAAACGTCCCACGAACCGACCCGCTCTATTCGTTTTCAAATGACGATTTNATGCAATTGCGGATCGCGCGCTACTTCTAGGGACACCACAATCGCTATTCAGCAATCGAAAGGCGGTCCATCAACAGATAGGCCGCCTTTTTCTGTTCAGTAGAGATCAGACTTCTCGTTTTTCTGCAGGGCATCATCTATCGCCGCCGGCGGCACACCATCGAGCTTCATCTGATCGCGATACATTTCCCCGGTACTCGGCAGGCTCTTGCGATNGATATGNTTATCCGCATTCCACAGGTCAGCACGCACCAGAGCTTTCGTACAATGTAAATAGGCCTCCTGAACATCAATGCGCATCACACTGCGTGGGTTCTTGCCGCGAAANACGAATTGCTCCCGCAGCTCAGGNGCCACAGACAGATGGGCAACACCGTTCACCCTCAACATGTCATTCACACCGGGGATAAAAAACAAGAGCCCGATCCCACCTGTCTCCACAATGTTGGAGAGTGAATCCAGACGGTTATTTCCGGGCCAGTCCGGNATCAACAACGTCTTCGGGTCAGCAACCTTCACAAATCCCGGCTCACCACCGCGTGGAGACACATCCGGCAACCCTTCCTTTGCTGCGGTACCAATGCAGACAAGAGGCGATAAGGCAATCAGCGACGCACAATGGGGATCAATGTGATCCAGTTGTTTGCCCAGCGCCCCGTCGGATGCAGGTAGATAATGNACCCTGAGGTCCGCTTGCGAGGTAAGGTCGTTGCTCATAGGGTCTCCTGCAAATTGATAAGAGCCAGCGCTTGTCGCCCGNACAGGCGAACACGAGACTGGAACAGGCATTTTCATATTTTTGAGAACAATTCGCAATAAATATAATTTGATGNAAAAATCATAANTGATATATTTATCAAATANNGATGGATATCGAACATAATTCTAGATGAAGGGCTTCAAACATGGCCANCAATGTCGCGCGCTATGAGCTGAACGGAAGCACCGGTTGGGGTGTCGTAGCCGAAGGCGGCATGACCCCGCTCACCGGTGACTANCCCACAACCGGAGACCTCATTCGGGAAGGACAAGGCGAAGCCCGGTCCGTGGCCGCTGCCGGGACAGAAAACAACATCCCCCTCTCCCACATACGCCTGCTCTCCCCCATCACCCAAAACCAGCAATATGTCTGTCAGGGCACGAATTACATTTCCCACCTGCGCGAAAGCGGNATCGATCCGAAGAAGCAAACCTTCAACATGATCTTCCGCAAAGCCTCCTCCTGTTTGGCACCCGCAGACACCGATATCGTGCGNCCACGCCACGTTAAACTGCTCGATTACGAGATTGAGCTGGGCCTTGTNCTGGGCCGGGACATTACCGGGCCTGAAAAAGTGACCTGGCAAAACCTTAGCAATTATGTTGCAGCTCTCGTCATCACNAACGACATCTCTGCACGCGATGTGCAATTGCCCGAATGGCAGTTCTACAAAGGAAAATCCTATCGAACCTTTGGTCCCACCGGACCTTGGCTCACGCTGGTGGACGGGGAGGATCTCACACATTTCCAGAAGCTGCGGCTGCAGCTGGCCGTTAACGGGCGGGAACGACAGAACGCTCTCGCCGCCGACCTTTTCTTCCAGCCGCCCGAAACCTTGACCGAACTGTCAGAGGTNCAGGACTTTGCCCCCGGCGACCTGCTCGCCACCGGNACGCCGGGCGGGNTGNCAGNACGCGCACCCGGCAAGCTGGTCATGATGTTAAGCAAGCTCATGCCTGAACAGAAAAAATGGGAAATGTTCAAGAAAGCCGGCGCGAACAACCCCGCCTTCCTGAAGCCGGGCGACAAGATCGCCGCCCGCATCAAAACCGATGATGGCAGACTTGATCTGGGCGTACAGAACAATCTCATTGTGCAAGGTTAGACACACCAGACCAAAGCNTANCCCTTTGTTGNAAATGCGGCCTNCGACTATATCTGTTGGGGTAGCGCCGGTATGGGGCGGCGCACCAGATTGCGGGCCTCGTCTATTGAGATCCCAAGNTGGGATACCAGCAACGCGATCCCCTCATTGACCTGCCCCGTATCCAGCACCCCCTGCAACCGGCCATTTATGAGAGACAATATCCCTGCACCGATCAGGATCGAAACAACACGCATGTCCTCAATCTTAAAATGCCCCGCTTTCACGGCAGNAGAGGCATCGCGGTGAAAACGTCCCATCAGCCCCTCATTCATGATCCCCATTGTCTTGGTGGANCGCATAATAAACCACCCGATCATCGGNTCTGAAATGGCAGCATCCACCACCTGGCGCCACGCAACAACTTGGGCAAAAAACGGGTCATCAATAGATCCGATCAACTCATCAATCTGATCNCCAAGCCTGTNCACGAGNTCAGCCATCGCGGCCTCNACAATCTCGTCTTTTGTTTTGAAATGATTGTAAAAGGTGCCAAAGCCCAGATCCGCNGTCTCGGTAATATCGGCAATCGTGGTCGCATCCACCCCCTTCTGCCCCATCACCACACGCGCGGCATCAATGAGGGCAGCCCGGCTGCGAGCGCGGCGGCGGGTTCCGCGTGTTGGTTTCTCAGTCAAATCGGACATNTCAGACTTCCTGTCGGCGGCACTTGGTGTTCAGCTACCCCTACGTACAGGGCACCAAATCACTTATGATGGATCCATCATATTACAGGAAAACGATCCGGCGAACGACTTTCATATCTGTNNCGCTCGCACAAACCCGCCAACCCAAAAATGGGNCCGAAAGACTGGTTCAGATAGGCTGAGCCTGAGCGACCTCGCTCANCGTTTTCTNCGCCCGGCATGTCCGTGCCGCTGGAAACGCCAATGTCACCGTCGTGCCCACACCAACCGTGCTTTCAAACAAGAGCGCCCCACCATGCAGATCCATATGTTTTTGCACGAGCGTGAGGCCAAGCCCCGTGCCTTCANACCGGCGTTCCAGNGTGGAATCCACCTGATAAAACGCTGTTGTCAGCTTTTCGATACTTTCTTCGGGAATACCAATTCCCTCATCCATCACGCGCACAAGAAGAGCANCATCCTTGTCCAGCTCAACAAGAACCCGAACNGACGTACCTGCAAGTGAGAATTTCGATGCATTGGAAACCAGATTGAGGATCATTTGTTTCAGCAGCCGGGGATCACCCCACAACAGCGGGACATCATCAGCGCATCCAATCACAACCTGACGGCGCATCGCTTCGGGCCACCCTTCCGTCAGCCGTTGAACGGCGCGCGCAACGTCGCAAACATCCACCTCTTCCTCATTGAGCGTAAAATCATTTGTCTCAATGCGCGCAACATCNAGAATATCGTTCACAATGGAAAGAAGGTGACGCCCGCTACCTTCAATATCAGCGGAATAACCGACATATCTTTCAGACCCCAACGGCCCNAACACCTGCTGGCTCATGATCTCCGAGAAGCCGATGATAGCATTAAGCGGTGTTCTGAGCTCGTGGCTCATATTGGCAAGAAACTGCGTCTTGGCCCTNTTCGCCTCAACAGACACTTGCAAGGCTTCATCACGTTCACGNTCAATCTGCCGGCGTTCCGTAATGTCNCGGAANGTGATGGTATAAAACTCACGCAGATCNTGNCTGGATGTCNCATGAAGCGCCGACCGCGTGGCAACAAACTCATAAATCCGGTTTCCNTCAACGGGATGTTCAATCTCGACCTCCAGCTGTTCGCCAAAATTTTCCGGTTTGATCTGCTCCCAGATCGGNCCCCCTTTGGCCCGCCANTTGGGCAGGACGGAAAACACATCCGCCCCGANAACTGAAAAAGANGNNTCGAGCCCGAACGCACGACGCGCCACCTGATTGACACTCTCAATCCGACCATTCCCATCCATGATGACGATGCCATCAAAACTATCATCAATAATCTGGTCGAACATCCGGCCGCGCCCTTCTTTCTCGCGGCGCTCTTGCGCAACCTCCACNCGACGGCGCTCAAGTTCGNCAACGGTAACGACGAACAACAAAAGCCCGGTTACAAGCAACACACTGACCGTATCGACACTGACCGCAAACAGCTGCTGCACAAAGAAAGCGCTGAGNTGAACAGCAACCACGAGCCCAACACTGGCGAGAACAAACATGGACAGCTTCAAGCGGGATGCCAGAACCCCCAACCCCAGCAAGACAAGCAATGCAAATGAGACCGATGTGACAGCACTGGTGCGCGATATCTCGCGCGACTGATAGATCGTTTCAAAGGCAAGCGCTTGCAAAACCGGGCCGGAAATCACACCAAGAACCGGCAGATTGAGCTGATCCCCAAGCTCCACCGCAGTGGCCCCGACAATGACGCGCTTCCCCGCAATATCCTCCGGACGATATCGCCCGTTCAGCACATCAATATAGGAAAGTCGGGGGATGCTTGAAATCTGAATACCATAATCAACGTAAAAACCACGATCATCGCGGGNGGCACGCCCCGCCAACACTGACGCGAGTGAATATTGAAACTTCCCCTCGACCCAGTCTCCATATGTCATCGTCCATATGCGCCCGTCAGTCGACGGGTATACGTTCACATTGGCAAGCCAGCCATGGCGGGAAAACATCTCTGCTGGCTCTGTACGGATAACATGGTTGGTATCCTGCCCGGCCGACGCGAGTTGTATAAAAGACGGGAGAACGACCTGACCACCTGCACGCTGAAGGGCGGCAACAAGGCTTTCATTGTCCGCATCNTCCTGACTGGCCGTGAGTTCAACGTCAAATGCAATCGCACCCGCCCCAGCCTCACGCAACTGATCAATTACGGTAGCATGATCCGCCCGCGGAAACGGCCAGACCCCAAGATCACGAATGGTTTGTGCATCAATCTGCACAACCACAACATCACCGCTGGCATCTCTCTGGTCGGCGAGAAATCGCATCGACAAGAGCCCGCGCTCCAGTGGCTCCAGAACGCCCGAGAGGGTCAACGCGATCACCACAACCGCGATAAAGCCACCTTGTCGCCAGATCTTCACCACGAATCCAACTCAAAACAGCCGCGCGTCGGATGACATGCGGCTGTTTAAGTCTAGTTCGGGGGCCTTACTTCAAGCTTAAAGTATGGCGCAGGGACAAGACCCGACACTCATGAAGAGGCCCGTTGCTGCCTGCAATAGTTACCTGATCGTTAAGCCTGGCCCGTGTACCGACAAGCTACAGCCCCAACCCACCAAGAAGACCGCCCAGGCCGCTGCTGTTACCGTTCGCATTTCCGTTGCCGCCCGCATTCGCGTTCGGGTTATTGACCAATCCTGGTGGCAGCAGTCCGGCAACATCAACATTCAGACCAAGCGCAACGCCATTTCCGCCGGAATTGCCACTTCCATTGGCACCCGCGCCACCATTGCCAGCACTATTCAACAGACCCACGGGAAGGGACACATCCAGCCCGACAGAGAGCCCACCACCGTTCGAACCGGACAGGTTAAGCTGCACCGGAGAAACCGGAGCAAGTGCTGCACTGACCGATACGCCCTGAACGGCGCTCAAGACACCTCCAGCAGGACCGCCAACACCGTTCTGGCCTAAGCCGTTGGAGACGCCGCGCGCAATAGCGTTCACATTCCCGACAAGCCCGGAGGGGGCGAGAGCGGCTACTTGTGCATTGTTTCCTGCACCCCGCGCCTCGGAACCTGACTCAATAGCGGCGGAAACCACACCATCGGAAACAGACGCCGCACGGACCAGCCCGTTTGTCGCAACGGCCACATTAAGCGCAGGCACGCCAACAGCCTCAATCGCTCTTGGAGCTGTGGCAACCTGCCCGGACGCACGCGTAGAACCTGCGGCTGCACTGTCTTCAGCAGGCGAAGGCGGAGTCGGCTCCACAACACTTGTTCTCGGCTCAACGGCTGCTCGTGAAGGCGCCGCAGCACCAGGCCCGGCAACACTCAAACCGACACCTTGTGCAGCCGGCGAATGTGCCGTCTGCCCCGGACGCACCAGACCCATGTCACCCGTATCAAGATCAATGACCTGGACAGCGCCTTCAACCACGTGCACCGCCGCTCCCGCCGGCTCGACAGTCACGGTAAACTTCGTACCCTTCACCACAGCCGCAAGAAATGGAGTTTCAACTTCAAAATGCTGCTGAGCCCGTTTCTCCACCTGCAGCAAAATCGTGCCAAAGCTCTGCAAAATTGTTGTCGCCATACCGCTGTTATTGGCCGCAGGCAGAGCCAGCGCTGTTCCAGGAGACACGATAATCGTCTCATCACCCCGAACCAGCACAACGCGACCATCACGTCCTGTTTCGATTGTTGAGCCTGCCCCCAGACGAACATTGGGGGTCAGGGCAACGGGTTGCAATCCCGCAGCTTGCACGTGCACGGTCCCGGAATGGCTTTCCACGTGCCACGCGCGCTCCTCCAATGAGTGGGCGGTCCCTGTAAACACAAAAACGGACACGGCAAAACCCAGCCCCAAACTCATCATCAATCGCTGAAGATCGCGCATGACTCTACTCCATAAACAACGCCATCAAAGGCAAGTCGAGTTTTAGGAAAAACAGCCGGAATTGAAAGAAAAACACCTATTGTTTCAAAACAAACCCCTAACAAAACGAAGGGATTTTAAGAAAATTGTCTGTATTCACTAATCGGAAACCACATGCGCTCAGTATTACCGACAGCCGGCATCTGGTCGGAACTGGGGATCTTATCGGTGGGGACGTATGTCCACGTGTCAAAATGACCGGCGAAAACGCGGGAACAAAACGGTATGGTTCACCCTGTCCGGCCTTGTGTTCTGCGCCCCCCTTTTTTTCAGCGCACTCCTTGCACACGCAAACGAGAATGTTGACCCCGCCCAGATCGAACGTCGATTGGAAGAAAAAACACAAGACGACCGTCTGCAAAGAGCACCCGATCCGCAACTGCCCGCCACCACTCCCCTCGCACAGGAAGACAGCAACCGGTTTACACTGACCGGCATAACAGTGACCGGCACAAGCGCCTTTACCGGAGAAGAACTCGCACCTCTGTACGACACCTACTTGGCAACAGAGGTCGGCCGCGATGAACTTGCGCAAATTGCCGGAAACGTAACGCGCTTCTATCACGAGAGAGGATACACGCTCACAAGAGCGACCATTCCCGCCCAGTCAATGCTGGCAGGCGTCGTCGAGTTGCGCGTGACAGAAGGTTATATCAACAATGTCGTCTTTTCCGGCGACGCACCACACATCGAACTTCAATCCTATACCCGGCAGATCCTCGCTGAGCGCCCGCTGACGCAATCCACCTTCGAGCGCAACCTCCTTCTGATGCATGATCTGGCCGGCATCAACGTCAGCGATATCGCACTGGCAGAGGAGACAGAAGGGTCTGGTGCCTACACGCTTGCCATCAAAGTCACCCGGACCAGCTGGAACAGCTCAGCCTATCTCGACAACAGGGGAACCCGGTCAGTCGGCCCCTTGCAATTGGGCCTCACGACCACCGCAAACAATTTGTGGGGGACAGGAGAAGCCCTGACGGCATCCGCCTATATCGTGCCAAACGACCCGACAGAGCTCCTTTATGGCCAGCTGAGATTGCAGCAGCCGCTAGGCAGCGACGGGCTGATCCTCGATATAAACGGAACCTACAGCAACACCAATCCAAGTATACAACAAGGCCTCAGCAACCGCGAAGGCGTCTCTGTTTCGGGGGGCTTGGCCCTGCAATACCCCATCATTCGCATGCGCAACGAAACGCTTTGGCTTCGCGGCAGTTTTGACGTGAGAAACACAAAAGACGAAACAGACTTCGGCATCCTCTCTGACGATCGTCTGCGTGTCGCCCGCATAAAGCTCTCTTACTTTCGTGTCGATGAATGGGCGGGGACAAATTTTGTATCACTCGCGCTCTCTCAGGGGCTCGACATACTGGGGGCCTCCGGCGCAGGCCATCGCTGGGCCTCCCGCTTCGATGGCAATGTCCAGTTCACAAAGCTCGTCGCGGAAATCCGCAGGCATCAGCCCCTATGGGATGATCATTTGGCCGTGGCGCTCCACGCAAGTGGACAGAAATCGTCAGCCTCTCTCCTGTCTGCAGAAGAGTTTGGCCTGGGTGGCGCCACTTTCGGGCGGGCCTACGAATATGGAACCCTCACCGGCGACAACGGCCTCGCCGGATCAGTGGAGTTGCAATTTACACCGGACTATGAACTTCCCCTCATGTCCAATTTGATGCTTTACGGCTTCTACGACGTCGGCGCGGTATGGAACCGGCACACGTCCCGCAACCTGCAACGTCTCTCCCTTGCCTCCGCCGGGGGCGGTGTCCGCCTCAAACTTTTCGACAACATCTCGGCATCAGTGGAGGCAGCCCAGCCTCTCACCAGAGATACAAGTCATGGTGGTGACCGCAGCACACAGTTTTTCTTTTCTCTGTTCAGCCAATGGTAAAACAGCGCACCGGTCGTCCGGAAAATGAGTGTCACTAGCTACACGCTATCGCTCAGCTCCCACATTCAGCGATGCTTCACGCGCATGTCGACGTCTCGTACAATGGCGAGGATGAAACAAAACCCATAGAGTCATACATGCCAAACGCAGCTGAGAGACCGTCAACCTTCAAGTCGCCCGAGGAGGAAAATGCTTGGCGTTTTCTACTGAACCAAGGTTTCTGTCATACCGAACTAAGTTACTCCGGCGAACAGCGCTTCCCTGATTTCGCTATCAACACCAAACTCGCCATAGAAGAAACTCGTCTCCACAATCTATATAAAACAGCAGACGGCATTCCTAACACCTTTGAGAACTCTGGAATTCGGCTCTCAGCAAGCATTGAAAACATCCTCGACAGTTTTGGCACCGCGACAGACGGTTACAATCATAGTGTACGCATAGAATTTCAGCGCCCGCTTGAAACACATCAAAATAAAGATAGAAAAGAAAAACTAAAAAAGTCAGTAAACAATGAGAATCAAAGAATAATAAGTGGATTGAGAGATCAGCTCCGCTTGTTCACCGAGGCACCCGAATCTCACAAAATCATCACAATCTCAGACCTGTTGAAAATTGAACTTCGCCAACACAAAGCTATGGACGACCAGCGATTTTTTCTGGGTGAGATAGACGACAAAGACAATGCGGGGGGATGGGTAGGAGAGGCAATTCTCCATTCAACAGAACACACAATTGCAAAGAAAAATAGAACAGCTCAAAACAATAACACAAAGTATGATGAATACTGGCTCATACTGACAAACTTCGCTACTTACTATGTAAACTTCCCCGAAACAACGCTGGTGAGTTTGAGAGAACTAGATTGGGGTGTCTGGTCGAAACTGATCTTCTTAACTCCAGATCACCCGGATAGATTCAAAATCGTGTCAAAGTAAAAAAGCCGATTGCTCTACAGCATCCATACATGGAACCGGCAATCAGTTCCATCGGGGTAGAAACACACCGTCAATACTTCAAAAAAGACAAAAAATAGTTTTGATAGAGATAAATGGTGGGCGTGACTGGGATTGAACCAGTGACCCCTACGATGTCAACGTAGTGCTCTCCCGCTGAGCTACACGCCCACTGTGCCGTACATATAGCCGATAAATGGCATCAAAACAGCAACCGCTGGCACGGGAACTTCTGATGAAAGAAGCCGCCACCGGACGGCTCGATATAACGGGAATGACAAGAGGGTGCAAGGTTTCTGAAGAGAGAAATCAGGAGAAAATCGGCCAACGGCCGATCAGGCAGCCATCAGGCGTTCAACCTCGTTCACCAGATCCCGCAGATGGAACGGTTTGGACAAAACCTTGGCATCCTTGGGGGTCTCCGTTTCCGGGTTCAACGCGACCGCTGCAAAGCCGGTGATAAACATGATCTTCAACGTGGGATCAAGCTCCGCAGCGCGGCGGGCAAGTTCAATACCGTCCATCTCCGGCATCACGATATCTGTCAGAAGAATATCAAACACATCATGTTGAAGTGTATCAAAAGCAAGGTCACCCTGACCGAAGGAGATCACCTCATGCCCGGCCGAATCCAGCGCCTTAGCGAGAAAGCGCCGCATTGATTCGTCATCTTCAGCCAAAAGAATCCGTGCCATGGTCCCTACCCCGTCTCAGCGATCCTCTCAACTTTTGCCCCCACAATAATGCGGACAATCTGGGCCCAACCCATGAGAAAACCTTCAAACACCCTCTTTTATAGGCGCCAAAGAGTAAATGAGATGTAAACCTGCCCTGTTTTCTCCGTCCCGCGTCAACAAGCCACCCGGTTGAAAAAGGCCGGAAAATGCCACACCTCATGGTTAAAATTCTGTGATCCGACTTCTCGGGTACGGGAATCACGTATGCTCGTGATATTATGATGATAACCACTCGCAGAAACGCCCCCGACGAGACAGGCGGTCGATTGAAGTAAGGCGGCTCACTTTATGGACCTAGAGGACGATCCGAGATTTACCGCCGGTTTGGGCACCGAATATGGCCAGAAAGACGCCATGGAACGCCACACCCCTGTGCGAGGGCCATCCGCTGTCATTCCTGCCACCGGCCGCTCTGACCCATTGGCGGATTTCGCAAAACCGTTTGAAACAATCACCCCGCGCAGACAGACCTTGCCTCTGGTCTTGAACTCTCCGCATTCCGGCCGTGTTTATCCGCCGCGCTTTCTCGCCGCCACTGACCTTGATCCATTGACCCTGCGTCGCTCGGAAGACAGTTTCGTCGATGAAATTTTTGAGGGCGCCGTTTCATACGGCATTCCCCTTCTCAAAGCACACTTCCCCCGTGCTTATCTGGACGTGAACCGGGAACCCTATGAACTGGACCCCGCCATGTTCCATGATCCTTTGCCAGCGCATGTAAACACGCGCTCACACCGCGTGGCAGGCGGGCTGGGTACAATTGCCCGCGTGGTGGCCGACCAGACAGAGATCTATCGCAAACGACTGCCATACTCTGAAGCCGAAGCCCGGATCCGCGACATCTACATGCCCTTTCATGAAACCCTGAAGGTCCTGCTGGAAGCCACGTTCCAAAAGTTTGGCAAAGCGATCCTCATCGATTGCCATTCCATGCCCTCCACTCCCGCGCCTTCGGGCGATGGTGACCACGGGCGGCCAGACATTGTTCTGGGGGACCGGTATGGGACAGCCTGCGCGCCGGCGCTCGTGGATCGTGCTGAGACCATCCTGCAATCCATGGGATATAACGTCGCCCGCAACAATCCTTACGCAGGCGGCTTCAACACCGAGCATTACGGGGCTCCCGCGCTCGGCCTTCACGCCCTGCAAATAGAGATCAACAGAACGCTCTACATGAACGAACGTACTTTTGAGCGCACACGCGGTATTTCCAGGCTTGCACGGGACATGACCAAACTGGTGCGCAAGCTGGGCCAGGAGGTCCAAAAAGGCCTGAATCTGGAACCGCATCGACGCGCTTCGTAAAGCACCATGCCCCAGACGGTCCAGCGCGACCGTTCCCGCATTGCCTCGCCCCCGCCAATAACCCAAAAAAAGGGGCCATACTGTCGCCAGTATGGCCCAAGTCTAGGGAGGAAACGCCCAGGAAGGGCTATGAACGGGGAGGGGTTGCCTCAAACCCGATCACCTGCTCAATATGACGCTGCACTGCACAAAACTCAAGGGTGCAAACACGAAAACCTGTTAGAAACTGCCGAAAAACCCAGAATAAGGGCCGAATTAGAAAAGCCATTCTAATCTTTACCTCGCCGCAATGCAGCATTGTCGCACCCGAACGAACAGCAATCCCCCCAAACCATACGCACCACGCCCAATCGCTAAAGCTTCGTTAACCCTTATCTCCGATCATGCAGGTCCAAATATGGGAACGGAGGGACCACCTGTCGCGCTTGAACAAGCCCAAAGGTGGAAAGGCTGATGAAGAAAGCAAATCTCGCAAGAGCTGGTCTGGTAGCCTTCATGCTGAGCATTCTTGTGATGTCGGACACGAACTTGCACAGCGCATCTGCCGCATCGGACGACTGGAAGCTCTGCCGGGCCGCTGCCACGCGCCTCGAACAACAACATCACATGCCCTCAGGTATGGTCAATTCAATCGCAATGGTTGAATCAGGACGCCGGTCACCGGACGGATCACTCCAGGCATGGCCCTGGACGGTAAACGCGGAAGGCCGCTCTTATTATTTCGCAACCAGAGACAAGGCCGTCGACGCCGTCCGCCGGATGCTGGCAGAAGGCATGCGGACAATCGACGTTGGATGTATGCAGGTCAATCTGCGTTACCACCCCCGTGCGTTCACAAGCGTCGAGGAAGCCTTTGACCCCATGTCAAATGTCGCCTATGGCGCCTACTTCCTGCGAGAGCTGGAAGAACGCAGCGACAGTTGGAACCAGGCGATCGGTCGCTATCATTCCTACTCCACATCTCTCAACACGCGATATGCCGCCAGAGTTCAGGCTGTCTGGGCAAAAGAACAAAGAACAGCGGCCGCCCGCATGGCAGCGGAAAACGCGGCACAGACCGCAAGCGTTGACGGGGAAGGCAATGCGTTGGAAACAGGCTCAATTGCCACAATGGCGGATCTGCGTCTGTCATCTTTTGCGGATGAGCCTGCCCATGGTGACACCTACCGCCCGAACATTTTGCCGGCCACAACTCTGGCGTCAGCTGAAAGCAGCCATTTCGACTGATATATCTTCCCTTAATCCAGCCCTGAATCTCTCGGGAAACCTTTGGGAATTCCCCCTTTACGCGAGCTTGGGAGAGCAATCCTCTCCCGCTCTCATATGGCCGATCACGACACATCACCAAAGTGTAGAGAGCTGTGACGTGACCTTCTCACTATGAAGAGTTAACACTTGCCGGGCATACTGGTGATGTAAAGCCCGCATGCGTGTTGTGTTGCGTACCCTTGGTTGCGTTTTCTGAGTACCCGGTTTTCGGTCTGTCGCATCGATCTGACATACTTAGAAAGACCCCGCTGATCCCAGAGACATGAATCGGAATGTCGCAAATGCCGCAAGACACGCTTTCAAACCAAAACACGTTGCCCGCCCCGGACATGCTCTTGACCATTGTCGACCTGATGTCGGCGCTGTTCCTCTTTGGCGTCGGCCTTGCCGTGTTGGGCATCCTCGTCATGTATGTCGTTGACCGCACACAGACCACACACGCGATAAGACGCAACTATCCGGTCATTGGGCGTTTCCGGTATGTATTTGAAAATCTCGGTGAATATTTCCGCCAATATTTTTTCGCGATGGATCGCGAGGAAATGCCTTTCAACAGAGCGCAACGCGCCTGGGTTTACCGGGCCGCCAAAGGCGTCGACACGACGGTAGCCTTCGGTTCCACCCGCGATCTGAAACCGACAGGCCCCGCCTCGTTCGTCAACTGCCCCTTCCCCACCCTGGACGAAGATGCCACCGAGCCACAACCGGTGAAGATCGGTCCTTATTGCGACAAGCCTTACATTACAGCTTCACTCTTCAACATTTCCGGCATGAGCTACGGCGCCATTTCAAAACCCGCTGTCCTGGCTCTTTCCAAAGGCGCTGCCGCCGCCGGATGCTGGATGAACACAGGCGAAGGTGCCTTGTCCAAATACCACCTGAAGGGCGGCGCCGACATTGTCTTCCAGATCGGCACAGCGAAATACGGCGTCAGAGACGCCAAAGGAAAACTATCCGACGCCAAGCTCAAGGAAACCGCCTCTATCCCCGAAGTGAAAATGTTCGAGATCAAGATGAGCCAGGGCGCCAAACCCGGTAAAGGCGGTATCTTGCCCGGGGCCAAAGTGACAAAGGAAATCGCGGCAGCAAGGGGGATCCCTGCTGGAAAAGACTCAATCAGCCCAAACAGACATCCCGAAATTGACAGCGTCGATCAATTGCTCGACATGGTGAACCATGTGCGGAAAGTGACCGGAAAGCCGGTCGGTTTCAAATTTGTGATGGGCGGGTGCACTTTTCTTGATGACCTGTTCAGCAATCTCGCGCAGCGCCCCATAGAAGAAGCTCCCGATTTTATCACCCTCGACAGCGCCGATGGCGGCACAGGCGCGTCACCACAGGCCCTGATCGATTATGTCGGCATGCCCATCTGGGAGAGCTTGCCGATCCTGGTCGATAAGCTGACGGAATACGGCCTCCGCTCCCGCATAAAAGTGATCGCAAGCGGCAAGCTGATCAACCCGAGTGACGTTGCCTGGGCTTTGAGTGTCGGTGCTGACTTCATCACAAGCGCAAGAGGATTCATGTTTTCCCTTGGCTGCATTCAGGCGCTCCAATGCAACAAGAATACCTGCCCGACAGGCATCACAACTCACAACAAGAAATTGCAGCGCGGGCTTGACCCGAAAGACAAGGCAGAACGCGTCCGTCGCTACCAGGAGCGCATCACAAGCGAAGTCTGCATCATTGCGCACTCATGCGGTGTCGCCGAACCACGCCTGCTCAAGCGCAAACACGCCCGGATCAACAGTCCCACAGGTTTCTCCATGACCCTTGACGAATACTATCGTCGTGTGATGAATGGAGAAATGCGCCCGGTCGAGGCACGGCCCAGTGTCGCTGCCGACTGACCCCGCAGACGAGGATCAACAACGGGATGAGAAATATTGGCCGAGAAACCAGCACACCTTCCGACCGCCATCCTGTTTGATCTTGATGACACACTGATTTCCGCCTATGGCCAGCCCCGCACCGCGTGGGAAAAAACACTCACACGCTTCACCAGACATATCGCACCCTTGACGCAAGCCCAGGCGGTTGACGCCATATCCGCTTTCGCCCTTGAGTTCTGGTCCAATACCAGCGAGCACAAAAAGTGGCGCCTTCGTCTGAAGGATGCCCGACGCGAGATTGTCCGGGAAGCCTTCCTGAGAACCGGTCGGTTTGGAAAAGACGGACTTGAACCCGATCACATACATGCCATCGCCGATCATTTTACCCATCTGCGAGAAGAAGAACTGACCCCCTTCCCAGGTGCCCTCGAAACCATTGACCAATTAAAGGATTGGGGCATCAGGCTCGCACTCATCACAAATGGTGCAGCAGAAACGCAACGCCCGAAAGTGGAACGCTTCGGACTGGAACACCGTTTCGACCATATTCAAATCGAAGGTGAGCACGGGTTTGGCAAACCGGAGGAAGAAGCCTACCAGCACGCACTGGCTACGCTGGGTGTGGCCGCAGACGAAACATGGATGGTCGGCGACAATCTCGAATGGGAGATCACCGCCCCGCAGAGGCTTGGCATTTTTGCAATCTGGCATGACGCCTATCGCCACGGTCTGCCCGAAGGCAGCTCCGTAAAACCTGACCGCATCATCCACACAATCCCCGAGCTGCTGACCCCAAATTCCTGACCCCCAAATTCCTGAACTCGGGCTGGCTAGCGGCGCGGCACAATCAGACGCAAGATTTTCTCGCCTGCTTGAATGCTGACAGGACAAGACCCAACCGCATCGCCATCCACCTCAACCCTGACAGCACCGGGGGAAGCTCCACTCTCCCACACGCGCAACGTCCCGGCCCGCACACGTGTGACCCAGGGCATCGCCTCAACAACACCGACGGCAAGTCCCAGAAAGTAGAGCGCAAAAGCCAGACGACTGCCTGCGTGAAACAAAAACACATCAAGTCCGGGCCGTGTGACATCCGTCGTGCGGGAAAGGACAAACGGCCCGGCATAATGCCGCGCATTGGTAACCACGACCCAGGCAATCCCGTGAAGCTGCTCATCGCTCCTGCCGTTAATCTCCACCTTCAGGCTGGCGCCTGGGCCCTTAATCCAGTGTTTCAAGCCCTCCCAGATGAAAGCCAGTTTCCCAAACCGCCGCTTTTGCAACGGCTCGATATTGGAAACAACGACCCCGTCAAAACCAATCCCGACCATTAGCAAAAACAGAGCATCATTCACCAGGCCAGTGCCAATCAGCTTGGCCTCCCCATAAAGAAGCGTGTCCGCTACAGACCGGGCGTCGAGCGTCTGCCCGGCTTCAATCGCGAGAACATTTGCCGTACCGAGAGGCAAAAGACCTAAAGGCACACCCGTTGCCATCAGGCCTCGTGCGACCTCATTAATGGTACCATCACCGCCAGCCGCAACAATAACGTCAGCGCGGCCTTCTGCCGCAGCCATTGCGGCCAACTCTGTTGCATGCCCCGGATACTCCGTATCAAGACAACGAACAAAAGCACCCCCATCGTGCAGAGCGCGCAAAACAGCATCAAACAAGCCATTTCGCCGTCCGCCCGCAGCCGGGTTCACAATAATATCGATCCGCTTCCGTCCGGCCACACGACCCTCCGTTCTTAACCCTACACAAAACGCTCGTCGGGTTGACATGAAACTGTCACCGAGACGCGGGAATCTGCAATCGATGAATCGGCGGGTACTGCATCTTTAACCAGGTGCCCACAATTGCAGGTTCTACTAATTAGGAAAGTGTGACACAGGCATGACATTGTTCGACAACGCCCCGTCCAATCGCGCCACAGGGCCCTTCCTTCCTGCTTTCTTCCGCACCAGGGAAAGCAATATCCCCACACCCGACACCTCTCATCCCGGAGCCGGAAATATAGACCCCGAAACCACGGGGGTCGTCGCGCGATCAAGAAAACGGACAACACCTTTTGACCGGATACGCCAGACGCCACGCCCGCGCCATTCAAAGAAACACCGCACCTTGTTTCTCTCCGACATTCACCTGGGGACGCCGGGATGCAAAGCAGATCTGTTGCTCGACTTCCTTCGCCACAATGACGCAGAAACCATTTTCCTCGTAGGTGATATTATCGATGGATGGCGGATCAAACGGTCGTGGTTCTGGCATGAAAGCCACAATGCGGTCGTGCAGGAAATTCTGCACAAGGTTCGCCATGGGACGCGCGTTGTTTACG
This sequence comes from Rhodobiaceae bacterium, assembly GCA_002715765.1. GTDB lineage: Bacteria > Pseudomonadota > Alphaproteobacteria > Parvibaculales > Parvibaculaceae > Mf105b01. The sequence continues at coordinate 22,916 of PAZY01000035.1, read as the reverse complement.
TGCCTGGCAACCATGACGAAGCGCTGCGCGACTATACCGGGCTTGATTTCGCCGGCATTGATGTTTGCGACGAGATCATTCACCGCACAGCAGACGGGCGTGAAATGCTGGTCCTGCACGGCGATCAGTTTGACAGTGTTGTACGCTATGCAGCCTGGCTGGCCCATCTCGGGGACCGCGCCTACGGCATCGCCCTCGCCCTCAACAATTGGCTGCACCTCGCGCGACGCGCCGTTGGGCTACCTTATTGGTCCCTGTCATCCTACTTGAAACAGAAGGTCAAAAACGCCGTCGAATACATTTCCAATTTCGAGACTGCCGTGGCACGCGAGGCACGCGAGCGGGGCGTGGATGGCGTCGTCTGCGGCCATATCCACCACGCGGAAATGCGTTGTATCGACGGCATTCTCTACTGCAATGACGGTGATTGGGTAGAGAGTTGCACAGCTCTCTCGGAGGACTTCACCGGCACGCTCTCCATCATTCAGTGGCAGCGGTTTTCCTGGGAAGAAACGCCCGAGCGAGAACTTGAGCATCCAGACACAAACAACCAGGCCACCGCCGCTTGATCCGCGCGGCGCTCCATATCGGACATTTCAATGAACATTATTTCTTCCTTTGAACGCCCGTTGATGGACGGGCGCGGCCTTCGCGTTGCCATCATCACCGACGCCGCCCCGCCGCAAGTCAATGGTGTTGTTCGGACCCTGGGAAAACTGGGCGAAGAACTCAAAAAGCTGGGACATGAGGCGCATTACATTACCCCCGACTTGTTTCACACCATCCCCCTGCCAAGCTACAAGGAGATCCGCATTGCCCTGTTTGCCAAGCGCCGCGTCTCGAAAATGCTGGATGAGTTGGCGCCCGATGCCATTCACATCGCAACCGAAGGCCCGCTGGGTCTGGCAGCGCGCAAATATTGTATCAAAAATGGAAAACCGTTCACGACATCATTCCACACACGGTTCCCTGAATATCTCCATGCGCGCATCCGCCTGCCCATGAGCTGGACCTACGCCCTGATCCGGCGTTTTCATGCACCTGCCTTCAGCGTTATGGCAGCAACACCTATCCTGAAACAGGAACTGGAAGGCAGAGGGTTTCGCAATATCCGCATCTGGTCCCGCGGTGTTGATGCGGATCTGTTTTACCCCCGCCCAGGCCTTCAATCCGACATTGACCCTCTCCCGCGCCCGCACTGGCTCTATGTCGGGCGTGTGGCGGTAGAAAAGAACATTGATGCATTTCTGGAACTTGATCTGCCAGGAACAAAAATCATTGTCGGTGACGGCCCTCGACTGGATTTCCTCAAGAAGAAATTCACAAAAGCAGTCTTCAAAGGTGGCCTCTATGGAGAAACCCTTGCAGAAGCCTATGCAGCCGCTGACTGCTTCGTATTCCCCAGCAAAACAGACACGTTCGGCCTGGTCCTGATTGAGGCCCTCGCCAGCGGCACACCGGTGGCCGCTTACCCTGTTCAGGGACCGCTTGACGTGATCGGCGATGCGCCGGTTGGCAAACTGGACAATAACCTGCGAACCGCGTGCCTGGAGGCCCTCAAAGCAGATCGGACGGCATGTCTGGATTATGCAGCCCACTTCTCCTGGGCGGCATGTACAAACCAGTTTCTCTCCAATCTCCCGACCGGGAGCATAATCGAGAGCCCGGAAAATCAGCCTCTTCCCGAAACGGTATGATCGCTTTTTGCGAGCGACCTGCTAAACTCCCGATCGGTCACAAACCCAGGGAGAAACACATGAAAAAGTCACTGACAGCAAAAACACTGGCAGCGTTCACTTTCAGCGCCGCCCTTCTGGCCGGGAGCCAGGTTGCTTTCGCCGAAAGCTATACGATCGACGCGACCCATGCGCACGCGGCCTTCCGGGTCAATCATCTGGGTTTTTCCCATACCCTCGGTCAGCTTAAGGACATTACCGGCACCTTGGAATTTGACGCGGAAAACCCGACAGCAAGCGCCGTATCGGTCACAATCGCGACAGCCAGCGTCGACAGCGCCAATGAAGCCCGCGACGAACACCTCCGCAAGGCGGATTTCCTGAATGTAGAAGCGCACCCGACCATGACCTTCACATCCACCAATATCGAGGTTACAGGCGAGAAAACCGGCAAAATGACCGGTGACTTGACACTTTTGGGGGTCACCAAGCCAGTGACACTGGATGTGACACTCAACCAGGCAGGGCCTCATCCGTTCGACCCGGCCAAAATCGTCGCTGGTTTTTCCGCTACAACCAGCATTAACCGTTCTGACTATGGAATGACCTATGCCGTACCAGCCATCGGCGAGACGGTAGAGATCATGATCGAAGTGGAAGCCCTGAAAAACTAACCATTTCCCAAGACGCGTGACGGCTTTTACTTGAGCGAAGCCGGTCATACGCGTATAACGCGGCAAATTCCTGTGATAGCCCGCAGATCCCCAGTACGTGGAGGTCGGCGGGCTGTCCTTTTTTGGGCCGTCCTGGCTTGTGTGTTCGGGGCCGCCGCTGCCCCACGGATATAACATGCCGCTTCGCAATATCGCCATCATTGCTCACGTTGACCATGGCAAAACCACCCTGGTCGATCAGCTCCTGAAACAATCAGGCACCTTCCGCGCCAATCAGGATGTGGCCGAACGGGTCATGGATTCCAACGACCTGGAGCGTGAACGCGGGATTACCATTCTCGCAAAATGTACCAGCGTTCTGTGGACCGCGCCGGAAGGTGGCGACCCCATTCGCATCAACATTGTCGACACACCCGGTCACGCCGACTTTGGCGGTGAGGTTGAGCGCATTCTCTCCATGGTCGACGGTGTGGTTCTGCTGGTGGACGCCGCTGAAGGGCCAATGCCACAGACCAAGTTCGTAACCTCCAAGGCTCTGGCTCTTGGGCTGCGCCCACTGGTCGTCGTCAACAAGGCGGACAAACCGGATGCGCGCCCGGACTGGGTTCACGACGAGATTTTCGATCTCTTCGCAGCGCTTGATGCATCCGACGAACAACTCGATTTCCCGATCATCTACGCATCCGCCAAAGAAGGCTGGGCTTGCGAAGATCTGGACACGGCCGATGCCAAAACGCAAGGGCTCACCCCTTTGTTCAAGCGCATCGTCGCACATGTGCCCGAGCCCGACGCCCTCACCAATGGCGACGCGGACAAGCCCTTCGCCATGCTGGTAACGACCATTGAGCGTGACCCTTATCTGGGCCGCATTCTCACCGGGCGTATCGAGCAAGGTGTCGCCCAGTCCGGCATGGCAATCAACGCACTGCGCATGGACAAAGGGACTATTGAGAAGGGTCGTATCACACGCCTTCTCGCTGTACGCGGCCTCGCCCGCGAACCCATTGAGACAGCAAGCGCTGGCGACATTGTGGCGATTGCGGGTCTTGAAGCCGCAACTGTTGCCGACACGCTCGCAGACCCAAGCATCAGCGAGCCAATCAAGGCGATCCCGATTGACCCGCCAACGCTCTCCGTGACCTTCGGTATCAACGACAGCCCCCTCGCCGGACGCGAAGGCTCCAAGGTCCAGTCGCGCGTCATCCGCGAACGCCTGATGTCGGAAGCAGAAGGCAATGTTGCGATCAAAGTGCGTGACACGGAAACCAAAGATGCGTTTGAAGTCTCCGGTCGTGGTGAATTGCAGCTGGGCGTGCTGATAGAAACCATGCGCCGCGAAGACTATGAATTGTCAATCTCCCGCCCACGTGTGATTTTCCGTGAGGATGAGAACGGCAATCGCCTGGAGCCTATCGAGGACGTCACCGTTGACGTGGATGACGAATATGCCGGCGTCGTAATTGAGAAAATGGGCACCCGTCGGGCCGAAATGGTGGACATGCGTCCGACAGGCGGCGGCAAGACACGTGTTCTGTTTCACGCTCCCTCCCGCGGGTTGATCGGCTATCACGGTGAGTTCCTGACAGACACACGCGGCACGGGCGTCATGTACCGTGTATTCCGTGAATACGGCCCCTACCGTGGCCCGATCGAGGGACGCCGCAACGGGGTTCTCGTATCCAACGGCCAGGGCGACAGCGTCCCCTTCGCACTCTGGAACCTGGAAGAGCGCGGCACACTCTTTATCGGTGCTGGCGAAAAAATCTATGAAGGCATGGTCATTGGCGAGAACGCCCGGCCTGACGATCTGATCGTCAACCCGCTAAAAGCGAAAGCCCTCACCAATATGCGCGCATCAGGCAAAGATGAAGCAGTCAAACTGACCACGCCCCGACGCCTGACCCTCGAACAGGCGATTGCCTATATCGAAACAGATGAACTGGTCGAAGTGACCCCGCAATCCATCCGTATCCGCAAGATCCACCTGGATCCACACGAACGGAAAAAGGCAGAGCGCGCTGCCTGACACGCGACACCCGCTTCATTTGCCAATCGCGCATGCATCGCGTAAGTCTTTCCCCGATCAATGGTCGGGGAAAGACGCATGAACGCCACCGAAATCGAAAGCCTTACCGCATTTGCAAGTCAGCTCGCGGATGCGGCGGCAAACGTCACCCTCAAGCATTTTCGCCAGCAGGTAACCATCGACAACAAGCTCGATGGGAAAGCGTTCGACCCCGTCACCATTGCCGATAGAGACGCGGAAACCGCCATTCGAACCCTCATTAAAGCCTCACACCCGACCCACGGCATTCTGGGCGAAGAACATGGCCGTGAAATGGGTGAAAGCGCCCTTTACTGGGTGCTGGACCCGATCGACGGCACACGAAGCTTCATCGCCGGCGTCCCATTATGGGGAACACTCATTGCGCTCAACAATGGAACGCGTCCGATGATCGGTGTTATGGATCAGCCTTATCTGGGCGAGCGCTATTTGGGTTTCCCCGGGGGGGCAAAACTCATACGCCATGACGAGGTCCATCCCATCAGGACCCGCCCCTGCGCCAGCTTGAGCGAAGCTATTATGGGCACAACAGATCCCGTCATTTTCGATCGAGAGACGGAACTGCCTGCCTTCAAACAAGTCCGTTCAAAAACCCGTCTCACCCGTTATGGCGCCGATTGCTATTTCTATTGCCTCGTCGCGGCCGGGCTGACAGACCTCGTCGTCGAAGCTGGCTTGCAGGCATATGACATTCAGGCCCTGATACCGATCATCGAAGGGGCTGGCGGCATCGTGACAGACTGGCAAGGCGGCGACCCGCAAATGGGTGGCCGCGTCATCGCTGCCGGCGACAGGCGCGTACACGAAGAAGCATTGGAAATTCTCTCAAAAGTCTGAGACCACAGGCCTGTCAGTTGAGCTTAAGAGCGTTTCAACAAACCGGTCGAACGCATCCCAGAAGGCAAACCGGAACTCCTCCTGCTCCATCAGTATCTCATGCTGGGAACCGGGGATGGATATGCACNGTCCATGGGCCAACGCTGANACAAGCCGCCGTACCGCCTCATTCTGCACAAGCCTGTCCGCGCCCGCCTCAAAGGCGAGAACAGGCACCGTGATCCGGGACAGATAGGCCGCTGCGCTCATCTCCTCAATCGCGCTGAACGAAGCTGCCACCCANCCAATCGTGGGCCCGCCCAGCCCNATACTCGGCGCCTTCGCAATCACCCGCTGNTGTCGCGCATANCGTTCCGGATCTGACGTGACCACATTCTCGNCAAACGGCTCNTCATCCGCCGCCGCCGGGCCACTCCCCGGCGCATATCGGTCTTTCAGACCCAAAGCACACAAGACNCGGACAAGCGTGCGCGTAACCGCCTCCATCACCGGGCTGCCAAGATGAATACCCAACATCGGCGCGCTCANCACCACACCCGCAAAATCTTTTCCATGATCGTGCGCGGCNCTGAACATGAGATTGCCACCCATGGAATGCCCGAGCGCAATATAGGGTTTCGGCATTCTGGACTGAACAATTTCNCTCAGAAATGCCGCAAAATCATCATCGAAGGTTTTGAAATCATCGATATGCCCCTTACGTGGATCATCCAACATGCGCGACGACAATCCCTGCCCGCGCCAGTCAAAGGTCGCCACGGCAAACCCGCGCTGCAACAGAAGGTCAACCACTTCAAAATNCTTCTCAATGAACTCTGTACGCCCGCCCGCAAGNACGACCGTGCCACGGCACGGCGCTTTGGCACAGTGAGCACCCCAGGTCATAACGCGAAGCATTGCCCCGTCCGGGCGTGTCAACCATTGNGCCTCTCCCCCGGCAGGAAACGGGTCGCCCTCGACGCTGACAACGGGGACGATCAAGCAGCTTCCTCCGGCAAACGGAAAGGATGGGAAAGCAANGGGGCCAACCGCAACGCTACAGCCANTTCGCCATGCACCCNCATTTTTCCTTTTCGGAAAGCATCTGACTGGCTGAGCTCAAACCGCAACATNGCGGCATGAACGGCAGCCGTCAGGGTCACCGTGCAATCAGCAGGCATGTCATCTGCCGTTACGCTGTTGGTATCCCCAGANCCNTCAATGTAAATGGCACCGCCTTCAGGATAGGCAAATTTCAAGCGGGCACCAATGGGCTGCGCATCGCTCAGTTCACGCGCGAGGAAATCCGTAAGCGCCGCCACAAGGTCGGCATGAGTAAGGGGTTTTTGCGTCATATGNCAATCATTTCTTATTGAAGCTNCATTGACCAGCCTCAAACCGGCATGGCCTATCAATTTTCGGCTGACTTTCCTAAGTTTAACATCAACCGCTACCGAGATAACGAAAAACTGCGTGAGGGGANTTGCATGACCTGGGAAAAAGAAGCCGCCGAAATCAAGNCCCGCCGAACACTCGCGAAGCAGCAGGGAGGCCCAGAAGGGATACGCAAGCAACACGAGAAAGGGCGTCTCACCATTCGGGAGCGGATTGCCTGCCTGGCCGACCACGAAACCTTCAAAGAACTGGGCGAAGGNGCCGGAGTCCCCGAATTCAACGAAGATGGCAGCCTCAAGGATATGCAGCCTGCAAATTACGTCCTGGGGTTCGCCAAAATTCGCAATCGCCGCGTGATCATCGGTGGTGAGGATTTCACCGTCAAAGGCGGTTCGCCCAACCCGGCCGGCTTGCGCAAAAGCGTCTATGCGGAGGATCTGGCTCTCGACTACAAACTCCCGCTTGTCCGCCTGCACGAAGGTGGTGGCGGCTCNGTCGCGGGTGCCGGCGGCAACAAGCCGACAAGACCATTGGGGGATCCCGTTTATGCCCGCGCACGCTTCCTGTCCCTTGCCAGAACACTCGGGACCGTTCCGGTTGCATCCGCTGCCCTTGGTCCCGTAGCCGGCATGCCCGCNGCCCGGCTCGTCGGCTCACACTTCACCGTCATGGCCAGAAATGCACAAGTGCTGATTGCAGGGCCCCAGGTGGTAAAACGCGCCCTCAACGAAGACCTGACCAAAGAGCAACTCGGCGGNCCCGATGTTCACGCAAAAAGTGGTGTCATCGACAATGTCGCCAAGGATGAGGAGGCAGCGCTCGACGAAATTGCCACATTCCTCTCCTACCTGCCAGANAATGTCTGGCAATTGCCACCCGCCCGGCCAACAGATGATCCGGTAGACCGGATGGAGGAGAGCCTGATCGACATAGTTCCGCGCGACCGGCGCAAACCCTTNCAGATGCGGAANATCGTAAAAGCAGTCGTCGATCGTGACACGTTTTTCGAGATGACAAAAAAATACGGNCCCTCGCTCATTACCGGGCTTGCCCGCCTGAACGGCGAGCCCGTCGGCATCATTGCCAATGATTGCATGTATTATGCAGGCGCTATGACTGCGGAAGCGGCCCAAAAACTCCGCCGCTTTGTCGACATGTGCAACACATTCAATCTGCCTGTCCTCTCCTTCGTGGATGAGCCCGGGTTTATGATCGGGTCAGCATCAGAAAAAGCNGGTACCATTCGCTATGGAACATCCGCGATTGCCGCCGTNATGCAAAGCCGTGTCCCCTGGGCAAGCATCATCGTGCATAAAGTGTTTGGTGTCGCGGGGGCCGCACACTTCGCCCCTGACAGTTTTGTCCTGTCATGGCCCTCTGCGGCAACNGGNGCATTGCCGGTTGAAGGCGGGGTCGCTGTCGCCTTTGCACGCCAGATCGCCGCCGCAGACGATCCGGAGGCATTGCGCAAGGAGATCGAAGACCGTCTCGCCGCNTCCCAATCCCCCTTCCCCCGCGCNGAAGGTTTCTCCGTACACGAGTTGATCGACCCGCGTGAAACACGCCCGCGCCTGATTGAATGGCTGGACTGGCAATCGAACAATCGTGAACTGACATTGGGNCCCTACCTCACCACAATGCGACCTTGATATTTACACGACAATCCGAGGACCACTGATGGGCCCCATCCAGAAAAATGCCACGCTCTTCAATCCCGACAATCTGCCCATGCAGTTTGCCGCGCGCTACNAGCGCACAATCGGCGCCAGCCTCGCGCGTGTCTGGGAGAACGTACTGGATTGGGAACATTTGCCACATCTTCACGAGAGCAGCTTCTCTGCGCTTGATCTGGAAGATGCCGGCNACTGGGGATGGCGCGCACTGACCACAGGGCAACCGGCAAACAAAACAACACAAACACGGATAGAACTCGTCATCGACCGGNAAAACAGCCGATACGTCTCCCGCACCCTGGAAGGNGGGCTACCNGGCATGGAGATATGGACNGCACTGTCACCACAAGAAGGCAATATGACGGCAATTCAGGTGGATTTTCATATTCCGCACATTGACGAACAAAGCGCGCAAAAACTTGGGCCCCACCTCACCNCGCTCTACACCAAATTATGGGACGAAGACGAGCGCATGATGCAGGAACGGCAAACTGCACTCGACGCACGCGCACCATCCGCCAGAGCGGTAAAACTGGATTTGGGCCCCACAGCTGAACTGATGTCCAGCCTCCCTCAGACGGTGNATTTTGGGGGAAGGAAAGTTTGCATTATGGAGGTGGGTCGCGCACTGCACGCATTCCATGCCCAATGTCCTCACATGCTGGCCCCGCTGGAAGCTCAAAACGTGTCNNNGGAGGGGATCATCACCTGNCCCTGGCACGGCTACCAATTTAACATCCGCACAGGGGCCTCGTCCGATATGAAAGGGCTNCAGATAAAGCCCTGCATCAACATCCAGACGTCAACGGACGGCCACACCTATCTTGTAGAAACGTAAGGAGCCCCGTTCTGATGAACGGAGCCCCTTCTCATAAATCGGGTCAGAAATCAGCGGTACGCCGTGTGAAGCACGCGCCCGGTCCGGGCACAAATATTCAGCGACACATTGCGCCCCCCGCGATCCCGTGCATTCACAGCATAATAATCATCATGCAGAACAGGCTGGCTGAAATGACTGTAATGCTGGNTCTGCAAGGTTGGGCGCCAATGGTTGAAGGCCCTGACGCGCTGTCTCAGATGAGCGGAACCATTATAATTGCGNGCAGCATTCANGGCGAGCACCCGACCGTTGCGNGCATTGACCCGAANACGGACAGGATCGCCACGCCGGTTCAAACCACGAACAACATAAGCACCCTTGTTTTGAACCACCCGATCAAAGCCATAATAGCCTTGATCCCGCAGCCCGCGCAGAATTTGCGGGAGAGGACGCCCATTGAGCGGTTCCGCTCCGCGACGATGTTGCTGCACATTNNAAATCTCACCGGTATGAGCGTTCGCACGAGCCGTCACAAAACGACCGCCGCGCCCGACACCTTCAAGACGATAAAACCGNCCGTTTGGCTGCAGGGTAATGCTTGTTAGATCNCCACCTGTCTCCCGTTTGATCTGGCGAGCCAGCTGACCAATCGGAATAACCTGACGCTCATCACGCCAACCACGCTGCTGCTGACGCCCTGCACGGTTTTGCGTCTGGTAAGCACCCCGATTGTTAATCTCGATATGATTGACAATGAGAGTACGCAATATGTCCTCAAAATTGAGGTTACGCGTCTGCGTTGCCTGGGCCGGAGCGACGGCAGCGAGCGTCAAGGAAGAAACAACGGAACTGACGGCGAGGAATTTTTTCATGGAACAATCTCCTGAGTGCTGATCATTGGGGGTCACGATCATTCGATAATCAGAACCTAGAAGAACGGCACTGAACCAAGTCTGGGNGCCTGGTTCATTTATGGTTTAAGTGCGGTTCATCTGAGCTTCATGCGATCTCGCAGCCACCGCAAAAAACCCTGCACAGANACTCTTGAAAGCTGAAAATCGGGTGCTTATGTAATNTTCACAAGGCGCCTGACACTGGGCCTTGTGAGAAAAACGACAACACGACCGCCGTATTTTCGGGGTCTGAAACACGCTGATAGCAACGANCCTGCCTGTGTTTATCGACCGGCAGATCGCCGCGGCAGCACCATATACGGCTTTAAAAGCCGGACTTCGCTTGTGCANAACAGGCAACGTCCGTGAAAGCCAAACATCGCTTATGAAAGGATGTCACATATGCGCACTTTTGATTTCTCTCCGCTTTATCGCTCTACCGTCGGGTTCGATCGNCTGGCCAGCCTNCTTGATGCCGCTGCAACAGATGGCACGCAGAACGGCTATCCTCCCTACAATATCGAACGCACAGGCGACACGTCCTACCGCATCACCATGGCCGTAGCAGGTTTCCGTGAAAGCGATATCGCCATCGAAGCCCAGCAAAACAAACTGACCATCACAGGCAAGCAGGAAAATACTACCGACGAGAAGGTAAACTATCTCCATCGTGGTATTGCGACACGAAACTTCCAGCGGCAATTCGACTTGGCCGACTATGTGGAAGTAAAGGGAGCACTCCTTGAGCACGGCCTNCTTCATGTAGATCTCGTACGCGAAATTCCCGAAGCAATGAAGCCACGACAGGTTGCCATTTCATCCACCCCTCCGGCTCAGAAAACCATCGAAGGCAAAGCAACCAAAAGCACCTGACGAACAAAACNCATCTTGATCAGACGGGCGCATCTGCGAGGGTGCGCCCGCAATTACAGCTGCAAGGTCACTTCATAAAGGCTCGGCTCATCCNCAACGCTCTTGCGTTTAAACCCCAATTCCTCGCACATGGACAGCATTGGCGCGTTCTCCTTCATCACAATNCCGAAAAGCTCCGCCACATGCATGGAGCGCGCATACGCAATCACATGCTGCATGAGTGCATACCCCAGCCCCGTACCATGACAATCAGAGCGCACCAGGACAGCATATTCAGCCCGGCGGCCATCAGGATCAATACTCAGCCGCCCAACACCAAGAATGGCTGACACTTCGGGCTCCTCGCGATCAAACAGAACGAATGCCATTTCCCGGCCGTAATCAATTTGCGTCAATCGCGCGACAAGAGCCCCCGGCAACCGCTTCAACGCAGANAGAAAGCGGAACCGAAGATCATCAGCATCGGTCTGCGCAACAAAGGCTTCCAGCAACCCCGCATCATTGGGNCGGATAGGTCGAACCGGATAAGACCGCCCCGCTCTGTCTTGCAAACTCGTTTCCAGATGGCGTGGATAGGGCCGGATGGAAAAATGAGCGCCCGGCGACGTGACATCCGCCGCTGCAACCTTGATCCGCGCATCAAGCGCCACAAACCCCTGCTCCGAGGCAAGCAGAGGATTAATGTCGAGCTCAAGGATTTCAGGAAAATCAGCCGCAATATCCCCAGCCGCCATAATCAGGTCAGAGAGGGCTGCTTCATCCACGGGCATGACATTTCGATACCCTTTCAAAAGGCGGGAGACCCGTGTACGTGACACCAGATCATCTGCCAGTTTGCGGTTAAGTGGAGGAAGAGCAATCGCTTTGTCGTTCAACACCTCCACAGCTGTCCCACCCTGACCAAACAAGATAACAGGCCCGAAAACAGCATCTCTCGCCAGCCCCAGAATAAGTTCAATCCCGTCACCCTTCTGCACCATCGGTTGCACCACAAACCCTTCGATGGTCGCATCAGGCGCCGCAACTTCGACTGCGCTTNTCATNCGGCGCAGGGCGCGCCGTAAATCATCATCATTCAGGAGATTAAGGGCGACACCCCCCACATCACTTTTATGCGTAATATCATTTGAGANCACTTTCANCGCGATGGGATAGCGCAACTTTGCCGCTGCGGCGACGGCCTGTGCTTCAGTCTGCACAATCTCGGTCGGGGTAACGGGAATACCATAAGCACTGAGAACGGACTTGGCCTCAACTTCCGAAAGCCAGGTACGCCCTTCCTCAAGAGCCTGCGTAATCACAGGACGAACCTGCTCTACAACGCCCTTGCTCGCCACCCGAACCGGCGGCACCTCCTGCAAGAGGAGTTGATTGCGGCGATGTCTCACAAGATAGGAAAAAGCATGCACGGCCTGGCCTTCCGTTTCAAAGGTCGGAAATCCCGCATCATTCAAAACATGCCGCGCATCCGCCGCCGCACCATCTCCCAGCCAGCATGTCAAAACCGGCTTGGAGCCCTGCCCGGTGGCAGAAATCACTGCCTGTGCAGCCTCCACATTATCCGCGACAGCCGTCGGGCAGTTAATCGTAAGAAGTGCATCTATACCNGGGTCTTCAAGCGCGATCCGGACCGCATCCTCGTAGCGAGATCCGGGTGCATCACCGATAATGTCGATGGGATTACCATGTGACCAGGTTCGAGGCAGACAGGCATCGAGCTGTTCAAGTGTTGACGCCGCAAGGGATGCAAGCGTNCCACCTGTTTCCTGAAGAAAGTCCGACGCCAGAACACCAATACCACCCCCATTGGTGACAATACCAAGCCGCTCCCCCTGGAGCTTCCGCCCCTTCGGGGATCGCAGCGCCTCAACCGCCTCAAAAAGCTCGTCCAGCCCGCGTGCCCTCAACATGCCGGCACGTCGAAANGCTGCGACATAAACATCGTCAGANCCNGCCAGCGCTCCCGTGTGAGAAGCCGCAGCCCGTGCCCCCGCCTCGCTGCGCCCTGCCTTGACCACAATGACCGGCTTCAACCGGGAGACTGCCCGCGCCGCNGACATGAATTTGCGCGCGTGCGTAACCGACTCCACATAGAGAACGACCGCACGCGTGCTCACATCACTGGCGAAATAGTCCAGCAGNTCACCAAANTCCACGTCGGACATGGCGCCAAGCGAAACCACTTTTGAAAACCCGATACCNCGCCCCGCTGCCCAGTCAACAACGCCTGTCACCACCGCACCGGATTGCGAAATAAAGGCCACATCCCCCGCCGGGGGCGCAATATGGCAAAAACTCGCATTCAGCCCAATCTGGGGCGCCATCAAGCCCAGACAATTGGGCCCCACGACCCGCAACAGATAGGGTTGCGCGGCATCAAGAATATCCTGTTGTAGCTGNCGTCCGCTTTCCCCAAGTTCACCAAACCCTGCGGTAATAACAACAGCAGCCCGTGTACCCGCGCGCCCCAATTGGTCGATAAGGGAAGGAATGGTTTCAGGCGGTGTCGAGATCACGGCAAGATCAGCCGTCTCGGGTAAATCCCCAATCGAGGCATAGCAATCCGTCGTACCGATCTTGCCACCCAGCGCGTCCGCGCGCGGGTTGACCGCCATNATGCGACCGCNGAACCCGCCTGATGTCAGGTTCCTTAACAAAACATCACCAATCGAACCCGTCCGCGTGCTGGCCCCNACAAGAACAACGNTCCTGGCATCGAAAAGAGCATCAAGNTTACGTATTGTCATGGAAAGCCCTTCGGTTACTACGCATTTAAGCTAAATAGTGTAAGCGATGTTTCGTCATTTTAAGGAATATTTCACTGCGTCAGATCAAACTCCACGGGTGTGACAGTGATATGCGGAGCGTACCCAAAGCGCCTTCGCACATTCAAGACAGTGAAGTAAGACATGAAACGCACAGAAATANAGATGCGCTCAACGCNGCGTCGCGCAAAAAAGAANAAAAANAACAAAGCGCTGTTTCTTGCAGGTCTCTCCCTGTTGACGACGGCACATGCAACAAATCTCCATGCGGCGACNGGNGAAGCCGAGGCATTTGGCCTCACAAACCTGAGTAACATGATCTGGCTGGGCAGCACGATCATCGCGCTTTTTGTGGGCGCNGCCATGGGTAGTGTTCTCGCAGACCGCCGGTGGCGCCACACAATCAANAGCCCGCTCACGCAATTGCAAAGAACACTCGGTGCCNTGTCAAAAAAAGTACCTGATTTGTCGAGCGGCGGCGCGGCCAAAACAGCGACCATACTCACCACTCTCGACGACGATCTAAGGCACCATGCCATCATTCACGAACGGTTTGAAATGGTTGCAGACACAACCAATCATTCCGTGGTTGTGACAAACAAGAACGGGACAATTCTTTGGGTCAATTCGAGCTTCAACAAGCTCACCGGTTATACAANCGACGAAGCAATCGGNTTGAAGCCCGGGCACTTCTTACGCGCCCCCGAAAGCGACCCGGCCATCGGCGAAGCGATTACCAGCGCTCTCGCACAAGGAAAAGGGATCGACACCGAAGTTCTCAATATGCGCAAAGACGGAACNCGTTTTTGGGCGTCACTCGAAATCCGNCCCCACTTCGATGCGAAGGGCAACCTGAGACATTATGTAGGGGTCGAACGCGATATCACGGAGGACAAACAAGCCGAAGCCGCACTGGAAGCCAATCGTCGGGAACTCCAGAAACGGATCACGGATCTGCAGGGCGCAAAACAGGANCTGGAGAAAGAACGGTCCAAATTGGCGTCTTCCGCNGGTGAGCTTTCACATGCCAAAGAAGCAGCCGAACAGGCAAACCGGGCCAAATCAGAGTTTCTGGCTACCGTCAGTCACGAACTGAGAACGCCNATGAACGGTGTTCTTGGCATGGCGGAACTTCTCCTGGCGGATGAGTTGACCGTCGAGCAACGAAACCTTGCTTCGACAATCAAAGAGTCGGGCGAAAGCCTTCTCGTACTGCTCAACGATATTCTGGACCTCTCGCGACTTGAAGCAACAGGCCTNCAACTCGAAATGGTGCCCGTGCGTATGCCCGACATCGTCGAAGCTGTGGGTGATGTNATGCGTTTCAATGCNCAATCAAAATCACTAGATCTGATCGTGGACATTGATCCGGCCGTCCCCGAAATTGTTCTGGGTGACCCCACNCGCCTGCGGCAGATATTGTTTAACCTCGTCAGCAACGCCATNAAATTTACCGAAGAAGGGTCGGTGCGTGTCACCGTAACACCTGACCCGTCGAGNGGCGAAAACGTGATCCGGTGCGACGTTGCCGATACAGGAATCGGCATTGCGGAAGATGCGAAGAACCGCCTGTTCGAGCGTTTTTCCCAGGCTGACAGCTCCATTTCCCGCACCCATGGTGGAACAGGCCTCGGTCTTGCCATCTGCCGCGAACTGGCCTCATTGATGGGTGGTGGCATCTNCGTCGACAGCACGCTGGGCAAAGGAACGACATTCACNGTCTGGATTCCGCTTGAAGTACCTCATGCCAAAACGGACGGCACCCCTCCACATCAGATTGAGGNACCAGNCGAAGACGACGATATCGACACAAGNAAGAAATGGCGAATTCTGGTTGCAGAAGACCAGCACATCAATGTCCGNCTCATNACCGCAATCATGGACAGGCTCGGCCACGATATTGTTATCGCATCAAACGGCATCGAGGCCGTAAAGCGCCTGCGGGAGCAAACATTNGATCTCGTTCTCATGGACATTCAAATGCCGGAGATGGACGGTGTCCTTGCAACCAAGGTAATCAGAAGCTCCGATGCGGATTGGTCAAATATCCCCATCATCGCGCTCACGGCNCACGCCATGGTGAACACGAGAAATGCCTACTTCCAGGCNGGAATGAACGGTTTCGTCTCAAAACCCATCAGCATAGAGACACTGGTCAACGAAATGGCACGCGTCATGAGAGGGGAACCATGCCAGCAGGAAATNGAAGCGCAGGAAGGTTCCTATCGCATGACCCCGCGCATCGAGAACACCCCGACTTCCAAAACGCCATCAACCTCTGACGCTATGGGGGGCNCCACAGATGNAAGCCTATCTGGCATCTCGGAAGATGAAGACGCCTTCCTCAACGACATGCTGAACGAATTATCATCAGATGACGACCAATCGGTCGCATAATGTGATCAGGATANGAAGAGTGGACGCGTAGCTGTAACCGGTCAGAGCGTTTTGAGCAGAGCCACGATTTTCGCACCAGCTTCTCCACCATCACCCTTGATATCTTTGGTGACAACCTGATCCAGGATCCGCACATGTTTGTCGAGTGCTTGTCCGCAATTTGTACANTCAGGATTATCGCGGGTCATCTCGCAAAGTGAGGCGGCAATCGCCGTCACCAGACCATACCCAAATGAGCCAGCCTGTCCTTTGAGATTATGTGCAATGGAGAAAATCTCACCTACTTGGTCAGACGACGGGGCATTCTTGTCAGTCTGTGACCAAATCTCTTTCAGAGCAGCAACGTCTGTCTGCAACTGGGATTTATAGTCACCAGCCAGCTCCAATATAGCGGCCTGNGCCTGTGCCANTCGGTCTGCACGAGAGAGATTTGCCGGATTGCTGGTCATGGATTACGCCTGGCCAATGATTATTTATCACCGCCATATGCTAAAAGCATCCACTTAACATAGAATAAACAAACCCCGCCCCGCCAAAAAGACGGAGCGGGGGAAACGCATCATTCACACGATGNNTTNCGNACACTAGGAAAAGCGTTTCTCAACCCATCGATCAANCGTNAGGACACCGCCGCCATTGGCCACCAGATAGGTCAGGATCGCCGCCCACAACAGATGGAGTGGCCACGCGCCGGGGTATACAAAAATCTGGATCACCAGCGTCATGACCAACAGGCCCAGCGCTGCAAAGCGTGTGCCCAGACCAATGAGCAGGAAGAAGGGCAGAATATGCTCCGCATACGTTGCCATATAGGCCGCCCACTCGAANGGAATGAGTGGNAACGCATATTCGTACTGAAACAGAAAAAAGGTACTGTCTTTAACCGTAATCAGCCCTTCCACCTTGGTTCGGGCGGACTGCCAGAACACAAGCGCAATGCTAATACGCATCGCAAGCTCATAAATAAAAGCGGGTATCTTCTCTGTCAGAAAGACCCCAAGCACGACAAGATCCCTAATCTGCTTCACAGGGCTCATGAAAGCCCCTCCAGTAGACGCACCTGTCCTGTTCATCCCAGTCATCATCAATTCCTTTTATCTGGAAGGCGAAGGCTGGAAAAACCGCCTCCGCGAAGAAAGAGACTCAGCACATGTGGCAGGTCGAAACCCCCGTTCCCTGCCTCCGTACCAGCCTCGACAGCCTCCCCAAGCGCACGCCCTTGAGCGAGCACATTCACAAAACGCAAAACAGCATCATCCGTTTGATGGATCTCAACCACCAGATCAGGACGCAATATCAAGACGGCTTCACTCACATGTGTAATTTTCTGCCCCTCATATCCGCGCTGGTGTGATTGCCAAATCGACCAGATCGGATATGCAGAAGACAGGAATTGCACACTGGGATGAAGCNTCAGGAAAAGATCCGCCACACGATCTTCAGGCAAAGCCGAAAAATCAGCCGGTCCCAACGCGGCTACATTGGGCGCGTGATAGGCCCGAAGCCANGCAAGCTCCAACCGCGCGACATCAGCCAGATATGGCAATGTGCCAACAGGCGGAAACTGCGCNAGNAAGTCCGGCAGTTCTTCCCCAAAGCCGATCAATGTTCGTGACCGGGGCATGTGATCGCGCAGAAACTCCCGCGCCATCGCGCGGAAAAAATCTNAACCAACCAGCTTCTCCACAACAGGAAACGCCGATGCCAGCGCNTCCACAAGGCTCGCAAANACATTGTTGCGATAAACATCCATCCGCTTNTCCAGCGGCAGCCCTCGCTCGTCAGCCGTGCCCATTGCGCCTGCGGGCACTCCATATATGGCCGCAGCGAAACGGGCCTGAAATGCGTGCAAGCTAGTCATGCTGACCCCGCTCGTGGCCATGCCTGTGCCCCAGGATCAAATCATTCTGCTTCATCAAAAGATCGGCTTTCTGCGCCTCTGCAAAAAGAGCAGACCAGGCGGGAATGTTCGTATCCCATTCAATCAGGCTGGGTTTGGGGCCGACCCGCGCCACAAGCCGTTCGTAGAGACGCCAGACGTCACTCACGACCTCCGAACCGTGATCGTCGATGCGCAGCTCAACACCATCAACCATTTCAACCGCATGCCCTGCCAGGTGGATCTCGCCAATCAGCGAACCCGGCACCGCATCTATATAGACCGTGGCATCAAACCCGTGGTTTTGCGCCGATACATAGACATTATTCACATCAAACAGCAGCTGACAGCCCGTGCGCCGCGCCAGCGCGATCAAAAAAGCCGCCTCATCCATCGTCTCCCCGTCAAACGTGAGATAAGTGGAAGGGTTCTCAACCAGAACCTGCCGTCCCAGGGCTTCCTGCATCTGGTCAACATGCTCAACCATCAGCTCCAGCGCTTCATCTGTCAGCGGGAGCGGGAGCAAGTCATTCAGAAAAACACCATCATGCGACGACCATGCAAGATGTTCAGACACAAGGCCTGGTTCATATCGCCGGACAAATTTCTGTAGGCGTGAAAGATGGTCAGCATCTAGCGGGCCAACACCCCCAAGAGACAAGCCCACGCCGTGGCAGGACAAGGGATAGTGTGCACGGATCTCGGAAAGGTAAGCGTGAGGGCTTCCCCCTTCACCCATATAGTTTTCCGGATGAACTTCAAACCAGCCAATCGCGGGTTTGCGCTCCAGAACCTCAACAAAATGTTGGGGTTTTAACCCGACCCCGGCGGCGGCCGGGATCGGGTCGGGCTGAAAAACTGGATGATTGGTCATGGGGACTATCAACCGGGAGGGGCACCCGGCTCCTTTCATCCAGTCAACAAAAATCAGCCTTCCATGGCTTCAAGAGTACCGTGTCCGTTCGGTGTCTCAATAGATGTGCAGGTACCGGCAGGGACCAGCTTCCAGGCATTGCCCTGATAGTCGATCGTGGATGTGCCTGCACATGAAGTGCCTGGCCCAGCCGCACAGTCATTCTGCCCGGCAAGCGCAACGCCGTAGCATTTTTCCATACCCTCGGTGCCTGCCGCGGACGCAGGTGCCGTCGCCATGGCAAGCGCCGCGCTCATCGCACCGGCAACAACAAAAGCGGATGTAACAGACTTTTTCATTTAATCTCTCCAGATGGACTTAAAGGTTGTTCCATTTCGGGTCTCCATCGTGAGCCCCGGCAGGCCAGCCTCATGCCGTCCTTGCACCTCAGAGAATGGTAACTTCCGCGATAAAGTGGAAATCACGAATGCGCGTCTCTGATCACACCTATCCTCACTGGACCGTGATACCCGGCCCGAAGCCGGATTGTGCAGCTGATTCCCCCTTTCACGGCCAATCTGACGGGAACAGAGGGTAGAAATGGATATTCCGCAGGGCCGAAATACGGATAACAATACGCAAAGCCACACGCTTTTTTTGACGCACCTCGCCCGAAAAAAAGCTAAGCCATTGATATAAATAGAAATTTTATAGGTCAGCTATCCTGACTTATTCTCTTGTCCCTTTTCCCCTTATCTGGCAATATCCCCCAGCTTTGGGACAGGCTTCCCAGACGACGCATGCCTACGGCCACCAGTCTATGCATGCGGTAAGCGCCCGGCCCGGGCGTACTTAAGTAAAGGGCATTCAGCAGAAAAGTCCGCTGACGAGGCGGCGCTGCGAATGAAGACGTGGCAGAGCGTTGTGTACAACTCACTGCCGCGCGCAAGGGCTGCGATACTGCTGGGGGCAACAAACGCTCTCAAGTCGTAAACAGCCGGGAGCAGCGGCAAACGGCTTTCGCGTGTGGTGACGCGGGTAACGTGCCGAATTGACGATCGAAACCCGCCCACAGCTCACAAGAGCCGAAGCGCGAAGATCAGACAAAGAAGGTTAGAGATGGCTAAGCGTATGAAGCAGAACCAGGAAAGCGGACAGACCCTTTCGGCGACAGCTGGCGAACGGAAGAAAACCGTGCGCCCTGCGGGCCTCCCCTCTGCGCGCGGCCTCTACGATCCCAAAAACGAGCATGACGCCTGCGGCATTGGCTTTGTAGCCAATATTCACAACCGCAAAAGCCATGACATGATCGCTAATGGCCTGAAAATACTTGAGAATTTGGAACATCGCGGCGCCGTTGGTGCCGATCCGAAAGCAGGCGACGGCGCGGGCATTCTGATCCAGATGCCCGATGCATTCATGCGCAAAGCAACCAAAGCTGAAGGCTTCGAGCTTCCCGCTGAAGGCGAGTATGGCGTGGGCTTCTTTTTCCTGCCAAAGGAAGAAAAAGGCCGGCAGGAAATCATCCAACTAACGGAAGACATGATCGCAGCAGAAGGCCTGACATTGTTGGGTTGGCGCGATGTCCCCGTCGATAATTCTGATCTTGGCTACTCCGTCTTGCCGACAGAACCGCATCACGCACAGGTTTTTGTCAAAAAGGGAGAAAAAACCGGTGATCAGGACGCGTTTGAACGCAAACTTTATGTTGTCCGCAAGCGCATCGAACTCGGCGTTTCCTCTATGGAGGACGAAGAGGCTGCCAGCTATTTCTACATCCCTTCTTTCTCCTCGCGGACAATCACCTACAAAGGCATGCTCCTCGCCGCACAGGTTGGACTCTATTATAAGGACTTGAGCGACCCGGACATGGTGTCAGCGCTAGCCTTGGTGCATCAGCGTTTTTCAACCAATACTTTTCCGACCTGGAGCCTGGCTCATCCGTTCCGCCTGATCTGCCACAATGGCGAGATCAACACAAAGCGCGGCAACGAAAACTGGATGTTTGCCCGNCAGGGCTCGATGGCATCTGAGCTTCTGGGCGACGATCTGAAAAAAATCTATCCAGTAATCCCGGAAGGCCAGTCCGATACCGCAAGCTTCGACAACGCGCTCGAACTGCTGGTGCAGTCCGGCTATTCGCTCTCTCATGCGATGATGATGCTGATCCCGGAAGCCTGGGCCGGCAATCCGCTGATGGATCAGGACCGTCGCGCTTTCTATGAATATCACGCAGCCCTGATGGAACCTTGGGANGGCCCCGCAGCCGTCGCCTTCACGGACGGTCGCCAGATCGGTGCGACACTGGACCGTAACGGCCTCCGCCCTGCCCGCTACTACGTCACCGACGAAGGTGANGTGATGATGGCTTCCGAAATGGGCGTTCTTCCTCCGGAAGAAAGCAAAGTGACNCGCAAGTGGCGCCTTCAGCCAGGCAAGATGCTCCTTATCGATCTGGAAAAAGGACGCATCATCGATGACGAAGAGCTGAAAGCAGACCTNGCCANGTCGCATCCCTATCAGGAATGGCTCGACCGTGGCCAGATCATCCTTGATGAGCTGCCCGCTGTCGCCAAAACNCCTGAAGCCCGCGCCGACGCGGATCTGCTCGACGCCCAGCAGGCTTTTGGCTACAGCCAGGAAGACATCAATACCCTGCTCGCACCAATGGCAGAGACAGGGCAGGAAGGCATTGGCTCCATGGGCACAGACACACCNGTGTCCGCCCTTTCGTCAAAATCCAAAAATCTCTACAGCTATTTCCAGCAGCTCTTTGCGCAGGTGACGAACCCGCCGATTGACCCGATCCGCGAGGAAACGGTGATGTCACTCGTCTCTCTCATCGGCCCGCGCCCAAATCTGCTCAACCTGCACGCCGCCGGTGATCAGAAGCGCCTTGAAGTGCGTCAGCCAATCCTGACCAATGAGGATNTGGAGAAAATCCGCGCGATCGGCGAGGTCAAGGACAATAATTTCCGCGCCGCAACGCTCGACATTACCTNTGACGCCAAAGCAGGCGCAGAAGGAATGGAAGCCGCGCTCAAAAGCCTCTGTGAAGCAGCGGAGAAGGAAGTGCGCGACGGGGACAACATCATCATCCTGTCGGACCGCGCTATTTCCGCTGACCGGATCGCAATTCCCGCCCTGCTGGCAACGGCANCCGTCCACCATCACCTGATCCGCAAGGAACTTCGTACGGCTGTTGGTCTTGTAGTTGAAACAGGTGAAGCTCGCGAAGTNCATCATTTCGCATGTCTTGCAGGTTTCGGCGCAGAAGCAATCAACCCTTATCTCGCTTTCGAAACACTCGTTCATGCAAAACACCGCACAGACGAAGACTTGAGCGACGACGAGATTACANATCGCTACATCAAGGCANTCGACAAAGGTCTGTTGAAGGTCATGTCCAAGATGGGCATTTCGACTTACCAGTCCTATTGCGGCGCGCAGATTTTCGACGCCGTTGGCCTGAACTCTGCCTTCATCGCCTCCTATTTCACCGGCACTTCGACAACGATCGAAGGTGTGGGCCTTGGCGAAATCGCNGAGGAAACGGTTCGCCGTCATACAGAAGCTTATGGCGACGACCCGGTCCTGCGTCACTCGCTTTCGGTCGGCGGAGAGTACGCTTTCCGCATGCGCGGCGAGGGCCATGTCTGGACGCCAACCAGCATTCGCGATCTGCAACATGCGGTTCGCGGCAATTCGCGTGAGGATTATCGATCCTTTGCCAAAGCTGTGAACGAACAGAACGAAGAACTGCTCACCATTCGCGGCCTGTTCGACATCAAAACGGCTGAACAATCCGGTCGCAAGCCGGTGCCGCTTGATGAAGTGGAAGACGCCAAGGAAATCGTGAAACGCTTCTCCACCGGCGCAATGTCTTTCGGCTCCATCAGTCGCGAAGCCCACACGACGCTGGCCATCGCCATGAACAGGATCGGCGGCAAGTCGAACACGGGCGAAGGCGGCGAAGAGCCTGACCGTTTCGTGCCTATGCCAAATGGCGACAGCATGCGCTCCGCCATCAAGCAGGTTGCGTCCGGTCGCTTTGGCGTCACGGCGGAATATCTCGCTAACTCTGACATGATCCAGATTAAGATGGCCCAGGGTGCAAAGCCCGGTGAAGGTGGTCAG